>QIFC01000020.1 GCA_003228685.1 Chloroflexota bacterium
ATCGGCTTCATCCAGAACCCGATGCTCGTCCGCGAGGGGGTAGCGTGGTGGGCGAAAGGGCTGCCGGGCTTCGCCCCTATGGAGGTGCTGATGGATGTATCGTTCACCCCCGGATTTGACACGGGCGCGGATTTCGCGGTGGCGCTCGTGTATCTGCTGGGCTTGGCTGTGGTTGCGGGGGCGCTATTCTGGCGGCTCACCGGCCGGGTCCACGTGCAGGACCGGGCTGATGCTGATGTGGTGTATGCAGGGCTGCCCTCGTGAGGCGAGACTGATGTGCCTGGCATGACGGATGCGGTGCACGCGGCTACGGCTAGACCGCGGAGTGAAGGAGGGTAGAAAATGAACGTCAAGGATGAACCGGAAGTACTGAGCAAAGAAGAAGTGGCCGGCATCTACCGTCAGAGAGCCAAGCGGTACGACTTCACCGCGAACTTGTATCGCATCGTCGGATTCAGGGAACCGGCGTATCGCGAAATGGCTGTCGATGCGCTCACCTTGCAGCGTGGTGATACGGTTGTCGAGATTGGTTGCGGAACGGGACTGAACTTTCCTCTGCTGCAAAAGGCCGTAGGGCCTGACGGGAAGATTATCGGTGTCGATCTCACGGACGCGATGCTGGCCCAGGCCGAGAGCCGGGTGAAGAAACAGGGCTGGACGAACGTTGAGCTGGTGCAGGGCGATGCTGCTCAGTACCAGTTCCCGAACGGCGTGGACGGCATCATCTCGTCCTTCGCCATCACGCTGGTCCCGAAGTTCGACCAAGTTGTCCGTAACGGTGCCGAGGCGCTCTCGCCCGGCAAGCGCTGCGTGATCCTAGATTTCAAGCTGCCTTCGAAACGGCCTGTCACGTGGTTCGTGCCACTGCTTGTGCTCGTCACGCGCCCGTTCGCCGTGAGACTCGAAATGGGAAGCCGGCACCCCTGGGAGTCTATCGACAGATACTTCGTGAACACAAAGATGACCGAATTCTACCTGGGTATAGCGTATATATCGGTCGGCGAGCGAGAGCAAGACGTCGCCGGCACGAACTAACGCTGGTCACGCGTCGCCGGGGGTCCTATCAGCGAAGGAGATTGAACTATGCTTGCACGCATGAAGCCTTGGCTCTTCGTAGCAGCCCTTGCGGCGCTGCTCGCGATCGGCGCAGCCTGCGGTTCGGACAACGCTGAGGAAACAGATTCGACCGGCGCCGGCCAGAATGTGGGGGCCGATGTTGGCTACATCGACGTGTCTCCACAGGACCTGAATTCCATGCTCGAAAGCAAAGACTTTCTCTTCGTCAATGTGCACATCCCATACGCAGGAGAAATTGGGAACACCGATCTCTTCGTCCCATACGATGAGATCGGCGACCGGTTTCAGGAGCTGCCTTCCCAGCAGGATACGAAGCTAGTTGTCTACTGCCGTAGTGGTGGGATGAGCGCGATCGCCGCATCCACGTTGGTTAGTCGAGGGTACACCAACGTATGGAATCTGGATGGCGGCATGATTGGGTGGGAAGAGGCTGGGTATGCTCTGGTTGATGTGCGGCCCTCATCTGTGGCGCCGCAGGGACTTCGCACTCAAGGGCCCAGAACATGACAGGGCCTTCACGGTTGACTGTCGATGGCAGGGGCGCTGGCGGCAGTCCGAAGTCCGCTCTGCGCGTCGCGATCTTATTCATCGTCGTTGCCCTGACCAGCCTAGTCCTGGCTTCCGCCTGCGCCGGTGGCATGATGGGCAGCGGCGGCATGCAAGGCCAGATGCATGGCGGAGGCAGCCAGGCGCCGCAGACTCCGGTGATATCGGGCGCCTCCCAGGTGACCGTGGAGATTATCAACTTCGACTTCTTCCCTAGGGATCTCACAGTGCGGCAGGGCTCCACCGTGACGTGGGTCAACAGCGATTCCGCGCCTCACGACGCAACGGATGCGGGTGGAAGCTGGGGCACCGGCACGCTCTCGCCGGGAGACGACGCTGCGCTGACGTTCGATTCCCCCGGCAATTATCAGTACCTCTGTACTATTCATCCCAACATGAAGGCGACGCTCAACGTGGTGTAGCGCCAGAGGATCACGCGCGCCTGGCATTGCGGTGATGGCCTTGACGCCAGGACGACGTTCGTAGCAAAGCGCCCTGATGGAGGCCGAGGGCGGGGAGGGCAAGGCGAACAGGGCACGAAGGCGTTCAGGAAGTGGCAGGCTCCGCGACGATCAGCTTCACGATGTCCAGAAACAGGTCTTCGACCTCCAGAATCTGGAACCCCGCTCGCCTCACGTTCTCTACGGTATTGCGGTTGATGTTCACACCCTGCATCCCGACGACGACCGGGTTGCAGAGGTCCATCACACGCCCGACTACGGGCAGGCCACTGCGGACGTGCTCCAGGAGCAAGAGCTGGCCGCCTGGCCGCAGTACGCAGCGTACCTCCCGCAGACCACGTATCGGGTCTGGGACCGAGCAGAAGACGCACGTGGCAACGGCCGCGTCGAACGACTCGTCCGCGAAGCCGAGGGCTTGGGCGTCCATCAGGGCGAGTTCAGGAGATGGGTCATGCTGCCGCGACTCCGGCACGGCCTGCGCGAGCATCGTTGGGCTGAAGTCCACGGCGGTGACGGAGACATCGGGCGGGTGCCAGGGGATGTTCTCGCCGGTGCCTACGCCCACTTCAAGCACACGGCTGTCAGAGGGGACCCGTCCCAACAGGCGAGGGCGCCAGCGCCGAAAGAGCAGCTCAGCAGGCGCTTCACAGAAGTTGTAGCGGCCGGCCTGGCGGTCGTAACGGTGCTGAACGGTTGCAGTCCTGCCCTCTGGCACGTTCGGCGGTGGTGCTGTTGTCATTCTCTGTTCTCCCTAACTTCCCGTCTACCCGCGGAAGCCGCGCAGGCGCAGAGAGTTCGCCATGACCGAGACAGAACTCATCGCCATGGCGCCGGCAGCCAGCATCGGGTTGAGGAACCCGAACTCGCCGAAGATCCACTCGAGGCTGGCGGGGACGCCCGTGTTCGAGAATATTGGATAGAGCACGCCGGCGGCGACGGGGATCAGCGCGACGTTGTAGGCGAAGGCCCAGAAGAGGTTCTGGCGGATCGTGCGCATCGTCTGCTTGCTGAGGCGGATGGCGGTCGAGATGTCGCGGGGGTCGCCCTTGATCAGCGTGATATCGGACGCCTCCATCGCCACGTCGGTGCCGGTGCCAATGGCGATCCCGACGTCAGCCTGGGCTAGGGCGGGGGCGTCGTTGATGCCATCGCCGACCATGGCGACGATCTGCCCTTCGGCCTGGAGCGCGCGCACCTCGTTCGCCTTGTCCTCTGGCAGCACCTCCGCGAGGACGCGCTCGATGCCTACCTGCTTGGCGATCGCCTCAGCCGTTCGGGGGTTGTCGCCCGTGAGGAGGATCACATCGAGCCCTGTGCGGTGTAGCTCCGCGACGGCCTCGATGGCGGTTGGCTTGACGGTATCGGCGACGGCGATCACGCCCGCCACCTGCGCATCGACGGCGATGAACATCGGCGTCTTCCCCTCTTGGGATAGCGTTTCGCTCTGCGCCTCTAGGCCGTTCATGTTGAAGTTTCGATCTTCCATCAGCTTCAAGTTGCCCAGCACCAGGCGGCGGCCGTCGACCTGCGCCTCGATGCCGTGGCCGGGCACCGCCTGGAACTCCTCGGCCTCGGCCAGCGAGAGGCCGCGGCCCTGCGCCTCTTGGACGATCGCCTCGCCCAGCGGATGCTCGGAGCCTCGCTCCGCGCTGGCGGCCAGGCGCAGAAGATCGTCCTTTGAGTTGCCGTCGACCGTTACGATGTCGGTGACGGAGGGCTTGCCTTCCGTGATCGTGCCGGTCTTGTCGAGGATCACTGTCGTGATCTTGTGCGCCGTCTCCAGCGATTCACCGCCGCGAATGAGGACGCCTTGTTCGGCGCCGTTGCCGGTGCCGACCATGATCGCCGTGGGCGTGGCGAGGCCGAGCGCGCACGGGCAGGCGATGATCAGCACGGCGACCGCCGCCAGCATCGCGTACGTGAAGGCCGGCGATGGCCCGAAGGCCAGCCAGACGAAGAATGTTCCGGCGGCGATCACGAAGACGATCGGCACGAAGTAGGAGGCGATGACGTCGGCTAGGCGCTGGATCGGCGCCTTGGAGCCCTGCGCCTCCTGCACCAGCCGGATGATCTGTGACAGAGCGCTGTCTTTTCCGACCTTTGTCGCGCGGAATCGGAAGCTGCCCGTCTTGTTGAGCGTGGCGCCGAAGACATCGTCATCCGGTCCCTTCTCTACGGGCAGGCTCTCGCCGGTGAGCATCGATTCGTCCACGGCGGACGTGCCTTCGACGACCACGCCATCGACGGCGATCTTCTCGCCCGGACGGACGACGACGATGTCTCCCGCCACGACCTCATCGATCGGTATGTCCTGCTCTTCGCCGTCGCGGATCACGCGGGCCGTCTTCGCTCGCAGGCCCATCAGCCGCTTGATTGCAGCCGAGGTCTGGCCTTTGGCGCGGGCCTCCAACCAGCGGCCGAAGAGGATCAGCCCCACGATGACGGCGGCCGTGTCGAAGTAGACGTCGGCGCTGATGCCGGCCGCGGTCTCGATGCGCTCCGGCCAGACTGTGGCGAAAACGCTGTAGGAGTAGGCGACGCCGGTGCCGACAGCGATCAGTGTGTTCATATCGGCCGTGCCGTGACGGCCGACCTGCCAGGCGTTCCTATAGAAGCGCCAGCCGGCCCAGAACAGGACAGGCGTCGCGAGCAGCCAAGAGACGATGTGGATCGCGCCCGGCCGAACTTCGTCCAGCAGCGGGATGCGCGAACTCTGCGACAGAACGACGAGGACGAAGCCGATCGTCAGGGCGAAGATCACGCGAATGCGGAGGGCACGCTCTTCCGCGGCGCGCTCCGCGGCCTCGGTATCCTCGAGCAGCGAATCCTGGTCGATCTCGCGGGCCAGTTCGTAGCCGGACGCCTTCACGGAGCTGCGAAGCTCGCGGACGGTGACGTCGGGCAGGATCGAGATCGTAACGCGCTCCGTAGCGAGGTTCACGTCGGCCGTTTCGACGCCATCGACCTTGAGCAACGCGCCTTCTACGTGCCTGACGCAGGAGGCGCAGGTCATGCCCTTGACGGCAAACGTCTGGCTGACTTGGTTCTGCTCGTGTTCTTTGGTTTCAGTTGTCATGACTCTACCCTCGCGTCTTTCTAACTCTTCGATGCGCGCGCAAATGTGAACTGCTTGTATGAGGTTGGCAACGCGGCAACGTTGCCGAAGGGACCGCTTTTGAGTAGTCCGACCAGTCCGCCCGCGTTGCCATTGTCGTGCCCGTGGCTGAGGAACGGGAAGAGATGGCCCACCAGGGAGTGTGATCCTCCGGCGAAGTCGACGGCGACGAAGCGCCCGTCCGCCTTCAGGACGCGTCCGATCTCTTCCAGTCCCGTCTTCTGCAGTTCCACGGGCAGGTGATGGAGCATCAGGCTGCTGAGCACGAGGCTGAAAGTCTCGTCCGGGAAAGGGATCTCCTCAATGAGGCCGACCTGGAACTCTACGTTGACGCTCGTCTTCGCGGCCTTGCGCCGGGCGATCCCGATCATGCCTGGCGTCGCGTCGATGCCATGTACTGTGCTGGAAGCGCCGGCGCGTTCTTTTGCTGCCAGCGCGAGCGTTCCGGTGCCGCAGCCGACATCGAGGACGCTCTCGCCTGGGGCGAGTTGCGCTTCGTCCAGGATTGTCCGGCGAAACTTGCCTTCTCTGCCGAAAAAGAGCGCCTTCACGACGATGTCATAGAATCGTGACCAGCCCGGCATCGTGGCGCCTTTCGTGGTGGACGATTGCGACGGGGACGTGGTGTGATGTGGCACGATTGAGGTTCCTTTCCGGAGCGGCGCCTGGCTACTTATTCGCTAGCTCGTACAGCTCTAGTTATCTGCTGTTCCATCATCCGTACTCCCTCCAGCACACCTCACAGAGCCGCAGCGGGCGCTGTCCCGGCGGCGACGAACACCATACCGCGGATGAATGTCGTGTGGCTATAGTCGGCGCTGCTCTCCTCCAGCGGAGCCCAGCAGCGCCGGCCGACTTCCCCGTGAGAGATGAACTCCAAGAAGCGGGCGAACAGGTTCCGTCGCTCTAGCCACCAGTCCATGAGGGCATACCGTCCGCCGGGCTTGAGCAAGGCCCATGATTGGTTGAAGACGGCTTCCCAATCAGGGACCACGGTCAGCCCGAGCGTGCAGAGCGCCTTATCGAGTCGCTCGACACCAGCTTGTTCGCTCAGCAGCTCTTCGGACAGCGTGCGGGCGTCGGCCTGGATGAGATGGACGTTGGCCCACCCACGGCGCTCCACTTTGCGCCGCGCCTTCGCGAGCATGCCCGGCGAGAAGTCGAGGCCGATCAGGATGCCTTCGGGTCCAATGCCGGCTTCGATGTACGGAAAGTTCAGCCCGGTCCCGCAGGCGACGTCCAGCACCGTATCGCCGGGCTGCAGCCGCAGTTGGGCTACGGCCTCGCGGCGTGGTCCGCCGGAGCCGGCGGCACCGATGTCATAAAGCGGCGAGATGAAGTCGTACCAGCCCATTTTTCACTTAATCGCTAGCTCGTATAACTCTAGCAGTTCACCGATCACCTGCTCGTCCCGGCCGTCCTTGACGCCCTCGATCACACACGTGTGGAGGTGGCCGTCCAGCAGCAACGCCTCCATTTTTTCGATCGCCCGGCGTACGGCATACGTCTGCTTGAGAACGTCGACGCAGTAGGTGTCCTGTTCGATCATCCGCCGAATTCCGCCGAGGTGACCTTCGATGTAGTTCAGCCGTTTGAGCGCCGCCTCGGTGGTCGTATCTTGCATTGTGCTGCTCCTTATCCACACCCCCTGGGTAGGAGTATGCGTTCACCATATACCGCTCACCATATACCTTGGGGTTGCAGCACGCCAACAGCGCCGTCTGATCTAGTAGCTCTGGGGTGAAGGCTTTTGGTGACCTCTCAGCTGTGGCTCTGCTTTGTGTTGCCCGCTCCAGCTTTGAAACGTAGCTGGCCCCTCAGAGAGGGGCAGGCATGGGTCAGGTGGACCGAAATCTGGTCAGGACGTGCTGGGTTCCGCGACGATCAGCTTCACGATGTCCAGAAACAGATCTTCTACCTCCAGAACGTGGAACCCGGCCCGCTTCACGGTCTCTACGGTATTGCGGTTGATGTTCGCGCCCTGTAGCCCGAGTGCGACCGGGTTGCAGAGGTCCATCACACGCCCGACCACCGGGAGATTGCTGCGGACGTGTTCGAGGAGCAGGAGCTGTCCACCAGGCCGCAGCACGCGGCGTACCTCCCGGAGCCCACGGACAGGATCGGGGACGGAGCAGAAGACGCAGGTGGCGACGGCCACATCGAACGACTCGCTGGCGAAGCCGAGGGCCTGGGCGTCCATCAGGGCGAGTTCTGGAGGCGGATCGTGCTGGCGCGACCGCGGCACAGCGCGCGCGAGCATCTTCGGGCTGAAGTCCACGGCGGTGATGGAGACTTCGGGCGGGTGCCAGCGGATGTTCTTGCCAGTACCCACGCCTACTTCGAGCACGCGACTGCCCGGGGGGATCCGTCCCCACAGGCGAGGCCGCCAGCGCCGCCAGGCAAGCTCCGTGGGCGTCTCAAACAGATCGTAGATGGCTGCCTGCCGGTCGTAGCGGTGCTGAATCATGCCGGTCGTGTGTTCTTGCGTGTTCGGCGGTGGTGATGTTGCCATATGTTGTCCCCCTATGCGAGGTCTTGGCGAATTTGCTCGAACTCATCGCGGCTGATTTCACCGCTCGCGTAACGGCCTCGCACGAGGCCGAGCGCGGAGTCAGTGTCGCTCTGGCGCTGTCCCGTGAAGCGGGCGACGCCCCAAGCGATCAGGCCAACCACGGATCCCCAGAAGAGCACCATCATCGCGCCGCCCCATATCATCCACCAGCCCGCGCCGTTGTGCATGTCAAAAGAACTGTCTAGAAACCACATTACTCGTCAGCTCCTCGCTATTCGTCCAACCCCGGAACCCGCGAAGGCGCAGGGAGTTCGCCATGACTGAGACGGAACTCATCGCCACGTCATCCCATCCTTCTCTTGACCCACGGCGTCACTGTCGGCATGAAGATGATCATGCTTAGCATGAAAACCCACCCCGTCCCGCCACCGCGCGCCACCCAGGTGTAGTCGCCGGTGGTCGTTGTCACTATGAAGAAGGTTCCGGCCAACAGCAGCGAAATCGCGGAATATAGGAGAAGACTTACCTGACCTGCACTCATGATCCGACCTCCACTGCGGGTACTCGCTCAGGGACCAGCTCCTCGGCCGGGCTCGTTGGCGGCCCGCGCTTGATAGACGGCTGGTAGCCGCGCATGCGCATCGTGTTCAGTGTTACCGAGAGGGAGCTGGTGGCCATGAGCAGCGCCGCAAGCTCTGGGCTTACTATCTGCGCAACAAAGGGATAGAGGATGCCAGCCCCCAGAGGTATGGCCGCGGCGTTGTAGCTGAAGGCCCAGAATAGGTTCTGCCGCACCAGCCGCATAGTGGCCTTGGCGATTTGGATAGCAGCCACCACGTCCACCAAGTCGTCCCGGATCAGGATGACGTGACCCGTCTCCTTGGCCACGTCGGAACCGGAGCCGATGGCTATGCCGACGTTGGCCTGTGCTAGCGCGGGCGCGTCGTTGATGCCATCCCCCACCATGGCGACGGTCTTGCCCTCGTCCTGGAGTTTGCGCACTTCCTCCGCCTTATCCTGGGGGAGCACTTCCGCCAACACCTGATCGATGCCCACTTGGCTCGCGATAGCCTGGGCGGTGCGCTGGTTGTCGCCGGTGATCATCGCCACTTGGACCCCCAGGCGCTGCAGCTCCTTCACCGCTCGGGCCGAGGTGGGCTTAATCGTGTCCGCAACCGCCACAGTGCCGATGACGCTGCCGCCGGCGGCCACGAACATCACCGTCTTGCCCTCTTTCTCCAGCCGCTCCACATCCGCCAGGAGGCCATCCAGAGCGATGTTGCGGTCGGCCATCAGCTTGCGGTTGCCCAAGAGCACGGTGCGGCCGTTGGTCTGGGCTTCCACGCCGTGGCCGGGGATTGCGTTGAACATCTCTGTATCTGCGATCTGAATGCCGCGGCTTTCGGCGGCGTTGATGATAGCCTCACCCAGCGGGTGCTCGGAACTCTTTTCCGCCGCCGCCGCCAGCCCGAGCACCTCTTCTTCGCTGCCGGAGTACGCGGTGATATCGGTGACCGAAGGTTCGCCCTTTGTTAGCGTCCCGGTCTTGTCGAAGATCACCGCTTGAATCTTGGCCGTGGCCTCCATGGCGTCCGCGCCCTTGAACAGGATGCCGAATTGGGCGCCCTTGCCGGTACCTGCCATCATCGCGCTTGGTGTTGCCAGCCCCACTGCGCAGGGGCAGGAGATGATCAGCACCGTGACGGAAATGAGCAGGGCCAACCCGAACACGCCCAACCCCTCCAGCGTGTAGGGCGTTAGCATCAAGCGGCTATCCGGTACGAACCACAGATCAAAGCCCACGAAGAACCAGAACATGAACACGGCCAGGGCCAGGGCATGTACGCCCAGAATAAAGTGGCCCGCCACTTTGTCGGCCAGCGCCTGAATCGGAGCCTTCGTAGTCTGCGCCTCTTCCACGAGCGTGATGATCTGCGAGAGGGCCGTGTCGCTGCCGACACGGGCAGCCTCGAAGCGGAACACGCCGGTCTTGTTCAACGTGCCGCCTACTACCTCGTCGCCCGCTCGCTTCTCCACGGGCATGCTCTCGCCCGTCACCATCGACTCGTCCACCGCCGAATAGCCGTCGACCAACGTACCGTCGACGGGGATGCTCTCGCCGGGCCTCACGATGCAGATGTCGCCCACCTCCACTTCGTCAGCCGGAATGTCGAGTTCCTGGCCGTCGCGCACGACACGCGCTTGCTTTGGCTGAAGCTTCATTAAGTTACGGATCGCCTCGGAGGTGCGGCCACGAGTGATGGCTTCCAGATACCGGCCAAGCACGATGAAAGCGGTCAGCAGCGCCGCGGCCTCATAGAAGGTGGCCTTCTCGCCGCCGAAGCCGGCGTCGGGCCAGAATGTGTTGACGATGGCGATCAGGTAGGACGCGCCAATACCGGTGGCGTAGAGGAGGTTCATGTCGGTGACGCCCCGCCTCAAGCCGTTCCAGCTATTAACGAAGAATTGTCTGCCGGGTCCGAACACGATGGGCGTGGTCAAGGCGAACAGGAACAGCTTGTTGCCCATGAAGGCCGGCACGAAGTCCGCCAGCCCCCAGAATTCGCGGAAGGTACCTATCATCACCAGAACGCCGAGGGGCCAGACGACTGACATGTTGATCGTCTGGCGGCGAAGCTCTTGCTGGCGCGCCTGCCGCTCACGGTCCAAGGCGTCCTCGCCTTCGCCTTTATCGGTGACCTCAAAGCCCAGCGCACGGACGGCCTTCCGGATCCGGCCGCCGGAGATGAGGCCATCAGAGAACTCGACCAGGACGGTGTCGGTTTCCAGGGTCACTTCGACGCCGGCGATGCCCGGGAGTTCGGCGAGGGCGCTTCTGACGTTCTCTTCGTCTTGGGGCTCTCCCATCCCTGCCACCAGAAGCTGAACGCGGCTCCAGGGCACATCGTAGCCGAGATCCTTAATCGCCTCTTGCATTTCCGGCAGGCCGCAAGCCTGCGGATCGAACGTTACCCTGGCCTTGCCCACGGCTAGGTTGACGTTGGCCTCCTCGACGCCGCTCAGGTCTTTCAGCACCTTCTCCACCTTTTCCACGCAGGCGGCGCAGTGCATGCCGCCTACCGGAACGGTGATCTGTTCTTTTGTTTCAGTTGTCATAGCCTTACCCCCGTGTCTCCGTTGGCCGTTGGCCTACTTATTCGCTAGCTCGTACAGCTCAAGCAACTCACCGATCACCTGCTCGTCCCGGCCGTCCTTGACGCCCTCGATGACGCAGGTGTGGAGGTGACCGTCGAGCAGCAGCGCCTCTAGCTTTTCAATCGCTCGCCGGACCGCATACGTTTGCCTGAGGACCTCCACGCAGTAGGTGTCCTGTTCGATCATGCGCCGGATCCCGCCGAGATGACCTTCGATGTAGTTCAGCCGTTTGAGCGCGGCCTTGCTGGTCGCGGATTGCATGTGCCTGCTGACCTTCCCTTTCATTCCCATACCCCCTGGATGGGGGTTTGTTTGCATCCCCAGCGTACTGCTCGCTTGTGTAGGCGGCCTAGAGCCATGTGGCCTGTCGTGGGGGGCGTTCCGGCCAAGGAGGCTAGATAGAGATATAGGTGTGTAGATACGCCTTGAGGAGCAGACACAATAGCGGAATGTTCGGCGCGGAACGACGTTAGTAGTGACAGATGTGGTTCAGACGCAACGGCCATCACGAAGAGCCTGCGCTGGTGCTCAGTGGCGGGGGCGCCATGGGCGCCCTCCAGACGGGCATCCTGCGTGTGCTGACTCGGCGCGGCTTCCGCCCGCCGCGGATCGTTGGGACCAGCGTGGGCGCCCTCAACGCTGCGTTCCTCGCGTTCCATCCCGGTGAAACGGGCGGAGAGATGCTCGCGGATGTCTGGCGGAGCTTGCAGGACGAGCACTACATCAGGGCCAACCCGGTGCGCATCGCGCTGCGAATAGCGGCGCGGAAGCGGTACTTGATCAAGAACGACTTCCTCCAGAACCTAATTGCGGAGCACACCGTGATCGACGACTTTTCCGCGACGGAGGTACCGCTCTACATCTCCGCGACCAACTTGGCCACCGGGCGGAAGCACGTGTTCAGTGAAGGGAGCGTGTCGCAGGCGGTGCTGGCGTCGACGGCGATACCGGGCCTCTTCAGCCCGGTCGAGATCGACGGGGTCTGCTACGTGGACGGTGGTGTGACAGCGAACCTGGACCTGGCAACTGCCGTTGACCTCGGTGCGAAGCAGATCCTTGCGATCGATCTCTCGCACTGCTTCGAGCTGCCGGAACCGTCCAATGTCATGGACGTTGTGACGAGGACTGTCGATATCGTCTTGCGTGAGCGCGTGGAGCATGACATGGACCGCCTTGGCCGCGAGGCGCGGATCGCGCTTTTCCAGCCGCGGATTGAACGCGGGCCGGGCGTCGGCGACCTGAGTCAGGTATCGCGTCTGCTCGAACAGGGCGAAGCGTTCGCGGAGCGAATCGTCGATGAGTGCTTTGACGCCAAGGGCCGGTTGCAGCCGGGGACGTTCGGCGAGGATCTGTCGATCCCGGCCGGCGACACTCTCCCCGCCTAGACCGCTACCGCCAGGTCGATCGTCTGGCGGCGCACTTCCGCCATGATCTCCGCGCCGATTTCGTCGTCGGGCTCGCATAGGGGGAGCCGGAGACCGCCCACCGGGAAGCCGATCTGATTCATTGCGTACTTGAGCGGGATCGGGTTGGAGACCGTGAAGAGCGCCTTGATGAGCGGTACGAGCCGGTCGTGGATGGCCCGCGCTTCATCGGTCTTGTCCGTAGAGGCCAGTTCGATCATCGACGAGACCTGCTGCCCGACGAGATGCGAAATGACGCCCACGGCGCCGTAGCCCCCCGCCGCGACGATCGCGAAGGTGTCTTCATCGGCGCCGCTCCAGACCAGAAATCCATCCGCGGATTCGGTGATGATACGCCTGATCTGATCCAGGTCGCCGCTTGCCTCTTTCGTGCCGGCGATGTTTTCGATTTGGGAAAGCCGAATCGCCGTGTCGGCCGTCATGTTGATGCTTGTCCGGCTCGGCACGTTGTACATGATGATGGGGAGGCGAGTTGCCGCGGCGATCGCCTCGAAGTGACGGAACAGGCCCTCCTGCGTGGGCTTGTTGTAGTACGGCGTGACCGCAAGGATGCCGTCGACGCCGGTGCCTTCCGCCTCGCGTGTCAGATCGACGCTGGCCCGGGTGCTGTGCGTGCCCGTGTTCGCGATGACGGCGCCGCGGTCGCCCACGGCCTGCTTGATCGCATCGAAGAGGCTGAGCTTCTCACCGTGGCTGAGCGTTGGCGCCTCGCCGGTCGTCCCGGCGACAATGAGGCCGTTCGAGCCGGATTCCAGCAGCGCCAGCGCGAGCCGTTGAGCGCCCGCGTAGTCCACCCCGCCGTCTTCTGTAAAGGGCGTGACCATGGCGGTAAGAAGGCGTCCTAGTTCTGTCATGATGGCACCAGCACTGATATAGGCGGATTATACCAGAGGGGATAACGCGCTCTAGATTACGCCCCTGGAGATCATTTCCTCGGCGATCTGGAGCGCGTTGAGCGCGGCGCCTTTCCGCAGGTTGTCGCAGACGGCCCAGAAGACGAGGCCGTTCGGGTGGGAACTGTCCTGCCTGATGCGGCCGACGAACACTTCATCCCGTCCCGCGGACGTCTTGGGCTGTGGATAGAGGCTGATCGAGGTGTCGTCTTGGACGGTGATGCCAGGCGCCTCCAGCAAGAGCGCCTGTGCTTGCTCGGCCTCCATCGGGCTGCTGAATTCGGCGTGCACGGCGGCGCAGTGGCCTACGTAGACGGGCACGCGCACACAGGTCGCCGAAATGGCAAGCTCCGGCTCGTGCATGATCTTGCGCGTCTCGACCGCCACCTTCCACTCCTCGCTCGTGTAGCCGTCGTCCTTGAACGAGCCGATCTCCGGCAGCACGTTGTGCGCGATCTGGTGCGGATAGACGTGTGGAGCGGGACGCTGATTCTCGAGGACGCGCTGCGTCTGCTCCGACAACTCTTTCACGGCGGCTCTGCCGGTCCCAGAGACGGACTGGTAGGTAGCCGCGATGACGCGCTTCACTGGGTTGAGCTGATGCAGTGGCCAGAGCGCCATCACGATCGGTGTGGTGGCGCAGTTCGGGATCGCGAGGATGCCCTCGTGCTGGACGACATCGGCCGGGTTCACCTCAGGTACGACGAGAGGCACGTGCTCCTCCATCCGCCAGACCCCGCTATCGTCGATGACGACGGCGCCGGCCTTCGCGGCTGCCTGGCCAACGGTGCGGCTGATCTCGTCGGTGGCTGAAATGAACACGAAGTCTACGCCACGAAACGAGCGCGGACCGATCTCTTCTACTTCAATCTCCGACTCGCCGAACGCGATCTTCTTTCCAGCAGATCGTCTACTGGCGAATAACGTCAGGTTGCGCAGCGGGAAGCTGCGCGTCGCAAGGATGCGCAGGAGCTGCTGGCCGACCACGCCGGTGGCGCCGACGATGGCGACGTTATACAGCTTTTCGGAATCGGATTCTTGCATGGTGCTCCTTGAGCCATGTGCGGGATGGTTCATCATAGTTGGTTTGCATAATCAGCACAATCAGGACTGGAGCCGGCTAGGCCAAGGCAGGGCTAGGGCAGAAGCCGCTCCGCCTCTGTTGCGATCATGCGATGCCGCCGGAGCAGGAGGTCGTGTGTGCGCTCAATGCGCGCGAGCTGAGCGTTCGAGAGCGCGCCTTCGCGCGTGGCCTCGGCGACTTCGTCTTCGTCCGCTACCTGAACATGGCCCGAGGCGTCGATCCAAATGTCGAGAAGCAGGTCACGGTACGACACTTCGCGCTCGCCGAGGTAGACATCCTCCACGACATCGAAGCGGTCTGCCACGAGTTGCCCCTGAGGATCGAGCATGCGATACATCACGTAGGGCCGGCGCTTCCAGAAAAAGCCGTAGGTATAGGAGCCGCGCGGGAAGATGAAGCCGTCTCTGTGGAATCCACGGGCGAACTCATAGAACGCGACGACGAGGTGTGGCCGGCGCAGAACCAGGCGCAGGCTGTGGCGCTCCACGCGGCCGTCCAGATGGCGTTTGATCTCTTCGATCTGCACTAGACGTGACTCCTAGTGGATGCTATCTTAGTTCGCTGCTAGCTACTCGACAGCGAAGCGGTTCACTGACCGAAAGGGGAACTGCCATGGCCGACGACTACGAGCGAATCCTGTACGAAAAGGACGGACGCATTGCGCTGATCACGATGAACCGGCCCGAACGGCGAAACGCGATCGACGCCCGGACGAGCTTCGAGCTGAAGAAGGCGTTCACCGACTTCAACGACGACGATGATCTCTGGGTGGCGATCCTGACCGGCGCCGGCGACAAGGCCTTCTCCGCCGGCAACGACCTGGTGGCCATGTCCGAGCTGATGGCGGGCAAGCTGAAGCTCGACCCGGAAATCGCACGGACTCCCTTCGGTGGGATCACGCGGGGCTTCGAGTGCTGGAAGCCGATCATCGCCGCTATCAACGGCTACTGCTTGGCAGGCGGGCTGGAGATTGCGGTGTCCTGCGACATCCGCGTTGCGGCGGAGCACGCGATGTTCGGCGTGCCGGAGGTGACGCGGGCGATCATCCCCGGCGCGAGCGGCACCCAGCGGCTGCCGCGGATGCTGCCGAAGGGCATCGCGCTGGAGGTGCTGATGACGGGCGGCCACTTCGATGCGGAGTGGGCGCTGCGCCACGGGCTCGTGAACTACGTGGTGCCGGCGGACCAGGTGATGCCGAAGGCGCGCGAAATTGCGGATGTGATCTGCCAGAACGGCCCGTTGGCCGTGCGCGCCGTGAAGGAGTCCGCGTTGCGCGGTCTGGAGATGACGTTGGAAGAGGGTCTGAAGCAGGAGAACCAGTTCTCAGCCAAGGTGATGGCGAGTGAGGATGCCCGCGAAGGGCCGCTCGCCTTCGCGCAGAAGCGCAAGCCTGAGTACAGAGGCCGCTAGGGAGTTCGCGAAAGCCGTTTCTCGCGGGCGGCTTCGGCTACCGCGGTAGCGCGGGCCGCTCGCTGCGCGCAGAAGCGCAGGCCTGAGTACCGGGGTCGCTAAGGCGGCGCTGGTCGCTAGGGAACTAGGGCCGCGGGCGGCAAGCGCAGGATCGCGTCGTCGAACGAATAGTAGACCAGCCCGTCCGGTCCGATCTCAACATTGAAGCGGCAGGGTTCGAAAATCACTTCGTCGCGCGAGACGATGTCCTGACCCACCCCTTCGAATTCCAGGTAGCGCAGGCTGCCCGTCAAGAACTCGCACACGAGCAGGCCGGTTCCCAGACCGGGATAAGTGCCGTCGCGGAGGAATGCGACTCCCGCCGGCGCGACGTTGGAACCGAACTCCGAAGGCGGCACACCTTCGCGCGTGAAGAGGTAGATCGGGTCTTGGCCGCCCAGGCCAAGGCACGTATTGGCGTTGGCCGGCGGCAAGGAATCGGGTACGCCGTAGTCCAGGCCTGCCTTGATCAAGTTCAGTTCGTCGCAGTTCCCGGGGCCGTTGTCCGGTGCGTAGATTTCGCCCGTCACCGGGTGAAACGCGAAGTCGAACGAGTTTCGCAGGCCGTAGGCATAGACGCGTGGGTCCGCGTTAGGGTTGGCGTCGAACGGATTGCCGGGCGCCGCGGATCCGTCTTCCTTATTCAGGCGCAGAATCTTCCCGAGCGGGCTGCCAAGATTGGCGGCGACCGCTTCCTCAGATCGTTCGTTGTTCCCGATGCTGAGGTAGAGGTAGCCATCCGGCCCGAAGTGAAGGTTGCCTCCCACGTGGGCGCACGTCCGCGGGTTGGTACGTGGCAGGTCGTCGACGATCACCAGAGGGTCCATCCCAACGCCATCGACGTCCGTGTAGCGAATGACTCTGGGCTTGCCCACGGCGTCAGTGTCCGCCACCGGCTGCGTCGCGTACACGTACACGTAGCCGTTCGAGGCGAACTCCGGGTCGACGGCGATGCCGATCAGGCCGCACTCGGAGCCAGTGAAGACCTCGACTTCAGCGAAGACGGCGCCATCGTCAGCGACGCCGGAGGCCAGATCAACGGCTCGGATTTCCCCTAACTCGCGCAGGTTGAACAAGAGGCGGCCGTCTGGCGTGAAATCGAAGGCGACGGCGCCTAGGCCTCGCGCGACGACCTCAGCGCCGGCGTCCTCGCCGGGCCGGCGAATCTCGAAGCCGGCGAAGCGGACGTTCGTGTCCTCGTCCGTATGGTAGGTGTAGCGGTTTGAACCCACCGCGAAGAGGACTTCGTAGCCGGGCACCACGGCTTCAGCGCAGATCTCGCCCGGCTCCGGAACGCCTAAGCAGGTGTCCGTCCACTCTCGGGACATCACCGACACTACCTCGTCGGGCGTCTCCCCTGAGCGGGTCAGCAGGTCTTCGCAGGCAACGAGAACGGCGGCGGGCAACGAAGTGTCGATGTCGCAGCTCTGGACGACGGTTGGTGGCGGTTGGGTGCTCGTTGGCGCCGGCTCCGAGTCGCCGCTGCCGCACGCGGCGATGAAGAGTGCTGACGAGAGCAGAAAGGTGAGTTTGAGCAGCATCGCTTCGATTCTACTGGAGCCGCGCTTGACATATCTAGCTGTCGCTTGCAAGATACGGTAGGCCCGCGCTGGTGGCGGGCGATTTCGTAGAGAAAGGTAAAGAGATGGCTGAAACAGCTAAGGCTGCCGTGTTCAAGGGCCCAGGCCAGGGCTATGAGATGCAGGAGTTCGACATACCGGACCCCGATCCCGGGGCAATCGTCGTCAAGGTCTCGATGGCCGGCGTCTGCGGCTCGGACCTGCACATTTGGCGAGGCGACTCGCCCGTGTTCGCGGCGATGGCCGGCGGCGTCGTTGGTCACGAGATGACGGGCCGCGTCGACAAGTTGGGCTCAGACATCACGACCGACTCGTTGGGCCAGCCGCTCGCCGAAGGCGACCGCGTTTGCTACGCATACTTCTACCCCTGCCGCCGCTGCTACCAGTGCAACAAGGGCGAGTACGCGTCCTGCCCGGCAAAGCTGGCCGCGATGGCCGGGGGCCCCAGCCCGTTCAACGGGGCCTACGGCACGTACTACTACCTGCGCTCCGGCCACTGGGTCTTCAAGGTGCCGGACGAGCTGTCCGATGCCGTGAACTGCGCGCTCTCTCAGGTGACCTATGGCCTCAGCCAGGCTGGCCTGCAAATGGGCGACATGTTTGTCGCGCAAGGAGCCGGCGGACTGGGGCTGAACGCCTGCGCCATCGCCAAGGAGATGGGCGCCGGTCTGGTGATCGCCATCGATGGGCTCGCCGATAGGCTGGAACTTGCGAAGCAGTTCGGCGCGGACGAGACGATCAACATCAGCGAAGTACCGGACGTGGCCGCTCGCGTGCAGAAGGTGATGGAGCTCACGGGTGGCCGCGGCGCCGATGTCGTCGGCGAGTTCGTGGGCATCCCGCAGGCGGTGCCTGAAGGCCTGCAGATGGTGCGAGGCGGTGGCACGTACCTGGAGATCGGCAACATCAGCTTCGGCAACACCGTCGAGATCGACCCATCGGCGCTCGTCTGGGGCAGCAAGAAAATCGTCGGCGTTGTGATGTACGACCCGTGGGTGATCCCGCGGGCGCTGAACTTCCTGGTGCGTACCAAGAACAAGTACCCGCACGAGGAGGTTGTCTCGCATGACAAGTACCCGCTGGAGGACATCAACAAGGCCTTCGAAGAGGCGGAATGGCAGAAGGAAGGCGCCGGCACCAAGGTGCGGCGCGCCGTGATCATCCCCTAGCTGCTACTACAGAGCAATCAACAACGCGCCCCGAGAGATCGGGGCGCGTTTGTGTCTACCAGGCCCCGGCAGTGAGCACTACTCGCCGGCGCGCAAGCCATCCTCCAGGAACTTCAGTACACGGCGTTCGTACTCCTCAGGCGCCGCCTGCCAGCCTCGGGAATGGTTGGCGCCGGGCGCCAGCCAGAAGCGTTTCGGGTCGCGGGCCGCGTCGAAGAGCTTGCGGGCCTCCTCCGGGCCGACGACGGCGTCAGCCTCGTCGGCGATGAACATGAGCGGGCGGGGGCTGATCTGCCGGACCACGTCGATCGCGTCGGCGATGTCGATCGACGTGCCGAGCCGCAACTCAACGAACCGCTTTGCCGCGATCGCGAACGGAAAGCGCGGCAGGTGATAGAAGTGCTGGAGGGCGCGTGTCATGATCGCCTCCGCGGTCGCGTACGGGCACTCTGCCACGACGGTCTTGATGCGCGGGTCGCGCGCGGCGACGAGGAGCGCGACGACCGAGCCCATGGAGAGGCCCAAGACGCCGATGTGGCGGGCGTCGACATCGGGTTGTCCAGCCAGGTAGTCGACCGCCGCGAGCAGGTCGTCCTGCTCGCTGAGGCCCATCGCAACCTCGTTACCCTCGCTTTCGCCACGATGCCGGTAATCGAACGTGAGGACGGCGTAGCCGGCCTCATGCAGGAAGCTCGCGTGCGGCAGTAGCTCCGAACGGCTTCGCCCATGACCGTGCGAGAGCACGATCCCGGGCGCCGGCGGGCCGCCCGCTGGGATGTACCAGCCGGCCAGCCGGGTGCCGTCCCGGCTGACGATCGTCACGTCCTCAGCAGGCAAATCGAAGTCGGCTATTGTGTGATCTTCTTGCCTGCGTGCGGGATGAAGGACGCGCTGGGAGATGAACCAGGCGACGACGAATAATGCGCCGGTGAGCGCCGCGAAGATCACAACGAGGGGCCGGAACGCGCGGTCCACGCTCGAACGTAGCATGAGTGTGGCCTATGCTACTGTGTAGCGATGTCTGAAGCCAAGACCGATCATCCGGTCGCGCCTGTCGATCACGCGAGGAACTGGCTCCAGATCGCAGGCGCGGCGGCAATAGCAGCTCCCGCTCCTATCCTTCGCTCGCTCGAACTCACGGGCTTGCTGGAGATCCACCTGGACCCCGCTGTTGAGTCGCTGATCTTTGGCGTCTCGATTATGGCGGCCGCGACGTTGCTGGTTTGGGCCTCGGAGGTGGCGGAGCAGCTCGTTTCGGCAACGCTGGCGCTGGCCGTCCTGGCGATCATCGCCGTGCTGCCGGAGTACGCCGTGGACCTCTATTTCGCGTGGCAAGCTGGCGCCGAACTGGGCTTGGACCCGAGCATGTTGGACTTAACGGAAGCGAGGCCGGCGGAGTTAGCGCTCGCGAACATGACGGGAGCGAACCGGCTGCTGATCGGGCTGGCCTGGCCTGTGGTCTTCTTCATCTTTTGGCTCAAGACGCGGAAGCAGGAGCTTTCGGTCGGCAAGACGAATGCGATCGGGCTGATCTTCCTCGGCGTCGCGACGCTCTACAGCTTCTCGATCCCGCTGAAGGAGAGCCTATCGCTGATTGACAGTGCTGTGTTGATCAGCCTATTCGGGCTCTATCTCGTAATGTCGTCCCGAACGCCTCCCAGCGAGCACCAGCTGATGGGTCCCGCGGTTACAATCGCGGCCCTGACACCAAAGCTCAAATGGGCTGTGGTGATCGGCATCTTCGTCTATGCGGCGGGCGTGGTGTTCGCGGCAGCGGAGCCGTTCGCGAACGGCCTTGTAGAGACAGGGGAGTCGTTCGGAATAGACGAGTTTCTGCTGGTACAGTGGGTCGCGCCGCTGGCATCGGAGTCGCCGGAGTTCATCCTGGCGGCACTATTAGCCTTGCGCGGCCGGGCGGGCGCGGCCATGACGCTGTTGATCGCTTCCAAAGTCAATCAGTGGACCCTGTTGGTTGGATCGCTTCCGATCGCGTATAGCATCTCCGGCGGCACACTCGACGCGCTCCCGGTAGAGGGCAGGCAGGCGCACGAAGTGTTCCTCACGGCCGCACAGTCGCTGTTCGCTGTTGCCGTGTTGTGGAACCTTCGCTTCAGTATTCGCGAAGCGTTTCTAATATTTGTACTGTTCGCGATCCAGCTTGCGATACCGATCGACGAGGTCCGCGTCGGCTTCGGCTTCCTGTACATTTTGTTGGCGATCGCTTGGACTATTCGTGAGAGAAAGGATATACTCCCATTCTTTCAACAGGCTCGCGCTGCGGCAAGCGGGAATGAGGTGGCCCCCACGAGCGGGCAAGGCGAACACTGATGACTGTCGTCCGAGCGCCCTGCTCAGTGAGGGTGGACGTCTGCCTGGCAGGCAGGCGGCTAAGCTGCTTCTAGGAGGATATCGGGCGCCACGTGACCTAAGCGCCTGATGGTGCCATCCACATACATCGCCACGAAAGCTTCCACGATCTGCGGGTCCAGGTGCGAACCTGAGATGTTCTGAATTTCCCGTATCGCTTCTTCCGGAGACCAAGCGTCCTTGTACGGCCGCTTGCTGATCAGCGCGTCGTAGACGTCTGCCACGGCTACGATGCGGGCCGCCAGCGGAATCTCTAGCTCGCTGATGCCGTCTGGATAGCCGGAGCCGTCCCAGTGCTCATGATGCGACCGAGCCACTAAGCGAGCCAGTTCAAAGTCCGCGTTCTCCGCCAGGAGTTTGTCTCCCCAGGCCGTATGCTCCTTCATGATCCGCCAGTCTTCTGCACTCAGCTTGCCTGGCTTCTTGAGGACGGCGTCGGGGATGTTCGCCTTGCCCACATCATGCATCATCGAAGCGTCGGCAATCTCTTCCGCGTCACCATTTGAGAAGCCTAGACGCTTGGCAAGCGCGCGAGAGAACTCCTGGATGCTGTGCAGATGGGCGCCTGCGTCCGTATCGCGCGCCTCAACCAGCGTCGCCAGCATTTCCATGGTCTGCCGGTTCTGCTGCTGTAGCTTCGCGCGCTTCCTCTGGAGTTCGTTGGCCATGGCGAGTGAGATGACGCCCATGAGGGCGAGAAACGTGAGCCGGATCGGCAACTGGTCGAAGTAGAGCGTGCCGGCGGGAAAGTACATGAGCGTGGCAAGAGCGAACCAGGAAGTCCAGAGCGCGGTATAGGCGAGAGAGCCGAGCGGCGCTAGGGTGAACCCGCCGATGACGATGTAGATCATAAACACAAGCCAGATGGCGGACGTCGAGCCGACGGCGCCCATCTCGCGGAACACGTAGAGGGACGCGCCCATCAGGATCACGGCATCCAGGCACAATCCCAGGACGTTCGCTAAGAAATATCGCTTTTTCACGAACACAAGCCAGGCGAGCAGAACGTCATATAGCAGGGCCACGACGCAGGCGGCCATCACCGCTGGCCAGCCCGGGATCTGCATCTGCTGGATGGGCAGGGTTGCGATGATCGTGCCGGACACAGCTGCGCGTCGGATCACGTCGATCTTTTGTGCTTGATCCTCCGTGGGACCAAGCATACGGTCGCCCGCTATGCCCAGCCAGCGTTTCACGCCACGAAGTCCGACGCGCTGGCCGCCCGCGCTGAGCGGCGGTTCGGTGAGCGTGATCAGATTTGCCATATCTATACTAAGTGTCGGCTCAATTGGGTAAGGAATTCAGGCTAGCCGAATACGCCGCGCCAGGCGAGCAGCATTTTGAGATCAGTTGATCAGGTGCGGTTCGTCGTCCAAGAGTGGAAACTCGGGAGACTGGAGCGGCAAAAGCCCATCCATCAGTGCGCTTACGAAAGAATCGGGCACCAGGTCCGGGGCGGTTCCTTCGCGCCGATATGTTGATAAGTGCTCGAAGCTAACGGTGTAGCTGTTCCTCCTCCCGGCGCGCTCGGCTACGATGATTCCTGAGTCTCTCAGGTCGCGCAGCACAGAGTGCGCCGCTCGTTCAGTAACGCCGACGACGGCGGCGATATCTCGAACAGTGGAGTGCGGCTGTTGCGTAACGTGGATCAACACCAGCGCGTGGGTTGTGAGAAAGCCCCAGCGGCGCATTTAGGAAGCTGGAGAAGAAGTCGCCACCCTGGCGAGGCCTCGTACTGTCGCGTCGATGAGCGGTTGCGGAATCTCCATCGCAGAAGCGCTCCAGCGGCTTCCGTTCATCAGCTTCGGCAGGTCGATATGGTAGACGTTCTTGCGCCCTTCTCGCCTTGCGAGCACGATGCCTTCCTCGCGCAGGTCGCTCAGCACCGTGTGTGTCGCCCGTTCGGTGATTCCGGCTTCAGCGGCTATCCTTCGCACTGTAGAACGGGGATCGCGCGCGATCTGAATCAGGACGTGCGCATGATTCGTGAGAAAACCCCAAGACTTTGCCATAGAATTCTCCTCAGGGGGTTGACAAACGCTGTTCATGCATTATAATACACGTAATTATGAACATGCAATTCAATTCACGAGTTCTCAGCCATGGTAAAGGTAACATGTAAATAGTCTCGTTCTTCAGCACTCATGTAATCATATTCATAGTGAGTGCTGCCGTCAAGCCCCGGGTAGGGTTCGGTACAAGGATGACCGATGAGGGTAAGCGGAAGAGTTCAGAGCAACATAGGCGAGCACCTGCAGCGCGACAGGCGTACTGATACGCATGTCGCTTTTTCATATTCTCCGGTGGTGGTGGTGGTTGGCGGCTATGCGCGCGCATGCGCGCTAAGCGGAGTCCCGGTGTCAGGCGAACGCGTTCCCGGATCTGCGGGGAGCGAGAACGTCGGAACCTGGCGCCGGTCTCTTGTGGGAGCGGCTCTTGCCCGAGCCGCTCCCTCCCTAAGTGCACCGACGCTGGCCTAGCCTAGCCGGCGTTCAGTGCTTTCCTACCGAACAGCCCGTCAGCGCCCGCTTTGCTGGCGGGCTGTTCATATGACTGAATGCGTACTTCATTACCGGAACCTCATTGCCGGATATCGAGTACGAGTATGCCACGTCTCCCGAAATTTGTCAAGCTCGTTTAGCCCGCGCGTGTATCTTCTGTGCCTCGCGTCTGCATTGCGCTAGACTGGTCGGACATAACGGGAAGCTAGCAAGAGGGCAAACGCGTGCCAACATACGAATACCAGTGTTCCAAGTGCTCTAATAATTATGATAAGCGGGAGGGCTTCGACGCGGCCCCGCAGCAGAAGTGTCCCGCATGTGGTGGCAAGGCCCAGCGCGTCATTCAGGCCCCGCCGATCGTATTCAAAGGCAGCGGGTTCTACAAGACTGACAGTCGTAAAGCGCCCGCCGCCGAATCGGAGTCCAGCTCGACCAGCGATAGCAAGTCGAGCGATGACGCTTCCAGCAAAGCTTCCTCGAGGAACGGCGCCTCCCCAGACGCGTCTAGCAAGGACGCCAAGCCGGCCGCGGCCTCCAGCGACTAAGTTCCCCATGATCGCGGTTCTCCAACGCGTGACGCGCGCCTCCGTCGCCGTCGATGGCGAGACGATCTCATCGATCAGCGCGGGACTCCTTGTGCTCGTCGGCGTTGCGGCCGGAGATACGCCCGAGGACGCCGCGAAGCTAGCCAAGAAGTCGGCCGATCTTCGCATCTTCAGCGACGACGCTGACCGCTTCAGCGTCTCGCTGCTCGATTCCGGTGGCGAGGCGCTCGTCGTCAGCCAGTTCACGCTGCTGGCCGATGTTCGCAAGGGCCGGCGGCCCAGCTTCGTCGCGGCGGCCTCGCCCGACGATGCCGCGCCGCTCGTCGATGCCTTCGCACAGGCGATGCGCGACCTGGGCGTGCCGGTCGAGACTGGGCGCTTCGGCAGCTACATGCAGGTCAGCCTGGAGAACGATGGCCCGGTCACAGTCCTGCTTGATACCACGGACCTCGACCGTCCCCGCCGGCAGAAGGAGTAGAGCGGCATGGCGACGGCGACGCTCGAGTCGGTCTACTACCAAGCGCTGAACAGCCTGCTGACGCCGCTAGCCGAGTCAGGGGCGCTGGCGCCCGGCGCGCTAGGACCATGGCCAGCCGGCCTGATCGTGCTGGAGACGACAGGCTGGCGAAGCGGGCGAACGCATCGCACGCCTGTCGTAGCCGCCGCTCTCGACGACTGCCTGATCGTCAGCACCGTGCGGGGCCGTCGCTCGCACTGGGTGAAGAACCTGATCGCGCAGCCGGACGTCCGCTACTGGACCGGCGACGTGCCGCAGGCCGCAACGGCGTACGTGGCCGCGCCGGCTGGCGCCGGCGTACTGGGCGGCACGGGCGATTTACCGGCAGCCGTCTCGCTGATCTGGCCGGGGCTGGTGTGTCTGGCGGACCTGTCGGGCTGCGCGTTCGTCGCGCTGGCTAATCCTTAGGACTAGCTTGGAGAAGGTGCCCCAAAGAGGGCAGCGCTTCGCTTCTCCTGACCTGCCCCCGAAAACTGGTCCAGTCTTTATGACAGTCCGGCCGGGGCTAACCGCGTAGTCCAGTCCGTCCGGAACTCTTCCGTGCTCGCTCAGGTACCCGAGCGAGCTGTGCGGACGGTGTTGATTGTAATCGATCCGCCATTCCTCCACGACGCTGCGGGCGTGCGAGAGGGTCTGGAACCAGTGCTCGTTGAGACACTCGTCGCGGAGGCGGCCGTTGAAGCTCTCGATGTAGGCGTTCTGCACGGGCTTGCCAGGCTCGATGAAGCGCAGCCGGACACCGCGCCCGTAGGCCCACTGGTCGAGCGCTCTGCTGGTCAGTTCCGGTCCGTTGTCGAGCGTGATCTCTTCCGGCGCCGCGCCGCGTCTGGTGATGATCTGGTCCAGCACCCGTGCCACGCGTACGCCCGACAGCGACGTATCCACCTCGATCGCGAGCGATTCTCGGGTGAAGGCGTCCACGACGGTGAGCATCCGGATCTTCCGCCCCCAGTGGAGCGCATCGCTCACGAAGTCCAGGCTCCAACACTGATCCGGTCCTGCCGGGGCCGTGGCCGGCAGCCGCTCGCGCGCCACCCGCTTGCGCGTGCGCTTGCGCACCATGAGGCCCTCTTCCCGATAGATCCGGTAGACCCGCTTGTGGTTCACTGTCCAGCCCTCCCTACAGAGCAACACGTGCAGCCGCCGGTAGCCGAACCGCCTCCGTTCCCCCGCCAGCTCCCGCAGACGCGCCCTGAGGGCGGCGTCATCGCGGCGGCCCTGGCCGCAGTAGCGCGCGCTCGACCGGCTGATGCCCACCAGGCCGCAGGCGCGGCGTTCGGAGCACGTCTGAGACGCTTCCAAGTAACGCACCGCCTGCCGCTGGGCGGCAGGCGTCAGAAGTTTTTTGCCAGCACGTCCTTGAGCGCGCGGTTGTCCAAGGAGAGGTCGGCCACCAACCGCTTCAGCCGGCCGTTCTCCTCCTCCAGCTGCCGCAGCCGCCGGGCGTCGCTCACCCCCATGCCACCGTACTTCCGCTTCCAGTTGTAC
>QIFC01000084.1 GCA_003228685.1 Chloroflexota bacterium
TGTGTGTAGGGATCTGACTCCCTCACCCCCGGCCCCTCTCCCGTTGACGGGAGAGGGGAGCTGCTGAAGCGAACTTGGTGGGCTGCAGTTGGGAGCTGGCCCGCAAGGCTAGCCCAACTGCCAAGCTGACCGAAGGTCAGCCGTGATCGATCTGGCGGACGACTTCCTCGGGGTGATCCTGCAGTTCAATCATAGGTGCGTGTAGCGACCCTCACCCCCGGCCCCTCTCCCGTTGACGGGAGAGGGGAGCTGCTGAAGCGAACTTGGTGGACTGCAGTTGGGAGCTGGCCCGCAAGGCTAGCCCAACTGCCAAGCTGACCGAAGGTCAGCCGTGATCGACCTGGCGGACGACTTCCTCGGGGTGATTCTGCAGTTCAACCACAGGTGTGTGTAGGGATCTGACTCCCTCACCCCCGGCCCCTCTCCCGTTGACGGGAGAGGGGAGCTGCTGAAGCGAACTTGGTGGGCTGCAACTGCCGGCGGGTATGATTGGGGCTAGATTCCCTTCGGCTGCGCTCAGGACAGGCCTCGCCCTGCTCGGAATGACGGGGAATTGCTGTCCGGTGGTGTAGCCTCGGATGACCGCCGGCCCCTGACCCTCGACCCTTGGGCGGCGTTAGCCGTCCAAAAGCAGGCACTCGACGTCGTCGCCGATTTCAATAGCGGAGACGTCTTCGGGGACGATGGCGAAGGCGTTGGCAAGCGCCATGGAGGTGAGGATGCCGGAGCCCTGTGGCCCCGTGAGCGAGGCGGTGTACGTACCGTCCGGTTCTTTCGTGACGATGGCGCGCGCGTACACTCGGCGGCCGTCGGTGTTTGTGATGCGCTCCTTCGCGATCGCCGAAATGCGCGGACGCTCCCAATCCGGCTTGCCCAGCATCTTATGGACCGCGGCGCGCCCGAACAGCTCGAACGTGACCATGCTGCTGACGGGGTTCCCCGGCAGCCCAATGTGAGGGACTTTTCTGCCTTCGATAGGAAACGCGCCGAACGCGAGCGGCTTGCCAGGCTTCATGCGGACGGTCCAGAAATCGATCTCGCCCTCTTTGGCAAGCACGTCCTTCACGACATCGAAGTCGCCACGCGAGACGCCGGCCGACGTGATCAGCATGTCGGCATCCAGCCCTTCGCGCAGCTTCGCGGAGAGAGCCTCGACGGTGTCCGACGCGATGCCCAAACGCCGCGGTATGCCGCCCGCTTCGCGGACCATGGAGGCGACGCTGTAGGCGTTGCTGTCGTAGATCTTGCCCGGCGCGATCTCTTCGCCGACATCGAGCAGCTCGTCGCCGGTCGAGAGGATGGCGACGGTCGGGCGCCGGTACACCCGTACCTGCGCTTTGCCGAGCGAGGCGAGCACGCCGATCTGGGCCGCGTTGAGCGTGGTGTTCTTGGGGATGACCATGTCGCCCTTGTGGACGTCCTCTCCCGCGCGACGGATGTTGGCGCCCGGCTTGGCCGCTTTCAGGATCTGGACTTCGGTTCTCGGCTGAGGTGCGCCGCCGCCGGAGGCTGAGCCTGTCGAAGCCTCGTCGGTCTCCTCGAACGGCACCACGGCGTCCGCGCCGTCGGGCATCGGCGCGCCGGTCATGATGCGCACGGCGCTGCCGCTCGCCACGCTGCCTTCGTAGAGGTAGCCCGCCGCCAGTTCGCCCGCGACGCTCAGGCGCACGGGGCCGGACTCGCTGGCGCCGGTGGTGTCGCCGGCGATCACGGCATAGCCGTCCATCGCGGTGTTGTCGAGCGGTGGGATGTCGAAGTCGGCTCCGACGTCTTCGGCCAGCACCTGGCCGAGGGCCTCCGTAATCGGCTGGCTCTCAGGCTCGAGGCGTTCGAAGTAGGAGAGAATGCGTTCCAGCGCGTCCTCTACGCTGATCATGTCCGGGCTGTCCATGCGACGGGGTCCGAGCGCTTGCCGCTATCCCAGCGACACGGCCAGGCAGGTCGTCGTGCGCTGCACGCCTTCCACCCGCTGGATGCCGTCCGTGATGCAGTTGCCCAGCTTGTCTAGGTCGTCGGCTTCCAATTGCACGATCACGTCGAATGGGCCGGTCACGGTGTCGACCGCGATCACCTTGGCATCGGCATGCGAGAGCTTCTCGACTGCCTCGCTGACGCTCTTCGCCTTGCCGACCTCGCCTTCGATCAGGATGTATCCACGCACGGTCATCGTCGTTCCTCCTCAGTGTTGTCAGCAGTGTGCGGCCATCGTACCGCCGAAGGGGGAGGGGGCTCAAGGACGCAACGAAGTGAAGCGAGCCTACGGCTGTGCGGGGGGCGTCTCGTCAGTCTCTGACCGGGCTTCGACTCGCTCCCTGGCCGTCAGCAAGAGCCCCCGCGTCATGTCTTCGAGGTCTTCCAACTCCTCGACTGATAGCTCTTCGACGCGTTGCAGGTAGTAGTTGATCGTGTCGACTAGCTGCCGCTTGGGCCTGCGCCATGTGAGAAGGAAGTACGAGCTGAACGCGGCAATCACGCTGCCGAAGAACAGTCCCACGCTGAGCGCAGTGAAGATGGAGCCGAAGATCCGGCCGCCTGTTGTGTCGACGCTGATGCCGCTGTGTCCGACAGTAGTGAACGCGGAGACCGCCCACCACAGGCCAACCCAGTAGCTGTCCATGTCCGCATTCGCTGCCGTGCGCTCGAATAGCCAGACGGGAATGGGGCCGAGAATGACGAGCACCACAAGCGCTGAGAGGAACCAGAGTATAGGCGTATCGGTCGCGATGTCCCGAAAGAGCCGCAGACCCTCCGTCAACGGAGTCTCCAGCCGCCGCTCGATCAGTGGCAGCGCCGCGCGGCGCGTGCGCACGCGCAGCACGCGGTCGCCCGGCTTCAAGGTGCGCACGGGGCGGGCTTCGCCCGGTTCGTCGCTCATATTTGGCTGCTCAGTCTGCTGCCCTCACCGAGCATGGTAGGAGATAGCGATCCGCCGATCAACGCCGGGGGTGTAAAGCGATGCAATACGAAGAAACCGAGTACTCCCATCACAGCCGAAGCGGCCAGAATGCCGAGCTTCGCTTCATCGACCAAGCTAGGTTCGCTCAGTGCTAGGCCAGTGATAAAGATCGATACCGTGAAGCCGATGCCCGCAAGGATGCTCGCCCCTAGCACCTGGATCCAACGCACGGTACCGGGCAGCTCGGCGACGCCAGCGCGGACCGCAATCACGGATGCGAGCATGATTCCGAGCGGTTTGCCCAGGACCAGACCAGACAAGACGCCGAGTGATATGGGTGAGGTTAGGCTGTCTTGCATCAAGTCGCTATTGAGCCCAATGCCTGCATTCGCAAGCGCAAAAAGCGGCACAATTGCATAGCTCGTCCAAGGGTGCAGCGCGTGTTCGAGCCGGTCGAGCACGGGTTGGGTCTCGCGACTG
The DNA here is from genome assembly GCA_003228685.1 of Chloroflexota bacterium. Classification (GTDB taxonomy): domain Bacteria; phylum Chloroflexota; class Dehalococcoidia; order DSTF01; family RBG-16-68-14; genus SZUA-185. The sequence goes on from QIFC01000084.1 coordinate 3,377, forward strand.
AGTTCTTCCAAGTCACGTAGCGCGGCTGCCGGGATGCCGCGTGAGAGAGCAGCAGGCTGCGATGAGGTCTCAGAGAACGTCGCAATGAGCTGTTTGCCGCGATTGGCTAGATCTCCCCTGCCATAATGTGCAGCAGCCGGTGTGAGCAGGCCCAGGATGACACCGGCGATGGTTGCATGCACTCCGGACTCATGCACAGCCAACCAAACGAATCCACCGATGATGCCGTAAACGATCACATCGCGAACACCCCACCTCGCGAGGACGACAACCAAGGCACAGAGGGCACCGGCTAGGGCCAGCCAAGCTAGGTCGAGTCCTTCTGTGTAAAAGACTGCGATAACGAGAATAGCCCCAATGTCGTCGACGATAGCTACCGCCAGTAGGAATACCTTGAGCGATAACGGCACGCGCCGTCCGAGTAGCGCTAGTACGCCGACGGCGAACGCGATGTCTGTCGCCATTGGGATCCCCCAACCACGCTCACCATCCCCACCCGCGTTGATCGCCAGGTAGATGAGTGCTGGAACGATCATGCCACCAAGGGCGGCGATAATTGGGAGCGCGGCGCGGCGTCGGTCCGCGAGTTCGCCTCGAACGAGTTCTCGCTTGATCTCGAGGCCGACGACGAAAAAGAAGACGGTCATCAAACCATCGTTAACCCACTTTGTCAGCGTGAGATCGAGCGTTAGCAGGTTGAGGTTGATGGTGACATGCGCGCCCCAGAAGTCGCCGTAGCTCTCGCCTCCTGGCAGGTTTGCCCAGAGCAGCGCTGCAACAGTGGCGGCCAACAATACGACGCCTCCTGCGGCTTCGGTCGCGAGAAACTCTTGGATAGGACGCAGAAGCGGCAACAGTCCGCGCGGGGTTGTAGCACTGTGCGTCGAAACGTGCTCAGACATGCACGTCACCACCTTTCGTTGTTCGCCGATTTGGCGGACGAATCTGGTTTGCGGCGCTGTAGTGTCCTTGACGCGAACCGCTAGCCGATGGCATAATCATATGCGAAGTTACTCATGAAAGATGTAGCATATAAATGGCTCGTTCGTCCACACGGTGGCTGTTCGCCAGTCGGTAGTAGACCAGAGGGAAGGCGCAATCGACGCGGACGAACGCCGTCATGAAAAGGTGCTAGCGATGCGCAATGTTATCCCGGATGGCGGGAAGCCCAAGGCGCGAAGCAGGTGTTCCCACCGTTGGGTTCTTGAGACACCAGACGGCCGGCGCGCAAGTTTCGGGGTCTGCAAACGGTGTGGTAAGCGTCGCAAATTCCCCAATTCTTTGGATGGAGCGCTGAGGTCGTTCAATGCTCCTTCTGCTACACGACAGAAGAAGTCGCAAGGAACGTGATCTAGGTGGAAGCAGAGCATATGCGCCGGCGGAAGACAGGAGGTGAGCGGTAAGTGCCGAACATTATTGACGGCTCTCTGCCAGTAGTCCAGGCCAGGACGGCGATTCTGACCTGCATGGATGATCGTGTGGATCCCATGAAGTTGCTAGGACTGCCACCGGGAGATGCCCATGTCATTCGAAACGCCGGCGGCAGGGCCACCGACGACGCGATTAGGTCGCTGGTTGTCTCGGTAACCGTCATGGAAAAACCGGAAATTTTCGTGATTCACCATACCGCTTGCGTTATGGGCTGGGTTACCAACGAACAATTGCGTAATCTGGCTCGTCGCAAGTCGCGGATCGATGTTTCTCAGCTGGATTTTCTGGCGTTCACTGATCTGGATGAAAGCGTGAGAGAAGACGTCTCGAAGATAACTAGCTCCTCGTTTATCGATGACAGCGTGGTCGTGACTGGCTACGTATACGACTTAAGCTCGAGTCAACTACGAGAGATTTGTCGTCGCTGACGAAGGCTGGGAGGTGGGTGCGATGTCGCCAACGAGTAGCGAACAGCGCAAGAAATCGGAGTCAGAAAGGAAGGCAGCGGAAGGACGGTGGACGTTCCTCACCAATCATGGGACGGTTCTGCTCTACATCGCGGATCACCCCGACGACACGATGCACTCTGTTGCCCACGCGCTCGAATTGTCCGAGCGTACCACGGCAACGGTGATCGCCGAGTTGCGGGCGACTGGGTACCTGTCGGTGGAGCGCAGAGGGAGAAAGAACCACTATTCAGTGAACGAGTCGATGCCGCTTAGGCGTGGCCCGCATGCCCGGTTCAGGGTGCGCGCATTGCTCGGTGCTCTGTCGGTTCTGGATCCGAAAGAGGAGCCGCGACGGAAGAAGAATGCGCGCTAGAGGCCAGCCCTACATCACTATGAAGCGAGACAACAGCGAGACGTTGCCGGAAGCCGGACGAGCACTGGCGTGACGCCCGTGGACGTAATGGCTGGGCTGTTCGCCCTTCCATTGGCCGTTTTTCTCGTCATCGTCATGCGCGCGGTTTTCCGGCGAAGAAGATCGCTTCGACAGCCTGCGCGTCGGGAGAGTACCGCCCCCGAGCGCGAGACGCCTGACCGCCCCAAGCGAAAGGTCTGAAATTTGTCGCAAGAGTCTTTCTTCCTGTGGGGCGGTTTCACAGCCATCATCGCAACGATGATGGCGTTCGACCTGTTCGTCCTTAATCGGAAGGCGCACGTCGTCGCGGTCAAGGAGGCGCTTATCTGGAGTGCGCTGTGGATCTCCGTGGCGCTCATTTTTGGGGCTGGGGTTTTCCTCTTCCTCGGGCAGCAAAAGGGGCTGGAATACCTGACCGCCTACACAATCGAGAAGTCGCTGAGCGTAGACAACATTTTCGTGTTTATGGTGATCTTCCAATACTTCGCCGTACCCCCGCTCCTCCAGCCCAAAGCACTCCGCTGGGGCATCATTGGCGCACTGGCTATGCGGCTTATTTTCATCCTCGCCGGCGCGGCTCTTCTCAACGCGTTCCACTGGATGATCTTCGTCTTCGGCGGGATTCTGCTATTTACGGCTTTCCGGCTGGCCACTCAGAAGGAGCATGAAATCCACCCTGAACGAAACCCTGTGATCAGGCTGTTCCGGCGTTTCATGCCAGTGACACCTGACTATCAGGGTGACCGCTTTTTCGCGCGCCTGGACGGGCGGCTTCTGGCCACGCCCCTCTTCTTGGTCCTCATTGTGATTGAGACGACTGACGTCGTCTTCGCCATCGATTCAATTCCCGCGATATTTTCCGTCACGCGGGATCCGTTCATCGTTTACACGTCCAACGCATTCGCCATCCTGGGTCTGCGGGCGCTCTACTTCGCCCTGGCGGGGATCATGGACTACTTCACCTACTTACGGCAGGGGCTAGTAGCGATCCTAGCCTTTGTCGGCGTCAAGATGCTGATTTCTGGGGTGTACAAGATTCCTACGCCGGTATCGCTTGCGGTAATCGCGGGAATCTTGGTCGTTGCGATCGCCCTTTCTCTTGCAGTCAAGAAGATGGCTGCCACGTCGGAAGATCCTGTGTCTCTTGGTTAAGCAGCTCCTGACTGGAACTTCACCATCCGTGTCTCGCTCTATCCGTCAGGTGACGAGGGTCTGGAGTAGCAACCACACAATGTTCACTCCGACGCCGCACGCGGTAACCGACGGCGTATGGCGTTGGACATGCACTTCGCTGTCGATCTGATTGTCCTGTCCCGTAATCGTTTGACCGCATCCGCGCTGGCTGCCTCTGATGCGGTACATGACCGCCGAGACGGTCGACCTGGAAGAGCTAGCCGCGAAGGCGCGGGCCGGCCTGGACGCCGCTACCGACGAGGCCGCGCTGGAAGCCTGGCGAGTGAAGCACCTGGGGCGGAAGGGCACGCTGACGTCCGTTCTGCGCCAGCTGGGCGGCCTGGAGATGGAAGAGCGGCGTCGCATTGGCGGAGAGGCCAACAAACTCAAGATCGAGCTGGAAGCGGCGCCCTGCGTGCAGCAGCGCCACGCTCTAGATTGCCTTTGGGTTAGCTAGCCATCCTTCTTTGACCCCCCGGACGCACGCGCCAGTCCGGGACGACGTCTTCATCTTGAGCAAGACGTTGCCGATGTGCCTGTTTACGGTCTCATGGCTGATGTTGAGTTCGCGGCCAATCTGCTTGCTTGTCTTGCCAGTCGCCGCGGCCTCGAGGATCTCATGTTCACGATCAGTCAGACCATATGGCAAGTCAGACCTGCGCTCCCTCCACAGGTTCGGCGGACCCGTCGACACGGTCTGCACTGCGACTATCGCCCCTGCCACATCGTCACTGTCATCGAGATCGAATGTGATGGATGCAAGGACCTTACAGATGACCCCGTCACTGCGCCGTACCTTCACCTCGAGGGTCATGTCTCCCTCACTCCAGAAGTCTGGGTGTCTGACGCGGCACTTCGTCGCCGCGTCTGGCGGCAAGAACTCGATCACCGAACGGCCGAGGACCTCATCCAACCGATATCCGAACTCCTTCAGCGCGGTGTCGCTCATGCCCTGAATCCGGCTCTCGGAATCAAAGTAGACGAGGTTGCCGGGGAGTGGCCCAATGAGCCTGCCAACGCGCTGCCCGAATGGCAAGCTACCGTCTGTTGGTGGGAGCAATCTTAGTACCTTCTGATTCATTCTTGCCTCGCTTCCGCTAACCGATTGCGGTACCTATTAATTCTCAAGGAGGCGCATGTTCGTGGCATGACTGAGAGTGGCCAATTTGGTAGTCAACATTAGCTACGTATGGCCTGTCGGGTAGCGTATTCCAGCTACCTTTCCTCTGGCGGCTATGAGTGAGGACTGGCAATTGGACGGGCATATAGATTGAGATCGCCTGTGGCACCTAGATTAAGGTGACCATATCTGTATAATTGGTTGGTTCAGAGTTGGCTCTTGCCTGGCGAAAGGAGTCGCAGAGTGGATGACATGGAACGTCTGCGCCGGGTCTTCGACGAAGGGCCGCTGGGCATTGCGGTGCTCGACGCTACGTATCGCCTGGTAGACGTCAACAGCCGCTTCTGCGACATGCTTGGTTACGCTCGGGACGAGCTCATGAGCCTCACGTTCCCTGAGTTCACGCACCCTGAGGACATCAGCAAAGACGTATCGCTGGCGGCGAAGCTGTTCCGGGGTGAGATACCCAGTTACGAGATCGAGAAACGCTTCATCATGAAGGACGGCGAAGTTGTCTGGGGCCTGCTCCATGCTTCCGTCGTTCATGACGAGAGTGGTGAACCTGAATTCGGGCTCGAAATGGTGGAGGACATTACTGAACGGAAGCGCGACTTTGAGGCGCTGTTTAATAACCAACAAGATGGCGTCGCCCTGGTGGTGGAGGACCGGTTCTCAAGGGTGAACGCGAGGTTTGCCGAACTGCTTGGTCGATCTGAACAAGAGCTGGGCGGCATGCCGCCGGCTGAAGTCTTGGTGCCTGAGGATCGCGATCGAAACGCCGAACGGAGGCGTGAAATCCTCGCCGGTGGAGCGCAATTCCCGTCACAGTACGACATCGTGCGGCCGGATGGCACCACGCTGTCGATACAGGCCATCTCCCGGCCCGTCGAGCATGAGGGCAAGCCGGCGCTTCTCTCGTTTGTCCGCGACGTCAGCGAGCTGGAGGCAGCGAGACGGGCCTTGGAACAGAGCGAGGAGCGCTTCCGGCGCTTGTCCGAAGGTGCCATTGAGGGCACGGCGATCAGCGAACAGGGCATTATGTTGGATGCAAACCCACAATTCGCGAGGCTCTTCGGCTATGAGCTGAGCGAGCTCGTTGGGGTATCGGTGTCGTCGCTTGTGGCGCCGGAGTCCCGAGAGCTTGTCTCGAAACAGATCGCAGCGGGCAACGACAGACCGTATGAACACCTGGCGATTCGGAAGGACGGCACGATCTTCCCTGTGCAGGCTCACGGTAAGGCGATGGAGTACGAGGGACGCACCGTCCGGGTGACGAACATACGCGACATTACCGAGAGAAGACGGGCAGACGAGGCGCTTCGGGAGAGCGAGGAGAAGTGGCGTTCACTGGCGGAGAACGCTCCGGATTTCGTGTTCCTGGTCGGCCCAGACGAGAAGATACAGTATGCCAACCGCGTCTCGTCCGGACAACGGATGGAAGACGTGATAGGCACGAGCGTGTTCAATTACATCGTGCCGGAGTATCACGGCGCAGCACGGAGCGCCATGGCGCGCGTATTCGAGAGCCGAACGACGGAGACTTTTGAGAACAAGGTTGCCGTGCCGCCCGGCAGCGAGTCGTGGTTCTCGAATCGGCTCAGTCCGATCATCGTCGGCGGGCACGTGGTCTCGGTAGCCTACATCTCCACCGACATCACGGAACGCAGGGAGGCGGAGGAGGCGCTGCAGGAGAGCGAGGCGAAACTCCGCACCGTCACGGAAGCCTCCCCAGCCGCCATCCTCGTTATCCAGGCCGGGAAGATTCCGTTTGCAAACCCCGCGATGGTCGAGGGCAGCGAATACGATGCTTCTGAACTGGCAGAGCTGAACTATTTGGAGCTGTTCCTTCCCGATGGCCGGGAAGAGGCGGAACGCCGGGTCGAGGCATGCTTGGATGGCAGCGAGCTGTACCAAACTTGGCGACATCTGACGATCACGAAGAGCGGCGTCGAGGGCTGGTTTGAGACGACGATCGGCCCTGCTCAGTTCCAGGGTAGGCCGGCGGTCATCGCCGTCAGCACAGACGTGACAGGGAATGTGCGTGCGGAGCAAGCACTACGTGAGAGCGAAGAGCGGCATCGCCTGCTGATCGACTCCAGCTTGGACGGCATCCTCGCGTACGACACGGACATCCGCTACACGCTGTGGAATCGGGCGATGGAGAAGATCACAGGATTCGAGAAGGAGCGGGTTATTGGACAACAGGCCTTCGAGGTCTTCCCTTTTCTCACTGATGTATCGGAGAGCGATGCGATGAAGCAGGCGCTGGAAGGCAAACCAGGCCGTCTGTTGGAGATGCCGTTTACGATCCCGCAGACGGGCAGGGAAGGCTACTTCGAGAGTTCGCATGTTCCGCTGCGTGATGCGCAAGGCAAGATCGTGGGCGGCATGGGCATCATTCGCGACATCACCGATCGAAAGCTGGCGGAAGAGGAGCTGCAGCAGAGCGAGGTCCGGTTCAGTGAGTTGGCAGAGACGTCGCAAGCAGCAATCTTCATCGTTGCTGGCGTCAAGTTAGTGTACGCAAATCCCGCTGGAGAACGGTTGACCGGACGCAGTCTCGACGAGCTACAGACGATAGACTTCTGGGAGGTGGCGCATCCGGATGATCGAAAAGCCTTGGTCGAGCACTTCGACGTCCCTCGGGCAGTTGGGGAACTCGCCTCTCCTTATGCGTTTCGCGTAGTGAAGCCTGATGGGAAGGTACGCTGGGCGGAGGCTTCCGCAGCGATGACGACGTTCAAGGGCGAGAACGCCGGCGCCGTGATCCTGCTGGACGTGACCGATCGCGTACTCGCCGAGCAGGCGACGCAACTGGCGCGGGAAGAACTGGAGGGGAAGGTGGAGCGCCAGATGCTACGCAAGAACCCATACGAACTGACCTTCCGTGAACTTACTGTCCTCCATCACGTGGCGGCCGGTGAAGCCGACAAGGAGATCGCGGCGGAGTTGGGCATCAGTCCGCTCACAGCACAAAACCACGTGGCGAGTATCCTCCGAAAGATGGACGCGTCCTCCCGCACAGCCGCTGGAGTCCGTGCCGTACGGGATGGGCTCGTGGATTAGACCGCAGGCCTTTAGAGGTACCGTTGCTTGGTTCGGAACCGCGGGAAGGCACGCTGACATCTGTTCTCAAAGAGAGGATGTCGGCGAGGGCGCGGCCCTTGCAGCCAAGCAGCCGGATCAAGAAGAGGACGGCTGTAGCCGTCCTCTTCCGAGCGCTGTTCACCTACTGCTCAGTCGGCTCCGAACGCTGGCACAGCGGCGGGAACGCCCGCCTGAGCTGTTGGCTCCTCCACGCGCAGGTCCGGGAGCCAACTCAGGAAGTTGGGGAAGTACCAGTTCCAATCTCCCAGCAGCCGCATGCTGGCCGGCACCAGAATCGTCCGTACGAGCGTCGCATCTAGGAAGATCGCGGCCGCCAGTCCGAAGCCAAACTGCTGCATGCCCACCAGGTCGCCATGGCGAAGCCGCCGAAGACGGCGACCATGATCAGGGCGGCGCACAGGGCGCCGTTCGCTCGAGTCTTCGCTCATATTTGGCTGCTCAGTCTGCTGCCCTCACCGAGCATGGTAGGAGATAGCGATCCGCCGATCAACGCCGGAGCTGCGAAGACTGTCGTCACCGAGCCAGCAGAACGGAAGATTTTGCTAAGGTAACTCGCAGGTCACCCGGAATCGTGGCCGAACTGCAGTATGACTCCTAGTATGACGTTCGGTAGGTCGATTCGTTCCGTCTGGCGCCGTCATGTTCCACGGATTCGGTCACGCCCATCAGCGCGGAGAGTGATTCATTCGCGGAACGCTTCCCACGTGCCTAATACACGCTGACGCGGTGCGCTAACGGGTGTGTTTGGAAAGTGGCTAGCAGCTTGCGACGAGGGAGCCGCAGCTACCGGACGGAGCTGGCCTCTGCCCTGTCCCCATCAAGTGCTTCTTGCGAGCGAGACACATGGTTGTCGAACATCGCTCTTCCAGCTTCAAGAATGTCGAACAGTCGACGATCTGCCACTGAGTAGAATACGGTCGTCCCCTCCTTGCGGGCGTGGACAATGTTCTTGTGTCGCAGCTGAGCGAGATGCTGGGAGGCGCTAGCGGGTTCCGAATCTAGAAGCTCCTGCAGTTCGCCTACAGTCTTCTCTCCCTCCTTGAGCGCTTCCAGCATCTTGAGTCGGCCAGGGTGGGCCAGAGCCTTGAATAGCTCGGCCTTAAAGAGGCGCAGGGGGTGCTTCAACTGAATCTCCTCTGACTACAGGCGTTAGCCCATGGTAGCAGATCGTTACTCTTGGCAGGTAGTTATCTAGCTATATCTTTCTATCGAGATATTGCACTATAGTTATTTATCATGGTATACCAAAGTCGATGGGTTACGATCCGAACGGCCACGATAAGGCCCGACCAGTAAGGACTGTGAAGCCGGGTGACCGCGTCCTTCGAATGCGCACACGGCGCACACGGCTCCCCATCATCGAACGCGGGGCCTCGACGCCGGTGTCCGAAGGCATCCAGATGCTCGTGGATATCGGCAAGCAGACGCCCGTCCTGTGGTTCATCGGTGCTCTCGCGGTCCTCGTTGTTCTAGGACCCATTCCTGTGTGGCTCTTCGAACAGACGGCGGATAGCGCCGACATGAACAGCTATTGGGTCGGTCTCTGGTGGGCTGTTTCTGCGTTCAGCACGGCCGGACACAGCGGCGTGGTAGTCGAAACGGTGGGCGGGCGAATCGCCGGGTCGATTTACACCGTGCTCTCCGTGGGGCTCTTCTTCGGTAGCGTCTTAGCGGCCTTCAGTTCCTACTTCATCCTGACGTGGCGGAAGCCGAAGCGCCAGGTGGTCGACACGATCAATTACTACCTACAGCGCATAGATGACTTGTCGGCGGACGAGATTGACGACCTCCAAGACATGACGCATGGCCTGTTAGTTACGGCCAGAGAGCGCGCCGAGGACCAAGCGCGACCCGATTCGCAGACCATAGAGGTCTAGCCGGGAAGGACGAGGGAGAGACGTGCTCACTCTCGACCTTTGCTGCTCCAGCGCTGTGGCGACCGTCGCAGCAATAGTCGTCGTGCCGGAGTGCGTCTCGTCTTGACATTCCCTCCTGACCAGGGCGCGGCTTCCCTAAGACCGCTATGTGTCTGCATTCCCTATCGGCGACTGCCGCGAGACCGGCAGTGGGGTGCTCCCATCCTGTTTCGTTTGACCGCATCCGCGCTGGCTGCCTATGATGCGGTACATGACCGCCGAGACGATCAACCTGGAAGAGCTGGCCGCGAAGGCGCGGGCCGGCTTGGACGCCGCTACCGACGAGGCGGCGCTGGAAGCCTGGCGAGTGGCACATCTGGGGCGGAAGGGCACGCTGACATCCGTTCTGCGCCGGCTAGGCAGCCTGGAGATGGAAGAACGGCGTCGCATCGGTGGGGAGGCGAACAAGCTTAAGGCAGAGCTGGAGGCGGCGCTGGAGGAGAAGCTCAGCGACCTCCACGGGCAGCGTATTGCCGCGACGATCCAAGAAGGCCAGATAGACGTGACGCTGCCGGGCCGCTCGAAGCGAGTCGGGCGGTTGCACCCGATCACACAGACGCTACGGCAGGTCGTCGATATCTTCGTCTCGCTCGGCTTCTCGGTGGCTGAAGGCCCCGAGGTCGAGACTGACTACTACAATTTCGAGGCGCTGTTGCTGGATCGCGACCACCCGGCGCGCGACATGCAGGACACGCTCTACGTCGACTACGTGCGCGACGGCGTCTATCCGTTCATGATGCGCACACACACGTCGCCTAACCAGGTGCGGTTTATGGAGGAGCACAAGCCGCCCATTCGCGTGGTCGTGCCGGGGAAGTGTTATCGGAACGAAGCGACGGACCCGACGCACGAGTGGATGATTACGCAGATCGAGATATTGGCGGTCGACGAAGGTATCAGCCTGGCCGACCTGAAGGGAACGCTGTTCGAGTTCGCCAAGCGTATGTTCGGCCAGGAGCGGAAGGTGCGCTTCCGCTGCGACTACTTCCCGTATGTGGAGCCGGGCGTGGACATGGCGATCGATTGCTTCCTCTGCGGTGGCAGGGGCTGCCGCACATGCCACCGGGAGGGGTGGATCGAGATTATGGGGGCGGGGATGGTCCACCCTAAGATCTTGGCGAACATGGGCTACGATGCCGACCGCGTCACCGGCTTCGCGGCCGGCATGGGCGCGGAGCGAATCGCGCTGTTGCTGCACGGCATCGAAGATATCCGCCGCTTCTACCAGAACGACCTGCGCTTTCTGGAACAATTCTGACCTCCTATGCGCGTATCATTTAAGTGGCTCGCCGAATACGTTGACATCGACCTCGGCCCTGAGGAGGTTGGCCACCGCTTGACTATGGCCGGCCTTGAGATGGAGCGCATCGAGCGTGTTGGCGGCGACTGGGACGAGGAGTTCATCACGGTCGGCCACGTGCTGTCCGTCGATGCGCACCCGAACGCGGACCGTCTGCGGCTCGCGACCGTCGACTACGGTGGTGATGATCCGCTGACGGTGGCCTGCGGCGCGCCCAACGTGGCTGTCGGCCAGAAGATCGCGTTCGCCAGGGCGGGCGCTCGCCTGATCGATGGCCGGAGCGGGAAATCGGCCGTTCTCAAGCCGGCGAAGATCCGGGGCGTCGAGTCGTCGGGCATGGTCTGCTCAGAGAAAGAGCTGGGTCTCTCCGGCGAACACGAGGGGATCCTCGTCCTTGACGCCGGCGCGCCTGTCGGCGCGCCGCTTTCGCAGTACCTCGGCGGCTCCATCCTCGATCTGGACGTCACGCCGAACCGTCCGGACTGGCTCTCAATGCTCGGCGTTGCCCGAGAGGTGGCGGCGCTGACCGGTACAGTCGTTCGCGAGCCGGAGCATACGTACGAAGAACTAGACGATCCGGCGCCCGCGAGAGTCTCCGTGGAGATCGCCGACCCGGACCTCTGCTTTCGGTATGTCGCATCCGTGATTGAAGGGGTGAAGCTCGGCCCCTCGCCGAGCTGGATGCAGGAGCGCCTGAACGCCGCAGGGATGCGGCCGATCAATAACGTCGTCGACATCACCAACTACGTCATGCTGGAAGTTGGCCAGCCGCTCCATGCGTTCGATTTCTCGACGGTCGGTGGCGAGAAGATCATCGTGAGGCGGGCCAAGGAGGGCGAGAAGCTGATTACCCTCGACGGCGAACGGCGCGAGCTTACGGCGGATATGCTGGTGATCGCCGATGAGAAGAAGCCGGTCGCGCTCGCGGGCGTGATGGGTGGCGCCGAGTCTGAGGTGACCGAAGAGACACAGACGATCCTGCTGGAGTCGGCAACATTCCACGCGCCCAACATCCGCCGGACCGCGTCTCATCTCAAGTCGCGGACGGAGGCGTCAGCCAGGTTCGAGAAGGGGCTGAGTCCTGAACTCGCGATGGTCGCCGCGCAGCGCGCGACGAAGCTCCTCGTCGAGCTGGCCGGCGGCCGGGCCCTGCATGGGCTCGTCGACAACTACCCGGCGCCGGTGAAGGAAATCCGCATCGACGTGACGAGACGCCGGCTCGAGCAAGTACTCGGGATCGATCTGCCCACCTCTACCGTGCGCGAAGCGCTGACATCGTTGGGCTTCGGCTGCAAGTGGGAGCCGCCGGAGCACTATCAGGTGCGCGTCCCGTATTGGCGCACGGACGTCGATATCCCGGACGACATCGCCGAGGAAGTCGCGCGGATCGTTGGCTACGACCAGATCCCGACGAAGAACCTGGGTGGCGATATCCCGCCGGCCATTCCGCAGCCGCTGCGCGATCTGCGCGAGCGCCTCCGTGATGCGCTCGCTGCAGCCGGCATGCAGGAGGTCATCACGTATTCGCTCACGACCAGCGAAGAGCTGAAGCGCGTGCTGCCTGAAGGGCAGCTGGAGCAGCTGCTCAGGGTGGTCAACCCCCTGAGCGCCGAACATGAATATCTGCGCCCTGTCCTGCGGGGCAGCGTGCTTAAGACGCTGGCCGCAAACGTACGGCAGCGGGAAGGCGAAGTCGCGCTCTTCGAGGCTTCACGCGTCTACCTGCCAAGGAGTGGTGAGCTGCCGGACGAGCAAGAACACATTGTAGGTGTAGTGACGGGAACACGTGACGATCGCTGGGGCCGAAGCTCGGACGAGCCTGTCGACTTCTACGACGCGAAGGGGTACGCGCAGGCCGCACTACAGGTCGCAGGCGTGGAGGGGACGTTTGAGGCGGCTGAGGATTTCGGTCTGCTTCCGGGCCGGACGGCCGTGGTGTCAGCCGGCGGCGCCAGGGTGGGCGTCATTGGTCAGCTGCATCCCAGCGTCGCGTCGTCGTTCGGAATTGATCGGGATGTCTACCTGTTCGAGCTGGTCGTTGACGACTTGCTGCCTGCCGTCCAGGCCGGCGTAGCGTATGCGCCGCTGATGCGCTTCCCGCCCGTTGTGCAAGACATCGCATTGGTGGTCGAAAGCAGCCAGCCGGCGGAGGACGTTCGCAGGCTGATAGAGCGGCACGAACTCGTCCTCGCAGCAGAGGTCTTCGATGTGTATGAAGGAGAAGGCGTGCCGGCGGACCGGAAGTCCCTGGCGTTTTCGGTGACGTATCAGTCAGCGGAAAAGACGCTGACCGACAAGGAAGTGGCCCGGGCGCAGAGCGAGATCCTCAAGCGCCTGAGCGACGAACTCAACGCCGAGCTTCGCGGCTGACCCATGGCCCTGCTCCTGATTGCCCACCGCGCGGGCAACGACCTCAAGCTTCTTGCTGAGGCGTTCGCCGCGGGCGTCGACTACGCGGAGGCCGATGTCTGGCTCCACCGGAAGCGGCTTGAAGTGCGCCACAACAAGACATTGGGCCCCATACCGGTGCTCTGGGACCGCTGGTCGTTGCGCCCCGGCTGGAAGCGGAGGCTCGTGCTCTCGGAGGTCGTCAGAGCTGCCAGCGGCCGGGGGAAGCTGTATTTGGACCTAAAGGGCGGCGAAGAGGCACTGCCCGCCGCGCTCGCTTCTGAGCTGAAGCTCATGGGCGTGAGCGACCTGGCGTTCAGCTCTCCCCTCTGGTGGTACCTCGACGAACTCAAGCCGGAGTTTCCGGCGGCGGTGCTCTTCTATACGGTGTCAAGTCTCGAACGGCTGGAGGAGTTCCGCCCGCGGCTGGCGAAGCGTGAGATCTCAGCGGTCGCGATCAAGAGCGAGGTCGTGAGCAAGGATGTGATTGGTGAGCTGCGTGACGCGGGCGTTGAGGACATCACGACGTGGGGCGTGGACACTCGCGAGGACGCGCAAGCGGCCTTCGCCAGCGGCTTGAACGGTGTTAACAGCAAGAACCTGGAGCTACTGGCGGAGCTAAAGGCGGGTCTTAGTTAGACCAGGACTGCGTGAATGCGCGTCCCGGCGAAGCGGCGGTTCAGGAATCCAGCCAGCCAGAGAGCGGCCAGCGCGACGGCCACACCGGCCACAGCATCGAGGACGAAGTGGTTGCCGGTAAGGATGATGGCGACCAGCATCGGTATTGGCAGCAGGAGGCCGAATGCCCGCGCCCACCACGCCTTCGTGGTTTCGAAGATGGCGAGCCCCACCAGGAGGTTCCAGCCAAGGTGCAGGCTGGGCATGGCGGCGTACTGGTTCACGAACGCGGGGTTTTGGAGCGCGCGATACACGTTGTCGTAGAGCGCGATGGTGTCGGTGAAGCCGAACTCTGGCAGGAAGCGAGGCGGCGCCATGGGGAGCGTTGTGAAGAATACGAGCCCGATTGCCCCCGATATGAGGAACGCGTTTCGATAGCGAGCAAACGCGCCGCGTCTAAACATGTAGATCCAGATCGCCAGCACACCGACGACCGGCAAGTGGCCCCAGATGTAGATCCAGTTGAAGAAGTCGATAAGGAAGCTGTTGCTCAGGATTAGCCCCTGGAGTTGAACCTCCCAGAAGATGCCCACGGAGCGTTCAAATCGGATGAGCGCGTTCGCGTTACTGAAGGCGGCCTCGACACGGCCGCCTTCTACCACGCCCCTCACGAGCTGGTACGCCACGTACGCAACCGCGATCAGGCTTCGAAGGCGAAGCGCGTGATATGACCCTGGGGGAGGGGAACCTTGGAGAGGTAATGGGTGACCGTGCTGGTGAGCGATCGCTCACCGGATTCACTTACTGTTGCCACGAAGCTCCCTCCAAATCGGCGCTCTACTCGTAGCCTGTTCCAATTCATTAGACCATCTATACACATCGGCGGTCAAGCCGGTGTACTCGTTCAGTACATTGGTGACACATTGCGTTAGGCCTTGCCCGCGCGGGCAAGCTCTCGGAGGTACTGCTGCGGGGTCCGGTAGCCG
>QIFC01000063.1 GCA_003228685.1 Chloroflexota bacterium
CCACTCCAAACACCTCGGAGAGGAAGCCGGCCAAGAGAATTGGTGGAATGGAGGCTAGGTTGGTGAGGACGACTTGGGCCGCGAACACGCGCCCCTGTACCTCCAACGGCAGCCGCTCGTTGACGAGCGAACGGCTGGCCACGCTGATGACGGAGATCGAGAACGCCGCCATGGCCGAGAAAACAATCGTCACGACGATGCGCGCCGTCGTGTCGCCGAACGGTCCGGGGTCGAACGCGCTTAACGGGTTGAGGTCCTCCAGCATTCCGGCGAATGGAACGGTCAAGGCGAGGCATCCGAACGAAGCGGCCAGCAATGCGAATGCGACCCCGACGAGCCACGCCTTGGGTATCCAGCGCTCTAGCAACTGGACCAGGCGCAGGCCAACAACGATGCCGATCGCCGCTGGCAGAAACACGAAAATCGCGTTCCGTACGGGGATACCGAGCGTGTCCTCAGCAAAGCGCGGCAGTAGTGTGACAGCGACAAGGGATGCCGTGCTGGCGAGCACCATGATGATCACGCTCATGTACGCGGCCATGTCCTCGTTCAGGCGTTCCCAGGCTTCCGCAAACTGTGTGCGGACGTTCCGCACGGCGCTGGCAGTCTTCGCCATCGTTACCGGCCCCGCTCGCAGGGAGCGTATGAGCAGGAAAAAGACTGCCGATGCGCCAAACATGACGGCGGCGATGAAAAACAAGGGCCGAGGTCCAACGGTATTGAGAAACAGAGCCGGCAATAATGCGAAACCGATTACCTGGCTCACGAGCCCTCCGAAGTTGTTCGTCGAGTTGGCCATTGTCAATTGATCCGTACGAACAACCTGGGGTACCGCTGCTGACTCGGCGGGCGACGCGACCTGCGACGTGATGGCGAGGAGCAGCGCGATGCCGTACACGGCAGCGAGGCTCGTCCCGGCCATGAGCAGAACAAGCATCAGCCCTACGCGCGTCAGATTGACGACGGTCAAGACGAGGTTCTTCGGCAGCCTGTCGACCAAAACGCCCGAGATCGTACCCAGCGTGGCTGTGGGCAACAGATAGGCTGTGATGAAGAGAGCGCTCTTGATGCTGGAGCCGCTCCCTTCCCCGACCGCGAGAACCAGTAATGTGAAGAGGACAGTGTTGAGCGCCGTGTGACTCAGTACGCGTCCGACCCAGAGCCGCCGAAAGCCGTCTTCCTGGAAGAGGACGCCACCTCCGGTGAGCGACTCCCATCGCCACCGGCGGGGGCTCGCCTTGGTGGCTTCTTCCGTCATCTCGATTCGTCGTCTCGATTGAAGACTGCCCTCATCTTTTCCTCGTCGATTGGTTCACCGCGAGACACGAAACCTCGGAGGCGACGTTCGAGTGTGCGCCGCTCAAGCATGAGCCGCCGCCCGCACTCCCGGCAGCGGAGGCCGATGTCGGCGCCAAGGCGGGTCACTTCCCACTCGAAGCTCCCGCATGGGTGGGGCTTGCGCAAGTGCAAGATATCGCCCATGCGAAACTCCAGCGGCATCCTAGGTGTGCAGCTCCTGCGGTTCACTCGTTCGCTCGCGTTCGATGGCATCTCGCAGGGAGAGAGCTTCGCGGCGCGCGGACTCCGCGGAGCGGCCGCCCCTGCCGTCATAGAGGACTTGGCGTGACGCGTTCACAATAATGCCGGCGTTGTCCGCGTCGAGTCCCGCCCGTACCGCTGCCCCAAGGTCTCCTTCCTGGGCGCCGACGCCGGGGACGAGGAAGAGCATGTCCGGACACAGTTCGCGGAGCCGTGCCAGCTCGCCGGGGTAGGTCGCGCCTGCGACGAGGCCCACATTGCCGCGCGTATTCCAAGCCTTGGCGCGCTCGGCGACCACTTCGTAGAGTGGGCGGGGCGCTCCTTCGAAGTCGACAGGAAGGTCTTGGAAATCGCCCGCTCCCGCGTTCGAGGTACGACAGACGATGATCGCCGCCTTTTCCTCGCGAACGAGGAACGGCTCTACGGAGTCCCCGCCGAGGTAAGGGCTGACTGTCGCGGCATCGAAACCCAATTCGTCGAAGATCGCTCTCGCGTATGCTTCGGCGGTGTGGCCGATGTCCCCCCGCTTCGCGTCCGCGATGACCGGGATGTCTTCCGGTATCGCCGCGAGGACAGCTCGCAATGATGGGTAGCCCTTATCGCCCATCTGCTCATAAAACGCGAGGTTTGGCTTGAAGGCGCAGACGAGATCGCTTGTGGCCTCAATGATGGAGCAGAGGAAGCTAGTAACGTCAGCGTTGTGCAGGCGATTGGGGTCAGGATCGAGGCCTACACAGAGGAGGCTGCCGTTACGTTCCGCGGCGTCCATCAGCTTTTCGCGAAAGCTCATTAAGCACCGGCCACCTGGCCTGACACGATGGTAGCCCTGCCCAGCAAGGCCAGTCAAGCGGTCTCGATCTGGGCGCTATGGGGCTCTTGGGCGTTGCGCGTGAAACGGAGCGCGGCTAGGCAGCTTGGCTATCGACTTGGTGCCACGCCCTGCTTGTGTTGGCCCCTGCGACCTTGGCCGCGTACATGGCGCGGTCGGCGCGACGGCCAAGGACCAGCGTGGACGCGCCTTCATCCGGGTAACAAGCGATGCCAATGCTGACCGTGAACTGCGGACGAAGCTGTGCGTCAGAGTGTTCGAGCTTCCATCGCAAGGCGTCCTGCAGTTGTCGTGCGAACTGGAACGCCTCTTCCGATCCTGTATTGTCGAGGCCGATCTGGAATTCGTCGCCGCCCATGCGGCAAATGACGCCACGGTCGCCCACCAGTTCGATCATTACTTCTGAGAACTGCACGAGCGCAGCATCTCCCGTCTCATGGCTGAACGAGTCGTTGATCGCCTTGAATTTGTCGAGGTCGAGGACGAACACAGCAAAGCCACCGCTGCCGTTTTTCGCTAGTGCTAATCGTTCCTCAATGGCAGCCAGGCCGGCCCGCCGGTTGAGCAGGCCTGTGAGCGAGTCGTGATTTGCGGCTTCTTGCAGCGCTTTTTCGGCTTGCGAACGCTCCGTGATGTCTCTGAAGCTCCAGACGCGGCCGGCGGCCTCACCGGCTCTGAGCAGTGGGCGAGAGAAGCGTTCGAATACGCGGCCGTCCTTGAGGTGCAGGACGTCGGAATCCTCTCGTGATGTTCGATAGAGTTCCTTGACCTTGGAGAGGAAGCCCTCAGGATCGACCAGTTGGTCGAGCGCGCGCGCAATCAATTGGTCGTCGTCGCCCGTCGCCAGGACGTCGCTCGGGATGGTCCACATCTTGGCGAAGATCTCGTTCGAGTAGATTACCTGGCCTCTTCCATTGACGACCAGGATGCCGTCCGCCGTCGACTCGACCGTCGCCTTGAGGATGTCCTTGCTCTTTTGCAAGGTGGCCTCCGCCTGCGTGCGCTCGATCGCAATTCCGGCGATCCGCGTCGCAACCTCGACCAAGGCGCTCGTCTGTGGATCTGGGTCGCGTGGCTCGCGGTAGTAGATCGCGAATGTGCCGAGTACTTCGCCATCGCTGGAGAACACGGGCGTCGACCAGCAGGAGCGTAGGCCACTCTCCAACGCCAACGCGCGGAACTCCTCCCAGAGCGGGTCTGTGGCGATGTCCGACGCGATGACGGGCTGCTTGCGGAAGGCAGCTGTGCCACACGACCCGGCGCTCGCCGTGATGGGCACTCCGCCGGCAAGGCCCTCACGGAACTTCTCCGGCAGGCTGGGAGCTGAAATCGGCTGTAGCGTGCTGCCATCCGGGCTGACGAGACAGATACCGCAGAGCATGTCGTCGGACTGCTCTTCCAACACATCCACTAATGTGTCCAGGACCTGAACCAGCGGGGCGCCGACGGCGATCATTTCCAGAACGCGGCGCTGGCCAGCCAATAGTGCCGCGGCCTGCCGGCGTTCGGTGATATCGACGGCCACACCAATCGCTCCATTAATTGCGCCGCTATCGTCTTGCAGTGGGGTCATCCGTGCCTCGAACTGAGCGCCCTGGCCGACGGTCGCTGTGCTTTGTTCGCCCGAGAGGGCCGCTCGGATGGCTTCATGGACGCCCTCCTGGCCTTCGAACATCTCGAACGAAGAACGGCCGACGAGAGCGTCAGACTTGATCCCGAGGTCATCAAGCCCTTTGCCTTCAGCGATGGTGAACGTGCCTTCGTTATCCAGCGCGAACAGGACGACAGGTGCGTTGCCGACGACCGTCCTGAGGCGTCGCTCGCTTTGGTGGAGCGCGGCGTTGGCCAACTCCAGCAGGCCTGTTCGGTCTCTGACGCGCTCCTCCAGCTCCTCGTTTGCATGCTGGAGGCTGGCGCGGGCTTGCAACAGGTCGTCCTGCATCTCGACAGCGGCGTCCCGCTCTTGGCGGAGTTGACGCCCGACCCAATTGACCCAGATGCAGATGCTGAAGAAGACGCCGCCCGCTCCGATGAGCGTCGTAATCACGAAGCGCGGGTCGGTGTGGCGGAATGCGCCTTGCTCCATATACACGTAGTGAGGGACCACGCCGGTCGCCACCAAGATTACAAGTGCGGAGAACGCCAGGCTTGCGCCAGCCGTGTAGATGAAGGCCTTGCGCATGTCCAGAAACGCGTTACTGAAGATGAGGCCAAACACGTAGGCAAATGCGCCCAGCCAGGAGATGCCGCCGAGGAAGTAGACGATGGTTGTGTGAAAGATGATCTCAGCGGCCAACATGCCATAGTGAGCAGCATCAATGGCTTTCGTGTTGGGTAGCACGAACACCAGCCGCCAGTAGAGGAGGAAGAACAGGATTTCGACAGCTAGGACGATCAAGAACGGAACGGGCATCGGGATCTTGGCGACCCAAAGCACGAACCACAGGGCAATGAACAGACCGACGACGGCGAGTCGCGCCAGGGCCTGCGGTGTCTGCTCTTTGCGCTTCCCCCCCAGGCGGTCGTAGATGTTCGGTATCGTAGCCATAACAAGCTGAGGACGCTCCGCGCTTTAGCAGGGCTTCCCCTACGTAATAGTCGGCAGTTCCACACGAGGGTTGAACCTGGGTAGGTTTGACGGATTATAGCCGCGTCGCCTATGCTGCCTTCGCCCATGAAGGCTGAAGTGATTTCGGTTGGTACGGAACTTCTGTTAGGAGAGATTCTGGATACGAATGCCAGATATCTTGGCGCGCAGCTACCTGCGCTCGGTATCGATCTCTACTACATATCCAAGGTGGGTGACAACCTAGGCCGCCTGAGCGAGGTCATCGATCGTGCGTGGGGCCGCTCAGACCTCGTAATCACAACCGGCGGTCTTGGCCCAACGGAAGACGACCTGACGCGCGAAGCGATTGGGCGCGTCATGGATGAGGAGTTGCAACCAGACCCGGACCTCGAGCGGCAGCTTCGCGATTTCTTCGAGAAGCGTGGTGCGACCATGCCGGAACGCAATATCAAGCAGGCGATGCTGATTTCTTCCAGTAGTTCCATCCCCAACCCCCGCGGCACGGCGCCGGGCTGGTGGGTTGAGCGGGACAATCGTTTGATCGTAGCGATGCCCGGCCCTCCGGTCGAGATGGAGCGCATGTGGGACAAGGAGGTTGTCCCCCGGCTCCAGCGCCACCCGGGAGCGCCACAGTCCGTCCTTGTCACGCGCACGCTGAAGACCGCAGGTATCGGCGAGGGACATGTCGACGAGTTCGTGAGTCCGCTGCTGAAGGGTACCAATCCTAGTATTGGCGTGTACGCCCGTGCTGATGGCGTGCAGTTGCGCCTCGCGGCCAAAGCGCGGACGGAAGAGGAGGCGCGGCAACTCATCGAACCAGTGGAAGCGGAGATGCGCCAAATTCTCGGCGCATTCGTCTGGGGCGCAGACGACGAGACGATGGAATACGCTATCGGCGAACAGTTGCGGAGCCGAGGTTTGACGCTCGCGACGATGGAATCGTGCACCGGAGGCTTGCTGGCAAGCGTTATCACGAACGTTCCTGGCAGCTCCGCGTACTTCCGTGGGGGCCTCGTCTCTTATGCCACCGAAATGAAGACCGAATGGGGCGTTGGTGCGGACGTCATCGCAGAGCACGGCGCCGTGAGCGCGGAGACCGCGCAGGCCATGGCGCGGGTGGCTCGGGAGCGCTTGGGCGCCGATATCGGGGTAGGCATCACGGGGGTGGCTGGGCCGGACTCGCAAGAGGAGAAGCCGCCCGGCACCGTCCACGTAGCCGTGGACACGGGCATGATAGAGCCGCAGACCCTGAGCTATCAGTTCGCCCAAAGCCGCGAGGCTGTGAAACGGCGCGCCGTTGCAACGGCCCTTACGTTGGTCCGGCGCACGCTTCTCGATTGGGAAGGCGGCGCCTAGCACAAAGCCATGCGCTCGCTCTCGCTCCCTTCCGTTACGTTCATCGTGCTTGTGCTCGTGCTCGTCGCGCAGGCTTGTAGCAGTACGTGGTCAAAGAGGCCGCCTCCGCCCACGCTGACTACATCAACCCCGCTGACTCAGGCCACGACGGTGCCGACGCCACGATCTGGAGTAGCGTCGTCGACCCTTGTCCCGCCGATACCCACGCCGGGCGTCGAGGGGTCCTGCAACAATCCGTACTCGGATGGAGGCCGCGTTGTGCCGACGCCCAGCCTCCCGATCCGTCTTCGACCGCTGGGGGTTTCGCCCACGCTGACGGCGCACATGTTCGAGCTACCCGAGTCCGATAGGACACTCATGGAGATCGTTCGCACGGTGCTTGGAGACGAAGAAGATCACTTCGCAATCGTCATCAAGAACCTCAGTGACGGAACGGGGATGGTGCTCGAACCTGACCGCGATTTCTACGCCGCGAGCCTGTACAAGACTTGGGTGATGCTGGAAGCGTTCAACCAGCAGCAGGCCCTCTTGTTGGATTGGTCAGAGCAGTACATCGTTTCCGACCACTACGTAACCTACGGCCTCAATCCCGGAGAGCTGGAGGAGTGCGATGTTGTTACGCTCCTGAGCGTGCTGGAACGGATGATGGGGCGGACTGACAACGTCGCAGCCAATCTCCTGCTGGACCGGGTGGGGGCGGGAAACATCAATCGTGCGTTGCGCAACCTTGGCTTGGAGCTCTCCGGTTTCTACTCAGTCGGAACGATGCCGACGACGGCCGCTGAAACGGCGCTGCTGTTGGAGGCGATTTACGAGGGCGCCGCCGTGAGCGATGTGGCGAGTGTGCGGATGCTGGAGCTACTGAAGACGGAGTCGATCGATGACCGGATCCCGGCGCTCCTGCCACCAGGCACGGAGGTCGCTCACAAGACCGGCAATTGGGTGGACGCTACACACGACGCGGGTATCGTCTTCTCTCCGCAGGCCACGTACCTGATCGTGGTGCTGACCGACTATGGCTACTCCGACGGCGGCGCGACGCCCATCGCGGAGCTGTCGCGCGTGGTGTACGACTACTACAACGGCGGGTGAGCAGGCTCTCCTTAGGACGGCCTTATGCTATCATTGAGTTGGTTTACTACATAGACGCATGCATGATGGACGCGGGCCGGCCGCCAGGAGGTGAGCGTCCTCGCCCGGCCCGTGGCTCGTTCAGCCACACAAGGAGCGTGTGAATGGAAGCCGCCGCGTACCAAGAATTGCGGATCTTCAGCGGGAACGCGCACCCGGACCTTGCCAAGGCGATCTGTAGTTATCTCGAGACGAGCTATGGCGCGTGTGAGGTGTTCGAATTCAGCAACGAGAACGTCTTCGTGCGTGTCCAGGACAACGTACGGCAGCGGGACGTGTTCATCGTCCAGCCGCTTGTCTCGCCCGTCAACACCAACATCATGGAGTTGTTGATCATGATCGACGCGATGAAGCGCGCGTCGGCCGGCCGGGTCACCGCTGTCGTGCCCTACTACGCGTACGGTCGCAGCGATAAGAAGGACCAGCCCCGCGTTCCGATCACGGCCCGCCTGCTGGCGAACCTGATCGAGACCGCTGGAGCCGATCGGCTGTTGACCGTCGACCTTCACGCTGGCCAGATCCAGGGCTTCTTCAACATCCCCGTCGACGAACTCACCGCTCTCTTCATGATCAGCCGATACTTCAAAGAGAAGGACCTGAAGGATCTCGTCGTGGTCGCGACTGACGTGGGCGCTTCGAAACGTGCTAGGAACGTCGCGCAGTCATTGGAAGCGCCGCTCGCCATCATCGAGAAGCGGCGTCTTGGCAACGACGATAGGAGCCAGGTGCTAAACGTCATCGGCGAAGTCGACGGCATGCGTGCGCTCATTGTGGACGACGAAATCGACACGGGTACCACAATCATCAATGCGGCCGAGACGCTAAAGGATCGAGGAGTAACGGAGATCTACGTTGCCTGCACACACCCAGTCCTGTCTGGCCCTGCGGTCGAGCGCTTGAAGGGCGCGCCTATAACGGAACTCGTAGTTGCCGACACGATTCCCATCTCTAAGGAGAAACACATTCCGCAACTCGTACAGTTGAGAATCGCCCCGTTGATTGGCGAAGCGATTAGCCGCATCCACACCGGGCGCTCCGTGGGTGAACTCTTCCAGTTGGACATGGAAGAAGACAGCGGCGATCCGAAGGTACCCAACGCGATGGTGGGGGCCGAACGAGGCTAGGAAGCCAGTCATGCTGAAGTGGGCCTCAAAGATCTTTGGCGACTCCAACGAACGCGAGCTGAAGCAGTACCAAGGCGCCGTCGAAGAGGTGAACGCTCTTGAGTCTGACGTCGAGGGCTTGTCGGACGAAGAACTGCGAGGGAAGACGGACGAATTTCGCTCCCGCCTCGCGGATGGGGAGACACTGGATGACCTGCTGCCGGAAGCCTTCGCGGTAGCGCGCGAGCGGATCCGGCGATCGCGTGGCGAGCGCGCGCACGATGTTCAGATCGTCGGCGCGAGTGTGCTCCACCAGGGGAAGATAGCGGAGATGAAGACTGGCGAAGGCAAGACGCTCGTCGCGACGCTGGCGCTCTATCTCAACGGCCTGGACGGGCAGGGCGCTCATCTCATTACCGTTAATGATTACCTCGCCAAGCGAGACTCGCAGTGGTATGGGAAAACGCTGCAGGCACAGGGCCTGACGATCGGCGTGCTTCAGCACGACTCCGCTTATCTGCTCGCGGAGGAGCAGGTGAGCGATACGCCGAACATGGAGTATCTAGAGCCTTGTACGCGCACGGAGGCGTACAAGGCAGACATTACCTATGGAACGAACCATGAATTCGGGTTCGACTTCCTGCGCGACAATATGGGAGTCGATGTCAAGGCTCGCGTCCAGCGTGACCGGCACTTCGCGATCGTGGACGAGGTAGATAACATCCTCATCGACGAAGCGAGGACGCCATTGATCATCAGCGGTCCCGCGCAGGAGAACACGCAGACCTATCAGACGTTCGCCCGCCTTGCCGCGACGCTCCAGCCCGAGGCAGACTACACGATCGATGAAAAAGCCCGCTCGGCGCAGCCGACGGAGCAGGGTATCGCGAAGGTCGAAGCGCGGCTCCGTATCGACAATCTGTACGCGCCCGAGAATTTCAAGCTAACCCGCTTCCTTGAATCTGCTCTCAAAGCGCACGCTGTGTACGGTCGCGACCGCGAGTATGTGGTCAAGGATGGTGAGGTGACGATCGTTGATGAGTTCACCGGCCGTCTGATGCCGGGGCGTCGTTGGGGGGACGGACTTCATCAGGCGATCGAAGCCAAAGAGCGCGTCAAGATCCACCAGGAGTCGCTCACGTACGCGACAATCACGTTGCAGAACTACTTTCGCCTCTATGAGAAGCTGGCCGGAATGACCGGTACGGCCGTGACCGAGGCGGAAGAGTTCGACAAGATCTATAAGCTGGACGTCGTTGTAATTCCGACGAACGACCCGCTCGCCCGCATCGATCACACGGACCTGATCTATCGCAACGAACGCGCCAAGTTCGCCGCCGTCGCCGAAGAGATCGACGAGGTGAACGAACAGGGGCAGCCCGTGCTCGTCGGCACGGTTTCCATTGAAAAATCGGAGTACCTGTCTAACCTGCTCAAGCGCGAGGGCGTCAAGCACAATGTGCTCAACGCGAAGAACCACGAGAGCGAAGCCACGATTGTTGCCGATGCCGGCCGCTTTGGCGCTGTCACGATCGCAACGAACATGGCAGGCCGTGGCACCGACATCGTTCTCGGCGGAAAGCGCGACGACAACCGCACCGAGGAAGAGTGGCAGAGCGATCACGACAAGGTCATTGACGCGGGCGGCCTGCACATCATCGGGACGGAGCGCCATGAAGCACGGCGTATTGATAACCAGCTCCGCGGGCGTTCTGGGCGTCAGGGCGACCCCGGCAGTTCGCGGTTCTTCGTCTCGCTTGAAGACGACATCATGCGCCGCTTCGCTCCGGAGTGGTTGGGCGGCTTTCTCGAGAAGTTGGGGATGGACGAGGACACGCCGCTCGAGAGCAACATGGTCTCCAAATCGATCGAGCAGT
Organism: Chloroflexota bacterium; assembly: GCA_003228685.1. Taxonomy (GTDB): domain Bacteria; phylum Chloroflexota; class Dehalococcoidia; order DSTF01; family RBG-16-68-14; genus SZUA-185. The sequence goes on from QIFC01000063.1 coordinate 10,405, forward strand.
CCCAGACGAAGGTGGAAGGACACAACTTCGACATCCGCAAGCACCTTGTCGACTACGACGATGTCACGAACACGCATCGCGACGTGATCTACCAGGAGCGGAATAAGGCGCTCTTCGGCGCCGACCTCAAGGCCAACTTCCTCGACATGGTCCGCGAGGAGATCACGGAGTTGGTGGAGATGCACGCCCCTGACCGCTATCCGGACGAGTGGGACATGGAGACGCTCGTCGCGGACCTGGTCGCGATCCTGAAGTTACCGCCGGACATTAACGCGGAGACCCTGGGCGACCTGAACCACGATGAGATCCTCGAACGGCTGCTCGCCCTCATTGAGGACACATACGAGGCTCGCGAGGTAGAGATCGGCGAGGAGGCGATGCGGACCCTAGAGCGCATCCTCTTGCTCCGCACCATCGATGGCCTCTGGGTCGAGCACCTCACCGCGATGGATGAAATGCGGCAGGGCATTGGCCTGCGCGCGTATGGCCAGAGCGACCCGCTAGTCGCCTACAAGCGGGAAGCGCACGATATGTGGGGTCAGCTGCTCGCCAACATTCGCCGCCAGATAGCTCACTCGATCTACCACGTGGAGCTGACACAGAAGGACCGTCAGGCCGCGCCCAAGCCCGTGGCGTCGGAGAGCCGCGGCAAAGTAGCCGTCGGCGCCGGCGTTGGCGCGAGCGCCGCTGGCGCTACACCGAGTGGCGGCGGTAACGCTCCTGTCGCCGGTAAGGCGCGCAAAGTTGGCCGCAACAAGCCTTGTCCTTGCGGCAGCGGCAAGAAGTACAAGAAGTGCCACGGGATGGCTGCCTGATGCCGAAGAAGGCGAAGAAGCCGCCGGATCCCGCGCCGCTCAAGCAATTTCGCGCGGCACTTAAGAAGAAGGGCGATTGGTTTAGCGCCCTCCTGGTGGCCATCGCCCAATGGGAAATAGCCGAAGAAGAGATACGTGGCCGTTGCTACCAGTACTTGATTGGCGGCGAAGCGTTCGACTGGCTGTTGCTCGCGGAGCGTCTCTGCGAAGAGGTCAACGGCGCGATACCGGTCGATGAACGCGAAGCGCTGCTCTTCTTCGGCAAACCGCCGCGAACGCTAGACGACGACGAGTTCAAACGTGCTATTGGTGACAACAAGCATCGGGCGCATCTGAACTTCATCTACGGCGTCGCGGTCGAAGAGGCACTCCAACTCACGGTAGAAGAAGAGGTGCTCAAGAGCTGGCGTTCGTTTGGTGGCTGGAACAAAGGCCAGAATCTCGATGAAGAAGTGTATGAGAAGCTGTACGGCCGCAGTCTTGCCGAGCTGCTCACGTCGTATCGCGAAGAACTGCCGCCGCATGAGCGTATTGAGTTCCGGCCGGACGTTCCCGATCTGGAGATCTCCTATGGCGAAGCCCGCGCCTTTACGTACTGGCTGTTCAAGTTCCGCGTCAGCCAGACCGACCCGGCTCGCGTCGCGTCAGACACGCGGAAGGCGCTCGCGCAAATCTCCGAGCTTGAGATGGCAGCACGCCGGCGTTCGCGGTTCCTCGCTCTGCCGGACGTAGCGAGCACCCAGATACTGGAGGCGGAGGTAGTAGCCAGCGTTCGTTGATCATGGGCCGTGACGCGGTTAACATTCACGAGCGGCCCCGAGAGAATCGGGGCTTAGTTGTATAGTCCGGCAGAGTAGGTGTCATGACGGAAACCACGAACAGTTCAGAAATGCCCAAGGCGTACGAACCGGCCGCCGTAGAAGGCCGCCTCTACAAGATGTGGGAGGATGGCGGCTACTTCGCGCCCACGGACGATGATGGCGAGCCGTTCACGATCATCATGCCGCCGCCGAACCTGACGGGCGAGCTGCACGTGGGTCACGCGCTGATGGATACCGTCGAAGACATCCTGATCCGCTGGCACCGGATGCGCGGCCAACCGACGCTCTGGCTTCCGGGCATCGACCATGCGGCGATCGCCGTTCACACGTTGGTCGAACGCAAGCTCGCGGAGGAGGGACTCACGCGCTACGACATCGGCCGCGAGAAGTTCTTGGAGCGCGTCTGGGAGTTCGTCAATACCAGCCGCTCGCGGATCTTTGACCAGCACAAGCGGCTCGGCGCGTCCGCCGACTGGCCGCGCGAGCGCTTCACGATGGACGAAGGCCCGGCGAAGGCCGTGCGCACCGTCTTCTACAACCTGTACAAGAAGGGCTTGATCTATCGCGGTGAGCGCCTCATCAACTGGTGCCCAGGCTGCCAGACAGCGATCTCCGACCTGGAAGTGAAGCATCGGGACGAGCAGGGCAACCTGTGGCACGTCTCGTATCCGCTCGCGGACGGGGACGGCACGATCACGATCGCGACGACTCGGCCAGAGACGATCGTCGCCGACACGGGCATCGCCGTGCACCCGGACGACGAACGCTACAAGGCGATCGTTGGCAAGCAGGCTATTCTGCCGATCATCGAAAGAGAGCTGCCTATCGTCGCCGACAACGTTATCGATCAAGCGTTTGGCAGTGGCGCGCTGAAGGTGACGCCCGGCCACGACCCGATCGACTTCGACATCGGCCAGCGGCACAAGCTGCCCGTGATCAACGCGATCGAAAAAGACGGCACGATGAGCGAGGACGCCGGGCCGTATGCCGGCATGGACCGCTTCGAATGCCGCGAGGCGATCGTCCGCGATCTAGACGAGCGGGGCCATCTGGTCAAGATCGAGCCGCACACACACAGCGTTGGCCACTGCGAACGCTGTGACACCATTGTGGAGCCGCTGATCAGCCTGCAGTGGTTCATGGCCGTGAACAAGGAGTACGGCGACGGCAAGTCGATCGCTGGCGAGGCGCTCCGTGTAGTCAACGACGGCCTGATACAGTTCGCACCGCAGCGGTTCACGCGGGACTACCTCAACTGGATGGAGAACATCCGCGATTGGTGCATCTCTCGCCAGCTTTGGTGGGGCCACCGCATCCCGGTCTGGTACTGCGACGACTGCGACGAGACGACCGCCCCGCCGCCCGACATCGAGGAGCCGGAGGCGTGTGCGGGGTGCGGTGGCGGCAACCTGCGCCAGGAAGAGGACACGCTCGACACCTGGTTCTCGTCGGCGCTCTGGCCTTGCTCGACGCTCGGCTGGCCCGACAACACGGACGACCTGAAGCGTTTCTACCCGACGACGGTCATGGAGACTGGCTACGAGATCATCTTCTTCTGGGTCGCGCGCATGATCATGATGGGCCTCTTCTGCATGGAGGAGCTGCGCGACAAGGTCGAGGACCGTATCCCGTTCAAGTTCGTCTACCTTCACGGCATGGTGCGGGATGACAAGGGCGCGAAAATGAGCAAGACAAAAGGCAACGTCGTCGACCCGATTGAGCTGATTGAGAAGTACGGGACCGACGCACTGCGCTTCAACCTGATTACGGGCGGCGCCACAGGCCAGGACCAACGGCTCTGGGAGGAGAAGGTGGAGGCCGGCCGCAACTTCGCGAACAAACTCTGGAACGCCTCGCGATTCGTCATCATGCAGCTCGCGGGAGAGGGCGAGATCGGAACGCCGTCTGTCGCCGCTCGCGAGTCCATGCCGGCGGAGGACCGCTGGATCCTGTCGAAGCTCGATCGGCTTGTCGACGAAGTCGATCAGGCACTGCACGATTTCCAGCTCAACGAGGCCGGGCGCCGGTGTTACGACTTCCTCTGGGGCGACTATTGTGACTGGTACCTGGAGATGGCCAAGATCCGGTTGCGCGCCGGTGACAAGACGCTGCTGCCGGTGCTCGCGCACGTTCTGGAGATCGGACTCAGGCTGCTCCACCCGTTCATGCCGTTCGTGACGGAGGAACTGTGGCAGCGGCTTCGGGAGGAGACCCAGGAAGAGGGTCCGGCAGCCCTCATCGTTGCCGAGTTCCCGAAGCCGGACCCGGCTTGGCGCGACGAGGCGGCCGAACGAGATGTGGACGGCATGATCGAGATCGTCCGCGCCATCCGCAATATTCGCTCTGAGCGTAAGGTCGAAGCCGCAAGATTCATCGAGGCTTTTGTCGTCGCAAACGACGAGGCCAGCGAGTCCAGCGTGGCGGCGGGCGCCGCCCACATCGAAGCGCTGGCGCGTGTCCGTCCGCTCAAGGTTGTCGCGAACGCTGCCGACGCGCCGCGATCAGGCGTCGCGACGGCAGTGCTCTCGCACGCTGTGGCTGTCGTGCCGCTGGCAGGGCTGCTGGACGTTGGCGAAGAACGCGATCGCCTGGGCACTGAGATCGAAGAGACCGAGGCGTATCTCAAGCGCCTGGACGGCAAGCTCTCCAACGAGCAGTTCCGCGGGAAGGCGCCCGCCGACGTCGTCGCTGCCGAACAAGGCCGCCGCGACGAGGCGCAATCGAAGCTCGAAGGCTTACAGCGCGCGCTCGGGGAGATTGGCTGACGGCTTGGAGGACGGTTGAGCAGCCAGGCGCCTAGCGAACTGCACTACGCTTCCGCGGCGGCGCTGGCCAAGGCCATCCGCGAGCGGGAGTTCTCCTCACTCGAGGTGATCGAAGCACATCTGCAGCGCATCGAAGCAGTCAACCCCAAGCTCAATGCCGTGGTGCAGATCGCTGGAGAGGCCGCTCGCGATCAGGCTCGCGAAGCGGACGCGGCGCTGGCCAGCGGACATGCGGTTGGCCCGCTCCACGGTGTGCCATTCACGGTCAAGGACTGGATCGAGACCAAGGGCCTCGTCTGCGCGGCCGGGTTCGAGGAGCGAGCGGAGTTCGTGCCGAAGTGGGATGCGACAGTTGTGGCACGCATGCGAGAGGCGGGCGCGATCTTGCTGGGAAAGACCAACGTTCGCGCGGATAACCCGGTCTACGGACGGACGAACAACCCTTACGACCTCTCGCGTACTCCCGGCCTAAGCAGTAGCGGGGAGGCCGCGATCATCGCGGCGGGAGGCTCGCCGCTGGGACTCGGCAGCGACTCCGGCGGCAGCATCAGGTATCCGGCCCACTTCTGCGGCGTCGCCGGCCTGAAGCCCTCGACCGGGAGGGTGCCGAACACAGGACACTTCCCGCGCATCAGCGCGATGAACGACCCCCGAACGCAGATAGGACCGATGGCCAGATTCGTCGAGGACTTGGCCCTCACGCTGCCGATCATAGCGGGCGTGGACTGGCGTGATGCAAGCGTCGTCCCGATGCCGCTCGGTGATCCTGCAGATGTGGATATCGCGGGCCTTCGCGCGGCGGTGTACACGGATGACGGTGTGGCATCGCCAGATGCGCCAACCGTAGAGGTGGTGAACGCGTGCGCTGAAGTACTGCGAGCCGCCGGCATTGCGGTCGAGGAGGCGAGGCCGCGCAGGATCGAGGAGTCGCTCGGTATCACGATACGGTACTGGTCGCGCACGGAATCGATCTCCTGGAATGAGTGGATGCCGGGTGGGGAAGGTGAGATGTCTGGCGACGAAGTTGACCGCTCACTATTCGAGTGGGACCGCCTCAGGCGTGCGATGCTCTCATTCATAGAGCGCTTTGACGTGATCCTCTGTCCCGTCGCTGAGCAGGCGGCAGGGCCTCACGGTCCCGGGGATGGTCGCGATTTCATCTACATGCTGCCCTACAGCCTGACCGGCTGGCCTTGCGCTGTCGTGCGCGCCGGAGTGTCGCCGGAGGGCATGCCGATCGCTGTGCAGGTTGTCGCGCGGCCGTGGCGCGACGACGTTGCCTTGGCGGTGGCGCAACACATCGAGAACGCCCTGGGCGGCTGGCAGGCGCCGGCACTGTAATTTCGTCTCCCATAAGCCAACAATCCGCTTCCAAATTGACGTAAGGGAATACCCTTGATACGATGACGCAGGCCTCGTGAAGAAGGCCACAATCGAAGCTGAGCGCGAGACTAGCGTGATGCTAACGCTGGGGAGGTAAAGCGGTGCAGGTCCTGCTGGACAACTATGTAGCTGTCCTGCTAGCGACAGTCATTGGCTTCATACTCGTCGGCAGTGCCATCCTCGGCTCCCGGCTCCTGGCACCGAACTCCCAGTCCGAGAACAAAAAAACCTCCTATGAGTGCGGCATGGTACCCGCGGCGGCGCCCGTACGCAGCCAGATACACATCCGCTACTACCTCTTCGCGATCCTCTTCTTGATCTTCGATGTGGAGGCCGTATTCCTCTTCCCTTGGGCGGTGACGTTCCTGGGCGTCGGGAAGGCGGCGTTCTATGAGATGGTGCTCTTCATCATCGTCCTTGGCGGCGGACTTGCGTACGCCTGGAAGAAGGGAGTGCTGCAGTGGAAGTAACCGAAGAAACCCCCTCCGCCGCGCCTGAAGCGCCCGAGACGGGCGTCGATCGTGAGCTAAGACTACTCACCCCGGTCGAGGTCGATCACGGCAAGCCGCTGTATCGCCAGGTCTTGCCCGGCGTTATGCAGGTGCCCACCGAGTCCATACTGGCGCTCGTGCGCAAGTCATCGCTCTGGCCGCTGACATTCGGTCTCGCCTGCTGCGCGATCGAGATGATCGCCACGTATATGTCGCACTACGATCTGGACCGCTTTGGCATCTTCCCGCAAGCCTCGCCGAGGCAGGCGGACGTGATGATCGTCGCGGGCACCGTTACCAAGAAGATGGGCCCCGCCGTCAAGCTGCTGTACGAGCAGATGC
>QIFC01000055.1 GCA_003228685.1 Chloroflexota bacterium
ACGAGCTGGTAGAGGATCTCCTGGCCCTCGGCCTGCTTGAGGTCCAGCGTCATGCTGCGCTGGTTGCGGTTGACCGCCTCGAAGCCGGCGTGGCGGCCGCCGTTCATCGACATGGCGGAGCCGTACATGCTGCCCATGCCGCGGTAGGCGTCGCCCTGGACGGGGTGCTCGATCTTGATCACGTCGGCGCCCAAGTCGCCTAGGATGTAGCCCGCGCTGGACGGCGTGAACTGCGACCAGTTAAGGACTCGGATGCCGTCTAGTGGGCCTGCCATCGTGGGGTGTCCGGTGCCTAGAACCCCAGCTCTGCCCAGCGCTTCTCGCGCTCGGCGAACGCTTCGGTCGTGCCGACCTCTCCGCGCCGCTTGAGGAAGTTAAACTCCTCATCTTCCCATTTGAGGTTGGTGAAGAGCGGGTAGGCGAGCGCGCCGGCGGCGTACTGGCCATTCATTCCGAGCAGGTCGAACATGACCTGCAAGTGTGTCTTGCCGATCATTAGGCTGTCGGCCGGGTTGAGCACTACGGCCTTCGCATAGCGCATCACTTCGTCGTCGAGCTGGTCCTCGGGCACGATGGCGTTGATGACGCTCCAGTCCTTGGCCTCCTCGGCGTTCAGCGTGCGGCCGGTAAGCTGCCATTCACGCATGCGCTTGTAGCCGATCGTCAGGAGCTGGATGTGCTGCCAGCCCATCGAGAGGCCGCCGAAGCCCGTGCGCTGCTGGCGCTGGCTGAAGACCGCGTTCTCGCCGGCGATGGCGAGGTCGCAGCACATCAGGATCGCCAGGCCGACGCCGATCGTCCAACCCTGGGCTTTGCAGATGATCGTCTTCGGGCAGTAGAGCAGCGTTCGATACATGCCGTTGAGCCACTGGTGCATGGCCTTCACGCGGATGCGCTGCGAGGGCTTCACACCAGGTGCGCCGCCGTACGTGTCGTACGGGGCGAGGTTGAGGTCGTCGCCGGAGCAGAAGGACTTGCCGTTGCCCTGCATGATGATGCACTTGATGTCGTCATCGTCGACGGCCATGGCCACCTTGCGCGAGATCTCGTTGAACATGTCCGGCGGGAAGATCGCGTTGTGCTTCTCGGGCCGGTTCAGCGTGATCGTGACGATGTCCTTCGTGATCTTCTCGTAGAGGACCGTCTCGTCAAGCGGCTTCTCTAGCGTGTATTTCGCCTTCGGGGGTGCCTTCTCCTCAGTCGTCATGGGTCTCCCTTTCCTGGTGGCGTTCAGATTCGATGTCACGGGGTGCGCCTCAGCATAGTAGAGCCGCCGGAATGCGTCAACTAGGGAAGGGCGTGTTGGTGCGTCAGGCTTCAGCCGGAACCGCGTGGGACCGGATGTTCGGCGCGGCGTTCCAACGTGGCCAACCCAGCAGCGGAGATGGTAAGATGTCGCGCGCCTCCACGATGAGGCTCTATGAGAGGCGGATTGGCTTTTGTTAGAACGAATCCGAGTCTTGGGAATTGCAGTTAGCCTAATTGTCGTTACCCTCGCATTGGTTGTTTATCCTGATAAGGATGACCGCGTGGCTGCCGCGCTCCCGGGCGACGTGAACTGCGATGGGATTGTCAATCCGATTGACGCAACGTTCATCCTGCAGCTTGGCGCTGGGCTTATCAGTTCTCTCCCCTGTCCAGAGAAGAGCGACACCAATGGCGACGGAAGAACCGACCCCTTGGACGCTGCACTCGTTCTTCAACTAGCCGCGGGTCTCATTGACAGCCTAGAACCAGCGCCAACCTCTATCAACCCGCCAACGAATACTCACCCGCCCGAGCCAGCGACGAGCACGCCCGTTCCACCAACTAACACACAGGTACCAACAGGTACACCCGTGCCGTCCACGAGCACGCCCATACCGCCAACGAACACATCGCCACCAACCGGCACACCCGTACCGCCCACGGCTACGCCGGCACCACCAACGAATACGCCCGTACCGCCAACGAACACACCGCTGCCGGCCCAGCCTCCGGCGCCGCCCACCTCCGCGCCCGTCCAAGAAGAAACCGCGCTAGTAGCTGATGACGGCCAGTTCCTCGGCGTCTTCACTTGTAACCGGTTCGACTCCGACGGTATCTTCAACCGCTTCGGCGACTATGGCAGCCGCTTCAGTAGCACCAGCATATGGAACAGATTCGGAACGTATGGAGGTCGGTTCGGGACATATAGCCCCTTCAACCGATTTGCGACTCCGCCAATCCTGAGCGACGGCTCGATTGATGTCTATCTGACCGTTTCAAGCACTTACTCTCCAAGCGTCACACCCCTGGACCTTGTACTGTTCTGCTTCGAGGACGACAGTGCCCAGCTTGAGTACTGGCTGGAGCAAGTCGAGGCTAGCTCGTAGAGGCTGGCCCTAACCTACGGCTAGCCCAATTCTTCGAGCCGTAGCCCGGCCTGGCTGACAGCGTAGTAGAAGACGCCGCGCACCATCAGCGACTGCTCCTGCGCTGCGCGCGCGGCAAGGAGGCCGCGCTAGAGCTTCTAGGCCTCCGCATTGTCCGGCTAACCCTTACGCACGAAGTCGACGAGGTGGCAGGCGAGCTGTAGTTCGCTGTCGCCTGCGACGCGCCGTCGTTGTCGCATCAGTTGCAGCCGGAACGCGGCCAATTGACACCGCTTTCAGCGTCCACCTACCATGGCACGATGCACGTCCTCGACGGCCTGCGAGTGATCGAGCTGAGCGAGACCGCAGCCGCGGCGTTCGCGGGGCGCCTCTGCGCCGACGCGGGCGCGGAGGTCGTGCTCGTGGAACCTCCCGACGGCCATGCGCTGCGCCGTGAAGGGCCGTTCGTTGGCCCTGCCAATCAACATGTGTCCGCTGTGCATCTGCACATCAACGCCGGCAAGCGCTCGGTCGTGCTCGACGCGGAAGCGCAGGCAGAAGAGCTGCGCGCGATCGTCGATGCGGCGGACGTGTTCATCACCGACTGGCCGACGTCGTCCCTCGAGCCGCTCGGGCTGGACGCGGACGCGCTGCGCGCTCGCGCGCCGGCGCTCGTCATCACCCAAGTGACGCCGTTTGGCGACAGCGGCCCGTATCGCGACTATGCGGGCACGAACCTTGTGGAGCTTGCCTTAGGCGGGCAGCTCAAGATCACCGGCGATCCTGACCGCCCGCCGCTCTCCAACTATGGCTCGCAGGCGGAGTACCAGGCCGGCCTCTCCGCGTTCGCGGGGACAATCAGCAACGTGCTCCTCTGCGCCGCGAACGGTGAGGGCGAGGTGCTAGACCTTAGTGTGCTGGACGTCGTCGCGACGAACTCCGAGCATCGCGGGCCGGCGCTCAACCTCGGCGCGGTCGCGAACCGGGCCGGACTGAGCGTCTCGGCCACATACGGCGTCTATCCCTGCTCGGACGGTTTCGTCTACTTGACCGCGTTCGCGCCGCCGTTGTGGGAGAGGCTGAAGGCCGCCGTCGGGCTCGATGAGTTGGAGGACGAGCGCTTTTCCACGCAGGCCGCGCGGCTGGAGCACAACGACGAACTGCAGGCCGTCCTCACGGGCTGGACGCTGAGCAAGACAAGCGATGAACTGCGCGCGTTTGCTCGCAAGGGCGATCCGATGACCGTGATGGAGACGCCCGACCGTCTGCTGGCGTCTGAGCAGTGGCGTGGCCGCGGCGTGGCGCATGAGATGGACCTCCCTGACGGGGCTGCGATCTCGGTCCTCGGCCCGCCCTGGCTGCAAGGGCAAGCTCCGGGACTGGCGCCCGAGTTGGCCGAGGTCGACTCGAAGCTACCCGAATGGGAACCCCGTGGCAGAGTTCGCCATGGCGAACTCGGAGCTCTTCGAAGAAGAGCCCCGCTGGCGGGTATGCGCGTCGTCGACTGGACGATCTACTGGGCGGGGCCGTTCCTCGGGCTGATGCTCCACGACCTCGGGGCCGAAGTGATCAAGGTCGAATCGCCGTCGAACTGGGACGCCATGCGCACCGTGATCGACGTCAATCGCTACGCCGGCGACAAGGCCCGCCCGCTGACGCCTCAGGAGCGCGCCAACATCAACCAGCACTACAACGAATGGAACCGCGGCAAGCTCAGCCTGGGCGTGGAGCTGGCTGACCCGCGCGGCCGGCAGCTCTTACTCGACCTCGCCGCGCAGTCGGACATCTTTATCGAGAACCACCGCCCGGGCGCGAAGAAGAAGCTCGGCATCGGCTACGAGGATGTCAAGAGCGTCCGGTCGGACGTGATCTACCTCTCGCTTTCGGGCTACGGCCAGACGCTGCCCGAGCGCGACGCGATGGCGCTGGGAGCGCCTGTCGAACTAGCCAGCGGCCTCTTCTCGTTGAACGGCTACCTGAACGATGAGACGCCCGCCAAGACAGGCTTCAGCTATGGCGATCCGGTCGGCGCCTTAGCGGCGCTCTCGGCACTGCTGCTAGCGGTCCGAACGCGTCGGAAGACGGGCGAGGGTCAGTATCTCGATATCGCGATGCGCGACGCGCTCTCGTTCGGCGCGGGCGCCGCGTTCACGGATTGGTCCGCGAACCACGCAGTGCGTCCGCGCCGTGGCAATCGGCACCCCGTCTACGCGCCACAGGGCGTGTATCGAACGCAAGGTGAGGACGCTTGGGTCGCGATCAGTGTGCGCCACGACGCCGACTGGCACGCGCTAGGCGTGGCCCTCGGCTCGCCGGAGTGGCACGCGGACGGGAAGCTCGCGAGCGCCGAGGGGCGTCGTGCGCACCACGACGAGATTGATGCCAAGATCGAGGCGTGGACGTCGCAGCACACGGCCCGCGACTGCGAGGCGACGCTACAGAAGCGCGGCGTGCCCGCGGGCGCCGTGCTCGACCTCCAGCAGGTCGGCGAAGACCCACAGTTGAGCGCGCGAGGGGCGTTCCAGCGGATCGAACATCCCGCCTTCGGGACGGAAGTGCGCGCCTCGTCGCAGTGGGGCAGGGGCGACGACCCGCAGGTTATCGATCTGCCCGCGCCCTGCTTCGGCCAGCACAACCACGACATCCTCTCGCGCATCGTCGGCCTCGACGAGGACGCGATTTCGGCGCTGGAGCGCGATGGCGTGATCGCCGGCGAGATCAACGCGGGGGATGACGGCTGACCTGCGGTCAGCTTGGCCATTGCTTCGCAATGGCTCGGGCGACAACCGGCTACCGAGGCGCCTTGATCGCTATCACGCCCAACCTATAATTGAGCGGAACTCATTATGAAGCCCGCTTCGTTTGAATATTTCGCGCCAACGTCGGTTGCCGACGCCGTGTCGCTCTTGCAAGAGCACGGGCTGGAGGCGAAGCTCTTGGCCGGTGGCCAGAGTCTCGTTCCGCTGCTGAACATGCGCCTCGCCCGCCCCACGGTCGTGATCGACGTCAACCGCGTCGACGGTCTGAGTTACGTGCGGGAGGATGGCGATGCGCTCGCTATTGGTGCGATGACGCACCAGCGCGAGGTAGAGCGTGCGGAGCTTGTTCAGCGCGTCAACCCGCTGCTGCACGCGGCTACGCGGCTGATCGGCCACCCGCAGATCCGCAATCGAGGCACTGTCGGCGGCTCAATCGCCCACGCCGACCCCGCCGCCGAACTTCCGGCCGTCGCGCTGGCGCTGGACGCTGAGATGCACATTACGGGACCGAATGGTGAGAAGGCTGTGCCGGCGGCCGACTTCTTCGTTACCTATCTCACGACGACGCTGGAGCCTGCCGAGATGCTGACCGAGGTGCGCGTTCCAGCTCTGCCGCAGGGCACAGGCTGGTCGATTCAGGAGATGGCCCGCCGGCATGGCGACTTCGCGCTCGCGGGCGCCACCGTCACGCTGAGCATGAACGGCGGCATGTGCTCGGACGCGCGCGTCGTGCTGTTTGGCGTGGGCGCCACGCCGCTGCGTGTCCAGCAGGCGGAGGAGCGGTTGATCGGCGAACGAGTCGACGCCGCGCTCATCAGCGAAATCGGGCGCGAGATCAGCTCGTCGATCGACGAGCCGCTCGCAGACATCCACGCTACGTCCGAGTATCGCCGCAATCTGGCCGGCGTGCTGACCGAGCGCGCGCTGGTGGAAGCGCTGGGGCGCGCCGCCTGATGGCCGCTAAGCGAGACATCCGGCTCACCGTCAACGGCGTCGCCTACGAGGCCACCGTCGAGCCGCGCATGACGCTCGTCGACATGCTGCGAGGAGAGCTGGGGCTGACCGGCACGCACGTTGGCTGCGAGCACGGCGTCTGCGGCGCCTGCACGGTCCTGATGGACGGCCGGGCCGTTCGCTCTTGCATCATGCTTGCCGTCCAGGCGGACGGCGCCGACTTTATGACGATCGAAGGGCTGGCCTCCCGGGAGGGCGAGCTGCACCCGATCCAGCAGGCCTTCATAGAGGAGCGAGGCCTCCAGTGCGGTTTCTGCACGCCGGGCTTCATGATGTCGATCCTTGAACTGCTGCAGGAGACACCCGACCCGACCGACGACGAGATCAAGGACGCGCTGGGCGGCGCCATTTGCCGTTGCACCGGATACGAGTCGATTCTTAAGTCGGTGCGTTCCGCGGCCAAGAAGCTACTGGCGCCGGCCTCATGACGTTCGAATTTCCCAAGTCGCTGGACGACCTGCCGATCAGCAGCCCGAAGTGGGTGGGCAAGCCGGTGAATCGGGTCGAGGACCCGCAACTGGTGACCGGCAAGACGGAGTTTATCGATAACATTACGCTCCCCGGCATGGTGCACTGCGCCATCCTGCACAGTCCGCACGCCCACGCTCGCATCAAATCGATCGATATGAGCCGAGCGGCCGCGCTGCTAGGTGTCGTCGCGACGCTGACGGGAGAGGACGCCGAGCGCTGGAGCCGGCCGATGTACACCACGCCCCAAGGCTGGGGCGGCTACGTCCTGGCAACAGACAAGGTGCGTTTCGTCGGCGAACCCGTCGCCGCTGTCGCCGCCACGAGCCGCTACATCGCTGAGGACGCGCTCGAGCTGATCGACGTGGAGTACGAGCCGATCGACCCGATCGTCGACGCATTCTCCGCCGCGCAGCCGGGCAGCCCCAAGGTCTTCGAGGAACACGATGACAACATCATGTACCAGCGAGTCTTTACCTGGGGCGAGGTCGATGAGTCCTTCCAGAAGGCGGACCACGTTTACAAGGAGAGCTTCCGCTGGAACCGCGTCGGCGCGAACCCGCTGGAGACGTTCGGCGTCATCAGCGAGTGGGACCTCGTGGACGACACGCTCACCTGTCGCGGCGCCTTCCAAACGGCCTCGTTTATGGCGATGGGCCGGGCCGCGACGTTCCGCCTGCCGTCCAACAAGGTGCGCTTCATCGCCCAGCCGCACGGTGGCAGCTTCGGCGGCAAGGGGGGAGGACGCGGTACTGATATCACGCTGATGCTCTCCCGCAAGGCCGCCGGCCGCCCCGTCAAGTGGATTGAGGACCGCATGGAGTACCTCTCCTCCGGAGGCAGCCAGGCCTGGGACCGCCACTACGAGGCATCGATTGCCGTCAACGACGATGGCACCGTCACGGCACTCCGCGTCAAGCTGCTTGACGACATGGGCGCTACCGCGGAGGGCTTTGGCGCGACCGGCGCGGTGAAGCCGATGGCCTCGTTCACGGGCTGCTATGCGATCCCTAATGCTGAGTACGACCTTACGCTCGTGGCGACGAACAAGCTGCCGGCCAGCCCGTATCGCGGGATGGGCCCGCCTCCCCATAACTTCGTGCTCGAGCAGATGATGGACATCGCCGCGCGCGACCTCGGCCTGGACCCGGCCGAGATGCGCCGCCGAAACTTCATCCCGGCCGACCAGTTCCCATACATCATCGCGAGCGGCAACGAGTACGACAGCGGCGAGTACGAAGCCGCGCTCGACAAAGTGCTCGAGATGGCCGGATATGAACAGCTACGCCGCGAGCAAGAAGAAGCCCGCGCGCAGGGGCGCCACGTGGGCATCGGCGTCGTCAGCACCATCGAGCCCGGCGTCTTCGACTGGAACGCCTACACCGTGATCGGCACACAGGGTATCGGCATCCCGGAGGGCGTCACCGTGGCGATCGACACGATGGGCAAGATCACCGCGCGAGTAGGGTTCGCGCTGGAGGGCCAGGGTCAGTACACCGTCGTCACGCAGCTCCTCGCTGAGTATTTCGGCGTCGAACTTGAGGACGTCCGCGTCGTCCTCGCGGACAACCTCTCCGCGCCCCCGAACTTCGGTCCCGGCGGCAGCCGTCTCGGCGTTGCGATCACGGGAGCTGTGCTCGGCGCGGCGCAACGCCTAACGGAAAAGCTGACGAAGGTCGCGGCCAAGCTGTTCGAAGTGCAACCGGAGGACGTTGAGCTGCTCGACGGCATGCTGCGCGTGAAGAGCGTTCCGGAGTCACAGCTCTCCGTCGCCAACGCTGCCGCCATCATGCTCAATCGCAGCGACATGCTCCCGCCGGACGTCGATCCCAGCCCGCAGGCCACGTTCGCGTGGACCGCACCGGGCCGCGTGGAGCCGGACGAGCAGGGCCGGGTGAAGAGCTACCTAACCGCGGCGAACGCCTGCCACCTCGTGATGGTCGAAGTCGACCCCGACACCGGCCAGGTCGAGATCCTCAAGTACTATATCGCGGACGACTGTGGCACGCGGCTGAATCCCGCCAACGTCGAGGGCATGGTCCAAGGCGCGGTCGCGCAGGGCGTCGGGGCGACGTTGCTGGAGGAGTACGTCTACGACGATGACGGCCAGCTGCTGACGGCTTCGTTCATGGACTACCTGCTGCCGACGATCCATGAGGTGCCGTTTCCTGAGAAGGCCGCGCTCGTGACGCCTTCGCCGTTCACGCCGCTCGGCGCGAAGGGCGCCGGCGAGAGCGCCATCCACACGACGCCCGCAGCCATCATGTGCGCGATCAACGACGCCCTGCTGCCGCTAGGGGTGCGTGCGAAAGAAGTTCCCGCCAGCCCCAACCGTCTCTGGAAGCTGATCCAAGGAGCATCCGGCTAGTAGCTCGTCGCTACTCTTCCGCTGCTAGCGCGGCAGTCCGAGGCCACGCGTGGAGATGATGGTGCGCTGGATCTCGGACGTGCCCGCGATGATCGTCCCGGTCGTCGCGTTGACGAGCGCCTGCACGACGCGCCCGCCCAACCGCGATCGGCCGTCCTCGTGCGTCAGGTTCCCGAACTCGCCGGTGATGGCTTGGGCCGTCATGCCCAGCCGCTGGAACGCCTCGCTCATGAACAGCTTCGCCTGCGACGACTCGCGGTCGGGCAGTTGGCCTCCGGCATGAAGGCTGACGACACGCAGCGTTAGCAGCTTGCCGATCTCCCAATCGATCTGGTGCTGCGCGAGCGCGCGCCGTTCCGGCTCACTGGCGCCACTCTCTCGCGTGAGGGCTTCCAGATCGCGCAGCATGCGCGAGAACTGGCCGATCAGCAGCGCGTCGCCGCGTTCGTATTGGAGGAGGCTCGTTGCGTACTTCCAGCCGCTGTTTTCCTCGCCGATGCGGTCTTCCGCCGGAATCTCGACGTCCTCGAAATAGACTTCGTTGAGCATGTGTTCGCTCGACGCGTCGATGACGGGGCGCACCGTGATGCCGGGCGCTGACATCGGCAGCACGAACAGGCTGAGACCGCGCCCCCGCGAGTCGTCATCGCCCGTGCGCGCGAGCAGGATCATCCACTCCGACCAGTGCGCCATGCTCGTCCACAGCTTGTGGCCGTTGACGATGTAGACGTCGCCTTTACGGACGGCCTTCGTGCGCAAAGACGTCAGGTCGGAGCCCGCTTCCGGCTCGCTGAAGCCTTGGCACCAGACCGTCGCGTCGTTCGCTATCGCGGGCAGATGCTTCGCGCGTTGCTCGTCGCTGCCGTAGAGGATCACGACCGGTCCCACCAAGTCCACCGAGATCGTCGTCAGGCGCGGGGCGAGCGCGTTGCCGAGTTCTTCGTAAAGGGCAAACTGCTCGTACGGAGTGAGGCCGCGTCCGCCGTATTCGGTGGGCCACGCGGGCGCGATCAGCCGCGCTGCTGCCAGCTTCTGATCCAGCGCCTGCGCCAGCTCCCGGTGCTCCGGGCGAATGTCCATCGGCAGGAAGCCGCTGCCCTGCCAGCCGACGGGCAGGGCGTCGGCGAGCACGGCGCGGATATCGCCGCGAATGCTCTCCATCTCCGGTGTCTGCGCAAAGTCCATCAGCCGCTATCCTCGTCTGAACACGACGAGCGTAATCTCGTCGTCGAGGTCCTCGAAGTCCGCTTGCAGCGCCATCCCGATCTCGTATTCGTCGAGGTCGACGCCGGTTAGGTTCGTCGTGAGGCGTGGCCCCTCTTCCAGTTGGACCACGGCCAGCGGCCACGGCGCGCGCTCCGCGAAGTAGGGCAGCAGGGGAGGATGGACGGCCGTCCATGTGTACAGTTCGGCACGTCCGCTCACCTCGGTCCAGGTGTAGGCCGTCGAGCTGCAGGCCGCGCAGCCGTACTCGGGCGGGAAGCGATACGTGCCGCAATCATCGCAGCGCTGGACCTCCAGTCGCCGTGCCTTCGCCGCGGTCCAGAACGGCTCGGTCAGCTCCGTGATCTCCGGCAGCGGGCGTTCCGCGATCATGTCGCTTGTCATCAGGCCTGCCTCCTCAGTAGCAGCGCGCTGGATGGCACGACTGCGGCTGCCGCGACAAGCGCGACGGAAGCGTCCTCAACCTGGCAGGTAGACGTGCCGCGGATCTGGCGCACGCCCTCCAGCACATGGTTGAAGCCGTGTACGTAGGCCTCCGAGAGGCTGCCGCCGTGTGTGTTCACGGGAATTTCGCCGTCCGGCCAGTCGATCTTGCCCTCTTCGACGAACGCTCCCGCCTCGCCCGGCTGGCAGAAGCCGTACGCCTCTAGCTGCCACAGCACCATCGGGCTGAACACGTCGTAGAAGAGCGCGACGTCCACGTCCTCGGGCCCCATGCCGGCGGCGGCGTAGACGTCCCGCGCGGCGTAGAGCGAGGGCATGTCGAACGGATCGTCTTTGTAGAGCAGCCCGTTCATCATGTAGTGGCGCGGCCCCATCCCCTGCGATGCGCCGGCGATGTAGGCCGGCGTCTGCTTCAGGTCTCGCGCGCGATCCGCGCTCGTCACAACCACGGCGCAGGCGCCGTCGGTCTCGAGCGAGCAGTCGAGCAAGTGCAGCGGGTCCGCGATCATGCGCGAGGAGAGCACGTCTTCGACCGTGATGGGGTCGCGGAAGAACGCCCGCGGGTTGCGGGAGGCGTTGCTTCGCTGCGAGACGGACACGCGCGCGAACTGTTCAGACGTCGCGCCGTACTCGTGCATGTAGCGGCGCGTGACGAGCGCGAGCTGCTGGACGGGGCTGACGAGTCCGTACGGCGCTTCGAAAGCGCCGGTATCGCGGACGCGCGCGCCCGTCTTCGACCAAGGCCGCGCGCCGGAGCCGCGGTTGCGCGCGCGGAACGCCACGGCGACGGAGGCCATGCCGGTCGCGACGGCCATCGCGGCGTAGACGACGGGCGCGCAGGCGCCACCGCCGCCGTAACCGAAGCCACCCCATGCGCGCAGGTTGTTCGCGCCCAGGTTGCGCGCGACGTTCAGCTCGCTGTTGCCGTCCTCGCCCGGCGTCTCGATCTTGTAGAGCGCATCGACCTCGGCCGGCGTCAGCGCCGCGTCGTCGAGCGCCTGGTGGATCGCCTCCAGCGATGTCTCCAACTCTGAACGGCCGATGTTCTTCACGTACTCCGTCGTGCCAATGCCGACGATGGCCGTCTTGTCGCGCGCGAAGCCAGTCATGATGCCGTCAATGCCTCCACGATGGAACCGTCGATGAGGCGCTCAACCTTTGCCTCGTCGAAGCCCAGTTCGCTCAGGATCGATCGTGTGTGGCCGCCGAGCGGCTCCCAGGGCCCGAAGGTAAGCTCGCCGTCGGAGAAGGTCTGCAGCGCCCCGTGTCTCATGTAGGTGCCGTAGACAGGGCTCTCGACCTCCACCATGTGGCCCAGCTCCCGCATCGTCTCGTCCTCCAGGCAAAACCTGCCGGGGTCGCGCGTTTCGACCGACGCGATAGGTACATCGCGCTCAGCGAGCACGCGTTCCCACTCGTCCGCTTCCCGCGTCCGGAGGACCGCCGCGATCTCGTCGGCGAGCGCGCCGTCCTGCGTCTCCCACTTCGCGATCAGGCCGGGCCGGTCGATGGCGTTGCAGAACGCTTCCCATTCGTTGCGGCGCAGGCAGGCGAGGAACACCCAACCCTCAGATGCCTCGTAGAGCCGGTAGAGCGGCCCCAGGCCGAGCAGTTCGCTGTCGACGCGCGGCGGCTCAGGCCTGTCTTCATAGTCGATCAGTTCGTCGGAGTTCGCGTACATGTTGGAGCAAAGCATGCTGGTGAGCAGCTCCTGGCCTTCGCCGCTGCGGTCGCGGGCGTGCAGGCCGAGCAGCAGCGCCGTGGCCGAGCCCAGGGCCGCTATCGGGTCGGCGTTCCATTCGGCAGCCTTCAGCAGCCGCCACGCCTCGTCCTTCAGTTCGTCGATAGGCAGCGCTTCGCTGCCGGGCTGCGGGTGACCCTGCCCGGCCTGGCGCATCTGGCTGCCGCCGTTCGCCGCCGCGATCGCGTAGAACGCGGGCCGCCGGCAGTCAGGGCCGCTATCGCCGTACGACGCCGCGTTGAGGTAGATGGCTCGCGGGTTTAGGTTGCGACACGTCGCGTAATCGATGCTGAGCTTCTCCGCGACGCCGGGCCGGAAGTTGTGCAGCACGATGTCCGCCTGCGCGATCAGCCGGTGGGCGATGGCTTGGCCCTCCGGCTTCTTCAGGTCGAGCGCGATGCTCTCCTTGCCCTGGGTCATCGGGAAGGAGAGCAGCCCGTCCGTGGAGTAGCGGCTGAAGTCGCCGCCCGGCACTTCTACGCGGATCACGCGGGCGCCCAAATTCGCCAGCACGCCTGTCGAATAGGGCGCGGCGATCCACTGGGAGAAGTCGACGACCGTGATGCCGGAGAGCGTCCCCCCACCGGGCGCAGGCGTCGCCCCGTCGATTGCGCTCGCTCTGGGGCCGAAGCTTGCGTCGTTGTGCTCGCCTAGCTGCGGCGCGGGCGCTCCGATTGTTGTGTCGTTGGCCGAGAAGCGCACCAACGCGCCCACTTGCTTCGTGGGCTGGCCTTGGAGGCCCGGCACGTCGACGACGTTGCCGTTGTGCAGCACCTGGCGGTGTGTGACCGACTCTCGCGGCCAGCGGATGCGCTCCACCGCGACGTTTTCGAACGTATCGAAAATGGCGCGCCACTCGTCGTATGTCTTCGAGCGCACGCGCTCCAGGATGATCTCCCAGATCGCCTCCGAGTCCGCCTCCTCCGCGACGGCCGGCAACTTGGCGAAGCGCTCGTCCTCGTAGACCTCCAGCAGGTCCAGCGCCTGCATCTGCGCGAAGCAGAGATGGTCGATGGTGTTCGCGAACTGAAGCCAGACGCCGTCCTTGGTGACCGCTGTCAGGTAGTTGGGACGTGGTACGCGGAACGATGGCCGGTGCACCTCGCGTGGGTTGTACGTCTTCGACTCGTCCCCGTTGTCGCTGCCGAGCTGCTGCCGCCGGCCCATGAGCTGCTGCAGGAACATCGTCGCGGTCTGCCCCTCTGCCTCCGGCCCTCGCTCGCGTAGCTGGTGGCCGATCCAGAGGATCAGGTCGTACGGGATCAGCGACGCCAGCAGCGAAACGCTGACCTTCTGCCCGCGGCCCGTGGAGCGTCGCTTGTGCAGCGCGGCCAGGATGCCTTGCACCGCTAGCATCCCCGCCGAGTACGAGGCGCAGGCGACGGCCGGGTAGCCGGGCCCGTCGCGGTCCGCGATACGTTCGAACATCATCATGCGTCCGAACTTGGCGCAGACCAGCGCTTCGTAGCCCTTGAGGTGGCTGAATTTACCCTCTTCGCCGTAGCCCGTGATCGCGGCGTAGACCGCCCGCGGGTTCGCTTCGTGTACCTGTTCGTAGCTGACGCCCAAGCGCTCTGCCACGCCGGGCCGGAACGATGTTACCACCACGTCGGCGTCGCGCAGGAGTTCCAGCGCGCGCTCCCGCCCGGCGTCTGACTTCAGGTCCACCGCGACGCTCTTCTTGCCACGGTTCCATGCCTGGAACGCCGGCATCGAGCGCGCGGGGTCGCCGTCTGGCGGTTCGATCTTGATCACGTCGGCGCCGTTGTCGGCCAGGATCATCGTCGCTAGCGGCCCGGCCATCCACGAACTGAAGTCCACGACGCGCAGGCCGTCGCAGGCCGGGCGCAGGCGCTCGCTCATGCGTCCGTCCCGCGTTCGGGCAGCGCCAGCGTGGCCGTGCAGGGCGTGATGGGGCCATCCTGCGTCGCGATCGTGACGTCTAGGTCGATGCGGTGTTCGGCGTCTTCTTCGTACTTCTTCGTGACGCGGCCGGTGATGATCATGTCGTCTCCGGCGCAGACGTTCCCGCGCATGGCAATCTTCATCTTGCGAACCTTGCTCTTTGGCCCGGCCCAGTCGGTGAGGAACCGGCTGATCATGCCCATGTTAAAGGGCGTGTTCACGAACACGTCCTTGGCGTTGGAGCGCTCCCGCGCATAGTCGCGGTTCGAGTGCTGCGGCGAGAAGTCTCGCGTCGCTGAGGCCAAGTAGGCAGCTCGGGTCGTCGTGTACGGCATGATCAGCTCCGGCAGCTCATCGCCTTCTGCCACATCCTCCCAGTGGCGGTCGACGTACTCGGGCGGTTGGTAGCCTGTCTGATCGCCCTTGATCATCTCTTCGACCGCCGGGCTCCAGCCCGCGCCCGATGTTGCGTTTTCGCTGGCTGGCTCCCGGCCGTAGCCAAAGCCGGTCATGCGCTCCCGCACGATCATCTCGCCGTTCTGGTCGCGGTAGAGCCGATCCATGGTCCAGAAGTGGCCTTCGCCCAGCCGCGTCCGCTTCCACGGCGAGATCGATACCAGCCGCTGGCTGACGCTGATCCGGTCGCCGATCTCCGCCGCGCGGTTGTACTCCAGCTCAACGTCGGAGATGATGCCGACCGGCAGGTCCAGCAACTCCTTGATCGTGTAGTGGATGTGCGGGGCCGGCTGGCGGCCATCAGGCGGCCACGGCCAGCGAAACGGCATCGAAAATGTCGTCATGATCGACCCCGGCGGCGCGACCAGGCCGCCGTGCCCCTGCGCCTTCGCGTAGGCCTCGTCTAGGTAGAGGGGGTTGCCGTCCTCCAGCGTCTCGCACCAGTGGCGGATCAGGTACTCGCTGACCTCCAGCGGCGCCGCTTCCGGCGTCGACTCCTCGGTCAACGCCAGGAGCTTCTGCTTCGTCTCTTCAGAGAGGTCCTCAGGAATGTAGTCCAGCGATGCCATTCGATTAGCGGTCCAGGATCTCCTCGGCGATGATGTCTTCCCAGAAGCCGGAGTCGCCCATCGAGAGCTGGTACTGCTTGCCGCGTCTCAGGAACAGTGTCGTGTCCATGTCCTCGTCGTAGCCGATTCCGCCGTGGATCTGCGCCCCGACGTCTGAGGCCTTGCGGAACGTGTCGCCCGCGAACGCCTTGGCTGTTGCCACGACTTCGCGAGACGGCTCTCCTTGGTCGAGCGTCCAGGCTGCGTAGAACACGGTCGTGTCCGCTGCGATGATCTCAGTAATCGAGAGGGCGAGATAGTGCTGGATCGCTTGGAAGCTGCCGATTGGCTTGCCGAACTGCACGCGCTCTTTGGCGAACTCCGTTGCCATCTCGTGAATGCGTTCGGATGCTCCCACCATGTAGCCGCACAGCGCGACGACTCCCTGCTCGATGACGCCTTCGAGCGATGCCCAGGCCGCTCCCGGTTCGCCGATGACATCCGCGGCGGCGACCTTCACGCCGTCCAACTTCATCTGGAACTGGCGGTCGCGGGCTACGGTGTTGAGCGGTTCCATCTCCACGTTGACGTCGTTGGGGTCGATGAGGAACATCGATAGGCCGTCTGTGTCTCCCTCCGCTCCCGCCGTACGGGCGACGACGAGCACCTTGTCGGCGGCCGTCGCGAACTCGACGAACATCTTCGTTCCGTTCAGTACGTAGCCGTCTCCTTCGGGCGAGCCGGTCGCCGTTGCCGTTGCGTGGACACTCCGCGCGTCGTAGAACGTGTTTTCCTCCTGCAGGGCGAACGCGATGACTGTCTCGCCGGAAATCATGCCCGGGAACCAACGCTGCTTTTGGTCATCGCTGCCAACAGCGGCGATGGCCCCACCGGCCAGGATGACGGTGGGGATGTACGGGCTGGGGCAGAGCGAACGTCCCATCTCTTTCGTGAGCACCACTAGCTCCACATTGCCCATGCCGGAACCGCCAGCATCTTCGCTGTGCGGGAGTCCGAGCCAGCCCAGGTCGGCCATCTTCTTCCATAAGTCGCGCGAAAAGCCCTCTGCATTGCTCTCCATCTCGCGGGCCATGCTCAGCGGGCACTCGGTCGACAGGAACGATCGCGCGGTGCTTTGGAGGCCTTTCTGTTCGTCGCTGAATTCCATATCCATGAGGCTTCTCCTAGGACGCCGGCAGGCCGAGATAGCGCCGCGCAATGATGTTCTTCGAGATGTCGACGCCGGCCGCAGCCACTCGCTGGTGGCCCGCCCAGAGGTAGTCGTCCACCATGTCGCCGTCCATCGGCGCGTGGCCGCCGTTGTGCCAGAGGTAGCCGTACGGGCCCATGATGTCCAGCGCTTCGTCGGTCAGCGCCGTTTCGGCAATACCGCCCCACATCTTGTTCATGGCTGCTTCGTTCGCGGGGACGTAGTCCGGGCGAACGGCCTCGCAGACGCAGCGCATGTCGATCATGCGGCCCGCTTCGACGATCATGGCGAGCTTCGCGATCTTGCGGCGGACGACGGGGTCGTCCTTGAGCGCCTTGCCGTTGAGTTCGGTGTCTTTCACCCACTGGATTAGTCGCTTGAACTTGCGAATGGTGGGCGCGAACGATGTCATCGCGAAGCGTTCGTACGTCAGCGCCTCCGTGATGTAGCGCCAGCC
>QIFC01000054.1 GCA_003228685.1 Chloroflexota bacterium
ACGCCGGCTTCGAGGCGGTCAACCGCAACCAGCGCAGCATGACGCTGGACCTCAAGCAGGCCGAGGGCCAGGAGATCCTCTACCAGCTCGTCCAGCGCTGCGACGTCTTCTTCACGAACTACACGCGCCGCGTCGCGAAGGCCTTGCAGGCCGACTACGCCACGCTCTCGGCCAAGAAGCCCGACCTGATCTACGCGGTCTCCAGCACCTACGGCCCGGAGGGGCCGTGGGCGGAGCGCCGCGGCTTCGATCAGACCGCACAGGCGCGCAGCGGCCTGATGTTCGCGATGGGCGAGCGCGACTTTCCGGAGCCCGTTCAGACGGTCTCGGGCGTCGCCGACCAGATGGGGGCGACGATCCTGGTGCAAGGTATCCTTGCCGCGCTCGTCGCCCGCGAGCGGCAAGGCATCGGCCAGCTGATCGACAGCTCTCTCCTCGGCAGCATGCTCCATCTCCAGTACATGGGCCTGAGCGTCACCAGCTTTCGCGGCAAATCGTGGGCGCGACACTCACGCACGAAAGCGCCCAACCCGCTCACGAACCACTACCGTTGCGCCGACGACAAGTGGATCCTCTTCGCGGAGATCCAGGCCGACCGCTTCTGGCCGGAGTTCTGCAACGCGCTGGGCCTCGACGAGCTGATCGAGGACGAACGCTTCGCCACTGCCATGGGTACTTCTAATGGGGGCGGACGCCGCGAGCACGCCGTTGAGCTGATCGAGATCCTCGACCGCACGCTCGCGACCAAGCCGCGCGACGAGTGGGTGCGCATCTTCGAGGGCCTTCAGGCCCCGTTTGCCTACTCGCCGGTGCAGGACTACTACGAGGTGTTGGAGGACGAACAGGCGCTGGTTAACGACTACGTCGTCGACTTCGAGCACCCGGAGGCAGGCGCTATCAAAGCGATGGGCCACCCGGTGCGCTTCAGCGAGACGCCCGCTCAGATCCGCAGCGAGGCGCCGGAGTTCGGCCAGCACACAGAAGAGATCCTGCAGGAGCTGGACCTCGACTGGGACAAGATTACTAAACTTCGCGACGCCGGCGTGATTTAGACAGGCAGGCGGCAGGCCCAGTCCGCGTTGGGCCATGACGCAATGTGAGCGTCAGAGTTGAGCAGCCACCTCAAACACCTGACGCTCGGGTGGCCCCCGGAGGCACGCGGCGGCCTTCTCCACTTGCTCCTCGTAGAAGCCGCTCGATGCAACGGTATCCACGTCACCCTCTGTTTCCCAGAGGCTAATCCCGATACCGGTGTTCTTCTCTCGATCGACGAAGATGAAGGCGTTGACGAAGCCCGGCCTCTCTTTAGCCGCCGGGAGAATCGTGTCTCGCGTAATGGCGATCCACTCCTCAACTTTGCCGGGCTGTAAGGCTACCGACGAGACTTGGGCGTACATGCTGCCACCTCCTCCGTCCAAATCCTAGTCCGAACACAGTGATGGCACCAGTTCGTGCTGACTGCCTCAGATGGCTTCGACGCGAGCGGGCACGCTCTTGTGCCAAGGTGTTCCAGCCAGCCAATCGCGGTCCTCGGTCGCGGTGAGGTCGTTCGGCGCGACGCCGATCGGCGCGCTCTCGAGGTCGACGCCGGAGTAGTCGACGCCGAGTCCGTTCGGCAGCGCAACGTGGCCCGCCTGCATCGTGTCCGTCAGTTCTACCGGCACATTCACGGAGGCCCGCTTCGTCGTCAGGCAGGCCAGATCGCCTTCGCTGAGCCCTAGGCCGTCCGCGTCGGCCGGGTTGATCCTCAGCGCGCCGGCGCGGTCCTTCTTGCGCCACTCCGGGTTACGAAAGATCGTGTTGGCCGTGAACGACCGTCGCTCGCCGGCGGAGAGCAGGAACGGCCACTCTTCGCTGCCAGCTATCGGTATCTCGGACATCAGGCCTCCCAACTCTTCGTAGAGCTCCGGTATCCCCAAGTTGATCTTGCCGCCCTCAGCGCCGATTCTCTTCCAGCTCTCGTCGTAGTCGTCGACCGAGAAGATCAGCCCGGAAGGGCTCGAAATGATCGCGTCGAACAGTGCCTCTGGGCTCTCGTGCCCGGCCCGGCGGATCGAGTCCGGGGCGCTCATGAAGCCCAGGGTTGCCAGACCCCAGAGCACAGCTGCCGATTCCAGCCCGGAGGGAAGTGTTGGGCCAAGCGTTCGATAGAGAACGGCAGGCATCGTGGCGCCTACTTTTGGGTTGCTCTGCATGGCCGACATGAACGCGGCGGCGAACTGCGGGCGCCCCTCAGACAGCGCTTCGTTCAGCGTCTCGATGTCGTCATGTGGCAGCTCTCCGAGCGCCTCCACTAGGCGAGCGTGGATCTCTGGTTCCGGAAGGACACCATCAGGCGCCTCCAGCAGCGGACGTCTCACGTGGAAGTAGTTCTTGGGGTGCTCGAAGTTGAAGAACGTGGCTTCCGCCTTTTCGTACTGAGTGGGCGTGGGCAGGATGTAGTCCGCGAGACGGGCGGTCTCCGTCATCGCCACGTCGATGACCACGAGGAATTCGAGCGCTTCCAGCGCTTCTTTCATTCGCTGGCTATCCGCGAGTGAATGGGCCGGGTTCCCGCTCTCGACGATCATCGCGCGGAAGCGGTCAGGGTGATCGGTGAGGATCTCGTCCGGGATGAGGTTGCCGGGGATCAGGCCTGAGATGATGCGGGAGCCCGTGACGGGGCTGCGCGGCCGCGTGCTCTCGTCGAACGCGGGCCCTTGATCGCTCCCCAGGCCCGCGCCGAGGAGCGAGGTTGGGATGCCCATGCCACCCTGCTTGGCGAAGTTCCCTGTCAGCAGCCAGAGCAGCCGGCTCAGGTAGCTAACCAGCGTGGAGTGCCGGTTCTGTTGGACGCCCAGGTCCTCCACAAGCGCCACGCTCTCGGCTTCGGCGATGCGGTGAGCTACTTCGCGGACAGCGGCGACATCGATACCTGCCGTCTTCGCGTACTCGGCGACGGGCACGTTGCGCAGGCTCGCGCAGACGTCGTCGTAATCGGTGGCGTGCTCGGCCAGCCAGTCTTCGTCCGCCAGCCCTTCCTGCACGATCACTCCGAGGATCGCGGACAGCAGCCAGGCGTCGCGGCCCGGCCGCACGGCGAGGTGGATGTCGGCCAACTCCGCGGTCTCCGTGCGGCGTGGGTCGATCACGATCATCGTTCGCTTCGGGTCCCGCGCGATCTGACGCAACGTGACGCGGGCGCGGGGAAGGCCGTGCGATTGCCACGGGTTCTTGCCGAGGAACACGGCGACCTCAGCGTTCCCGAAGTCCGGATGAGGCCAGCCGCCGAACATCTTTCCGGTCACCCAGAACTCACCCGTTTTCTCCTGGGCAAGAGCGTTGGAGCTGTACTGCATGCCCAGGACGGCTCGGGTCGCGGTCGAGTACGCGGCGGGAAAGTGATTCCCCTGCCCGCCACCGCCGTAGTAGAAGATCTTGTCGCCGCCATGCGTGTCGCCAACGGAGGCGAGCCGTTCCGCCACCTCACGGATGGCGGTATCCCAATCGACCTCCTCAAAGCCGCCGTCTTCCGTTCGACGCAGCGGAGCGAAGATTCTGCTGTTATTGTCCTGGTAGTAGTTCAGGCGCTGAGGCTTCTCACACGCATAGCCTTGGGAGACCGGCTGAGCCTTGTCGCCGCGGATGAGGGTGAACTCTCGATTCGCTTCGCCGCCAAGTTGGACCTCGATACCGCAATTGCAGGTGCACAAGATGCAGGCGGTCGGTTTCCAGTCAGCCATGTCGTTACATTCCTCGCTGCTACGTAAGAGAAGAGCCTAGAGCACCTAGCAGCGTAGCACTTCGTTCAGAAACGAGCCCGCGTAGCTGCGACACTTGTGTTGCGCGTGTCACATGCAAACGGGGCAGCCGACAGCCCCGCAGAACGGCTAGCCTGCGGGCTAGCTCACGTTCTGCATGCTGAGCACAGCTCAGCCGGTGACCGAAGGCAGCCAGGAGTTGCGTAGCAACTCCCAAGCTGACCCGCAGGTCAGCCCTACCCCCGCGGCAGACCCAGCCCGCGCTGGGCCATAATGTTGCGCTGGATCTCGTTCGTGCCGGCTGAGATCGTCCAGTGGAGCATCAGCAGGTGGGTGAAGGCCGGCAGCCCGTCCATGGCCGCCCGATACGAGCCCAAGTCCAGCATCCCTCCCAGGCCGAGCGCGTTGACCGCCGTGTTCGCCAGCCGCTGCGCGACCTCCGTGGCATACATTTTCGAGAGCGTCCCGACGGTCGCGGCGGCTACGGGCACAGGCGGTGGCTTGTGAGGGACAGACCTGCGGGCCATGTCTTGGTGGTACAATCGTCGTTGGATAGTCTCAATTAGCGAGTGATAATAACTCTGATGTCTCGACACACTTAGGAGAAAGGCGACAAACCTCATGAGTGACCTTCTTCCGCACTACGTTACGCCCTTCAACATGCCCGCCGACCGAGACATGCTGCCGTCCGAGCGACGCGAGTTCGTGCGCACGCATCGAACCTGCGTGTTCGGCTACCCCCGTAAAGCCGATGGTCCCGCAATGTCGGTGGTGTACTACATCCCGACCACCGACGACGACCTTCTAATCTCCACGATGCGTGAACGAGCGAAGGCCAAAGCCGTCGCCAAGCAAGGCAAGGTCAGTCTCTGCGTGCTCGACGAGAATTGGCCGGTCGGCTTCTTGCAGGTCTACTGCGACGCGACGCTCGAAACAGATCCCGATCTCGTCGTCGACGTTATGATGGCTGTCGGGGAGAGGATGTCGGGCCAACCGCTGCCAAAGAACGCTCGACCAGCCGTCGCTGCGATGGCCGAGAAGGAGGCTCGGGTCGTGCTTCGGTGCCAGCCTTATTCAACGTTCGCTACTCCACCCCGGCACCTCGAAAGCAGCGATCAAGCAGAAGAACTGACTCACTGGAGTTCGTCTTCCGTCCCCTGGAACGCATCCAACGATGCGACTATCGGCAATGGCTAGTGGCGTCACACGGCGCGATCGTTGCGAACGGGTGCACAATCCCACTTCGAGTCGTGCTCCGACACGATAACTGGACAGATAATGGCTCCCGTCGAGGCCACGTGCAGATACGAACAACGAACCGCTGCAACCATGATAGAAGCCCTTCAGGGGAGTTATCGAGTCGGACAGAGGCCACACTAAGGTTTATCGTGTCACATTCCGTGCCGTAGCTGCCGCTACGACAATGGGCGGGTGAGCAGCACTATCCGCGCGGCAGGCCCAGCCCGCGCTGGGCCATGATGTTGCGCTGGATTTCGTTCGTGCCGGCCGAGATCGTCCAGTGGAGGGTTAGCAGATAGGTGAATGCGGGCAGCCCGTCCATCGCGGCGCGATACGAGCCCAAGTCCAACAGCCCTCCCAGGCCGAGCGCGTTGACCGCCGTGTTCGCGAGCCGCTGCGCCACCTCGGTGGCGTACATCTTCGAGAGCGACGCCTCGTACGTCGGCGCGAGCTGCCGGTCCTGCATCCAGGCGACGCGATAGGCGAGCCAGCGAGCGACTTCGATCTCGATGCGATGATCGGTCAGCCTGCGACGCAACACGGGCGACGTGGGGGCGCGTGCGCTGAGGTGCGCCGCGAGGTCGTCGAAGGAGCGCAGGATCGCGCCGACGCGGGCGATGCCGGAGCGCTCGAAGCCTAGCGTCGTCGTCGCGACGTACCAGCCGCGATTCTCCTCGCCGAGCAGGTTTGTCGCGGGTACGGACACGTTGTCGAAGTGCGTCTCGGAGAAGCCGGAGCGGCCCGTCATTTCCTGGATCGGCGTGTGGCTGATGCCGGGCGACTTCATGTCGACGAGCAGGTACGAGATGCCCTTGTGCTTCGGCGCTTCAGGATCCGTGCGCGCGATGACGTGGATCCAGTCCGCGTAGGCCGCGCCCGACGTCCAGACCTTGTGCCCGTTAAGTGTGTATGTGTCGCCGTCGCGTTCGGCGCGGGTCTGGACCGAGGCCAGGTCGGAGCCGGCGTCCGGCTCTGAGAAGCCCTGGCACCAGGAGACATCGCCCGCGGCGATGGGCGGCAAGAAGCGCTGCTTCTGCTCCTCCGTGCCGTGGGCCATCACGGCCGGCCCGACGAGGCCCGTGGCCTGGCCGCCCGGCCCGCCTCCGATCGGCGCGCGAGCGTAGGAGCACTCTTCCTTCATGATCGCCTGCCGGATATTCGTCGCGCCCTGGCCGCCGTACTCCTTGGGCCACGCGAGCGTCAGCCAGCCTCGCTCCGCCAGCTTCTTCTCGAAGGCGCGCTCTGCCTGGTACTCCTCGTCGCTGTCGACGGCAGCATCGCCGGTGCCGCCTGCCCACTCCGACGAAACGAACGCGCGGATCTCGCGACGAAACGCCTCGTCCTCCGCGTCGAACCTGAAGTCCATCGATGAGCCGCTAGCGGCCTTTGAAGTTGGGCGTGCGCTTCTCGCTCCAGGCCGTCGTCGCTTCCGTATAGTCGTGGCGCGTGCCCGTGATCGTTTCGAGCGCGAGGCCGACGTCCATCGAATGAAGCGCCTGCTGGAGGATTGTGCGCTGGATCGCGAGCTTCGTGAAGCGGATGGCCATCGTCGGGCCATCGGCGAGGCGGCCCGCGAACGCGAGCGCGTCGTCGAGCACCTTGTCGTCGGCGACGACGTGGTTCACCAGCCCGATGCGCTCCGCCTCGGGCGCCGGGATCAGGTCGCCCGTCATCAGGTACTCCTTCGCGCGAGCGGGGCCGACGAGCAGCGGCCAGATGACAGCGCCGCCGTCGCCGGGCACGAGCCCGATCGAGACGTGCGTGTCGCCAATACGCGCGGATTCGGCCATGAAGACCACGTCGCAGAGGAGCGCCAACGTCGCGCCGAGGCCGACGGCCACGCCGTTCACGGCGGCGATGATCGGCTGCTCGATCGACAGCAGGTTCGTGACGAGCTGCCGCGCGCCAGAGTCGAAGATGCCGGCGGGCCGGTCGTCGTCGGCCCCTTGGGCCGCTTCGTCGGTCGAGTCCATCTCCTTCACGTCGCCACCGGCGCAGAAGGCGCGGCCCGCGCCGGTCAGCACGATGGCGCGCACGTCGCGGTCCCCGCCGAGCTGGCCGAAGAGCAGCTCCAGCTCCTTGTGCATCTGACGCGTCACCGCGTTCATCGCCTTGGGGCGATTCAACTTGCACGTCGCGACGCCGTTACTCACGTCGATCTGGATGTTCTCATACTTGTCGTAGCTTGCCATGAAGACTCCTTTGGACGCGGGCGCATGCTGCGCGCCCGCCGTGCGGGCCAACTATACTGAACGCCGCCGCGCCAGGCCAACGCGTTGCGCCGCGAGCAGCGTGGCAGTACGCTGCGACGGAGTTGCGAAGCTGAGCGAGGAGGACAGAACATGAGCTGGACAAAGTGGGAGCAGGTAGCCGGCGAAGGGCTCGACTTCGAGGAGATCGTCTACGAGAAGCGCTTCCATGAGGAGCTGGAAGGCGGCGTCGCTCGCGTCTCGATCAACCGGCCGGAGAAGTACAACGCGGTCACCAACAAGACCGTGGACGAGATGTTCCGCGCCTTCTACGACGCCAACCACGACCCCATGGTGGGCGTCATCGTCCTCACCGCGATCGGGAAAAACTTCGGCACGGGCGGCGACGTCGACTGGGAGCGCTGGGGC
The DNA here is from genome assembly GCA_003228685.1 of Chloroflexota bacterium. GTDB lineage: Bacteria > Chloroflexota > Dehalococcoidia > DSTF01 > RBG-16-68-14 > SZUA-185. The sequence goes on from QIFC01000054.1 coordinate 7,598, forward strand.
CTGCGCGAGGCCTTCTACTTCCGCTACCCGTACAACCGGCTGCTGCGTAGCTCCCGCAAGCCGATCCTCGCCGCCGTGCGCGGCTACTGCATCGCGGGGGCGAACCACCTCGCCTACTGCTGCGACTTCACGATTGCCTCCGACACCGCGAAGTTCGGCCAGGCCGGACCGCGCGTCTCCAGCCCAGCGGACGGCTTTTTCGTGCCCTATCTTGCGAAGGTCGTCGGCATGAAGAAGGCGCGCGAGATGTGGATGCTTTGCCGTCGCTACTCCGCGGAGGAGGCCGAACGCATGGGCCTCGTGAACGTTGTCGTGCCCGACGACAAGCTGGACGACGAGGTGGCGCAGTGGTGCGAGGAGATGCTCGGCCTCAGTCCGGGCTGTCTGGAGATCCTCAAGGCGACGTTCGATCAGGAGATGGACGGCTACAAGGAGATGGGCGTCATCTCCAGCGAGATGTACCCGGACTGGTTCGACAGCCCCGAAGGCAAAGAGGGCGGCAACGCCTTCGTGGAGAAGCGCCCCGCCAAGTTCTGGCCGCTGCGCAAGCAGCAGTCGGAGTCGCTACAGGCCCTCGCGGACGAGTACGACGCGGAGCAGGACGGGTAAGGCCGAACTCAGAGGGCGCTTGCTCCCGACGAGGGCGGACTGCATGTTGTCCTGCCGTCAGACTGGGATTCGCTGGACGATCGTATTAGTGTCTCTACGAGGCAACGATGACTCACGTCATCTTTGCCGAACGACATTCTGGGTGTGGTCCAGCTGCTGTGCGGCTCTACGTAGCCAGCCGTAATGGTACTGATTCGCGGATTACGGAAAAGCAGAGGAGGAAGCTCATCTCGGCAAAGCGCAAGTGGCCTGCGCGGCGGTCAGCTGCTATCCTGCCGATGTGGCAAAGCTATCACGATCGTCTGTAGATTTCTGCGGCTCGGATACCAAGATAGGCACTCAGCAATTCCACGATAATGCCAACGGTGACGAAGTGGAAAGGCGGCCCATCGCGCCAGGCCAGGAAAAAAAACAGCGCGCCCAGCACGGCACAACCCAGGCTGGGAAGGCCAAGAGCGAACGCGAGCAAGCCTCGTTCCGGTGGACGCATAGTTGCTTATCGACCGGAAGTCGTGCCTGGTGACAAGCAGACTCCTGATCGACCTGTGCCGTGAACACCTAATAGATGCCCATTACAAGATGGCCACTACATGGACGTATTGACGCCCATTGCCAAGTTCGCTACTCTGCCCGTCGTTAGCCAGACATTGTTTCACAAGGTGGTGGCAAGATGACGGACGAGAGCGAGCCCCAGGATCAGAGTCTTGGAGACTACCTCCGCACAAAGGCCGGGATGCTTGGTGGTGTCCTCGCCACTTCCAGCCTCGCGGGGGCCATCGCCCTCATAGTAATCGGAGCGTTGGACTGGGAGAGAGACGTCGCCCTCTTGATCTCTGCCGGCTTGATCGCAACTTTCTATTTCTCTATCACATGGCTCCTCGACGAAGCCTTCCAGATGAAGTGGGAGAAACATATCACCTGGATCGCCTCGAATACGCAACAGATCGAAAAGGACCTGGGCAGACTGGGGGAAGAGAGGCCGGACGTCAACGCGAAGCTTCGGACCCTGATCGATCGCTCAATCGAAAACGAACGCCTTCTCGATGACATCCATGCGCAAGTAGTTGGCAGTTAGCCATGCTGCTTGTCGTTGGTGTGCTTGCCCTTCTAGTTGCTGCAGTCTTACTCGTTGGCTGGCGATTCGCAACGATTTTGGGCATCGAAGGCGCTCGAGGAGATGTCCAGTCTGACGCCGGGCCAGCCGGGGCCGAAGCACCATATGACCAATACTGGAGATTGGCCTACAAAGGGAAAACGGCGGCTGGATTCCACGTAGGCGAAGAAAACTTCAGAATGAAAGTACTCAACTGGGGCGAACCCTCTGTCGACTGCACCTACTTCGCGCTCAAGAGCTTTGAATCCGTGGCTACCCTTAAGCTCCAGGAGTCGCCCGAGCAAGCAACGTTTCAAACGCGGCTCCAGTCAGTCGGCAATGCGCTCGGCATCGAGGACCTGACCGGCACACTGGACGTAGATGCTATTGCAGAGTTCGTGCTTAGGAATTTCGATCAGCACAAGGGGGCGTTTCGCCAAGCTCGAGATTCGATTGAAACGGTCTACTCGAGCTACTTGGCGTTGGAAGCACTGAAGACACTCTACGGGAAAGAGAAGGCCATCGCCTTACTGGATGCTCGCTTCGGCAAGGAGTGGCGAAAGAGAATGAAGCGTTTCACGGAGATGTGTGCGAACGAAGACGGAGGCTATGGCGAGTCCCGCTTTAGGCACTCCACCGTATCTGACACTGACGCCTCCTTGCGCCTCCTTCTTAGGTGGCTGGATGTGGATTTGTCTCATGAGCAGGCGTCGCGGGCGGCTCTGTTCCTAATGTCCTGCGAAGGGAGAGGTGCTGATGGCTCACGTGGCTTCACGAGCCAGCCTGGACTCGCTACCACGATGTGCTCGGCGTATTACGCCTTCAAGGGTTGGGAGAACGTTCACCGGGTTGCGGAGCTAAAGGCAACTCCAGGCACTCCAACTGACTACACTACATACATTAGATACAGCTTCCACGAAGAGCTTGGCGGCTTCGGCGTTTCACCGCACCAGGACCCGGGGGTCGTCTACACGGAGTGCGCCGTAAGGTGCCTCAATTGGCTGTCGGACAAGCAATTGCCCAGCGATCCGCGCGAGGAAATGGACACGTCTCAGATCATCGCATTTCTGATGTCTAGACAGATCCAGGGGGGCTTCTCTGACGACGGACTGATGACCCCCAACGCCCATGTCACGCGAAGCGCTCTCAATTGCCTAGTGGAACTGAGGGAATGGACGAACGAGCCACTCAAGGTCCCCGACGACGTTTTCGCCGGAGCAATCGCATTCCTGCTAGAACTAAGGGATGGCCAAACTGGCGGCTTCCGAGGCTATGACTACGACTTCGCTCTAGAGGACCAGAGCAAGGTTACAGTTGGCGTGACTGCATAGGCTCTGACGTCGAACCGAATCCAGCGCGAACGAGGGACGCCGCCAGCCTGCTCGTCACTCGTATCGTAATTCCAGCACCCTGATCAGCCGCCCCAGCGGCCTACCCAACCTCCTTCACGCGCCCCTCAGCCCGGCTAACGGCGTGGTCAAAGCACCGCCGCGTGAGCTCCTGCCCATCAGCCCTAGCGCCCGCTAGTATGGTGGCATGACCAAGCAAGTCGTCGTAATCGAAGGCGAGGACGCCGCGCCGGAGGCCGTGCGGCCCGTCGTCGCGCTGATCGATGCACTAGCGCTCGACATCGACTGGCAGTACCCGGTGGTGGGCGAAGCGGCCATCGCAGAGGGCGAAGCGCCGTTCCCGGACGACGCGCGACAGATGATCGACGATTCAGACGCGACGCTGTTCGGCGCGACCAGCGGAGCTAGCTGGGACGCCCTCTTCTACCTGCGCTGGGGCCGGCAGACGTACGCGAACGTGCGGCCGGTCCGCTGGCTGCCTGGCTATACGAGCCCCTTAGCTCACCCGGAAGAGATCGACTTTATCATCGTGCGCGAGAACCTTGAAGACGCGTACGTCGGCGTGGAAGGCCCCGTCGAGGATCTCAAGCCGCTGGATCTGATCTCGCGCACGTCCGGCCAGGCTATTGCTGGCATGACGCCCGGCCGCTACTCGATCAAGGTGATCACGGAGGCCGGCACGGAGCGCGTCGCGAGGTTCAGCTTCGAACTCGCCCGTAAGCGGAAAGCGGCTGGCAAGCAGGGCAAGGTCACGTGCGCCGTCAAGCACAACATGCTCCCCGTCAGCGACGGCCTCTTCCTCGACGTGGTGCGTCAGGTAGCCGGAGAGTACGCAGACATCGCCTTCGAGTCGTACATTGTAGACGACTTTGCCCGCAGATTGGTAGCCGAGCCGCACAAGTTGGACGTCGTCGTGCTGCCGAACCTCTACGGCGACATCCTCTCAGACCTCGCGGCAGGCCTGATCGGCGGCCTCGGCCTGGCCCCAAGCGGGAACTACGGAGACGGCTACGCGTACTTCGAATCGGTTCACGGGTCCGCGCCCGACATCGCGGGGCGTAACATCATCAACCCCACGGCGACGCTGCTCTCGGCCGTCATGATGCTCGACCACCTCGGCTTCTCGGAGGCGGCCAGTGGGATCACGAACGCCGTAGAAGCCGTGTACGCCGAAGGCCGTTGGCTTACGCCCGACCAGGGAGGCAGCGCTTCGACGACGGAGTTCTGCGAAGCCGTCGCCCGCGAACTGTGACTGTAGCGAATGCGACGCGTTGGCGAAGCTCGCATGAGGCGAGCCCTGGGCCGATACTTACATACGACGAACACCACGGCGCAAGCTGGAGATCCTAAGCCCAGGAATTGCGGACGTGCTAGCAACGAATAATCAGGGAGGTAACACCATGAAGAGACTCACGTTCGCGCTGCTGTGCGCCACGCTACTGGCAATCGGAACGATTGCCGCAGCCTGCGGCGGCGACAACGGCGAAGGCGGTATAACCATCACCGCAGAGACACCCACGCCGGACGCGCCCGCGGCGGTCGAGACCGATGCCCCTACCGAGCCTCCCGCGGAAGACACGGTGCAGCCGATCGCCCTTCCGGTCGGGGTCGGTCGAGGGCCAGAGGAGGCCTTCGTCCTGGCCCGCGAGGCCTGCGCCATGTGGGAAGACTGGCAGCCGGATGGCAGCGAGGACGCGTTGGAGCCCATCGTCGCGAAGGCCGAGGAAGCGCGAGCGCTGAGTACCGAGGTGCGCGACCTCGTGCTAGAAGGGCTGGACAGGGAACTTAGCGGCCTGCTGGACGGCCTCCAGAGCGGCGAAGGCTCCGGCGTGATCGCTCTGTCGAACAGGCTAGTCGGCGAAGTCTGCGAGCAGGTCGGCTGATCTTCGGTCGGTTAGCTGACGCTGCGCGTTAGCTGGCTTGGCTACGAAGCGAATGCCGCCGGCTATGTGTCGGTCGGGGCCGGAGCTTTCGTCTTGACTCGCACCTCTGTTACTGGCAGCGGCGCGCGCGCAGGCTTGTTCAAGCCCTTCTTCGCCTTGTCCTTCTTGGGCCGCTTGGTTTCCCTATGGCCTCGGTCTTTTTTTGCCACGGTCACCCTCCTAACATCTCGTCTTGATACTAGCAGGCGGCAGGTTTACGGTCGCTGTGCGCTGGAACGCCTAGCCCAACTCTTCCAGCCGCTTCTCAGCCTGGCTGACGGCATAGTGGAACGCGCCGCGAGCCATCAGCGACCGCTCTTGCGCAGCCCGCGCGGCGAAGAGGTCGCGCCAGAGCTTCCACGCCTCCGTGTTGTCCGGCTCGCCCTTGCGCACGAAGTCGACGAGGTGGCAGGCGAGCTGTAGCTCGCCGTCGCTTTGGAGCTTGCGCGCGCGCTCGAGGATCGGCTCGGAGCCCGCCGCCGACACCAGCGCCTCGGCCACGTCCTCGGAGTGCGCGGGCAGGATGTTCGCGGGATCGCCGTCGTACCAGCCGCCGTAGAGGCGGTAGACGTTGCGCGCGATGAACTCCGGATGGTCGTAGATCGGCTGGAGCCAGGGCTTGTCGCTGACCGGCAACTCCATCTCGCGAATGATGTCCTCCAGCCACTTGCCCTCGTTCATCTTCGTGACCACCTGGTCGTGGATCGAGCGCAAGAAGTTCGCGGTCGAGAGCAGCGCGTCCTGAATACGCTCCTCTCCGGACATGGCCGGGCCGTGGCCGGGCAGCAGATGGAGCGGCTTCTGCGCCGCCATCTGCTCCAGTGCGACGGCCCATTCGTAGGCGTAGCGTTGGACCTTGTATGGGTTGCCGCCGTTGGGCGTCGACCACACGAACGTATCGCCCGTGCAGAGCACGCGCCGGCCCGGGCACCAGACCCACGTTTCGTCGTCCGTCTCGCCGAGCGAGTGATGCAGCTCGAAGCGCTCCTTGCCGACGTCGATGAACAGCTCTTTCGTGTAGACCGTGTCCGGGTCGATCCAGGGAACCGTGGAGAAGGCCTCGATCTTGCCCGGCAGGTTGAACTGCACTTTGTTGATGAAGTTCTGCCACGGGTGCGTCTGGCGATAGCGCTCGAACCGCTTGCTGACGTCCTCGTGTCCGATGATGCGCGGCCTCGTGAAGCCCTGTGCGGCAGCTTCTTCGATGAACGTCTCGGCGCCGGTCACATGGTCGATGTGCCCATGCGTGTAGACGATGCTGTCCACGGGCGCCTTGCTGTGGTTCGCGCGTATGTCATCTATTGTCCCCTGGACGTACCACTGGGGGTTCGTATCGACCATCAGGATGCCTTCTTCGCAGACAAAGGCGGTGCTGTTGCCCTGCCTAGGAGTAAAGATGACGCCCTCCGTCACCTCTTCCGACGCCCCGCGATAGAAGAACGCGGCATTCTCCTTCTCCATGCCGCGTGCGGATTCGTAGTCCAGCAGTACCTTCTCGTCAGCCATCATTACTTCCCTTCCGTTAGCTCGGCGATTTCGTCTGCGGCGTAGCCCAGCTCCTTGAGGATCTCTTCAGTGTGCTGCCCCAGCACGGGCGGGGCGCGGCGGACGCTGCCGGGTGTGCGCTGGAGGTGGAGCGGAACACCGGTGACGTCCAGATCGCCTAGCGTTTTGTGTTGCGTGGTCGCGATCATGCCGTTGTGGAGCACCTGCGGGTCGCGCAGGACGTCCGGCAGTTCGTTCACGGGCGCGGCCAGCACATCGGCGGCATGCAGGATCTGAAGCAAGTCTTCGCGCGAATACTGCTTGCAGCGGGCCGTCACCTCAGCCTCAAGCGCGTCTTCGTTCTGCAAACGCAGCTCAATCGTGCGGAAGCGGTCGTCGTCCGTCCAGCCGGCTTCTAGCGCGTCGCTGAGGTTCGCGAAGAACTTCTCGGAGGGGGTCGTGATACAGACCATGCTGCCATCAGCGGTCTCGAAGACGCCCGACGGCGCGAAGTAGTAGCTGCGGTTGCCCGTGCGGGGCGTCGTTTCTCCGGTGAGGAAGATGCTGGCGAGGCCCGTCGCCTGCGCGTGGACGAGCGCGTCGAGCAGCGAGACGTCGATGCGCTGGCCCTCGCCGGACTTCTCGCGCTCGTGCAGCGCGGCGAGGATGCCCGAGACGACGAGCAGCGACGTCATCACATCGACGAGCGGCACCGTGACGCGGATCGGGTCGCGATCTGGGTCGCCGTTGAGGGCGACGAGTCCCGCGATGCCCTGGGCCATGAAGTCGATGCCGGGCCGCCCTGCGTAGGGGCCGTCCACGCCGAACGCGGTGACGCCCACCCAGATGATGTCTTGCTTGTGCGCGCGGACTTGCTCGTAGCCGAGGCCGAGGCGCGAGAGCGCCGGTTCTCGCACGTTCGTGATCACCGCGTCCGCGGTCGCGGCGAGCTTCCCAAACGCTTCTCGGTCGGCGGGACGCGCGAGGTCGAGGACGATGCTGCGCTTGTTGCGGTTGACACTGATAAACGGCGCTCGTTCCCCGCCGCGCTCCGGCCCAAGGCTGCGGGTGTCGTCTCCGCGCGGAGGCTCCACCTTGATCACGTCGGCGCCTAAGTCCCCCAGAAGCGTCGCCCCATACGGCCCCGCGAGCATCGTCGCCGTGTCGAGGACGGTCAGCCCGGCGAGCGGACCCGGCGCAGTACGGTCCTCTTGGGCCATGCTAGAGAATCGCTCCCTGCTCTTTCAGCTCGACGACCTGCTCCCAGGTGTAACCGAGCGTCTCCGTGAGGATCTCCTCCGTGTGCTGACCCAGCTCCGGCCCTAGCGTGCGCACCTCGCCCGGCGTCTTGCTGAGGCCCACCGGCAATCCGCGCACGTTGACGTCGCGCTGCACCTCTTCGCAGTAGGTCTCGACGAAGTAGTCGTTCTCCCAGGCCTGCGGGTCGTTCGCCAGGTCCTCCAGATTGCCGACAGGAGCGGCAGGGATGTCTAGCGGCTGCCAGCGCTCAATCCACTCGTCGGCCGTGTGCTTGGCGATCGCGGCGTCCAGCGCCGCGATCAGCTCCGCGCGGTGCTCACTCCGCCCCGCGTCTGTCGAAAAGCGGTCGTCTCCAGCGAGGGCATCATCGCCGAGTGTTCCCGAGAGCTTCGTCCAATTTTCGTCGACGTTTTCCAAGCAGAGCATCAGCCAGCGGTCGCTCGCCTCGTAGGTGTTCCAGAGCGGGTTGGGCGCATCCTTCCGCGAGCGCTGCTGGGCGAGCGTCTTGTCGCCTGCCAAGTAGCCCTGCAGGCTGGGCGCACCCAGAAAGAGCTGCGCGCCATAGAGCGAGGCGTCCAAATACTGGCCAACGCCGGTGACCTCGCGCTGATGCAGCGCAAGCAGAATGCCGAACGCGGCCATCAGCCCACCGATCGCGTCGCCGGAGCCCATGCCTAGGTAGATCGGCGGCTGGCCGGGCTCGCCCTGCCGAGCCATCAGCCCCGTGAGCGCCTGCACCGTCATGTCGAACGATGGCTTCGTGATCTCGCCGAAAGGCCCATAGCCCGTGTTCATGGCGTAAACAAGACGCGGGTTGATATCGCGCAACTCTTCGTAGCTGAGATGCCACGCGGCTAGGTTCTCGGAGCTGAGGTTCGAGAGGAAGACGTCCGACTCCTTCACCAGCTTGTGCAGGATCTCGCGGCCGCCGGCCTCCTTCAGATCGACCGCCATGCTCTTCTTGTTGCGGTTGATCACGAGAAAGTACTGGTTCCAATCGCCGACGGGCACCGCCTTGATGGAGCGCACGCCGCGCGCCAGGTCGCCGCCCTGCGGCCGCTCGACCTTGATCACCTCCGCACCGAAGTCGGCCAGGTGCTGCCCGGCAACCGGGCCCTGGAACCAGACCGTCAGGTCGATGACGCGGATGCCGTCGAGTGCGTTAACCATCGGAGACCCCCGCGATGACGCCATCCGTCTGCAACTGCGCGATCTCGTCCGCGGAGTAGCCTAGTGTCTCGCTCAGTACCTCGGCCGAGTGCTGGCCGAGTGCGGGCGCGCGGTTGGTCAGCTCCGCCGGACTCTCGCTCATGTGGATCGGGAAGCCGAGCGACCTCAACGTACCGAGGCGCTCGTCCTCAATGTCGATGATGTAGCGATTACGCACGACGGACAGGTCGCCGTCCGGGTAGCTGTAATCCTCGATCACGTCCGCCGACATCTGGCGGGCGTTCAGCTCCGTGCGCCAGTGATCGGACGTCTGCTTGCTGAAGGCGTCCTCCAGCGTGCTCAGCAGCTCCAGCCGGTTCACCTCGCAGCGCTTCTCGTGGCTGTTGAAGCGGTCGTCATCACAGGTCGGGCCACCAGCGATCGGTGTCCGGCATCGTGAGCGTCACCCAGCGGCCATCAGAGGCGCGGTAGAGAACGCCCGACATGGGGTTGCCGGCGTCGAGGCGATCGACGGGTTGGAGGAAGCGCTCGCCGCCCATGGCGAGGTAGGCCTGGATGTCCAAACTGGCGCCGTACATGTTTCCAGCCAGTAGTGATGTCGTGACAACCTGCCCTTCGCCCGTCTGCGCACGATGGCGCAGCGCCGCCATCACGCCGAAGGCGAGCATCACGCTGGAGTACATCTGGCCGGCCTCGGTGTAGACCGGAGGCTGGCCGGGTTGCTGGAGCACGGGCATGATGCCTGTGCGAGCCGCCGCCAGTTCGTCGATGGCGGGCGCGTCGCGGTCGGGGCCTGCGGGCCCAAAGCCCGAGCCGTGCGCGTAAATCAGGTCCGGCTTGAGTGCGGCCAGGCTGGCGTAGTCGAGCCGCCGCTGCTCTAAGTCGGGTATCAATCCGTCCGCGACGAAGACATCCGCCTTCTTCACCAGTCCCTCGAGCGCCGCGCGGCCTTCAGCAGGCTCCGTGTCCAGCGCCAGGCTCAGCTTGTTGCGGTTCGCCAGCTCGTTGAGGTAGTGCCACGTGCCGGGGTCCCGTTCGCGGCGGCTGGATGGCGCCTCGATCTTGATGACCTGCGCGCCGAAGTCGCCCAGCAGCGCTACGCCCAGCGATGCCCAGAACTCAGTGGTCGTGTCGAGGACGAGGAGCCCGTCGAGCGCCGTGGTCATGCGTTTGCCCTAGCCCCCGGGGCTCAGGACCACTCGGCGACGGTCTCGAGCGTCTTGTCGGTGAACTCCTGCTCGTCCGGCAGCGGACGGCCGAGCCACTCTCTGTAGAACGTGTCAAGGTCCGGCAGGAAATCGAAATCGGGCGGCGTTCCACGCGGGACGGCTTCGACCTCGAGCTGCGTGCCGCAGCCGGGACAGGAGTACTCGCGGATCTGTGTCCAAGCCGGGTCCGGCTGCTCCGAACCGCGGTAGATCTCCTTGAAGTCCTCCTCGGACTCGCGAGCGTAGATCGAGGCGCTCAGCTTCCAGTTGACACGATAGTCGCCGAACTCCTGGCCGCACTTGCACTTGACCACGCGCTCGTTGTTCTCCTTCTGGACGATGAACAGGGCAGGCGTCAGCGGGAGCAAGATCGCTTCTGGCCATGACACGCGGCCTTGCAGGATGTTGACCCACTTCTCGAAGCGGCCCACATCCTTTGCGCCCTTCATGATCTCCTGGACGCGCGGCCACGGCAGCTCTCCGTCAATCAGTTTTTCGATTTCGCCGATGTCGTACTCTGGCATTTCGGCCTCCTAGAACGTGAAGTCTTCGGGCAGCTTCCAGAACGCCCGTAGCTCAGCGCCGTACTCCGGCGACAGCTCCATTGAACCGCGCCACATACCGAGGATGGCGGGATCCATGTGTTCCTTCGCCTGCACCTTCTCGCGCTCCTGCGCCCACCACTCCTTGAACGGCATGCTGCGCTGCTTGCGCGCCTGTCGCATCTCGTCGCGCTTCTTCTCTGTCGCCGCTTGGTCGGCCATGTACTCTTTGGCAGCCTCGTCGTAGCTGGCGACGACACCATGGACATCGGACGCGATTCGCTCGCGGGTCCAGCCTTTGGTGAGATCCATCGCCACCTCCTCCGGGTCGCGCTCCAGCGGATCGCCAAGCGCCTGCGCGCCGGAGATCGGGTGCATGATCACATCGTATTCCTGGAGTAGCTCCGGCGTGATGAACGGCGTAATAATGTTCGTCTCCAAGACCTTGGCGGTCAGAATGTTCGCCATGATTGGGTCTTCAGGGTCGCCGCGCTCGTGCACGAGCGGCTGCTGCTTTTCGATCAGTTCCTTCAGGTTGGTATCGTGCGCGTAGCTGCCGCGGTCCGGCCAGCCTGGATACGCGCCGTACATGCCGTGGTTGGCAAGCACCTTGCTGCGCATGCCGGCGCAGCCACACTGGTACTCGATGCCCGGCGTGTTCTTGACCATCCAGACAGCCGTATGTCCGAGGCCGCCTCGGAACGTGCCATAGCCACCGGAATCGGGCTGGATGTTCCTTCCCAGATAGACAATCGGATACCACAACTCGGTCACCTCGGCGTTCCCGAAGTCGGCGTTCGGCGTGTAGATGCACCAAGCGCTGTTCTCGC
>QIFC01000119.1 GCA_003228685.1 Chloroflexota bacterium
GCGCTCTGGCTCTCGGGCCGGAGCGCGGAACTCTCAGCCAGCGCCCGGAGACGGCTGAAATGGATGGACTACTACGAGGGGCATGGAAGGAACGCTGCTCTGACCTGCCGGTATTTCGGGATCAGCCGGCAGACCTTCTACCGCTGGCGGAAGCGCTACAACCCCAGGCGCCTGCGGAGCCTGGAGGAGCGCTCGCGCCGGCCCCGCCGGGTACGTCAGCCCACCTGGTCAGCGGAGCTGGCCGGGGCGGTACAGGAGCTGCGGGAGCTGTGTCCCCGCTGGGGGAAAGACAAACTCGCGCCGCTCCTGCGCCAGGCCGGCTGGTCCGTCTCCACGTCCATGGTGGGCCGCATCCTCGCCCAGCTCAGGCAGCAGGGCGTCCTCCGCGAGCCGCCCGCCGCCCGGGTCGCCGTGCGCAAGCCTCGCCCGCCGCGCCCCTACGCCATCCGCAAGCCCAAAGCGTATCTGGCGAAGCGGCCCGGGGACATCGTCCAGGTGGACACGCTCGACCTCCGGCCGCTCCCAGGCACCGTCCTCAAGCACTTCACCGCCCGCGACGTCGTCTCCCGCTGGGATGTCCTCGAGGTGCACACCAGGGCCACCGCCAAGGCCGCCGCCAGCTTCCTGCGCGCCATCGAGGCGCGCACGCCCTTCCCCGTGCGGGCGATCCAGGTGGACGGCGGCTCCGAGTTCCAGGCCGAGTTCGAGATGGAGTGCCAGCGACGAGGCATCCGCCTCTTCGTCCTGCCGCCCCGCTCGCCCAAGCTCAACGGGTCCGTCGAGCGCGCCCAGCGCACCCACACCGAGGAGTTCTACGAGGTCTGGGACCTCCCCTGGTCGGTCGGGCCGCTCAACCGCAAGCTGCGCGCCTGGGAGCGGATCTACAACACCGTGCGCCCCCACCAGTCGCTCGGCTACCGGACCCCGCAGCAGTACCTCCGAGAGCTTGCCCGCGCGGGCAAGGCCTAACGCAATGTGTCACCAATGTACTGAACGAGTACATTGACAATGTACTAATACGTATGTTCTAATCGAAAGGCGGGACAATGGCAAGGTGCTTCGTTCTAGAGGACTTCTCGGTGAGAGAGACTGCTTCTGGGTGCTCGATAACGCTCGACTCCTGGGATGGGCGATCTGCCGAGGCATTCGCCGATATAGTCCGTGCCACGGTTCAGTGAGTGTGCCTTTAAGAGGGCCCGCTCGCCGCAGCGTCCAGGCCTGCTAGCGCTAGGCGAATCTGTGACGCTCGTTGGCCAGATTCCAGAGGGAGGAGTAGATGTCCTCGAAGAGTTCCTCGGCCTGGTGACAAAACGCCTCACCATCGAAGACTCCCTCGATGAGAGTCACGCACTTGCCTATCATCAGGTCGCGGATGAGGACACCGGCCAACTAACACGGACTGTACTGGGCAGGCTTGTGAATCAAGCAAAGTACAAGACCTATAAGGAGCCACGACAGCGGATAGGCGATGCCATTGCGAATTTCATCAGTCGGCATCCACGCTACGCCCTAGCAACTAGGATCGGATGTGTACCTCCACACGGGGTCAGCAAGAGTTCCAGCCTACCTTCCAGAGTGGTTAATCAGGTCTCCAAGGCGTTGCGAATAAACCTCTTGCGAATCACCCGTCTGACGAGTACGTCAGAGCAAAAGGAAATCACGGACGAGGACCGCAGATTAGGCGTTCGCAAGCGGATTGCAAATCAGAAGGGTACGATGAGAGTCGATACTGAACTGAGTGGAGACAACGTGATCCTAGTCGACGACCTCTACGGATCCGGAGGCAGCATGCAAGAAGGCGCACGCGCCTTGAGGGCAGCCGGAGCCCGTGAAGTTCTCGGCCTCGCGATCACCAAGCAGCACCTGTTTGAGGGAGTCAGCCTGACATCGCCCAGCTGAGGAACACATAATTGCGCAACGTAGTCGAACTTCAATCAGGCGAATATCCGAAACGCGTAGAGAAGGTTCTCGCGAGCGGGTCCCTATTCGCGTCAGGACAGCTGAAGCTATTGGACGAACCCTGCATCGGACTCTGTGGTTCCCGCGATGCTTCCGCTGCGGCCTTGGAGTGGGCCTACGCTTTTGGAAAGGAAGCAGCTGCACAAGGGATCGTGGTTGTAAGCGGCTATGCCCGAGGAATCGACCGCAATGCTCACAGGGGCGCTATGGAAAACGGCGGAACAACGATCGCCGTCTTGCCGGAAGGCATTCAAAACTTCCGTATCCTCCGGGAACTCAAGCACCTGGTGGATATGGATGCGAACTTCCTGGCCGTTTCAAGTTTCGAGCCCACGGCTGTCTGGAAGAGTTGGCGGGCGATGGATCGCAACAAGGTCATAGTAGGGCTTTCGTTAGGACTATTCGTCATCGAAGCGCGCGACAAGGGTGGCACCATCAACGCGGCTCATGAATGCATCAGGCAGAAGAAGCGTCTCTGGGCGGTCGCTTACGGCGACGACAAGCCTGGTCGTGAAGGCAACCAGAAGCTTCTCGCTGGCTCAGCTATACCACTGAAACATCTAGAGGAGCTTGGTCCAGCACTGGAAGATGCCATGGCTCATCCCCCAGAAGAGGTTCGACAATTGGTCATGAACGTAACAGGCGATACCATTGAGAACCACGGAAAGGCAGTGTCCTAATATGCCACTGAACGTTGAGATAGTTACCGCTGAGCAAGTGATCTACTCCGAGGAAGGGGTGGAACAGGTCGTAGCGCCCGGCAGCGACGGGGAGTTCACCGTGCTCCCCCAGCATGCGGAGTTCATCACGACGCTCCAGCCCGGCGAGCTACGTATTGCCAGGGGCGGCTCCGAAGACGCGATGGTCATCACCGGCGGCTTCTTGGAGGTGCGCGACGACCGCATCGTCGTACTCGCGGATGCCGCCGAGCGTGTCGAAGAGATCGACATCGCCCGCGCCGAGGAGGCCCGCCGCAGTGCGGAAGAGGCGCTGCTGGAGCGCCGGGAGCTGGCCGACCTGGCGGCGACGCAGGCGGCACTCCAGCGGGCGCTCATGCGCCTGCACGTCGCCGAGAAGCGCGGCCGTCGCGGGCGAGCGAGACCGCCTCGCGTCTAAGCGGGCGTTTCCTTGACACTCTCTCGTACCGGAAGTAGCATCGAGTTACGAGGTGCTGCACGCTGAATGTAGCCCACGTCTGCCGTCCTGACACGGAGGTATGGACATGACCATTCGATTTGTACTCGGGCTATTCATCGGACTTCTGCTCGGCGCGTCATTCGCGCTCGCTCTCGCCCCCCAGGGCGGAGCGGCCACCCGCCGGCAGCTATGGGGTAAGGCGACAGAACGCGCCGGCCGCGGCGGCGCCGGAGAGCCACCCGGGTAGGACGGAGACGAGCAGGTGCCCAACGCCCAACTGAAGCTAGTCGTGATCATCGCCTCGGACTCAGACGCTGATCGTTTAATGAAGGCGCTGATCGAGCAAGGCTACCCCGCGACCAAGATCAGCAGTACGGGCGGGTTCCTCCATCGGGGCAACGCCACGATTCTCTCCGGTATCGAGGCGGACGAGGTAGATGGTGTACTCGCCATGGTGAAATCGAAATGCCACGCCCGCACAGAGTATGTGCCGGTTCAGACACTTCCCTTCTTCGGTGAAGGCGCGTCGCTATCTGAGCCCGTGGAAGTGAGAGTTGGCGGTGCTATCGTGTTCGTCGTGAACGTGGAGCGCTTCGAGAAAACGTAGACGAACAAACCAGTTCCACTAGCTTCTTGTCGAGCTGTGTGCCGGCCCCACCCTCCAGTACCTGCTTCGCATCCTCCTCGGAGAGCGCCTCACGGTACGGCCGAGGCGACGTAAGCGCGACATACGTATCTGCCAGCGAGATGATCCGAGCCTCCAACGGGATCGTGTCATCGTCCAGCATTTCCGGGTAGCCTTTGCCGTCCGGGCGCTCGTGATGGGCGCCAACCCACGTGGCGACCTCTTCCATGCCCGGCAGCGCCTCCAGCACCTTCTGCGAGTACGCAGGGTGCCTGCGCATCGTCTCCATCTCCGCCAGCGAGAGGATGTCCGGCTTTGCGATGACGCGAGCGGGAACGCCAAGCAGGCCAACGTGATGCGACAGTGCCGCCACCCGCAGTAGCTCGCGCCGCCCCTCGTCGAAGCCCAACGCCTGGCCGATCTGGTCCGCAATCCCAGCCGTACGCTCGCTGTGACCTTTTGTATGCTCACCCTTAGCGTCTCCTAGACGGGCGAACACCTTGGCGAACGTGATGGCGTCTGCGGGTGAGCGGTCCGCATCTGCGGACTCGTCAAGAAAGGCCGACACGAGTTCGTCTGGCAACGTAGAGTTGTGCAGCCCCAACCAGAACGTGTCGCTGCGGACGAGCAAGTGCGCCAGACGCGCAAGATCGGGCTCGATGATGCTGCCCGAGTGCTCGGCCAGACCACTCTCAAGATTGCGTCGTGAAGCCAAGGGGTTCGGGTCGGTGGCGATCAGCGACTCGATCAGATCGGCGGCTGCGACCAGGCGGCCCGTGATCGGGATCTGGTCTCCCTTCAGTTCGGCTACGTATCCCTCGCCGTCCCACCACTCGTGGTGCGTCGCTATCGCTTCTTGGACTTCGGCATCGAAGCCGAGGGCCTGCGCGACCTTGGCGCCTTCGCGAGGATGCGCATGCAGCGCTGCCACCACACCGTCCACATCAGCGGGCGCAACACGCGCGGCCACCTGCTCAGGGAGCATACCAGCCTGCGCGCCAAACAGTGACTCTTCGGTGATCTGCAATTTACGACAAAGCTCCGCGCAGGCGATGGCCGCACCGGCATCGTGAAGAAGTGCCGCGTAGTACAGGGCTTCCTGCTGCTCCGCGGGCAGGTCGATCGCCGCCGCTAGGTTCAGCGCGATGTAGCAGACCCTGGCCGCGTGGCCGGGCTCCTTCCCTTCGCAGAGGTCCAGGCCATGGGCAAAGGCGGCGGCCAGCTCCGCCCGTGACGGTGCGGGCATGAGCCATGCTTGAGGTTCGCTGGCGCGCTTTTGGGCGCGCGCTGTTTGGTTTCTGGAAGAGTTCGTTCGTTTTGTCAGGACAGTCACCCCCGAAGGAGTATCGGCCTGAGAGACCCAGACGTGCACCGTGCCGGACATTGAATCCGGCACGGTGCGGGGTTTCTGCTGGGTCAACGAAACGTTATGCGATGAACACCGGCGCCAGTACCAGCGCAATCGTGGCCAAGAGCTTGATCAAGACGTGCAGCGAAGGGCCAGCCGTATCCTTGAACGGGTCGCCAACCGTGTCACCAACAACGGCTGCTTCATGGGCGTCCGAGCCTTTGCCCAGGACGTTGCCATCGTCGTCCTTCAGTTCGCCAGCCTCAATGAACTTCTTGGCGTTATCCCAAGCGCCTCCGCTGTTGTTGAGGAACGTCGCCAGCATGATGCCACCGATCGTGCCTACCATGAGCAAGCCCGAGACAGCCAACCAGCCGCCCGAGTCTTCGAATCCCAGGTAGGTGGTGTTAGTCGCGAACCTAAATATCAATCCGACGGCGATAGGCATGCCAACTGCCAGGATACCCGGCAAGATCATCGCGCGGAGGGCCGCCTGCGCGGTAATGTCCACCGCGCGTCCGTAGTCCGGGCGCGTTGTGCCCGCCATGATACCCGGGTCCGCCGCGAACTGCCGCCGGACCTCATCAATAATCGTGCCCGCCGCGCTGCCCACTGCGCGAATCGTCAGCGACGTGAACAGGAACACGAGCATGACGCCGAGCAGGGCGCCGACGAACACGTTTACGTTCGCGAGGTCGATCGGTAACTCAGCCGTAAGAGGTATCTCAAGGCGTTCCTTCACTCTGTCCAGATACGCGCTGAAGAGCAGGAACGCAGCCAGACCAGCGGAAGCGACGGCGTAGCCCTTGGTGAGCGCCTTCGTTGTGTTGCCCACGGCATCCAACTTGTCGGTGATCTCGCGGGCGCTTTCTGGCGCATCCGACATCTCCGTAATGCCACCAGCGTTGTCTGTGATTGGGCCGAACGTGTCCATCGCTAACACGAACGCGGCCGACATGAGCATGCCCATGGTCGCCACTGCCGTTCCGAAGATGCCGGAGGTGAACTCCGGAACGCCCGGGATGTTTGCTTGGCTACCGAAGTAGAACGAGGACACCAGCGCAAGGCCAATGGCAATCGCGGTAGCGGCAGTAGTCTCGTAGCCAACTGCTGATCCGATGACGATATTGGTAGCCGGCCCCGTCTTCGAGGCTTCAGCGATCTCTTTCACCGGCCGCCAGGAACCGGACGTGTAGTATTGCGTGATGTACACAAACGCGATTCCCGTCGCAATTCCGACGAGCCCACTGTAGAAAAACCATTCCCAACTGTCGCCAAGCATCACCTTTGTGGTGATGAATAGCCCCACTACGGAAAGCGCCGATACGATGATATAGCCGCCGTTTAACGGCTGCATCGGATCCTTTGGCTCACGAGCAGCTAAGAACGGCACGGCCATAGTCCCCGCGATCGTCGCGAAGATACCGAAGGAACGCAGGACTAACGGGAACATGATCCAGGCAATGTCGCCCGTCACGCTGAAGATTGCAACGCCTAAGATCATCGCACCAATGTTCTCCGCGGACATTGACTCGAACAAGTCGGCGCCACGGCCGGCACAGTCCCCGACATTGTCGCCCACCAGGTCGGCCACCACGGCCGCGTTGCGAGGGTCGTCTTCAGGAATGCCCGCCTCGACCTTGCCGACCAGGTCAGCGCCCATGTCCGCGGCTTTCGTATAGATTCCGCCGCCGAGTTGGGCGAACAGCGCGACAAAGCTAGCGCCGAAGCCGAAGCCGACGATCAGAAATGGAGCGACCTCCGCAGGGTTGCCCAGGAGCGCACTGTACACGGCGAAGATGCCGGATACTCCGAGCAGACTCAGGGCGACCACGAGGAAGCCAGAAACTGCGCCGCCCCTCAATGAGACGGTGATCGCCTCCTTCAGGCTGTCCTGAGCCGCGGCGGCTGTGCGCACGTTGGAGCGTACGGCGATGTACATGCCAATGTAACCGGCAAGCGCGGAGCAGAACGCGCCTACCAAGAACGCGACGGCTGTGAGGAGGCCTTCTTCCCAACGGCTTACTACCTCGTCACCAAACGTGATGCTACCGCCATCGAAGACGATCGCTTTCACGCCCTGGGACACACCGCCCACTATCAGGAACAAAGCGACGGATGTCAGCACGGCCATGATGGCGATCGTCTTGTATTGGCGAGTGAGGAACGCCATGGCGCCTTCAAAGATCATACCGGCGATCTCTTGCATTGATTCCGTGCCCGTATCGCGCCGCAGCACATCCCATGCCAGGTAAGCGGCGAAAAGAACGGCAGCAAAGCCGCTCACGGGCACCATCCAGATTAGTTCCATTGTCTGCTCCTCGAAATGCTAAATCAGGTAGTTGGACAAACGTTATGGAGGCTCTTCGCCTCCATAAGCCGGAGTGTACTAAGGCCTCAGAATAGGATCAAGAGGTGCAGTGTGCCGTGATGGCGGCTCGCTCTCACGCTCGTTGAGTATGGCTTCCTACTAGCGGCGCTCGGAAGGCAGATGGCAGCGGTCGTTCATGCTCAGCAGGACCGCCCGCTCCGCATCGAACTCCACGATAGAGACTGCGCCGAGGTCGTGACGCACACGGCGGAAATCCGACAAATCGATACCCATCACGCGGCATAGAACCGTCAGGATGACAAAGTTGTGACTCACGGCCGCGACCATGTCATCAGAATGCTGGTCCCTGATCGCTTCCAGAGCAGCCCACGCCCGCTGCTGCACTTGGCGCAGGCTTTCGCCGCCGGGCATGCACAAATCGGCCACCCGCTCCGATCGCCATTCCTTAAGGAAGTCTGGGTAGCGCTTAGCCAACTCCGGAAACGTCTGGTTCTCAACTTCGCCGACGTCCATCTCGATCAAGCCATCCTCAATCTGGACAGTCAGGTCGAGCGACTTCGCGAGAGGAGCGGCGGTCGCCGTCGCGCGCTGAAGCGGGCTGGAGTAGATGGCGGCGATCGGCTCGCTATGCAGTGCCGCGCCAATGCTGTCGGCCTGCAGGAGGCCACGCTCGTTCAATGGCACGTCCTCCCGCCCCAGAGCGATCTGGCCGGCATTGTGAGACGTCTCGCCGTGGCGGATGAGCAGGAGACGCACGGTCAGAGGTAACGGCCGCGCCGGCGCCACGCCAGCCTGGCTCGCGACTCGTCTGCCAGCAGGATACGAAGGCGGTGCACACGGACTGGATCCGGCAGCCCGAGAGCTTTCGCGACCTGATCCGCCCGGCCGACGCCGTCCGGCCCGCAGCGAAGCCTCATCGCCAGACGAACCGGGTCTGTACGGGGTTCCACGACCATGAGGTCCCCCACGAGGGGCCGCAAATCATAGCGTCTCGTCTTCTCTCCCCGCCTATCCACCCAGGGAAGTTCGTCCGCCGCGAGCAAGTCGGCAACCGCCTTGGGTACGTCTTCGCCATTCGCGTCGATGTCGACATCGTAATCAGCCCAGCGGACCGCCGACGGCAGCGAGGGTAGGCCCATGCCAACCTGCGACACGCCCAGTACGGTGAGTCCTTCCGGCAGTTCAGGCTCGAGCCGCCCCGACAACGCGGCAGGCTCGACAACTTCCGCCGTGATGGCGTCCAGTAGCTCGCCTTCGCTCGTTACCCCCATCGGGAGGCCGGCGGCCATCGTCACGCGGGGCTGCGGCCGGCTGCCTTGTGAGAAGGAGAGCACCACACCGGCGCTCGCCAGTGCGTCGACCCAGATGCGCGTCATGTCCAGGTGGCCGACGGCCGCGGCCTCCGGTCCGCGGCCGAACCTAATCCTTAGCCGTTGAGCCTTCGTACCGTCGGGCGCGCCAGCGTCGTGCTCCGGCACTACGAGGCCTCAGCAGTGGCCGCGGGGCTGGCAGGCAACCGCACGATGATCAGCGTTTCGATCTTGCGCTCGTCCACCTCAACGATCGTGATGCGCAGCCCATCACCCTCTACCTCTTCCCCTACAGCGGGGAGATGGCCCAACAAGCTGAGCGCGTATCCGGCGACGGTCTCGTATTCGCCTTCGGGGATCGGCAATTCGAGGTCCTCTCGGGCTTCGTGCACCCCCATGCCACCGTCTATGCGCACGGTCTGCTCGTCGATCATCTGGAACTCTTGCTCAGGCCTCCCCAACTCGTCCACCACAGGCCCAACCATCTCTTCGAGTAACATTTCGAGCGTTACGATACCCGCGGTGCCGCCGTACTCGTCGACCACTAAGGCCATATGGGCGCGCCGCTCCTGCATTTCCACCAACAGCGCGCCGGCCAGCTTCGTCTCGGGAACGGAGTACGCAGGCCGCACAAGCGCGTCAATGGGCGTCTCCTGTCCAGCTCGCCCCTGAGCGATCGCGCGAAGCACATCCTTGATGTTCACAACTCCGATCACGGAATCGAGAGACTCTCGAAACACCGGGAACCGCGCATGCGGCGTCTCGTTGAACGTCTTGTAGAATTGCTCGGCTGTGGTTCCGGTCTCGAGCCCAACAATCTCCGTGCGCGGCACCATCAACTCGTTGACGCGCCGGTCGTAGAAGCGAAAGACCCGTTCCACAAGCTCCGCCTCTTCCTCACCGAAGGCCCCTTCTTCAGCGCCGATGTCGATCAGCATTCTCAGTTCGGCCTCCGTCACCGTTGGTGAGACATCCGCCCCTCCTCGCAGGAAGATGCGGGCGAGGACGTTCGGCGCGGCGGCAAATAGCACAGCTACGGGCCTGAGCAGGGTCGTCATCAACTCTGCCGGCCGGGCTAGCAGCAACGCGATTCGATCCGCGGACTTGGCAGCCAGGACCTTTGGTGTCACTTCGCCGAAGAGGGCGATGCCGCTGGTAACGATCACCGTGCCGACAACTAGTCCCCAGCCACCTGCGAGGTCGACAGCGAGCAGGCCCGCAAGGCTGGATGCGACGACGATAAACAGGTTCTGGAGCAACACGATCGCGGCGAAAAAGAGGTCGTCGCGCTCCCGAATGCGTTCCAGAGCTTGGGCACTCTTGCTGCCCTCTTCCGCCAGGTGGCGAACTCGGATCCGGTTCGCTCCGATCACCGCGATCTCAATGGTGTTCACCAGCGCGTACCCGATCACGCTGCCGGCCAGCAGCACAAGGCTCCACGTCGTGCTCAGAGGCACAACAAGGCCCTCTTCGCCGCCGCCGACCTGCAAGAACGGCGCGAGGAACGCTGATAACGGAATTGAAGTTGCTATGCTCAAATCTCGGCCGGCCACTCTTCGTACCCGGCCCCACTCGAGATCATACGCACGGATGGACGCGCTGTCAAAGTCTGTAGTGTGTCACTACATGAGTTGCCGGCCGCCTATTCGTGCCGAAGTTTGTTTTGCAGAATCGCCTTGTTTCGGCGTATACAGATGCGCATTTAAAGCATGCGCAGGCGGGCCTTACGCATCACATACAATTGTGATTGAACTGGGCGAGCAGGCCATTCACGTCGATAGCGTCGATGATACCATCCGGAGCAGTCATGTCCCAGGGGTCGCCGCCCAGCAGTGGAGCGCCTCGGTCAAAGAAGGCTTCGTACTCTGGATCTACACCTTCCTGTTCTCCAAAGTGCGCGATCAAGGCGAAGTAGTCGTTGGCGAGATCGATTCTCCCGTCACGTATCTTATGGCCGGCCGGGCTCGCAACATCGTAGTAGTCGTATGGGTTCTGGGAATCGCGCAGTCCGCCTGCGAGTTCGTCAGGCCCAACCTCTTGCGCGTTCGTGCAACCATCTCCGTCCGCATCATCAAGGAAGAGAGCATCGCCGGGAGTGAGCTGATTAGAGAGCGAGCTTGCGTTTCCGACCTGTCCGTAGGCGTTGTAGCCCCAGCACTTGAGGTCTGGCCCAAACGCCGCGCAGGACTGCTGTCCGCCGACTGAAAGGCCATCCGCGCCGGTAGCGGTGTCACGCGGATAGTCTTCCCACGGCTGCGTCTGGCCGTTGCCGACCTCACCATTCCCGTTAGCGCCCCAGCACTTCACGTCGCCGTTCGTCAAGAGCGCGCAGGCACTGTTGCCGGACGCGCCAGCGACTTGAACATTCTCCAAGACCGACCCGCCCGAGCAGGTCGCACCTGCCCCACTCAGACAAACGTACTCAGGATGATAGAGTGATACTTGCCCGCCACCGTTCGCGAGTTCTGAATACGTATCATCACCCCAACACATCATCCTGTCGTTGGCTGACATGCGGGCGCAGCTGTGCAAGATCCCGGTATCGATCTGGTCGGCTCCGTCGAACACGTCGATGCACCCAATCCCTCCGCTGAACCTGAAGGTATCGCAGACGTTCACGGGCCTCTTACTGCAGGGGACGTAAACGGTAGGATTCGAACCCCGCTCGACACATGTCTGAGGCCATCTGAACCCCCAGACGTTCCCTGGGATGCCGAGCGCGTTGGACTTATTGAGGCCCCAGCACTTCACCTCGCTGTTCGTCATCAGCGCGCAGACAGTGCTGGCGTCGGCTGAGAGCGCGTCGACGCCGGTCAGGTTGGTGGCGCAGGCCGCGTCGGCGCAGACGTCGACAGGCGTGTCGCTGTCGGTGGCCGTGTTGTTGCCGAGCTGGCCGTATTCATTGATGCCCCAGCACCTCACCGAGCCATCCGCCCGCATTAGGACGCACGTGAACCCCGGCGCGTTGCCGTCATCGCTTGTGCCAGTCACAACAGACTTCACGCCTTCCATCGGGACCGGGTTCGTGTAGATGTCCTCGACGACAAGGCCAGGTGTCAGGCTGCAGGCGCCGCCATCGCACGTGTCACTGCTTTGGTATCCCAACTGGCCGTTTCCGTTCGCCCCCCAGCACAGCACTGTGTCATCGGGCGCATGGGCGCACGTGTGCCACCAGCCGGGAGCGAGCGCGTCGACGCCAGTCTTCAGGGCGGTCCGCGGGAACCGATGGTTGAGCGTATCGCCGGTGCCGAGTTGGCCTGACTCGTTCGCGCCCCAGCACTTCACGCCATCGCTCGACGCGCCGAAGTCGTATAGGGCGCAACTGTGCCAGCGGCCCTGGGACGACATCGCGATTGAACCTGGGTCCTGCTCCTCGCAATGCATGGTGATGGCACCCACCTTGGGAATAACGCCCACGTAGGGTGCTCCCACTTCCCTGAAGTACGATCCGCCCGTTCGTGCCACGGGGCCGTCGTATGGCAGGAGGCTGATGGGGGCCTCCATCGGCGTTGCGGGGCAGCTCAGCAAGATTTCGATCGCGATGCCCGTATAGTCGCTGCCTGGCAGCGGTGGCATGGTGGCCGTCATGCCCGCGTGGGTGACGAGCCCTGGGCCGGGCTCGTCACGAACCGCGATGGCGATGTCGACGCTTGGCCAAGTGAATTCGGTAGCGATTTCGCTACTGGGCGTGTAGACGAAGGATGCGGCAGAGCAGTCTTCCTCCAGCCGGTCAAGGCCGATGCCGTCGCTGCAGGTGTTCGGCCCCGCTCCGTTCTCGCTGGCCGCCGGATCGTACACGCCGAAGTCGATGTACGTCTGTATGAGGATGTACTGGGCGGCTGGGACCCCAACCAGGTCGACAGCCAACTTGAAGTCTGTGCCGACCTCCGCGTAGCAGTCGTCGTCCACGCAGGAGCCGCCTTCCGTGATGGTGAGCGCCATCTCTGGCCCGCCGCCCGCGGCCACGACTTCGCCCGGCTGCAACTGATCTGAGACACTGAAGATCATCAGAGCAAGGAGCGCCAATGCTCCGGCAAGCGCCGCCAACCGCCAGTTGCGACCACTGTCAACCGCGCACCCTTTTCGCGTTCTCTTCATGGCTAGCCTCCCAGCTATTGTAGCGCCGGACACCCACCTGGGTTGAATTGGAGAATCACACCGAGGATGTCGTTCGCTAGGTCGATGACTCCATCAGGTGAACCACGGTTCCAGTTGCCGCCGGCACCGATCATGGCCGGCGGGCGGTCCCAGTTCTCATCGCCTGCCGGGTAGCCGCCGGGGGCGAAGTGAACAATAGTACCAAGGATGTCATTGGCCAGGTCGATGACGCCGTCACGCGGGACGGAGACGTCATAGTAGTCGTTCTTGTTGAACGGGTCGCGGCGGCCGCAACCTGGGTCGTCTTGCAGTTCACGACTGTCAGGCACGCCGTCGTCGTCGAAGTCCACAACGCCGGCGGCTTCGTCACCCACCTTGCCCGCCTCAATGTTGAGCGCGCCCCCGGCGAACGTCGGCGCCTGCGCGCCTGGGTCTTCGGACGGTCCGCAGGCGTTCTGGGGCGCATAGTCGTACCAGACGTCAGTGGTGCCGAACCCGAATCGCGTATCGATCCGCCACTCCAAGAAGATGTCGCCGACACTGCTTGCATTGTCGCGATCCTCAATGCAGCCCGAGAGCGTGATCTCGTGCGTTTCCGAGTCGAAGCTCCCATACAGCGTGTCATGTTCGCCATCGACGTCCCCCCACACATCCGCCTTCGTGTCTGGGGGCCGACCACCGGGCAAGCCGTCACCCGTTGCGCCCGGCGAGTCCTCAGGATTCACGACCACGTTAGGGTCGTCAATGTAGCAGTACGGCCGTGCCGTGATGTTGCTGTTACCGGACTGTTCTATCGAGACGATGCAGCGATAGAATACGCCGACGTCGCCACCGATCGCCAGCGCGGGATCCAACTCGGCCCAAACGAGGTACACTCCCGACTGATTGAAGTAATCCGTATACTCGGTGCCTTCGACGCAGTCAGCATCGTTGAACGGGTCACGCAGTCCGTAATAGACAGACCGAGGCCCAGGCGTCGCCGTGGGAACGGCGAAGTCAGCCGCGCCGAGCTCATAGTAGTCCGGACATCCGTCGCCATCGAAATCATCTGCTTGCGATCGTGGGATGTAGATCAGGGGCGCGGTGTCGTCTGGACTGCCGGAGCAATCGCCAGCGGGATCCGGATCTTCACGGACTTGGATCTCACTTGTGCCCCCAGTATTCAAGTCGAGCACAAAACGGATATCGAGGCGCGGCTCCAAAGCAAGGCAGTCCACGATAGGAATCACCAGGTCGTTCCCAGGACTCCAGGGGCCAACCAACAGAGCCCGCCCACGTTGATCGAAAAACGTGAACGGGGTCGTGCCGTCTTCCACAAGGTCGAACGGCTGGTTGCCGGTATAGCAGAACGCCGAGAAATAGAGCTGGCCCCCAAAGGGGCCGTAGGGGCGGGCGAAGCACGAGAACTGTGTCGCGGGAAGACTCGACGTGCTCGGCACAGTCCCGGTGAAGCTGACGACGGCCGGTACGTAGCCGTAGGAGTCACCCTGAGCCGACCGGTTGTCGACCAGCCAGGCGCCAGCCAGCAACGCGAGCGCCAGAGCGGCCAGGCCGGTTAGTGAGATGCGATTCATGGCTTTGCTCCTCGTCCGCCCTCAACGGGCGGCCACGCCCTCCACCAGACGCATGACGTAGGCCACCATATCGTTGACCGTCGGCACTTCCTTGAAGTCTACGTCCGTAGGCACCGTCACGCCGTAGTGCTGCTCGATGGACATCATCAGCTCCAACGCATCCAGGGAGTCTAATCCTAGGCTCTCTGATCCCTCCTCGCCCACGTCGAAAAGCGCGCGGTCGTCTGGGATGTCCTCAGGGGCAACGGCGTTCTCCATAAGCCGGCTGAGCTCCTCCTTGAGAATCGTGCGGATTTCCATCTCTTGCGTCACGATCGTGCCGTTTCGGGTCACAGCAAAGGCAGGAGCATCACGTACGCAAGCCACAACGTGCCTATCCCCGAGGCCGTGGCCGCAGCCGTGGCCACGGCAGGCGCTCCGAAGCGGCGCGCCAGGATGATAGAGATCGTGACCGCGACGAGGGGATATAGCGCGATCACTACCCAGAGGGCCCTCACGGTCGACTCGCCCCATTCGCTTATCGGGCCTTGGCTCTCCATCCCGTAAAAGGTCTGAACGGTCATCAACATCCCAATCACGTACAAGCCAAGGGACAGGAACACGGTAGCGGCCAATCGGGTCGCCGTGCGTAGAACCATCCAAGCTTCCTCCCGACACGTTCCCCCGGTAGTAGTACTCCACGGTGAAGGCGCTAGCATTCGCTGATCAGAGGCGGGAACTGCTGGTCAGACCTCGCCGGCCCCTGGCCATTGGCGGCCACAAGTGCCTCCGCCACGTTGAGCTCCTCTTCCTCTGGTCCGCCAGACACCCTGACAGTCACGTCTCCCATCCAAAGTCTAAGACCACCCGAGATGTACTGCGCATCCGCGCCCCTCACCTGAAACACGGTATCCTCCTTCGCTTCAGGCGCGAAGCCGGCGGGCTGAGCGTAGCAGTACGGTTCCACCCTGATCTGAACTGGGCTCCGGCATCCTGCCCCAGGCGACGGAGTGCAGGTGCCATACTCGAGGATCACGTGGTCTTCCGGGGGCGTGAGATGAGTTCGGTAGGAACGGGTAATTCCCGTCAGTGGAAGCCCCTGGAACTCTAGCCCCAACCAATAGAGCGGAAAGTCCTGGAACTCGGTCGCAGCCTCTTGGAAGACCGCACTATCGGTGACACCAACTCTCACATCATCGTCCACGATGTTCTTCTGCCAGTTCCCCTCTCCGAAGATCGGTCGCCATGCGTCTCCTACCAGGGAGATGTAGATGGGCGTCCCATCCGCGGGCCTGCCTATGGAGCGCTCCAGCTCCTCGCCGGGCGTTGCCGCCAGCCCGGCCTGCCCAGACTGTCCACCTCCGTTCGTTTCTCCTGAGGAGACGAAGCTGGTCGCCATAACGAAGCCCAGCACACCGCCTGCCGCGACGACCGCCAGTGCCAACAATCTCGTCTTCACTGCTTCTCCTTCTCCTTTCCGGCTATGCCGCCTTGACGCCGATGTAGAAGACTCTCCCGCTGCTGTAGGCTTCCCATCCATTACATTGTCTCATCATGGCGGTGTTGTCCCAGTTCCGATTGTCGACCAGCGGGTGGTCGTGGGTGGCTGGCGGTATCGGATTTAAGGGGTCAGGGAACGGAATAGCCACAGAATGCTGGCGGCGCACCCACGTCTTCTTGATCTCTTCTCGCCCGTAGTTGAATCCGCCCGCCACCGTAATCTTGTTGATCTGGAACTCTTGACTATTGGCGACCACGGCGTGGTCGGGCCAAAGGCCGCACTGAACTCTCTTCTCGTAGTGCGGCGAAGCCGACGCGAAGCCACCGTAGGTAGGGTGTACGCGGGGCGCACCCTGGTACTGGTGCATGTAGAAGCGCACGTGGAACCTGTCGCAAGGTACAGCAGGCGGGCAAAACCCGACATTCCGCCATGCATCACCGTCCGCCGGTTCGCACTCGGCTTGGCCATTGGGCGCTGCGCCGAAATACTGGTCGCCCTCGCTGGAAGACGACCAGCCGGTAATGTGACTCATGTGAGCCCTGATCCAATCTGGAAACCCGTCGTTGACAAAGACGACGCTGATCGGGTCCTTTTCATCGCCATCAGCGCAGTTACTGCCGGAGTACGTGTAAAGTTTCAGATCCGACGGCACAGGTGTACCGACTGGCGGCGGTGTCTTGGGCTCGTTGGCGTGGCTTTGAGGACCGCCGAGGCCCGTCTGCCCTATACCGAAGCCCAGCGCTCCGGCAGCTGCCGCAGCCAAGGGCACCTTGACCCAACCGGGAATCGTTCTCTTTCTCACCAGCAGCCCCATGTCCTACCCTCCGCTCCGTGCACCGTCAATGGCCTGTCGTTCCAGTGCCCCTTCAGCCTCTTCCTCGACCGTCAGCAAGAATCGCACGCGCTCTACCTGTTCTCCCCACGCTTCGCGCGTCAGCGAGAACAACACAAGATCCCAATGGCGGTCTCTGTACCACGTATGCTCTGGAAGACGCCCATGCTCCCGAAAACCTATGCGCTGGCAAAGGCGCAAGGCCGCCTCATTGTAGGCGTTCACCTCAGAATACAGCTTGCGCAGGGGGAACATGTTGAACAAATAGCTCGTGAACTGCGCTGCTGCCTCCGCGACTTGGAACGGACGCAACCGGGCCTCGGGAGTCAGGTATGCCTGGAGCCACGCCCACCCGTCCGTCAGGTTCAGATTGTAAGCGCGAGTGAATCCGCTCACGGGGCCTGTCTGCCGATCGGCTACAAGAAGCGTGATTCCGTCTGCGAGCCAGTGCTCCAATTCTGGTACGTAGTCCCTGAACGTGGGGATACGCCGGTTCGGCGTCTGCCAAAGGGCTACGAATTCGCTGTCAACCCTCCACGAGTAGAGAACCTGATAATCAGCTTCGGTTATTGGCCGCAATACCACACTCCGCCCACGGATCGTGGTAGGCCTCTCCGAATCAGACTGCCCGTTCATGTTCGTCACTTACTTCTTGGAGGCAAGAGCCCCATCAGCAAGCCGTACCTTACGCGGATCTTCGTCGCTTCCGCCGTGCGCGGTATGGTACGCGAATATGGCGCCGGCGCTGAGGCCGCCGATGGATACGACAACGAGGCCAACTTTGGCCAGTCCCGCGAGGACTCCAGATGAGATCACGCCCATACTTACTCGCTCCGCCTCTTACTCCGTGTGTGGTGCGAGGATAGATCGTCAAGAGCCATGTAGGCCCGCACGCCAGCGGCCTCTACGCGCTCGCGCCGCTCCATGCCAGGGTCACCGTGCAGAAGCGCGCTAGCCCGCGCGGCCGGCAGTTGCAAAGCTGACCGGAGGTCAGCCCAACTGCAAGGTGACGTTCCGTCACCCGGTTGCCGACCGCTGTTAACCGCGCATCCTTCTCGCGTTCTCTTCATGGCTAGCCTCCCAGCTACTGCTGCGCCGGACACCCACCCGGGTTGAATTGCAGGATCACACCGAGGATGTCGTTCGCTAAGTCGATGACACCGTCCGGTTCCAGTTGCCGCCGGCACCGATCATGGCCGGCGGGCGGTCCCAGTTCTCATCCCCAGGCAGGTAGCCGCCGGGGGCGAAGTGGACAATAGTACCCAGGATGTCATTGGCCAGGTCGATGACGCCGTCACGCGGGATGGAGACGTCATAGTAGTCGTTCTTGTTGAACGGGTCGCGGCGGCCGCAGGCGGTGTCGTCCTGAAGCTCGCGACTGTCAGGGACGCCGTCGTCGTCCTGGTCGTAGCTACCGCTCTTGTTCGGGTTCGCCTGCACCAAGCTCAGTTCGGCGTCGTCGAACGTCGGGCTGCCCGCGGGTGTCCCGTTGTTGCAATTGGTCGGGGTCTGGCTGGTCCAGATGTCCGCGGTGCCAGGAAGCTGGTGGGCGCTGACCGTTAGCTCAACGTAGACGTTACCGAGGGTAGGGTCGTCCTCGTTCGCAATGCAGCCGCTGATCTCCAGGTTGTTGGCGAAGAGTCTGTCAAACGTACCGTCGAGTTCGGCGTGCGCCGTGTCCACGTCACCGTAGGCGTAGATACCGCTTCCAGGGTCCGGACCGCACGTAGAGGGGCACAAAGGATCGGCCTCCGGCCCAGGCGGCGGGGCGCCGGCCATGCCGTCGCCCGTTATGCCGGGGTACGCCTGAGGGTTGATCTCGACCGTAACGTCGTCCCAGTAGCAGTACGTGCGGACGGTAACGCTGTTGTCGCCGGTGTCGTGCTGCAAATCGGCGCGGCAGAAGAAGTAGACGCCGGGCACTTCAGCCGTGCACTGGTCATCCACGCAGTCGCCGCGGGTGACTCGCACGGAGAGATCGT
>QIFC01000080.1 GCA_003228685.1 Chloroflexota bacterium
CTCTGCACAGGCGCCTCCTTTCAGAAGCACCCTGCCACAAGAGGACACTCTTCCCGCAACCTAGACAGGACATTCTAGCTGCAACCCAACAACGCGCTTGACGTGCGTCTTCACGGTGCCTTCGCTGATGACGAAGGCCTCCGCGATCTCGGCGTTGGAGTGTCCCCGGGCGATCAGCCCGAGGACCTCCTGTTCGCGACGTGTGAGCGATGCGAGTCCGGTCAGTGCTGTCGGGCGCGGTTCGGCAAGGACTGGCTCAGGCTCATTCGCCGGAGCGTCCAGGCCTCCATCATGGCCGTTGAGAGACGGGTCGACGTCTTCAGGAATTGCTGGGATCGTCTTCGCCCGAGACGCGAGCATGAATCGCGCCCACATGGCGTGCAGGGCGGAGATGGTGTTCACGAGGTGGACTTGAATCAGGAAAAGCACGAGGCCGATCGGGACGAGGTAGAAGCCTTCTTGCCATGCGTTGACGTCAGAGGTGATCCATCCGATATTGAAGTCGGGTTCGGCAACGGCCAACAGAAGAGGCGCACTGACAAACGCGCCGGCAACCGCGCTTGTCACGACTAGGCCTACGAACAGCCCGAGGCCGACGGGGAATTGCGCGAAGAGGTAGACGAGGCCCGTCCAGGTATTGCGGTCGATCAGGCGCGTCCACAACTGAGACTGGAACGACTGTCCCAGCTCGATCGCTGTCGGCGGACGTCTCAGCTCAATCTGAGCGACGTGGCGGACCAGCCAGGCTTCGATGTCGCCGGCCCAGCGCGTGAGATAGAGCGTCGGGATGAGCACCAGCGCTCCCACAATCGTCCAGATCAGCGCCCCTCCGACGCTCAGGGCGATGACCAGGCCGACGAAGTATGCGAGCCCCAACGGGAACATCAGCAGGAGGTGGATCGCTCGCAGGTAGGTGCGCGGGGCAATCACCGGCCCAAATACCTTTGTGAGTGGGGACCCGTAACCCCCATACACTTGGTCAAGCGCTTCGTTCATGGTCTAGTACCTTTCGCTGGTGCGCTAAGACTAGCGCGCTGCTTACCGATAACCCCAGCCTAGGGCCGTACCGGCCGCAGCGAATCTCTCTTAAGGGGTATGTTGGGCGTTTGCGCGGGGTATTTCGGGCGGTTTTGTATCTGGCTAGCGCCAATGCGCTAGCAAACGGCTACAGCAGCCCGTGGAGCGTTCGCATTTCCGCAAGCAGCTCGGAGATCTCGGGTGGATCGCCGATCCGCAGCGTGCCCAGCGGGTCGGGTGTTGGCTTCTCGCCGAGCAGGACTTCGAGGACGGTGCGGACACCCCACGGCACGGCGATCAGGTCGTAGCCGCCCTCCAGCAGGAAGACGATCTTGCCGCCGCACAGCTCATCTGCCAGCGCCAACGAACGCGACGCAAGGTCGCCATAGCCGGCGTTCGTGAGCGCCATGTTCGCGATCGGGTCGGCGAAGTGGGCGTCGAAGCCGCACGAGACGAGGATCAACTCTGGCCGGAAGCGGCGCACCACAGGCTCGACTATTTGCTCGAAGGCGGCGCGGTACTCGGCGTCGCCGCAGTAGGCCGGCAGCGTGATGTTGACGTTCGCGCCTTCGCCGTCTCCCGCGCCGGTCTCCGTGGGCGGGCCCGTACCCGGATAGAACGGAAACAGGTGCGTCGAGACGTAGAGCAGGTCGCCGTCGTCGTAGAAGGCGTCCTGCGTGCCGTTGCCGTGATGGACATCGATATCGATGATGGCGACGCGCTCGACGCCGTGGCGCTTGCGGGCGGCCTGAGCGGCGATGGCGATGTTGTTGAGCAGACAGAAGCCCATCGCGTTGGAGGGGCCGGCGTGGTGGCCGGGCGGCCGCAGCGCGCAGAACGCGGAGTCGATCTCACCCGCAAGGACGGCCTCGGTCGCGGCGACGGTGGAGCCGGCGGCCGTGAGGGCGGCGGCGTATGACCCGGGCTGGACGTACGTATCGCCGTCGATCATGGCGGGCGCTGCGTCGCAGATGCGCTGCAGCTCGTCGACAAAGGCGGGCGGGTGGACCCACGACAGCTCCTCGTCCGTGGCGTCCCGCGGCTCCAGTTCGTGGAGGCGGTCGCGGAGGCCGCACTCGCGGAGGAGCGCCAGCGTGGCCTCCAGCCGCTCCGGGCTCTCGGGGTGGCCCGTGGTGAAGTGGTGAATGTGATTCGGGTTGGTGATAAACGCGACAGTCATTGCTGACCTGGAGCCAGCTTGAATTGACAGTACAATGGCATCGTCATGTCAGGAACGCTCTACTTCGCTTACGGCTCTAATCTCAGCATCAGGCAGATGCGCCGGCGCTGCCCCGGCTCCGAGGTGGTGGGGCGCGCCCGGCTGCCCGGCTACCGCCTGGGCTTCACTCGCTACGCGACGAAGCGGAAGGGCGGTGTGGCAGACATTGTACCCGAGCCCGGCGCGGAGGTCTGGGGCGCGCTCTATACCGTCGACGATGCGGGGATGGCCTCGCTGGACGAATTCGAGGGCGTGCCGCGCGCGTATCGCCGCATCGACGTCACGGTGTTCGACGATGAGGGAACCGCGCTGGTAGCGATCGCCTACCTCGCGAACAAGACGGGCGAGTTCGCGCCGGGACGCGAGTACCTGGGCATCATCATCACTGGCTCACGCGACCACAGACTGCCCGACGAGTACGTCCAGGCGCTCGAAGCCATCCGCGCGCACGCCTAGGGCTACTATCTAACACCATGTACGTCATCGGCACCGCAGGCCACGTCGACCACGGCAAGTCCGTGCTGGTCGAGGCGCTGACGGGGATCGACCCCGACCGCCTGCGCGAAGAAAAGGAGCGCGGGATGACGATCGACCTGGGGTTCGCGTGGATGACGCTGCCTTCGGGCCGCGAGGTGAGCCTGGTCGACGTGCCCGGCCACGAGCGCTTCATCAAGAACATGCTGGCCGGCGCGGGGGGCATCGACATGGCGCTGCTCGTCGTCGCGGCGGACGAGGGCGTGATGCCGCAGACGCGCGAGCACCTCGCCATCCTCGACCTGCTTGGCATCGAACGCGGCGTGCTGGTCGTCACGAAGAAGGACCTGGTGGAGCCGGACTTCCTGGAGCTGGTCTCCGCCGACGTGCTGGAAGCCGTTGCGGGCACGACGCTGGAAGGCTCACCCATTGTTGCCTGCTCCGGCAAGACTGGCGACGGACTCGATGAGCTGAAGCGCGTGCTGGACGAGCAGTTGGCGTCGGCGACGCCGAAGCCCGACATCGGCCGGCCGCGGCTGCCGGTCGACCGCTCGTTCACGGTCGCGGGCTTCGGGACGGTCGTGACAGGGACGCTGCTGGACGGCTCGTTCGAGGTGGGGCAGGAGGTGGAACTGCTACCGGGCGGGACGCGGCCCAGAATCCGCGGGCTGCAGCACCACAAGGAGCAGGTGGAGCGCGCGCAGCCAGGGCGGCGCACCGCCGTGAACCTCTCGGGCGTGGCCAAGGAGGAGGTCAGGCGCGGCCAGGTGCTCGTGCTGCCCGGCTCGCTGACGCCGACGGATGCCGTCGACGCGCGGCTGCGGGCGGTGGCGCTTGCGAAGCGGCCGCTCAAGCATGGCGCGGAGCTGACGCTGTACGCCGGCTCCGCGGAGGTGCCCTGCAGGTTGCTGTTGCTCGATAGGCAGGAGCTTGCGCCCGGCGAGGAGGGCTGGGCGCAGCTGCGCCTCGCCGGGCCGATCGCCGTCGTGAAGGGCGACCGCTTCGTGCTGCGCACGCCCAACGACACGGTCGCGGGCGGCGAGATCGTCGACGCGCACCCGCCGCGACACCGGCGCTTCCACGAGACGACGCTCGAGGCGCTGGAGTCGCGCGCCGGCGACGACCCGCTGATCGCGGTGCTGCGACAGCACGAACCGTCGACGATGAAGGCGCTGCTGGCGGAGATCGGCGGGTCGCAGGAGGAGCTGGAGACCGCTCTTGAAGTACTTGTAGAGGCGGGCGAGGTGGTCGCGCTGGGGGACGGTGCGACGACGTCGCCCGGCGCGACGCTGGCGTTGTTCACCGCAGAGGGCTTCGCGGAGCTGACGTCGCGAGCGCGGACAGCGATCGAGGCGTTCCACTCGGAGCATCCGCTGCGGAGAGGCATGCCGCGTGAGGAGCTGCGGAGCCGGCTAAAGCTGGAGGAGCGCACGTTTGCAGGCGCGCTCGAACGCTGGAGCGCGGACGGGACGATGAGCGAGAGCGGCCCGTCGATCTCGCGGCCGGGCTGGACGCCGAAGCTGTCGCCGGAACAGGGGTCGGCAGCCGACGCGTATGTTGCGGCGCTCGTGGCGAAGCCGTACGCGCCCCCGACCGACGCGCAGCCTGCGTCCGACATCGTCGACTACCTGCGCGACGCAGGGCGCGTTGTCGTGCTGGGCGGCATCACGTTTGCTTCCGAGGCCTATGAAGAGATGGTCAGACGCGTCACCGAGCACTTGCGCGGCGAGGGCACGGTCACGCTGGCGCAGGTCCGCGACATGTTCGGGACGTCTCGCAAGTACGCGCAGGCGCTGCTGGAGCACCTCGATCAGGAGCGCGTGACCAGGCGCGTAGGGGACGAACGCGTGCTGCGCGGGAGCTAGTTACTCCGACGCCGGAGTGCCAGGCTCCCGGCACCGGCTAGGAGAGCGGCGGCCAGGAGCAATGCTATCGCGAACCACACGCCGTGATGGTTGCCGTCTGACCCAGTGGCCGTACCAACGGATGGCAGGATGGGTCCGCTATCGCCATGTGGCGGAACTCCAATGTCGACATCACGTGGTGGTTGCTCTGATGCTGGTAGCAGCATGCCGACGTCGACAGTATCTCCTGCTTCTGGTCGAAAGTTTAGAGGGGAGGAACGTCTACCGTCGCAGAACTCCTCCTGTCCATCTTCCCAGTCCGGTAGCTCTCCCCAGCAGATCACGGGGCCGAGGTACGAGGTGCAACTCGCGTCCACGACAAGCACGAAATGTGAGGTCTCGCTGGCCTCTGTCGTCCCGCACGAAACGATCCCCTCAACTAGGTAGATCGCCCAGACCTGCGTACCCGGCGGCGCTTGCACCTCGCCTACGAAGATGATCTCGTCCGGTCCGGCGACTGGGAAGTCGACGTACCTTGGATAACCGTCCACGGGTTTGATCGGAAAGGGCTCCGGAGTTCCGGGCACGAGCGTACGCACAAGCATACCCATGTCGCGCGTTTCCCCAGGGCCTGGAGGGTCGCCACCCCACACGGGCGATTGGGTGCTGTCGCAAAGCTCCTCCGGCCCTGCTTTCCAGTCCGGCAGCTCGTCCCAGCAGACAGCAGGGCCGAGGGGTGTCGCGCACTCGGCGTCCACCACGAGCACGAACCGCGAATTCTCGTCCGCCGTAGTCTGCCCACAAGGCTCGAAGTCACCACCAGAAACCATGTAGAACGCCCACACGTCCGTTCCCGGGGGCGCCGGCGCTTCACCGACAAAGATGATCTCGTCGGGTCCCGCCACCGGCAGGTCTTGATCCTGCGCCTGGGCTGTGCCACGCGTGAGCAGCAGAACTCCGGCGACGAGTGCTGCGAGCAGGAGGAAACGAAACATCGTGTGACTCCTTTCGCGTAGGGCGGATAGGAGGCAGCGTGATGAAGTTGCGGCGCCGCCCGGTGTCACCGCCCAGCTTAGGAGGCTAAAATACACCCCACCACAGGCATGGTCAAGAGCCGATCGGAACTTAGAGAGACCTCCGCCAGCACACTGACGCCAGCGCAACCGTGGGTACCCGAAGTCCGCAGGACGTCCCTTTCAGAACGGCGCTATGCGCCGAAGTCGCACTCTGCTGGGTACGAATGGCCCTGGCAAGACGTAGCGACTGCTTCTATACTGGGGACCATCCAACTTAGATGGCAGGAGGCCACAATGAAGAAGATCTTATTACTGGCCGCGATCCTGGGCGGCGCGATTACCGTCATTCGCAATTTGCCCGCTGAGCAGCGTCAGCATCTAGCCAGCCTCCCGGCAGCCCTGATGGGCGGGATGATGGATCACATGCCGGACAGCTGACCGTGAAAGGTCATCATGTCCGGCGTGTCCCGGATACAGGAACAGAACGAACAGATCATCACTCTTCTCCAAGACAGGCCCGGCGCGCCGGAAACCGCAGCCGAGGATTAGGCTGCCCCAAGCGTCGATCCAACGCACGACCAAGGGCAACGCACGCCTTAGGAGGTAGACATGTCTGTACGAATCGGATCGACAGCGTCTCTGACGGCCATCATCGTCGCGAGTTTGGCTCTCGTACTCGCACTCGCCGGCGGCGCATCGATCACCTCTGTCGCGTCGGCCGCGGAAGACGTGCCGGCGGTCGCCCAGGTGGGGGCGGATGACGTGAGCGAGCAAACGCCTGGAGACGAAGCGCAGCTCCGGCCTGCGCAGCCGCAGATGTTCCACGACGATGACGACGTCTGGAACGGCTGGTGGGTCATCATGCCGATCATGATGGTGGTCTTCTGGGGAGGCGTCGTCGTGCTGGTCGTGTGGGCCGTCCGCCAATTCACCCAGGACAGAGGGCAGAACCGCAGCCCGCTGGACATCGCACGAGAGCGGCTCGCCAGGGGTGAGATCAGCAAAGACGAGTTCGAAGCGATCAAGGACGACCTAGTGTAGGTACGGGAGGATCAGCATGGCCTCAGTGGAGATGATTGAAGAAGAGGCGGCGACAGGAACAGTCAAGGAAGTCTACGATGACATCAAGCAGTCGCTCGGCATCGCCTCCGTACCGTGGCCCTGGCTGCGAGGCTCGGCGGCGACGTACTCGATGTAGGCCGTTAACTCGTCACGATCGGGCAGGTGGAGCGTGCGCTCCAGAAAGCCCGCGTGGGCGACGAGTGTGTCGCCGTGGTAGACGAGCGCGTGGACGGACTCGGGCGGCCAGAACGTCTCAACGTCAGTGTCGTCGTTGGGGAACGCGAGACGCAGCAGATCGAAGACGGCGTCTGGCAAGCTAGGCCGGGTGACGATGACCGAGGACATCGGCCGATGTGAGCGTTAGACGTCCGCAGTCGCGGGTTCGGGCGCTTGCTCAGGCTCAGGCTTGCGAACCGGTTCGCCGCGGCCGGTGAGGCGGCGGAAGAAGCGCGGCACATCGCCCTCCTCCCACGAGACGAGGACCTGCGCCGCGATGCAGATGCTGCTGTAGGTCCCCGCGATGGTGCCGATCAGCATCGCCCAGAGGAACTCCTCGATGCCTGCGCCACCCATCAGCATGAGCGCAAGGATAGCAAAGACGAGCGTCAGCGACGTGTTGAGGGAGCGAGTTAACGTCTGCAGCAAGCTGCTGTTGACGGTTTCCTTGAACGTGCGCGCCTCCTGACGTTCGGCCGTCTCTCTAATGCGGTCGAAGACAACAATAGAATCGTGGACGGAGAAGCCGACGACGGTGAGAATGGCGGCGATGAAGAAGATGTTGATCTCGGCGTCAACGGTCTTACCCAGGATGGAGAAGGCGCCAAGCACGATCAAGACGTCGTGGATCAGCGCGATCACGGCCGCGGAGCCGAGCCGGAAGGAGTTCGGCATCGCGCGGAACGACCACCATAAGTAGAGGAAGATCGCGGCGGACGCCCAGAAAACGGCCGTGATGGCGTTGCCCGTGATGCCGCAGCAGACGGACGGCGGCCAAGTGAGGATGGTAGGACGCCCCTCCCAAAACGACTTCGCGAAATTGATCTCGCCGGATACGGTCGCGGAGATGGAGTCGAACTCTAGGAAATTGTTGCTGACGTTGTTATCGGCGTCCAGCAGGGGACCGAATTTATCGATGAGCGAGTTTTCGATCTCGTCCCGTTCGGAGGTCGGCGCGGGCCCCACTGGCGGAGCATCGCCTGCGCCTCGCAGTTCGTCGGTGCGCACGAGAAACTCGTTGGGGCCGGTGCCCTGGACGCGGGCCTCAGAGTGCCCGAAGTCGGCCATCGCGTCGTTGAGTTCGTCCTGCGAAACATCTTCTTGGAAGCGCACGGTGAACTCGGAGCCGCTGAGGAAATCGATGCCGAGGTTCAGCCTCGGCGGGATCAGCAGCGCGATGATGCCAATCAGCAGGATGAGCCCCGAGAACGCGTAGAACCAATGGCGGTTGCCGACGAGGTCGATGACCGGGCGGTCTTCTCGGTTAACGGCCATCGGAACCTCCCGCGATGGCTGGCACGGCCTGCGTGTCGCTCTGGCCGGCGTCTGGCGCGTCGGGCGTGAACAGCCAGAGCCGCCTGGCCAGCCAGCGGTTGCTGACGATAAGGAGCATGAACGTCCGTGTCACTGTGATAGCTGAGAACATGCTAACCGCGACGCCGATGGCAAGCGTGATGGCGAAGCCGCGGATTGCGCTCTCATCGAACTGGTCGCCGAACCAGAACAGGATGATGGTGATGATGAAAGTGGAGATGTTACTATCGCGGATGGATGACCAGGCGCGGCTGAAGCCGTCCTCCAGCGATACCACCAGGTTCCTGCCGACGCGCAGCTCTTCCTTCATTCGCTCGAAGATCAGGATGTTGGCGTCGACGGCGATACCGACCGACAGCACGAAGGCGCCGACGCCGGCGAGCGTGAGTGTGACCGGCCAGAACTTGAAGATCGCGAGCACGATGGTGGTGTAGACGATCAGTGCCAGCGCGGCCATCAATCCCGGCAGGCGGTAGTAGAGCACCATGAAGACCATGATCAATATCAAGGCTACTTCTCCGGCGATGACGCTGTTGCGCACGGCCGTGTCGCCGAGCGTGGCGTCCACGTCCTGCTGCTGGATGATGCGCAGCGGGATGGGGAAGGCGCCGGTGTTGAGCAGCGTGCTCAGCTCCTGCGCAGTTTCCAGGCTGAGACTCGTGATTGTGCCCTGGCCGCTGGTCAGCGTCGCCTGCACCTGAGGCGCGATGACTTGGCCGTTGTTGTCGCGGATGGGTTCGCCGTCCAGGAAGGGCGCGAGCGGATAGTTGCGGGTGGAAAGCCGTTCCGTGACCTGCTCCAGGATGTCTTCGCCTTCGGCCCGGAACTCGAAGAAGAGCGTCGGCTCGGAGATAACGGTTCCCGTAATCTGAACGGAGGTGTTAGGCCTGAGGAACTCGCCGTTGAGCGCCAGCTCGACGCCGTCGACGGTGCCGGTGGCAGGCTTCCAGACGATGTCGTTGTCGCGGGGGTTGGCGGCCGCGCCGGGAGCGCCCTGCCTGGCCCATGCTACGAACACAATTTCGCCGGCCGGTACGACGTTGCCATCACGATCCACGCTGGGGTCGACAACGATGCTGCCTTGCTCATCCAGGACCGCCTGGCAAGTCTGTGCCTGGTAGCGAACCACGCCCTGTTGGAGGGTGGCTACATTGCCGAGGTCATCGACGACGGGCTCGCAGAACTGGAGCAGGGCGGTGCGGCCGATCTGGCGGATGGCCTCTTCAGGGTTGATGCCGGGGAGCTGCACCGCCAGGCGGTTGTCGC
Organism: Chloroflexota bacterium; assembly: GCA_003228685.1. Taxonomy (GTDB): domain Bacteria; phylum Chloroflexota; class Dehalococcoidia; order DSTF01; family RBG-16-68-14; genus SZUA-185. The sequence goes on from QIFC01000080.1 coordinate 9,429, forward strand.
CCAGGCGGTTGACCTCAGACTCCGCGACCCCGAACTCGTTGACGCGGCGTTCGATAACGCGGACGGCGCCGTCGAGGGCCGCATCGAGGTCTTCAACCTGCACGCCCTCCTCCGGCTCCATGACGAGGCGCGTTCCGCCTCGCAGGTCGAGGCCGAGGCTCATGGCGCGGCGTTCGATCGTGTTGAGGCCGAAACTGGCGCCCTTGATGGCGGGGTACGAGAACTTGATCCCTTTGCCCTCGGGCCAGGGGATGGCGCTTGGGAGGTAGCGGTCCGGCTGAGATGGCCAGACCGTGATGACGCTTACGGCCAGGATGGCGATGATGCCGGCCAGGACAATCCAGTTCCACAGTCGCATGCTTAGGTTTTCTTCGCCTCCTCAGGAATCTCCCCGGCCGGAGGTGCCTCCTGATGCTCTTGGGCGCGTTCATCGGCGCTGGAAATGCGACGCCGCACTGATGTAGTTAACGCCTGGATCTCGATTCCGTTGCCGAAGTCGAGCGTGACGTGGACGGGGCCTTCTTCCGGCGTGTCGATGTGGCTCACGATCCCGATGAAGCCCGCCGTCGTCTCTACTTCGTCGCCCACACGGAGGTCCCGGATCGTGTTCTCCTGCCGGTCCTGCTCCTTCCGAGCGGGACGGATGAACATCAGATAAAAGACCGCCAGGACGGCCAGCATGATGATGAAGGAGATCTCGGCCAGGTTCATGAGCGGCTCTGCGCTGGGGCTTCGACTTCGTCCTGGCCGGCCGCTTCATCGCCGGCGGGCTCGTCTTCGATCTTCTCCAGGTCGTCCATGCTGTCGAGATGGTCGATGTAGAGGATGCCGTTAATGTGGTCGACCTCGTGCTCGATCGCCTCGGCGAGGAGGTTGTCCTCGGCCTTGATACGGATCTCTTTGCCCTCCCGGTCGAGGCCCTTGACGGTGACTTTCACCGAACGCGGCACGACGGCCTTGTAGCCAGGAACCGAGAGGCAGCCTTCATCAAGTTCTCGCTCGCCGGAGCGCTTGACGATCTGGGGGTTGATCAGCACGTAGAGGTCCTTGCGCACGTTCTCGCGGTCGTCCAACTCCGGGATCTCCATCACGATCACACGCAGCGCTTTGCCGACCTGGTTGGCGGCGAGGCCGACGCCGGGGGCGTCGCGCATGGTTTCGATCATGTCGTCGATGAGCTTCTGGATCGAGTCATCGATCTTGTTCACTTTCTTCGCCTTCTGGCGAAGGACCGGGTCGCCGGCGAACTGAATAGGAAGGACTGCCACGAATGCTCCTAGGTTCGAGTTGTTCGTGTGACACAGGGTACCAAGGGGAATAGGAAGGGTCTAGGGCTGCTACTTCGTAGCAGCTTGGCCGTTTGCTCGGCAAACGGCTGGCAAGGTGGGTTCGGAAGTGAGCGTTGCTGCTGGTGGCGCCAGCTTTGACTGGAGCGGAATGCCACAGTTCGCGATGGCAAACGGCTGCTACTTCGCAGCAGCCTAGCGCCGACGAGCGGCTTCCTTGATGCGGGCGGCCTTGCCGGTGAGGCCTCGCAGATAGTAGAGCTTAGCCCTGCGGACCTTGCCCCGGCGAACGACTTCCACCTTCTCCACGCGCGGAGAGTAGATGGGGAACGTCCGCTCCACGCCCACATCGTGCGTGATGCGGCGGACGGTGAAGTTGGAACTGGAGCCGGCGTTGCGCTTGCGGATGACAGCGCCTTCGAAGACCTGAATGCGCTCGCGCTCGCCCTCGACGACCTTGGCGTGGACGCGCACAGTGTCGCCTGGGCCGAAGTCGTCGATGTTCGGGTTTTCTTTCAGATCGATGATAGTTCTGCTTAGATCCATAACGAAAGAATAGTAACGGGAGCGCCCAATAGCGGCAAGCGGCCGACCTGCGGGTCGGCTTGGGAGTTGCTCTGCAACTCCAGGCTCTAGGACGGCTTAACCTTCGGTTGAGCTTGCGGAAGCACCGCTTCTGCTGGCTATGTCTGCGCCCGAGCGGCGGCTGAACTCCAGCCAGCGGCGGTCGTCTTCGGAGACGGCGTCCGCTAGCCCGCCGCCCGCTTCCGCGCGTACCAGGCCCCGCCGCCAAGGGCAGCCGCGCCTGCCGCCGCCGCGACGGCCCATGCGAACGCGCCGAAGCCGCCGCTCTCAGAGTCCGGCTCGTTCAGAGGACGCAAGCTAGCGTCTTCATCGAGCGCGATGCCGCCGACGGGGTTGTAGAATGGTGTGGGTGTAATGGTGGGCGTCGGCGTGGGTGTGGGCGTAGGCTTAGAGCTCAGGAGGTCGAACACGTAAGCGGCGCCGACGAAGGTGCCCCCTGTATCCTCGTCAGGCGCCCCGACAACGGCGGTGTCTCCGTCGACCGCCACGCTGAAGCCGAAGAAGTCGAGTTCCCCGGCGTCGGAGGCGGTGATCTTAGTAACCTCGCCCCAGTTGTCCGTTCCCCCGTCGTTGCGCTGAAACACATATGCGGCGCCTGCGCTGAAGCCCCCGGAATCCTCCATGAATGCCCCCACGACGGCAGTGTCGCCGCTGACCGCCACGCTCCCAAGGCCGTCGCCGGCCTGGGCATCGGAGGCGTTGAGTTTAGTCACCTCGCCCCAGTGGTCTCCACCGCCCTGGTCGCGCTGGAACACATATGCCGCGCCTGCGGCGTTGCCGCCGTCATCCTCCCCGGGTGCCCCGACGACTAGGACGTCGCCGCCGATCGCCACGCTGTCGCCGAACCGGTCGCCAGGCTGGGCGTCGGAGGCGGAGAGCTTTTTCATCTCACCCCAGTTGTCTTGACTGCCCTCGTCGCGCTGGAATACGTACGCCGCTCCGGCGTCGGTGGTAAGTTGACTAGCCGCCCCCACGACAGCGGTGTCGCCGCTGACCGCCACGCTGATGCCAAAGAAGTCGCTGGCCTGGGCGTCGGAGGCGGTGAGCTTCTTGACCTCGCCCCAGTTGTCCGCCCCACCCTGGTCGCGCTGGAAGACGTACGCCGCGCCTGCGCGTAAGCCCCCGGAGTCCTCGGCGTTTGCGCCCACGACGGCGGTGTTGCCGCTGACCGCCACGCTGCTGCCGAAGTTGTCGTTGGCCTCGGCGTCGGAGGCGGTGAGCTTAGCTACCTCGCCCCAGTTGTCTTGACTGCCTTGGTCACGCTGGAAGACGTAGGCGGCGCCGGCCTGGCTGCGTGACCCTACAACGGCGGTGTCGCCGCTGACCGCCACGCTGAGTCCGAAGAAGTCGCTGTTCTGGGTGTCGGAGGCGAGGAGCTTCTTCAACTCGCTCAGGAATGCCGCTTCCGCGCTCTGCGGCTCCGGGCCTACGCCGGCCGGGCCGGCTAGCAGCGCGCCTGCTACGACGAGCACCAGCATTGCGGCGGCCTTGAACGTCGTCTTGAGCGGCTCAGACATAGTGAAGCTCCCACCTATCTTCAGGAGCCGGCGGGACAACGCCTGAGGATTGTGCCGGGCCGTCGCCATCGGCGGCCACCAGTACTCTAATCCTAACACTCGACGTGCCTTTGTCAAGCGCTGCGCCTTAGGCGGCCGACGGCTCTTACTCGAGCCTACGCCTAAAGGTCGCTGAGGTTCGTCTCCAGCTCGACCTCCAGCCAGCGGCGGTCGTCTTCGGAGATGGCGCCGCTGTTCAGAGCGCGCGAGAGGAGGCCGGGGCGTCGCTGTGCCGTGCGCAGCAGGCTCTGGCGTCGACGCCACTTCTCGACTTCCGCGTGGTTGCCGGAGAGGAGGACGTCTGGGACCTGCCAGCCGCGGAACTCGGCGGGGCGCGTGTACTGGGCGTACTCCAGCAGGCCGCGCGTGTGCGATTCCTCGTCGAGCGACTCCTCGTTGCCAAGCGCGTCGGGTATGCGCCGCACAAGCGCGTCGACGAGTACGATAGCGGCCGGCTCGCCGCCCGAGATCACGTAGTCGCCGATGCTGATCTCGTCGTCAGCGAGGTGCTCTCGGACGCGCTCGTCGAAGCCTTCGTAGCGGCCGCAGATGAGGAGCAGGCGCGGCCGCGCGGCCAGCTCTTCGACGACCTCCTGCGTGAGAAGGCGTCCCTGCGGCGTGAGCAGCAGAACGTGGCCCGGCGGCTCCAATTGCTCCTGCACGGCCTCCACGGCGGCGAAGAGTGGCTCGGGTTTCATCACCATTCCGGCGCCGCCCCCGTAGGGCTCGTCGTCGACGCGGCGGTGCTTGTCGAACGCCCAGTCGCGGATGTTGTGGAGCGCGATCTCAATGAGGCCCTGTTCGCGGGCGCGAGCGACGATGCTCGCGTCGAAGGGGCCTTGGAACATCTCCGGGAAGAGCGTGAGGATGTCGATGCGGCCATACGGCCGCCCGTCTGGGCGCATGGGGCTATGCGCTGGGTGTGGAAGTGTGGTCGCCGGCGCGGTCGCGCAGTATCTCGACTGCGTGGGGCAGAATGTCGATCACAGCCGCCAGGCTCTGGCGCACGCCCTTCTCGCTGCCTGGCAGGTTCACGATCAGGCAACGCCCGCGGACGCCCGCGACCCCTCGCGAGAGCGCTGCCATCGGCGTGTGCTTCAGCCCTTCGGAGCGCATCAGCTCGCCGAGGCCGGGCGCGGGCCGCTCGATTACCTCCGCCGTCGCTTCGGGCGTTACGTCTCTCGGCGAGAGGCCGGTGCCGCCCGTGGTGATGATCAGGTCCAGATCGCCGGAATCGGCCCAACTGCGGATCGTATCTGAGATCTGAGGCGCTTCGTCCGGCACGATGTCCGTGCGCTCTATCGATGCCTTGATAGTGCTCAGCAACTCCGTGATGGCGGCGCCGCTGGTATCCACGCGCTCGCCTTTTGAAGCCTTGTCACTGATGGTGAGGACGCCTGCTTTCATGGCGGCTCAATCATAGCATGGGCACGGCGCGGTAAGAAAAATGGGGAATTGAGGCTACGGGGCTTGACTTTGTACGATCTGGTGGTAGAATGTGGGGGTCTGTGGTGAGCTTGTTATGAATAGTAGCAAGCACGATACAGCTTTGTGGTTGGTGGCCCCTAGGGGGCCGCTGGTGGGAGTGAGACTGAGTGCAGTACTTTCTAGGAAGGTACGACTACTCTATGGACGAGAGAGGTCGCGTTCCAGTGCCGCCACGCTATCGGGACTTGTTCCTGAGAGGCGCGGTGCTGAATCAGGGGCCGGACGTGTGCCTGCGCCTGTTCACGGAAGAGAGCTTCGAACAGCAGGCGGAACTTTATACCAGCCAACCAGCAAACCAGAGGAGCGCGAGGCTGACTCGCCACTCCTTCTTCGCGAACTCGTTCGGCGTGGAGCCGGACCGGCAGGGTCGCATTCTGATTCCGGCACAGCTACGATCGTACGCCGGCCTGGATGGCGCGGTGGTCGTCGCCGGTGCCGGCGAATGGCTCGAAATCTGGGACCCGGAGCGATTCGACACGGAGATGTCGGCCGCCGAGGCGACGACGGAGGACGAGGGATGAGCGCGCAGGCCGGCGTGGAGCACAAGCCAGTAATGGTAGACGAGGTCGTGCGGGCGTTGAACGTGCGCCCTGGCGGCCGCTACGTCGATTGCACGGTGGGCGGCGGAGGCCATGCGCTCGCCATTCTGCGGGCCGCCGAGCCTGGTGGGTCGCTGCTAGGGCTGGACCGCGATCCGCAAGCGCTGACCCACGCGAGAGAGCGGCTGGAGCAGTACAAGGAAGATGTGCAGCTTGTGCAGAGCAACTTCTCGCATGTGGCGGAGGTGTGCGAAGAGGCCTCGTTCGCGCCGGTGCACGGACTGCTGCTGGACCTCGGGATGTCGTCGCTGCAGCTTGGCGAAGCGGAGCGCGGGTTCAGCTTCCAGAGCGAAGGCCCGCTGGACATGCGCTTCAGCCCTGACCAGACGATCACGGCGGCGGACATTGTGAACGAATACGAGAAGGACGACCTTGCGGATGTCCTCCGTACATATGGAGAGGAGACGAGAGCAAGGAGGATCGCGCGGCGCATCGTTGAGCGACGACCGTTACACACGACGACCGAGTTAGCCAAGGTTGTCGAGGAGGCCGTAGGCGGGAGGGTCCGACGCCAATCCCACCCCGCCACCAGGACGTTTCAGGCCCTCCGGATCGCAGTAAACCAGGAACTCCTCAGCCTGGAAGCTGCGCTCCCTCAGGCCTACGGCCTCCTTGGTGACCTTGGCAGGCTGGTGGT
>QIFC01000010.1 GCA_003228685.1 Chloroflexota bacterium
CTCTCCTGGGTACCGTTTGCCCATCCTGGACTCCTTTCTGAGCGAGCATCTCGCTACAGTCTAGGTGTCCGGAATACCGGGTCAGGGTCAATCCGCAATTGAATCACAGGCTGGATCGAAACCATGTGATTGTTTCAAGCGATCCTAGAAGTGGTTTCTGAAACCGCGCAAGATGCCGCGCGCGGCATGTGCACCATAGATAGCTGAAGCAAAACCGGCCCGATCCCCCTTCGCGTCATGAAGCAGAGTGATTTAGCAGACCGAGCCCCAAGGCACGCCGCTTAGTGTTCTGGTTGTCGCCGAATGGGCCAGTAGCTAGACTGATCCCAACGCCAGCGTAGCTCAGTGGTAGAGCAGTCGATTCGTAATCGACAGGTCAAGAGTTCGAGTCTCTTCGCTGGCTCCAAAAGAACACGAGCGCGCTCGCTGGGCTGGCGAGCGCGTTTCCTTGTGTCGCTCATGCGTGTTGGACGGCCCGGCCTCGGTGCTGGATCGCGGCTTCTGACTCACGGGAAAACGCCCCTAGGCCGCTGCTGTGGTATCTTCGGGCCGAAGGGATTCGTATGGAAGAGCGCGAGCTTGTCGTCGACCTGATCATCATCATCATGGCCGCCGCTGGCGGCGGCCTGGCAGCATCTGCCCTCCGGCTTCCTACTGTCCTCGGTTACCTGGTGGCGGGCCTCATTGTTGGCAACTACATCCCTGGCCTTGAGATCGACGTGTCCCGCGTGCAGGACATCGCGGAACTCGGCGTGGCGCTGTTGCTCTTCACGCTCGGGGTCAAGTTCTCGGTGAGAAAGCTGGCCGATATCTCACGTATTGCCGTCTTCGGCGGCGGGTTACAGATCCTCTTAACAACTGGCCTTGGGCTCCTCGTGGGGGTCGCGCTTGGCCTCGATGTGAGAGCAAGTCTCGTCCTGGGCTACGCGGTCGCGATCAGCAGTACCATGGTCGTTCTCAAGCTGTTAGAGGATCGGGGCGAGATCGACACCGTCCACGCCAGAGTTGCGCTCGGCATTCTGCTTGTGCAGGACCTGGCCGTCGTGTTGATGGTGATCCTGATCGGCGCGACGGCGAATGAAACCGGGCTCACGCTGGCCCGCGAGATCGGGTTCGCGCTCGGCAAGGCATTTCTGTTGCTCGCCGGCACATACCTGCTGAGTATCTGGGTCGTGCCATGGTTCCTCGTGCGCCTCGCCAGAACCGGTTCGCGGGAGTTGTTCCTGCTCGGCGTGCTCTCGATCGCCCTGGGCCTGGCCGGCGGCAGCTTCGCACTCGGACTCTCGATCGCGTTCGGCGCGTTCCTGGCCGGGCTAGTCGTGTCCGAGTCGGATTACAGCTATCAGACGCTCGCCGAGGTCGTGCCGCTTCGCGATGTTTTCGCAACGGTCTTCTTCGTCGCGATGGGTATGCTCATCGATCCGAAGGTCCTCATCGAACAGCCCGGCTGGGTTGCCGCGATTACGGCTACGGTCGTGGTTGGAAAGCTGCTGCTCATCTGGCTGCTCGTCGCGGCGTTCGGCTACCGGACGCGCACCGCGCTCTACGTGGGGCTGGCGCTGGCCCAGATGGGCGAGTTCTCATTCGTCCTCAGTCAGACTGCTCTCGACGAAGGTGTTGTTTCGCCGGCCGTTCACTCAGCCATCCTGATGTCGGCGCTCTTGAGCATCTTGCTTACGCCGATCTTGGGCCTGGTGCCGAAGATCGTGCCACGCCTGTCTCGGGTTGCGCTCTTCGGGGCAATATTGGGCGAACCGGAGCCGGTGGTAGAAGGGGCGAGCGGGGAACTGAGGCGTCACGCCGTCGTCTGCGGGTACGGCCCCGTCGGGCGCGAACTCGTCCAGGCGCTGACGCAGCGAGAATTCCCGTTCATCGTGGTGGAACTGGATCCTTATCGGACGGATGAACTAAAGCAGGCCAACATCCCGTGGATCTACGGCGACGCTACCAACGACGCTGTCCTTGAGGCCTGCCGCGTCTTAGATGCGCGTATCTTGGCCGTGACGCTGTCCGAACCCGCCGCCGCGGAAGCGATCGTGCGGCGCGCCAAAGAGATCAACCCTCGCGTTGACGTCGTCGTACGGGGCGGGGGGAGCCAGGAGCGCATCACGCTCATGGAAGCCGGCGCTGAGGAGGTCGTCCATCCCGAACTGGAGGCCGGTCTGGAGTTTGTCCGCCACACACTGCACCGGTTTGGCGTGGATAATACGCAGATTCGTGCGCTACTCAGCCGCCGCCGCCGGGACATCTATGGTCCGTAGGCGGTCTCGCGGGACGCCTACGCGCTAGCGCGCCGTCCAGCCTCCGTCGATCACGAGCGAAGCCCCCGTCATGAAGGAGGAGTCGTCGGAAGCTAGGAAAATCGCGGCCTTGGCGATCTCCTCCGGCCGCCCCATGCGGCCCATCGGCGTCTGCGTCATCATCTGGGCCGCTATGGCCTCCATTTCCATGATTGGGTCGGTCATCGGCGTCTCGATCCAGCCGGGATTGATACAGTTCACACGGACGCCTCGCTGCCCGAATGCGATCGCGAAGTTCTTCGTCAGGCCCACGACGCCGTGCTTGGCGGCGACGTACGAGTCCTCGCCTCCGATACCGACGAGACCCAGGATCGAGGACAGATTGATGACCGAACCACCGCCCGTTGTGGCCAGCTTCTCCGCGCCGTACTTGCAGCCGTAGTAGACGCCTGACAGGTTCACCGCGATCGTCGTGTCCCAGTCCTTCTGCGCGACTCCCGCGTTGTTCACGACGATGTCCAGGCCTCCGAAGCGCTCCTCCGCGGACGCGATAGCAGCCTGCACGTCTTCCTCGGCCGACGTATCGCAATGTACAAACGCGGCCCGCTCGCCGATCTCGTCCGCGACGGCCGCGCCCATCTCTTCGTTCAGTTCAGCGATCAGCACCGCCGCGCCTTCGTTAGCGAACTCGATGGCGATCGCCCGGCCAATACCGGAACCGGCCCCTGTGACCAGCGCTACCTTGTCCTTCAGTCGCATGACTCCTCGACCCTTCTGAATCTTGACGCGTTCGACTCACTCTACTTACCCTGTGGCGAACAGCGAAGCAAGCGGGAGGGTGCGCGCCGTGCAAATCAGTGTCTTCTATCTGCCGTCGATCGGCTCGCGGGAAGAGATGGAGAAAGGAATGGCGGGCCTGCGAACCGATCTCTACCAGCGGATGCTTAGCGAGCTGAAGGAACAAGCGCAGTGCGCGGACGAGCTTGGCTACGACTCGATCTCGTTCACGGAGCATCACTTCCACGTGGAAGGGTTCGAGATCTCAAACAACCCAGTCGTGCTCGACCTGTTCGTTGCGCTGAACACCAAGCGCATCCGCGTTGGTCAACTCGGCATCGTCCTGCCGTCGCAGAACCCGCTGCGCGTTGCCGAGGACATTGCGATGCTAGACCACATGAGCGGCGGCAGGGCGAACGCTGGGTTTGCGCGTGGCTACCAGCGTCGCTGGGTAGACGTGTTGGCCCAGCAGTTGCACGGCATCCATGGCGCCACCCCGGGCCAGCACGATGCTATCGATGAGGCGAACAGGGCCGCGTTCGAGGAGCACTTTCGGATCGTGAAACAGGCCTGGACCGAAGACATGATGGAGTTTCACGGCAAGTACTGGCAGATCCCTCCGGAAGGCACGCCCTGGACGATAGACGCCACGAAGCAGTGGGGGAGTGGTATCGATGAACAGGGCATCGTGCGCCAGATCGGCGTGGTGCCGAAGCCGCTCCAAAAGCCGCATCCGCCGATCTTCCAACCCTTCGCTTCCAGCGAAAACTCGATCCGCTGGTGCGCCCGCGAGGAGATCACCGCCATCCTGCCCCCGATGTACGTGGCACTGCAAAATCAGCTCTACGACATCTACGCGGAAGAGGCTGAGAGCGTGGGGCGCAAGGTGGCGCCCGGCGAGGGCCTGGGCGTGTTGCGGGACGTCGTCGTCGTGGAAACGGACGAAGAGGCGCTGGAATTGTGGAGCCAGTCCGGCGCATTCTGCGGCGCGGCCTGGTTCGCCCCGTTTGGCTTCAGCCGCCTGCTGACCGAGCCAGGCCTCGATGAGCGGCTAACGCCGCAGGACCTCATGGACCGCGGCATGCTGCTCGTTGGGTCGCCGGACACGGTGAGCCGCCAGATGGAGCAGTTGCTCAGTGACACGCCCGTCCGCTGGCTCTTCGCGTGGACGTACAACGGCCTGATGCCGCACGACAATATCATGCGCTCGCTGGATCTCTTTCAGACGAAAGTGATGCCGCGATTCGAGGGAGCGCCGGACTAAGTCGCGCCAAACGCAGCGACGATGTAGGCGCGCCTACTCCTTGCCCTCGAGCTTGTTGAGGCGGTCGTAGATGTCATACTCGATAGCCATGTGCTGGAGGAGGGCCCCCGCGAGCAGCCCAACCGCGAGCACCGCGCCGCCAACGATGGTCAGGACGTCCTGATCGTTGACTGCGCCTACCGCCAGCAAGATCGCCCCTGCCATCCCCGCAAGCGTCCCGCCAAGAGTGACCCCATGGCCTTCTTCACTGTTGAGCAGTGTTGCTAGTGTCGCTAGTCGTTGGAACATGATTGATCCTCCTTGATCTGCAGTGCACGTCCGATTGTGCTATACCCGCGAACCTTTGAACGTTCCGCTCCCCATCTGACCGAGTTCTACCGTGCCGGAGACATTGTCTTCGTCTACCGTACCATTGAATTCAAGAATCATCTCCCCCCGAGGCCCGTTTCGCTTCACGGTCCAGTAGAGAGCATGGCCCTCGATTGAACCGATGAAGTCTTGAGCCGAGCCGTCAGGCCACGACCACGTTCCTGTCAGCTGGCCGCCCGCTGTGACGAAATCCACATCAACTTCTCGGGTGCCTCGCGGTGTTGTCAGCTTGAGCGTCCACTTGCCGTCTACAGCCATGTCAGTTCTGCTTTCGCACCGGCCGCTTCACTCATTCGGACCCACTTCGATCCTCACCAGGCCCTGTGCCCCATCCACAGTAATCGTTGCCCCGTCTTTGATCTTCTGCGTTCCCACCTGAGTCCCGACCACGCACGGAATCGCGTACTCCCGCGCCACGATCGCTGAGTGCGAGAGCATGCCGCCGGAGTCCGTAACCACGGCTGCCGCGATCGCGAACAGCGGCGTCCATGGGGGCGCCGTAGAGGGGCAGACTAGGATGTCACCTGGTTCCAGCCGATGGCCATCGTTGAGGCTCATGATCACCCGGGCACGGCCTCGGGCGGTACCCCTGCTCGCCGGATTCCCAGTTACGACCCGTGGCTCCGTTGAGACGTCCACGCCGTGGCCAAGGAACCGGCGCATCAGAGGTGGGGCGTCCGATCCATCAGAAGGCTCTCTTCCCAGAGTGCGAGGAGGGATCAGCCGTCCCCAGCGTTCGAGGTCGTCTCTCCTCGATGAGACAGTTGTGCGGACGTCCTCAAGACCACGTCCCGCCGCGACTTCCCTGAGCTCCGCAAGACGCAGATAGAAGACATCTTCAGCGTCATCAATCACGCCTGCGCGGACGAGCTTGCGGCCGAGGGAGAGTATCGGAATGCGGAGCGTGCCGATGCTAATAAGCTGCCAGAGCGCCCGCCCCTCGCTGACCGGAACGTGGTCTTGCGCATTCCTGAGCAGCTCTCGAAACTCGTCGAGCTTGCTGGCGGCAAGGATGGACTCCGCCTGCTGAATGGCCTCCTCTCGCTGTACAGCCGCGCGACGCTGGGCGGCAGCGGGGGAGTGTTCCGGGTCGATGAGGTAACGGCGAATCAGGTTGAGAGGCACCGAGGGGTCCTCAGCCCAGGTCGCCAGGTGTGCGTCGCCCCACGCGACGGCGCGCCAACCGTACTCGTCCAGATAACGCTGCATTTCGCGTAGAAAGACCTCTCCCTTGTCGGCGTCCCCGATGTCGTCGAAGCGTGATTCGCGGATCGCTGTTGCCACCTCCGGCTGCGTTGCCGCGAGTTCTGCCAACCGGCTCAGGCCCGCTCCCGACGCCGCGGATTCGTTCTCGAATCCCTGGAGCATCGTCACCGCATGCACTGCGCCTTCCGCGCCCAGCTCCTCTTCGCAGAAATCAACCAAGGCATTCGCCGCCAGCACCAGTCCCATGAACGTACCGAATGTTAGCCTGAACGCCTTGCCGGCATCACCCACAAGCTCGTCGAGCACGTGGCCCAGTTCGGCTGCAGACATGCCTTCGTAGTCACGGTTCCGGATGCTGCCGCAGAGTTCCCGTATCTGCGGCAGCGCCTCCCGCTCCCAAATCTCGCGTACCCCAGTACTATCAGGCGCGAGGCCCGCGGGCGGGCCCGGCTGGGCCCCTTGTGGCATAGCGGCGTACAGATAGCCGTTGAACACGGCTCGTCGTGGTCCCATGCCCGGCGCCCAGGAGCTGAGGATGTCTTCGCCAACCGGCGAGAGAGGCTTGGGGAAGTGCGCCTGGTCCCACGTCCACGTAAGCTCAGCGTCCGCTGGGTCTTCCCACTCGACCTGAAACTCGTCTGTGCTCGTGGCAGTCACTCTATTTCTCCTCTGTCTTCGCCTACTGGATGCCTTGACCCATAGCGCTCATCTTACATGATCACTTGTACGAGCTTCATCGGGCAGCCAGCGCTGCGGCATGGCTAACACCAAGGCGAGCGGAATGCAATTAGCCGACTGATTCAACGACGAGGCAGGCCGTTCAGACAGCGTCTTGATCGGCCAATAGCGGCAACGGTTCCATGCCGAGCGCCGCACGATACGTGGAGTGGTAGTGGTGCAGGGCGGGCTCGTTTCGCCCGAACAGAACGTGCTCGAGCGACCCCTCATTCGCTGCTTTCTGCTGGCTTGCCGCTACGACGTAGTCCTCGTCGCGAATGATCGAGGCAAATGTGTCACCGATGGTGCGCAGAATGTCTTCCGTGGAACTATCAGCCTCAACGCCGGGCCACACATAAAACGAGATGCGACTCACATGGTTGCCTGCGTTGCCCGGAGTTGGGTAGGCGCGGACGAGGAAGCAACCGAACTCGGATGGCAGGAGCTGCACATTCGGAAACAGCCAATACGCGGGCAGGCCTGCGGTCGTGGCGCGCCACTCGTTCTCGGGCAGCTTCAGCATCTCGTCAATCTCGCGACGGCAGAGCAGCATGCGATGGTTCCGTCCGAACGTGTCGTAGCATTGCACGTTTCCGTGAAAGGTCAGGTTGAGGCTGTTGCTGTGCAGCACGGGGAAGTGATACGTCTCGCCGAACGTGTCCATGGCGAGCTTCCAGTTGCAGGCCACGTCGTATGTATCGCCGCCGAGCAGGCGAAGACCGTCGAAGTTCCAGCTCTCGAACTCATCACTCAACTCTTCGCCGAGGAGCGCATCCACATCGATGGTTCCCGCTGGGTCGGGATGAAGCCACAGAATGCCGTGCCGTTCCGCCGTCGGCAACTCCACCAGCCCCATGCAGGCTGTGTCTATATCGCCGAAGTGATCGGGCTTGGTGAGGCCGATCAGCTTTCCATCAAGTCCATAGGTCCAATTGTGGAACGGACAGCTGAAGCTGGTCGCATCTTCGCCACGCTCGCGCTCCTCCACGAGGGAGCCACGATGCCGGCATGAATTCACGAAGGCCCGAAACTGGCCGTCGGCATCGCGCGTTGCGAGAATCGGCACGCCGAGATCGTCGATCGTCATGAACGAACCCGACTTAGCCAGTGCCCCCGATAGTCCTACGATTTGTGGATGGCCGACGAAGAACTCGTTCCATTCGCGCTCTGCCAAGTCAGGGTCGATGTAGACGCTCGTAGGGTTGCGCATGAGGCCGCCCGCGTCGACGTTGGTTCCGGCATCGAGATGAGTTTCAAGCTGCTTGATCAATCGAACTTGTACTTCAGGACGCATCGATAACGCTCCTCAGAGGAAACCGGCCACGGGCTATGGCGAAAGCGACTATGCAGCGCCTTCGTTACTACAGAGTTAGCTCACGTTATAGCATGCGCTAAGCGTTCCATCGAGGCCATGTAGACGAAACGTCGCTGCGTTCCGTAGAATGAGCGGGCTCGAACTAAGACAGTTCAGCAGTGCGTAGCAACGGCCTGGCCGTGCTTAGGAGAAAAGATGACAGACATCACGCATCGAATGGTCGAAACGAACGGCATCAATGTACATCTGGCCGAGCAGGGCGAGGGCCCCGTTGTTCTCATGCTGCACGGGTTCCCAGAGTCGTGGTACTCCTGGCGTCACCAGCTTCCCGCCCTCGCCGAGGCCGGCTATCACGCGATCGCGCCGGACGTGCGTGGCTATGGCCGGTCGGACGCCCCCGATGAGATCGAGGCGTACTCGATGAAGCGGCTAACGGCAGACGCGGTCGGCATTCTCGACGCCCTCGATGTCGAGAGTGCCGTGGTGGTCGGTCACGATTGGGGCGCGCCGATCGCGTGGAACAGCGCGGCCTTGTATCCGGATCGCTTTCGAGCCGTGGTTGGGATGAGTGTGCCGTTTACTCCCAGAGGGCCTATGCCGCCAACGCAGCTCTTCAAGCAGGTCTTCCAGGACAGATTCTTCTATATCCTCTACTTTCAGGAGCCGGGCGTTGCGGAGGCCGAATTGGAGGCGGAACCGCGGCGGTCGTTGAAGCTGTTCATGTACGCCGCGAGCGCGGACTCGCCGGACTCCAATCTGATCCCAACCAAAAAGAAGGGCGAGAAGTTCCTGGACGGCATGGAGAACCCTGCTGAGCTGCCGGCCTGGCTCACGGACGCGGACCTGGACTTCTACGCTTCTGAGTTCCAGCGTGCGGGATTCCGCGGCGGCCTGAATCGATATCGAAACATGGACCGCGACTGGGAAGAGCTGCCAGAGCTAGCTGACGCCAAGATCCAACAGCCGGCGTTGTTTCTCGCTGGCGAGAAAGACGGCGTGATCAAGATGGCCAACCCAGAAGGAATGAAGGCGCACGTTCCCAACCTGCAGATGCCTGCCTTCATTCCGAACTGCGGCCACTGGACCCAGCAGGAGAAGCCCGCGGAGGTCAACGCCGCCCTGATCGAGTTCTTGAAGGGGCTGTAGCCATGCGTGCCGCCGTCATGCGCAATCACCAACTCTTCGTTGAGGAGGTTGAGGAGCCGAAACCGGGACCGGGCCAAGTGCTGGTCGAGACGCTTGCCTGCGGCATCTGCGGTTCTGACCTGCACTTCCTCAAGCACGCGGGCCGCCCCGGCGGGATGGGAGAAGGGCTGTTCGACCCAGACCTCGACGTGATTATGGGCCACGAGTTCTCTGCGCGCGTCGTCGAACTTGGTGGCGACGTGTCAACGTTGGAGATCGGCGACGTTGTCGTATCGATCCCCGTGTTGGCGACCGCCGATGGCATGGGATCGATAGGCCTTTCGGATCAGTATCCGGGCGCGTACGCGGAGAAGATGCTGCTGACGGCTATGATCTGCCAGAAGGTGCCGGACGGACTGGACCCAAGGCATGCCGCGCTCACCGAGCCAATGGCAGTAGGTCTGCATGCTGTAAATGTGTCAACGATCGCGAAGGGCGAGACGGCGATCGTCCACGGCTGCGGCCCTATTGGACTCGCGATCATTAGCGCACTCTCGCTCGCTGGAATCGAGCCGATCGTCGCGGCCGATTTCTCGCGAGTGCGGCGCAAGCTGGGAGTAGAGTTGGGCGCGCATGAGGTCGTTGACCCGAACGACGAGCCGACCGTCGCTGCTTGGCGTCGCGTGGCGCCGAATCAGCGCCCGGTGATCTTCGAGGCGGTCGGCGTGCCGGGGATGATCGACCAGGCGATGAAAGAGGCGCCGCCTGCCGGCCGCGTCATCGTGGCTGGTGTCTGCATGGAGCCCGACACCATCACGCCGATTGTCGGCATCTTCAACCAGTTGACGATCCAGTTCGTGCTGGGCTACACGCCTGAGGAGTTCAACGCGACGCTGGCTTCGATCGCCGCGGGTGACATCGACGTCGCGAAGCTCATCACGGCCGAGGTCGGCCTCGATGAGGTGCCCCAAGCGTTCGAGATGCTCGCGAAGCCCGATGAGCAGGTGAAAGTAATCGTCACGCCAAACGCGCGCTCACGGGGCGAGCGCCCTGCGAGCGCGAGCTAGAACGGCAGCCCCTTCAGTCCTTGGACGCCCTTCAGGGCGGCGATTTCGCCCCAGTGGCCCGCGACATGCGTCAATCCGATGTTGGCCAAGAACGTGATGTACGGTTGTTTTCCGCCGGGCGCGTCGATCTCCTTGTCCAGCTGTTCGTCCGTGGCGTTGGCGAGGAACTCGTCGGTTGCAGCGCCGACAGCCCCCGCGTACTCCCGGAATACGTCCAGGTCGATCGTCAGGCCGGCAAGGGCCTCGTCCAGGCGCCCACTTGGGGCGTCAATGCCGAGCTTCTCTTCCCAGCCGTCGGTCTTGAGCACCATATCTCCACTCTTGCCCATGCCGCCGACCATCATGTCCTCACCAAGGACGATGTGTGCGTACAGCGATCCAATCTTATTGACCGTCCAGGCGTTGTCTGTTTTCTCGATGACCTCAGGAGTGCAATCCTTGATAGTCATGTCCAGGAACTGATGGATCGTCTTGAACTGTTCGCGAAGTAGCTCTTTCGCTTCAATGGGCTTCTCCTTTTGAAACGTCGTTTAGGTGTTGGAATTGGTGCCGAGGGGCAGACTCGAACTGCCGACACCTGCATTTTCAGTGCAGTGCTCTACCAGGCTGAGCTACCTCGGCACCGCAGGTATTCTATCGGCGGTCGCCGCTCACTGTCCAACGAAGCAGCTACCGTGGACTCGTTTCGCCGTTAGCCGTTCGCCGCGTTATACTTGCGTTCGATGTCAACGATCGTGATAGCTTCGCTGAACCCACGAGCAGGCCGGACAACCGTCACAGCCGCGCTTGGCGCGCGCTTAGCCGCCGAAGGGCGGGCAGTGCGGCTCGCCCGCCTTCGCTCCGCAGACGGGGCGGACGCGCCGGCCGAGGACGATGCTCAGGTGCTCGCGACGGTCGCGGGCTGTTCATCGTCGGGCCGCGCCTTTACCGAACAGGAAGCGCTTGCGGAAGCAACGGATGGCGGCTCGACATTGTTGATTGAAGCGCCGGCCGGTGAGCCGCGCGAGCTTGCTCAGAAGCTGTCCGCTCGAGTGATCCTCGTGGCCGCTGACGCTGGTGACCAAGCGCTAGGTAACCTGGCGGCGGCTGCTACCGCTCTGGGCGATGCGCTCATCGGCGTGATCGCCGTACGGCAACAGGAACGCGCGTTGGAGTCGGTCGCCGCGCGGCTGGGCGAGCGCGGACTGAACTGCCTTGCGGTGGTTCCCGAGGATCGCCTGCTTGCCGGGCCATCGCCCCGCGAACTGGCCGAAGTGCTGCACGCCTCATCGCTCGTCGAAGGAGAGAACAGCGACGAGGCCGTGGAGTTCGTGATGATCGGACCGCTCTCCGCCGACCCGGGCCAGCCGTACTTTCTCCAGCATGGCGCGAAAGCCGTCGTGAACCGTTTCGACAAGATGGACCTGCATTTGGCCGCTCTTGCCACCGATCCAGATTGCCTTATCCTGACAGGCGGCCAGCAGCCAAGCCCTTACTTGCTGGACAGGGTCCAGGGCGCCGGTCCGTTGCTGACGGTGCTGCTTGCGCCCGATAGTACGGTGCGAACGATCCAAGTAGTTGATGAACTCTATGGCGAGACGCGGTTCGCGGGGCGGCGCAAGCTTGAGCGAGCAGTCGAGTTATTCGAGGGCCAAGATCTGACGAAGCTGGTTGATGCTCTAAGCTAGCCGACGAGCCAACCTCAGCGCGGCTGGCTTTCGGACTCTCGCCTCGCCGTTCCTGGCGCCTTGCTCTCTATCAACGTCCCGCGCGGTGGGGGCGGTGCTTGCCGGGTCGCTGGCCGTGGTGGCTGGCTTGTGGCGGTCGTGGCGCTCTTCCCGGCTCCTGCGCTCGGGCCGGGCGCTGTGCAGTAAGGGCACGCGGCCCAGCCTAGCTCCAGTGGTCGTGAGCAGTTGGCGCACGCCTCTCTGAGCCTCGTCCGGCAGTTGGGGCAGACCAGGTAGTCGCTGTTGACGGATTGTTTGCAGCTCGGACACGTTGGCTGGGCCTGAGGCATGTCCCGCATGAGCGCTTCAGCTTCCAAGCGGCGCTCGTAGATGTCGCTTAGCGTCTCCTGGGGCCGCAGCACCAAGTAGAGGAACAGGCCTGGCAAGCTGAAGACCACAACGATGAGAACGGACACGGATTGGGCCCAGCCATCATGCGTCCGATTGCTGATGTCTCGGAACGTCCAGACGATCGAGCCCAGCCAGAGCACGACGGCGTACGCGATGAGGATCGCGACCACGAACGTGATAATGGACTCCGAATCATCGAACAAGGCATCCTCCCTCATGCCGCCGAATTCGGCGCGATTATCGCACGGTTTGGTTCGCCCTGCCTAGAGCGGGCAAACCGCCGCGTACGCGCCATCAGTTGACGATAAGATACCACGGTCGCTAAGGTGGGGAAAGCTCTCTCCTTGATGAAATCTACGCCCCAAACGCCGCCTGCGGCTTCTGCTGACCCGATTCCCGGACTCTCAGCATCCGGTGAAGGTCGGGGTACGTTCGCTTCACTGCGGAACCCCCACTTCCGGCTTCTCTGGATCAGCATGCTGTTCTCGTTCACGGCCATCCAAATGATGATCACGGCTCAGGGCTTTCTCACGTTTGAGTTGACGGGCACGGCAACGTCGCTAGGGTTGGTCAGCCTGGGATGGGGCATCCCGCAGCTTCTGTTCACCCTCGTAGGTGGCGTGGCCGCCGACCGCCTGCACAAGCGCTGGCTGACGGTCATCAGCCAGAGCGTCATGGCCATCACGTCCGCAGGCTTGGCCGTCCTGATCCAGACGGACCTGATCACTGTCTGGTATGTGTTCGTGATGGCACTGATCACGGGCACGGTCTTCGCGTTCAACGTGCCGGCTAGGCAGGCTTGGATCCCGGAGCTGGTGGGGGAAGAGAAGCTGATGAACGCTGTCGCGCTGAACACCACGGCGTTCACATCGACGGGCATCATCGGTCCGGCGTTGGCGGGCGGGCTTATCGCCGTGCCGTTTGTGGGACTGACCGGCGTCTACTACTTGATGGCCGGTGGTTACGCGATGAGTGCTGTGCTGCTGGCGCGAATCCCTGGCGGCGCACCGTCTGAGACGACAGAACGAGAACCCCCGCTGCAAGCCATGTTCGATGGCGTTCGCTACGTTCGAAACCACCGGTTCCTGCCGACGCTGATCCTGATGGGGTTCGTGCCGATCGTGCTCGGCATGCCGTATCGGACCTTCTTCCCGGTGTTCGTAGACGATGTCTACGGTGCAGGCCCCGTAGCGCTGGGGATGATGGGGCTCTTCATGGCCATAGGCGCGTTAGCAGGCTCATTGGGCGTCGCATCGCTCACGAACAGGTCGAAACGGGCGCAGATCCAGATCGTTGGCGGCGTTGGGTTTGGTGTAGCGCTGGTCCTGTTCGCGGCGGCGCCGGTCCTGTGGATGGGGCTGCTTGCGCTGGTACTCGTTGGGCTCGCTTCGAACGGATATTGGGCGCTGAATAATACTATGGTGTTGGGCGCTTCCGACCCAGCCTACTTCGGGCGGGTAATGAGCATCTACATGCTGAGCTGGTCAGTGATGCCGTTCGTTGCCCTGCCTCAGAGCGCCCTGGCTGACAGCATCGGCGTGCAGTGGATGATGGGTGGCGTCGGCATCTTGTTGATCGTGGTTCTGCTTGCGATCGTCCTCGTGCTTCCGGGCTATCGCAGGCTCCTTGCGCACGACGCCGACGGCTTCGGCGAGCCGGCCTCCTCCGCGGCGCAAGCCTAACCTTGACGTAGACGTTAAGTATCACCTACCATCGTAACTATGGGAATGTCAGGCTCTGATACGGGGTCGAACGGGGCTGACCCTTCAAGCACCGCCCCGCAAGAGGCGGGCGCTGCGCCTACAGGTTGGCGTCAGACCTTCTCTTCGCTCCAAGGCAACCCCGACTTCAGGAACCTGTTCATCGGCAACATTGGCTTCTTCTTTGGGATGAACATGATGATCATCCTGCGGGGCTGGCTCGTTCAGGACAAGTGGGACAACGCCGCGTATCTGGGGTTCATCATGGCCATGGTGGCGATCCCGATGCTCCTGCTCTCACCGATCGCCGGCGTCGTTACCGACCGCGTCGACCGTCGGAAACTACTTCTGGTGGCGCAGTCCTTCCTCGTTGTCGTTAATGGGATTGTCGCTGTCCTGATCATCACGGACGTCATTGAATTCTGGCACCTGTTGATCGTCTCGATGATGACGGGGGCAGCGTTCGCGTTTAACATGCCCGGCCGTCAGGCGCTGGTCGCAACCCTGGTCCCGCGCGAGCGGCTGATGAACGCGACGGCTCTTAGCACGGCGATGATGAACATCAGCCGCATCATCGGCCCGCTCATTGGTGCTGCGCTGATCGTGCCGATTGGCATCGGCGGAGCGTACGTTGTCGCGACCGCGTTCTACGCGTCTGCCGTCGCCGCAACGTTCATGCTTCCCACCATGGAACCCCGGCGTGAGAAGAACTTTACGTTCTTCCAGGACTTGGTTGGCGGGTTCTCGTACATTAAGAACAACTCAACGCTGGTTGCGCTGATGCTCTTCGCGACCGTGCCGATGATCTTCGCGTTGCCCTACACGGTCTTGCTGCCGGTGTTCGCGGACCGTGTGTGGGACGTGGGGGAGAACGGGTTTGGCATGATGCAGGCGGCGAGCGGCATCGGCGGCTTCATCGGGGCGATGATCGTTGCCAACCTGGACAGCTACCCCAAGAAAACCCGTCTGCTGGTTGGAGGGGGCTTTACCTTCGCAGGCTTCTTGATCTTGTTCGCTCTTTCGCCCGCCTTCTACATGGGGTTGGTGATGATCGCGTTCGTGGGGCTCGGCTCGATGGTCTTCATGACCGTGAACAACACGTCGATTCAGTTGGT
>QIFC01000058.1 GCA_003228685.1 Chloroflexota bacterium
CACGACGACGCCCGTGATCTCGTCGTACTCGCCGGCCGAGTTGATCTTGGGCAGGAACGTGACGTTCTGCTCATAGATGCCATCGCCATTGCTGTCGCGGAGTTGGAGGACGCCATCGTGGCGGAGGGCGACGTAGAGTGTGCCATCGGGCCCCTGAGCGACCGAGGTTGGGCGGAAAAAGTCCTGGCCGATCTGGAACGCCGTAAAGCCGTCCGGCAGCTCGATACCTGTGGAGGGCGCTGTGTCAGGTGTCGCGACGGTCGACGTTGGCGCGGGCTCTGTGGTGGCGGTGGCTGCGGGGGCCTGTGTGCTTGTCACGTTCGGCGTGGGCGAATCGTCGGAGCCGCCGTTGCAGGCAGCAAGCAGGAGAACCAGCGCCAAGAGTAACCCAAGAGCGAGGCGGATCATCTCGTCCAGCGTAACACGGGCTTGCGGGCCGCGGTTGCTTCGTCGAGACGGCGCAATGGCGCTCTCGCCGGCGCCTCGCGAACGAGGTCGGGCGTCGCTTCGGCCTCTTTGGCGATTACGAGCATGGCGTCGCAGAAGGCGTCCAGGGTCTCTTTGGTCTCGGACTCGGTGGGCTCGATCATCATCGCTTCATCGACGATGAGCGGGAAGTAGATGGTAGGCGGGTGAAAGCCATAGTCGATCAGGCGCTTGGCGATATCGAGCGTCTTGACGCCGTTGGCTTTCTGTCGCGAACCCGAGATGACGACCTCGTGCATGCAGCGACGGTCGTACGGCAGACGATAGGCGTCGCGGAGCCGGGTCAGGACGTAGTTGGCGTTGAGGACGGCGGCCTCGCTGATGCCGCGCAGGCCCTCCGCTCCGAGGCTGAGGATGTAGGCGTAAGCGCGGACGAGGACGCCAAAGTTGCCGTGGAAGAGGCCAAGCCGGCCGATGCTATGCTCCGGCGTCTCCAGTGAGAAGCGGGCGCTGCTTTTGTCCTGGCGCACGTGGGGCGCAGGGAGGAACGGCGCGAGGGCGGCCGTGACAGCGATGGGACCGGCGCCGGGACCACCTCCTCCGTGCGGCGTGCTGAACGTCTTGTGCAGGTTGAGGTGGAAGACGTCGAAGCCGAGATCGCCGGGCTTGACGCGGCCGAGCATCGCGTTCATGTTGGCGCCATCACCGTAGAGGAGCGCGCCGTGGTCGTGGAGGAGGTCCGCAATTTGAGTGATGCGGGGCTCGAAGAGGCCGAGCGTGCTGGGCAGCGTGAGCATGAGAGCAGCGACGCTATCGCCGTTGGAATCGAGCGCGGCTCTGAGCGCCTCGAAATCGAGGTTTCCGTCGGTATCCGACGGGATGCTCTCGACCTGAAAGCCCGCCATGGCGGCGGTGGCGGGGTTGGTGCCGTGCGCGGAGTCCGGCACGAGGACGCGGCGACGAGGGCCGCCGTTGGAATTGTGGTAGGCGCTGGCGATCAGAATGCCGGCCAGCTCGCCGTGGGCGCCCGCGTCGGGCGCGAGCGAAACGTCGTGCATGCCGGTGATCTCCGCGAGCAGGCGCTGGAGGCCGTGCATGAGCGCAAGGGCGCCTTGGGCGGTCTCATCAGATTGCATGGGGTGAACGTCTGCCAGGCCGGAGAGGCGAGCGGCGACTTCGTTGATTCTTGGATTGTATTTCATGGAGCAGCTTCCGAGCGGGTAGAAGCCGGTGTCGATGCTGAAGTTGCGCTGTGAGAGCTGCGTGAAGTAACGGACGACGTCCGGCTGCGACAGCTCCGGCAATGTGATGTCGTCTCGCAGCAGGTCGCCGGATGGCAGAGGCGCTTCAGGTACGTCGAGCGGCGGCAGCGTACAGCCGACGCGCCCAGGACGGCTGAGGTCAAATGTGAGCGTCGCGCCGAAATCGTCGCGGTCAGCCACGTATCTCCCCCAGCGCTTTCACGAGGTCATCGATCTGCTCGCGGGTGTGCAGCTCCGAGAAACAGAGGAGCAGGCCGCGTTCGACGCGGTCCGAGACGTCGAAGCCGCCGATCATGCCGCATCCGAGCAGCGCGTCGTTGACATCGGCTGGCGAAACCGGGCAGCGGACGACGAACTCCTGGAAGAACTCGTCGTTGGATGCCAGTTCGTAGCCATCGAGGGCCGCTATTTGGCCGGCCGCGTAGTGCGCCTTGTGGTAGCAGAGTTCGGCCATTCGTCGCAGACCCTGCTTGCCGAGCGTCGAGAGCGCGATTGTGAACGCCAGCGCGACGAGTTGGGTGCTGGTGCAGATGTTTGAGGTAGCGCGCTCGCGGCGGATGTGCTGCTCGCGCGTCTGCAGCGTGAGCACGTAGCCCGTGCGTCCTTCGAGGTCCTTCGTGCGGCCGACGATGCGGCCGGGCATCTGGCGGGCGTACTCGGCGCGGCAAGCGAAGAGACCAACGTATGGGCCGCCGAAGCTCAGCGGCACACCGAGCGGCTGGCCATCGGCTACGACGATGTCGGCGTCGAAGGCGGAAGGCGGCTTGTAGAGTCCCAGGCTGACCGGATCCTGCGAGACGACGAACAATGCGCCCGCCTCATGGGCGGCACGGCTCAGCGCGCCCAGGTCCTCAATGTACCCGAAGAAGTTCGGCTGCTGGACGGCGAGGCAGGCGTCCGTGTCCGTGAGCGAGGCATGACTCGGCGGCACGAGCACGACCTCGATATCGCGGCCACCGGCGTACGTGCGGACCGTTTCGGTGATGTTTCGGTGAATCGTGTCCAGCAGGACGATGCGCTCACGGCCGGTGACGGAGCAGGCCATGAGGCAGGCTTCCGCCATGGCGCTGGCGCCGTCGTACATGCCGGCGTTCGCGATATCCATGCCCGTTAGTTCGCACACGAGCGATTGAAACTCGAACGTCGTCTGGAGCGTGCCCTGGCTGATCTCCGGCTGGTACGGTGTGTAGGCGGTGAGATACTCGCCGCGGGAGATGATCGCGTCCACGGTACTGGGGATGAAGTGCGCGTAGGCACCGGCGCCAAGGAAGCTGGGCAGACCGGCGGTCGATCGGCTCGCGAGTTCTTCGAGGTACGAGAGCAGCTCCGGCTCGGAGAGCGCCTTTGGAAGGTCGAATACGGGGTCGCGATGCTCAGCCGGGATCTCGGCGAAGAGTTCGTCAACGGATGTAACGCCGACGGAGCCGAGCAGCTCCTTGCGATCTTCTTGGGTGAGCGGAATGTAGGGGTGGGCCATGGATGGCCTAGTCTGAATGCTCCTCCATCTCGCGGACGATCAGTTCGTCGTATGCCTCATTGGTGAGCATCGCGTCGAGTTCACTCGCGTCGCTGAGGCGTACCCTTATGAGCCAGCCCTTGCCGTACGGTTCCTCGTTTACGGCCTCCGGTTGGTCGACCGCTTCTGTGTTTACTTCTAACACCTCGCCACTGACCGGCGCGTAGAGGTCGGACACAGCTTTGACGGACTCGATCTCTCCCAATTTGTCGTTCTGCGTGAGGGGGGCGCCAACCGCAGGCAGATCAAGATAGACGATGTCGCCGAGCTGATCTTGCGCGTAGTCGGTAATGCCGATCGTGCCGATATCGCCTTCGGCGCGGATCCACTCGTGCTCTTTGGTATAGCGCAGTTCTGTCGGGATGTTCACGTGGCCTTTTTTCTTCGGTAGAACGGTCTCGGGACGACGGTCGCGGTTAGATGTTTTCCTCGCACGTCTACCTCCAGCTCGGTCCCCACATCCGCCAATCTGGGCGGCAGGTAGGCCATGCCGACGCTGACGCCGAGCATGGGCGAGAAGCCACCGCTGCTCATGCTAGCCCTTGTCTGGCCGCCGTGCAAGACGGGGCAGCCCGCGCGCATGATGCCTCGTCCTGTTGCTTGCAAACATGCCAACGTTCTGTCAAGTTCGGCCTCTTTGGAGGCTGCCAGCGCGGCCCGGCCAGCGAACTCGGCGCCGTCATCGAGCGTCACCGCGAATCCGATACCGGCCTCCCATGGCGTCGTTGTTGCGTCGAGGTCGGCGCCGTAGAGCGGTAGCGCCGCTTCCAGCCGGAGCGTGTCGCGAGCGCCGAGCCCGCAAGGCGTGACGCCGGCGTCAACCAATTGCCGCAAGAGCTTGGCGGCAGGCTCGTTCGCCAGCACGAGTTCGAGGCCGTCCTCGCCCGTGTAGCCGGTACGGGCGGCGAAGAGCGTCGAACTGCTGTATTCGAACTCGCCGCAGCGCCGAGGCTTGAGGTCGAGCACCTCCCGCGAGCCGAGGATGGCCGCGAGAGTTTCGCGAGCGTCCGGTCCCTGCAGCGCGAGCATCACGGTTGTGGTCTGCCGATCGTCGAGGGAGGCGTCGGAGCCGAGTGCGGCTTCGATTCGCTCGCGGCCAACGCTGGCGTTTGCCGCGTTGTTGACGACGAGGAAGCGCTCGTCCTCGATCCGGTAGACGAAGAGGTCATCGAGGACCGAGCCGTCTTCGTCGCAGAGGAGCGCGTAATGGGCTTCTCCTGGAGCCAACTGGTCGACCTTGTAGGTCAGCACGCTACGCAGCGCGGACGCAGAGCCGGGACCCGTGACGTAGAGGCGCCCCATGTGGGAAACGTCGAAGACGCCCGCGCGGGACCGGACAGCCTTGTGCTCATCGATGATGCCCGTGTACTGCACGGGCATCTCCCAGCCGGCGAACGGCGCGAAACGTGCGCCGAACTCATGATGGAGGCCGGCGAGAGCGAGCGAGTGAAGATGTGCCGTGCTACTCAACGACTCCCCAGTGCTTGCGTCCGTCTTCGGAGCGCGTCATTCGGCCCAAGCCGGGGAACGGCGCGTGAACGCTGATGACGAGTGCCTCTTCCTCGATTGCACGCTCGACGATGCGCTTCTTCGTCTCCATTGACACGAGCGGGAGCACGTCGAACGAGGAGACCCAGGCGGTGCGCTCCAACTGGACGTGATGCTGCACCATGTCCCCGATGTAGATGGCCGTCTCGCCGCCGGACACGAGCACGATCGAGGCGTGGTCTTCGGTGTGGCCCATGGTGGAAATCATCGTGATCTCTGATGTCACGGCCAGCTCTTCGTCGACCAGCTCCAGCTGGCCGCTCTCTTCAAGCGGGCGGAAGTTCTCCTGCAAGTAGGTGGCCCTGGTGCGCTCGTTCGGGTTCGTCGCCGCTTCCCACTCGCCGCGCTGAATCAGGTAGCGCGCCTTGGGGAACGTGGGGACGGGGTCCTCGCCTCCTCCAGCGCGCGTGTTCCAGCCGCAGTGGTCGGCGTGGAGATGCGAATTGATTACGACGTCGATCTCATCGGGCTGGATGTCCAGAGCGGCCAATGCGGAGATGAGATCGCCTTGCTCAATTGGGGACGCCTGCCGGCGGTGGCCTTCTTTGTCGCCGACGCCGGTCTCGACGAGGATCAGCTTCCCTTCAGAGCGAACCAGGAGCGAATTGAGGCCGATCGGCAGGCGATGCTGGTCGTCCAGCTCCGGCTTCACGACGCGTTCCCACATGACGCGCGGAACGATGCCGAAGACGGCGCCAGCATCCTGGTAATAGGTGCCATCGCTGAGGATGTGCAGATCGAGGTTGCCTAGGCGGTGGGTGTGCGGTGATGCCATCTAGTCCTCCGAGGGTGGAGCGTCTGTTGCTCCAAGATAGCCGCGCCCGCCGGAGGCGTCAACGTGCGTTCGATCCAATGAGGTCGCGCGGATATCATGAACGTTAATGGGTGGTGCGAGCAGTATGTATATTCGCGTTTCCAGAGCCCCGATGGCCGCTCTGGTAGCGGGCTTGGTGCTTGCCGTGGCTATGGCGTGCGGCGGAGGCGGCAGCTCTGAGCCGAGGGCAAGCACGACGCTGCCATCCGCGACGCCGGATCCACAGGCCGAGGGCATTGGCGCCCTGCCGCTGGAGCGCTTCATCTATGAGGCCTCGCTCACGTTGCAGGGGAGCGGCGACGACGCAAGAGAGCTGTTCGTGTCGACGCGTGGCATTTTCGTGAGCCCCGACCAGCACGCGTTCACGTACCTGACTGAGGTAGGCGAAGGCGAGGCCGAGCAGCGGCTGGTGATGGTTGATGGTTCCGTCTGGTATCGCAGCGGCGACGGCCCGTGGCAAAACACAGATCTGGAGGACGAGCAGGTCAAAGACCTGCTGGACGTTGCGTTTACGGCCCTGCGGCCCGACTTCTTGGGTGGCCCTGAGTTCGACCGCGTTCGCGCGAACGTCCTTCGCCTGCCTTCCACCGAGGAGTTCGTGAATGAGACACGCGCCTACCACTACCAGGTTGGCGTAGAGGGCCGGGAATTTCTGGAAGCGCTCCAGCTCGGCGAAGAGGGGCTGCGCTCAGCCAGCGATCTAGAGTGGGACCTGTGGCTCGCGCGCGACGGCTCCTGGCCTGTGCGCTTACAGGCGAGAGGCACCGTCGCCGTCGACCTGACGGTGCTGCAGACGCTAGAGCTGGAGGCGCCAACGCGATGGGAGATCCGGATCGACGTGTCGCGTCCCGATGATCCGACGCTCGCGATCAACACGCCGGAGGCGGGCTAGAGCGTTCGCCAGTTCCGCCGGCCGTCCGCCATCACCAGCCGCCCGAATCCGCCCGACGAGAAGTGCCCGGCGGCTACGAGCAGTTGTTCGTCGATCAGGCGCTGGGCGAGCGCGCGCTTCGTGCGGCGCGAGGTGCGGGGCAGTTCGTCGACCGAGGCGATCCAGAGGCGCTCAAGATGCAGCGGGTGGTGGGCAACGTCGCCGAGGATGATGGCCGACTCGCCTGCTGAGGAGATTGCGAGCGAGCTGTGGCCCGGCGTATGGCCCGGCGTGGGTAATAGGCTGACCTCTGGAGTGATCGCGGCCTCTCCGTCAACGAGCTTGAGTTGCGGCGAATCGCGCAGCGGCAGTACGTCCGATGCGAGGTAGGGGCCTTCCTCGCTAACGAGGCCGGGATCGCTCGTCCAAAACAACCATTCTTTCTCAGCGACCCAGTACTCGGCGTTGGGGAACGTGGGTACGTACGCGCGGTTCTGCTCGATGCAGTTCCAGCCGACGTGGTCGACGTGGAGGTGCGTGTTCATGACTACGTCGATGTCGTCTGGGCTGACGCCGATCTGCTTCAGGTTGTCGAGCAGCCGTCCGCCCGGCGATCCTCGCTTGTTACCCATGCCGGTGTCGATGAGGAGGGTCTTGCCGGACGAACGTACGAGGAAGCTCCCGAATTCGACGTCGATCATGCCATTCGATTTGAGATCGTCGCCGAGAGCTGGCTCGTACATCGAGGGTGGGATGCCAGAGAAGAAGAAGGCGGGGAGGCCAGTCATAGTACCGTCCGTTACGCGGGCGATCTCAACGCTGCCAACTGTTACTCGATCGACTGACATGAGTACCTCCTTTCTGGCCTGCACCAGCATAGGCGAGCGGGCGCGTTTGCAGCAACAACAGGTGCGTACCGTTGACACCCTCCGATGCCATTGATACGCTCACAACGCTTATGGCCTTCAAGACGCTGAGACTGGATGCTGATGGCCCGATCGCGGTCATTACGCTGGCACGTCCCGATTCCGGAAATCGGGTCGACGAGGCGTTCCTGCGCGAGCTGGACGAAGCGTGCGCCGCGATCAACGACGACGCCGGCGTTCGCGTCGCGATTCTGCGAGCGGAGGGCGATGTGTTCTGTTTGGGCGGGGACGGCGAGCGCGATGCAGGCCAACCGCAGCCGTTCGCGTGCCTGGAAGCGATGGGCCAGCCGATCATCTGCGCGCTGAACGGCGAGGCTATGAGCGCGGGACTGGAGCTGGCGCTGGCGTGCGACGTGCGGATCGCGGCGGAGGGCGCGACAATCTCGCTGCCGGAGACGGCGCAAGGACAACTTCCGATGGGCGGTGGCACGCAACGGCTGGCGCGCCTCGTTGGCAGGGGAGAGGCGCTGCGTATGATCTTGCTAGGCGAAGAGATCGACGCCGCGGAGGCCTATCGTATCGGGCTCGTGAGCGCCCTGGCACCAAAGAACGAACTCGATGAGAATGTGCGCACCCTCGCGGAACGGATGGCAAGACGAGGGCCGCTTGCGTTGCGCTACGCGAAGGAGGCGGTGCGACGTGGCCTCGAACAGCCGCTCGACCAGGCGCTGCGCTACGAAACGGACCTGACCGTGATCCTGCAATCCACGGAAGACCGCGCTGAAGGAGTCAGCGCTTTTCTGGAGAAGCGCGAACCGAAGTTCGAGGGCAAGTAATGCAGGTCGCTCTAGATCCCGACGAGGCGTGGTCCGTGATGGCACTGATCGTGTCGCAGGTACTGGATGGCGTTGAGCTGTCCGACGACGGCCGCAACGCCATCAAGAAGTGGCGCAGCGACTATGCGGACGGCTCGGCATCGATGCAGGCGCTCGCCGAGGAGATGAACGCGGCGCTAGGTCCGAAGACCAAGGCGGGCAAGCGGTGAAGGTCGAGCTAGAGCCGGACGAGGCGTGGGAGCTGATGTCGCTCGTCGTCGCTCGTCTCGCCGACGAGGCGGTTCTGGCCCATGGCGATCGCGCGGCCCTGCGCCGCTGGCGCAGCGAATCAATGCAGCCCAGCGGCGATGGCATGCGGCTGCTCACCGAGAAGGTCAACACGGACATTGCGGCGACGCAGGGCCGCAAGCGGAGTAGCCATATCCGGAAGCCGGATTGGCGAAAGTAGGCCGTGTATCGCTTCACGGTGAGCACCGACGTGGAGGCTGCTCCCGCTCGTGTCTGGCGGGCGCTCTGCGACCCAGCGGAGGTGGTTCTCTGGGACACGGGCGTTGAGGAGGCGATCGATGCTCCCGACGACTACCCGCAGCCCGGCCAGCATGTGCGCTGGCGTTACAGCAACGGCCCGTTTCGGATCCTCAACGACAGGCCGCAGGAAGTGTCGCCTGACAAGCGTTTGAGATCGCTGCTGACCGTCGGGCCGTTTCGGTTCGACGAGACCTACACACTTGATGAGAACGGTTTGGGCTGTCGCCTGACGGCAGAGATGGACGTGACGGCGCCGCTGCCGGTGCTCGGTTTCCTGATTGAGCGGGCGTACCTTGGCCCTTCGACAAAGAACACCGTGGAGGCGTCGCTGGGCGCGATCAAACGCCACTGCGAGGCGGCGCCATGAGCGGCACGATCGTCTACGAGAAGACGGACGGGATCGCGCGGCTGACGCTCAACCGGCCAGCCGTCCTAAACGCGCTTAACCTGGAGATGCGCGACGAATTGTGGGACGCGCTCAGAGCGTTCCGCGACGACCCGGACGCTCGTGTGCTGGTTCTGCGCGGCGCGGGGAAGGCGTTCTCGGCCGGCGCGGACATCTCCGACTTCGGGACGGCGCCGTCGCTCGCCGAAGCGCGGCGAGCGAGGCGCGAGCGCGACGTTTGGGACCTGCTGTTGCACTTGCCCAAGCCCACGATCGCGGCCGTGCATGGCTATGCGCTCGGCGCCGGCTGCGAGATGAGCCTGCTCTGCGATCTGCGCATCGCGGCCGACGACGCGAGTTTCGGGCTGCCGGAGGTGAGCCTCGGGTACATCCCGTCGGCGGGCGGTACGCAGACGCTGCCGCGCACGATCTCGCCCGGCGTGGCGATGCAGATGATCCTCTCAGGCGACCCGATCAGCGCCGAGGAGGCGTACCGGCTGCGGCTGGTGCATCGCGTCGTGCCGCGCGACGAACTGGACGCCGCCGCTGACGGCTGGGCGCGGACGCTGGCTGAGCGAGACCCGCGCGCGTTGGCGTACGCGCTGGAGGCCGTCGTTCGCGGGCTGGACCTGTCGCTCGCGGACGGGCTGGCGCTGGAGGCGGCGCTTGGGAATCGGCTGCGGGCAGAGGGAGCGGCGTAGTACAATGAGCCTGCTATGGGCGGCGAGGCACAGGTTCGAAAAGAGAGCAATACCAAACGTTGGCTGATCTGGCCAGCTTTGGTACTGGCTGGGCTTGGCGGCCTGGCGGCGCTCCTGCTGTTCACGTGGCCCCAAGACAGCCCGAGCCGCTCGCGCTTCGACATGGGGTCTGTCGACACATACTCCGTTGGCTCCGTTACCACCGTAGAAGAGGGCGCGTTTCATCTCGTAAGGTTGGACGAAGAGGCGTTCATCGCGCTCTCATGGCGGGACTCTCATGTTCGACACTGCAGAGTACCCTGGAAGCCCGATTTCGTCTGGCCAGACCCAGACACGGGCCAGCCTGAACAGGGATGGTTCCGGGACCCGTGCGGTGGCTCTACATACGACAAGGCGGGCCGTCGCGTCTTCGGGCCGGCGTCGCGGGACCTGGACCGCTACTCGGTGTCGATCTCCGGCGACCGCGTTGTCGTCGACACGAACAAGTTCGTATGCGGCTTCGCGCTGCCCGGCGCCCCCTGCGTGCCGCCTGAGCCACCTCGATAGCGTTGCCCGTAACGGCGGCTATGCGTTAGATTGCGACCCGAAGCTGGTCACATAGGTGGGAGTAGTGCATGAACACGATTGAGTTTCTTACCATAAGCTCAGCGATGGTGCCGGACCGCGAGGCGCTGGTCTGCGGCGAGCAATCGATCACGTACGCGGAGATGGCGGCGCGCGTGAACAGACTGGCGAACGCGATGCAGGGGCTGGGCGTCGAACGCGGCACGGCGGTCGCGGCGATGGCGACGAACTCGCCTGAGTACGTGGAGACGTACTACGCCTGCGCCAAACTGGGCGCGACGTTCGTGCCGCTCAACTACAGAGCGAAGCACGAAGAGTTGGACCATATGGTGAACGCGTCTGACACGCGGGTCCTCTTCGTCGGCGAACGCTACCTGGGGTTGGTCGACGAACTGCGCGACAAGTTCGGCGCCGTACGGGAGTACGTCTGCCTGGACGCGAAGCCGGAGGGCATGCACAGCTATGAGGGGCTGCTCGCGGGAGCTTCCGACGACGAGGTCTATGTTGAGATCGACGACAACGATCCGACGATCCTGATCTATACGAGCGGTACGACGGCGCTTCCGAAGGGCGTGGTGTTGACGTACAACACTCTTTCCGTCTACGTGACGAACACGATGAATCCGGCCGACCCAGCCGTCGAGCGCGATGTGACGATGCTCTCGGTGCCGCTCTACCACGTGGCGGGCGCGACGGCGATGATGTCCAGCATCTGGGGCGGACGAACGCTGGCGATACTGCCGCAGTTCGATGCGGCCGCCTGGCTGGAGACCGTCGAACGCCACGGCGTCACGCACGCTTTCGTGGTGCCGACGATGCTGAAGCGCATCATGGACCATGAGAACTTCGATAAGAGCGACCTGAGTTCGCTGCAACTAATTACGTACGGCGCGGCGCCCATGCCGTACGAGGTCGTGAGCAAGGCCGTCGACGCATTCGATTGCGGGCTGATGAACGCCTACGGACAGACCGAAAGCACATCGACGTTGACCTTCCTGGGGCCGGACGATCACGACATCCCGAAGGAGGAGGGGCCCGAGCGCGAGTTGATGCTACGCCGCTTGCGCTCGGTCGGCCGCGCGATGGATGACATCGAGATCGCGATCATGAACGAGGCTAACGAAGCGCTGGGAGCCGGCGAGGAGGGCGAGATCTGCGTGGCCGGATCGCGCATCATGCGCGAATACCATAAGCAGGCCGACGAGACGGCGGCGGCGATCGTCGACGGGTGGCTGCACACAGGCGACGTGGGCTATTTGGACGACGATGGGTATCTGTTCATCACGGGCCGCAAGAAGGACCTGATCATCCGCGGTGGCGAGAACATCTCAACCGGCGAGATCGAGGACGTGTTGGAGGCCCATCTCAAGGTCGGGGAGGCGGCCGTGATCGGCGCGTCTGACGTCGAGTGGGGCGAGGTGGTGAAGGCGATCATCGTGCCGGCGGGGGACGACCAGCCCACGTTGGAGGAGCTGGTCGAGCACACGAAGAGCCAGCTTGCCAGCTACAAGGCGCCATCGTACATCGCCATCGTCGATGAGCTACCGCGCAACCCGATGGGCAAGGTGCTGAAGACGGAACTGCGCAAGCAGTACGGGGAACCGAAAAACGGGTGACCGGCGACACTTCCTGTCGCTTGGAAAAGCTCCGCTTCTCCTGGCAGGGATTGCGGGCGTTTGGCGAATGGGTGACCTGCGGTCACCTTCGAGAAGAGCGACACTGCGTATCGCTTTCTTCTCTGGCCTCAGTCATCGAGCGCTCCGTGGGCAGACACGACTAATCTTGCGGCGCTATCTTGGCGGTTGCTAGAATAAGTTAACACCTTGGTGAGATATCTCACGTTTCGAGTGCAGCGAATAAGGCAGAATAGCTAGCGCATGACATACACCGTTCGACAAGAAGAGCTGGCTCAACTCCAGCCTGAGTGGGTACAGCTCTTAGAGCGACAATCCGAGCCCGTCCCGTTCCAGCACCCTACCTGGCAGCGCGTCTGGCTGGAGGAGTTCCAGGACGGCCGCGACCTGCTGTTGCTCGCTGTTCGCGATGGCGAGCAGCTTATGGGCGTGGCGCCGCTAATAAAGGACGGCGACACGCTGACGCTAGTGGGGCACCACTCGATTTGCGACTATATGGACTTCGTGGTCGCGGCGGAACAATGCCGCGAGGTCTTCGAGGCGATCTTGACTGGGCTGCAAGACGAAAGGTGGACGCAGCTAGATCTGCGCGGTATACGCGAAGGCTCGACGACACTGACGGAGCTGCCCCAGGCGGCCGAGAGTCGCGGCATGACGGTCGAGCGAGAAGAAGAGGCGGTGGCGCCGCGGGTCGAGCTTCCCGGCGACTGGGAGGAGTACGTGTCGTCCTTGAAGAAGAAGCACCGCCACGAGCTACGGCGCAAGCTCCGGAATTTGCAAGGCGCGGGTGACTTGGAGTTGCACACGTACACCTCGCCGAAAGATGTGGAGATGCACTTGCCGGTGCTGCTGCGGTTCATGGTCGAAAGCCGAGAGGACAAGGCAAGGTTTCTCTCTGAGCAGATGGGGTTGTTCTTCCATAAGGCGACACAAGCGCTGGCCGAGGAGGAGCTGATCCGGCTGTACGAGCTTGAGCTGGATGGCAAGCCGGTGGCTTCGGTCCTCTGCTTCGACCAAGGCGGACAGCTCTATATGTACAACAGCGGATACGACCCAGACTACGCGTCGATGTCTGTAGGCATCGCATCGAAGGCGCTTTGTCTGCAGCAGGCGATAGCGGACGGCAAGCACTGCCTGGACCTCTTGCGTGGCGACGAGGAGTACAAGTACCGGTTGGGAGCGCAGAACCAGCAGATCTACAAGCTGTCGATCAGGCGCTAACCATGTATCGAATAGCCATCATCAGCTATCACACATCGCCGCTCGCCTCTCTGGGAGGGGCCGAGACGGGTGGGCTGAACGTGTACGTGCGCGAGCTGGCCGCAGAGCTGGCGGAACGCGGACACACGGTCGACGTGTTCACGCGGCGGACAGACGCTGAATCTCCCGCTACGCTGCCCATCACCAAAGCGGGGAGCGGTTCGCCGCTGGCTTGTGTCGTGCAGATAGCCGCGGGTCCGCCTCAATACGAAGAGAAAGAATCGCTGCCGGCGTACGTCGACGAGTTCGTCGAGGGCGTGGCGGACTTTGTCGCCAACGAGGGCGTGAGCTACGACATCATCCATAGTCATTACTGGCTGTCCGGCGTGGCTAGCGAGAAGCTGAAGGCTCGCTGGGGCGTACCCCACGTCGCGATGTTCCACACGCTAGGCGAAGTGAAGGCTCGTTCCCGCGTGAGCGAACGCGAGCCGGAGCCGCGCATCGCCGCGGAGACTGCGATCTCGCGAAACGCCGACCGGATCGTTGTGGCGAGCAAGGACGAACAGCAATTGCTGGTGCGCTACTACGGTGCGGATGCCGATCGCATATCGGTCGTACCCTGCGGCGTGAACCTGGGCTTGTTCCAGCCGATTGGCAAGGAAGACGCGAGACAGCAGCTTGGGCTACGTGAGAGTGACAGGATCCTCCTGTTCGTCGGGCGCATCGAGCCGCTGAAGGGCGTCGATATTTTGCTCGGGGCCGCCGCGCAGGTAGAGTCGGAGTCGGACTGCTTCGTGCTGATCGTCGGCGGTGACGAATCGACGCGAGAAGGCGAGATGGCGCACCTGCGCGATCTCGCATCGCAGCTCGGCATTGCTGAGCGAGTGAGCTTCATGGGAGCGGTCGATCACGAGCGGCTGCCGCTGTTCTACAACGCAGCCGACGTCTGCGTGGTGCCTTCCTTCTACGAGAGCTTCGGGCTCGTCGCGTTAGAGGCGATGGCCTGCGGCACACCGGTCGTGGCGTCACGTGTCGGCGGCCTGAGCGTCGCGATCCGCGACAGCGAGACGGGCTATCTGATCCCCTGGCGTTGCCCCGAGCCGTTCGCGGAGCGGCTGGAGCTGCTGCTGGGCAACGACGAGCTTCGGCGCCAGTTCGGCTTGGCGGCGCGAAAAGAGGTAGAACGCTTCCGCTGGAGCAACGTGGCGGAGGCAGTACTCGGCCTCTATGCGGAGGTGATCGATGGTGCACCGGCGACGTCTCAGGCGGTGTTCCGCAACTAACCATGGGAATCCTCGACCGCGTTCGCAGCTTCCTTCCCGGTGACAACGGACCTACGTCAAACGACGAGCTTGAGAAGGACGGTCCGCATACGGGGATGGTGATCGTCGCGCATCCAGACGACGCCGAGTTCATGTTTGGCGGGACCGTCGCGAAGTTCTGCGCACAGGGCTGGACGATGTACTACGTGCTGGCAACGAGTGGCGATA
>QIFC01000016.1 GCA_003228685.1 Chloroflexota bacterium
GGCCTGAAGTTCTAAGGAGCACTATGGTGACACAACGCCAACCTCAGGGAGAGAAATTCGGCGGGGACCAGGAACCGGAACTCACCGAGAACGTCCTCTACATCAACCGGATCTCCAAGGTTGTGAAGGGTGGCCGCCGCTTCAATTTCAGCGCTGTTGTCGTCGTTGGTGACGGCCAAGGCGGCGTGGGCGCCGGCCTGGGCAAGGCACATGAAGTGCCGGAGGCCATCCGCAAGGGCGCGAGCATTGCCCGCCGCAGCCTGATCAAGATCACGATGCAGGACACGACCATCCCGCACGAGGTCTTCACCAAATTCGGCGCCGCAAAGGTGCTGATGAAGCCCGCCTCCGCAGGCACCGGCGTCATCGCCGGTGGTGGTGTGCGCGCCGTCGTCGAGGCGGCCGGCATTCGCGACATCCTCACGAAGTCGCTCGGGAGCAACAACCCAATCAACGTCGTCAAGGCAACGATTCAGGGCCTGGCGAGCCTGCGGATGCCCGAACAGGTCGTCGCGCGCCGCAGGGCCAGCGTCCAGTCTGCGCCTGAGCCGTCGGAGCAGCCAGCGCCGGCGGACGCACCGGCGGACGCACCCGCGGACGTACCGGCGGCGGAAGCACCGGCCACGGATGAGCCCACGCCCGCGGAGCAGCCCGCGCCGGCGGACGTACCGGCGGCGGAAGGACCGGTCAAGGATGAGCCCACGCCTGCGGAGCAACCTCTGCCGGCTGAGCAGCCCACGTCTACGGAGAAGCCGAATGACTAAGCTGCGCATCACCTGGGTGAAGAGTACGATCGGGCGTAGGTTCGACCAGAAACGCACGGTGCGCGCTCTCGGACTTCGCCGCCTAGGCCACACGGTTGAGCTTGGTGACTCTCCTTCGCTGCGTGGTATGATTAAGAAGGTGCATCATTTGGTGTCCGTCGAGGAGACTGAGGACTAACTGTGCAACAACATGAGCTTCGGCCCCCGCGGGGCGCCAAGAAGAATCGCAGGCGCGTTGGGCGCGGGAATGCCAGCGGCCACGGCACCTACTCCGGCCGCGGCATCAAGGGCCAGCAATCGCGCTCAGGCTACAAGACCCGCCCCTTCTTTGAAGGCGGGCAGACGCCGCTCGTGCGCCGCCTGCCTCACCGGCGCGGCTTTCGCAATCCGTTTCGCGTGGAGTACGTCCCGATTAGTCTCAATGACCTCGGCCGCGTAGACGGCGATCAGGTCACACCAGAGTCGCTTCGTGATGCGGGCGTGATTCGCTCGGTCAAGAAGCCAATCAAGATCCTCGCGGACGGCGATCTCAGTGGCGCCCTGACCGTCAAGGTCCACCGCGTGTCGGCATCAGCCCGCGCAAAGATCGAGGCCGCGGGCGGCACGGTAGAAGAGCTGACGCCACGCAAGGACCCAGAGCAGAAGCGCCAGCGCGGCAAGAAGAAGAAGAGCGCCGCGCCTGAGGCCGAAGCCACCGCCGAGGAAGATGCCGCGTCATCGGACGAGGCATCCGAGGACGAAGCGAGCGACGCAAAGAAGGCCAGCCAGGACAAGGAGCCCGATGGCGAGTAGAGCGGCCCGACAGCAGCAGGTCCCCCGGCCGCGGCTCCTGCAGGCGGTCATCGATGCGTTCCAGCAGCCGGACATCCGGCAAAAGCTCTTTATCACACTCGGGCTGCTGGTGGTCTTCCGCTTTGTGGCCCACGTGCCCATCCCGGGCGTCGACCGGGCACTCCTGGAGCAGGCGTTCGATAACAACGCTCTGCTCGGTCTGTTCAACCTGTTCAGCGGCGGCGCGCTGCGTAACCTGAGCGTGGCCGCCCTGGGCGTCTACCCGTTCATCACGGCCCAGATCATCATGAACCTGCTAGTGCCCATCGTGCCCAGCCTGCAGGCGCTCTCCCGCGAGGGCGAGTCGGGCCGAAACCGAATCCAGCTCTACACTCACTACGCCGCCGTGCCCATGTCCATCGTCCAGGGATATGCCCAGCTCGTCATCCTGGAGCAATCCGGCGCCATTAGCGGCATCGGCTTCACTGGACCCGAAGCGCTGCCGACCATTTCGGCTGTGATCTCGATGATGGCAGGCACGATGTTCCTGGTCTGGCTAGGTGAATTAATCACCGAGAACGGCATCGGCAACGGGATCTCGCTGATCATCTTCGGCGGCATCGTCGCCGGACTGCCCACACTCTTCCCAAGCATCGTCAGCCAGAACGTCGGCTGGTTCAGCATCGCCGCGATGGTCGTCATCGGCGTTGGCGTACTCGCGGCGATCGTGTTCGTGCAGGAGGCGCAACGGCGCATCCCCGTTCAATATGCCCGCAGCGTCTTCAAATCCGGCCGCATGTACCGGCAGTCAGGGCAGAGCCATATCCCGCTCAAAGTAAACTCCGCGGGCGTGATCCCGCTGATCTTTGCCTTCTCGATCGTGATCTTCCCGCCGGTCGCCGCCGACTTCGTGCGCAACCAGACCGACACTGAGTGGGTAGTCAATTTCTCGACCGTCATCGTCGACTGGTTCGGGCCCACGGGCTCTGTTGTGTCGCCGATCTTTATCATCACCGTCTTCGTGTTGGTGATGATCTTCACGTTCTTCTACACGCTCGTCGTCTTCCAGCAGCAGAACATGGCTGAGAACCTCCAGAAGAACGGCGGGTTCGTGCCCGGCATCAGGCCGGGGCGCCCCACCGCCGAATACATCATGCGCGTATTGGTGCGCATCACGTGGGGAGGCGCCATCTTCCTGGGATTCGTCGCGGTCGTCCCCTACCTGCTGCCCTACGTCGTCACCGGCTTCCAGAACGTCAACTCATTGACGTTGAGCGGTACCGGGCTTCTCATCATGGTCGGTGTGGTGCTCGATACAATGCGCCAGCTTGAATCGCAGCTGATGATGCGCAACTACGAGGGCTTCATTCGCTAACCCTGTTCCAGCGCGTGCGGTTGCGCGCGCATCAACCATAGAGGAAGCCATGAATCTGATCCTGCTCGGCCCGCCGGGTACCGGAAAAGGCACTCAGGCGAAACTGGTCGCCGATCAATTGAACGCGCTACACATCGCGACCGGCGACCTCTTTCGCGAAGCCGTCAAACAGGGTACCGAGCTGGGCCTGCGCGCCAAGGCGTACATGGACCGCGGCGACCTGGTCCCGGACGAAGTGACTATCAGCATGCTGCTGGAGCGCATCGAGCAGCCGGACGCGCAGGGCGGCGCCATCTTCGATGGCTTCCCGCGCACGCTCCAACAGGCGCAAGCGCTCGACAACGCATTGGCCGCCAAGGGCAAGGAGGCTGATGCCGCGCTCCAGATTACCGCGCCGGACGACGAGATCGTGCGGCGCCTGAGCGGCCGCTGGCTCTGTCCCAGTTGTGGAGCCATCTACCACGAACAGACGCGACCTCCAACACAAGACAAGGCCTGCGACAAGTGCGGCAGCGAGCTATACCAGCGCGACGATGACAAGCCTGATGTCGTCCGCGCGCGGCTCGAAAAGCAGCGCCCTCCGGCCGAGATGCTGGACTACTACCGCGACCAAGGCAAGCTCGTCGACATCGACGGCGCGCGAGCGCCAGAGGAGGTCACGAAGGACCTGCTGGCCGCAATCGAGAAGGCGACGGCGGGAGTGAGCAACTAGCAGATGCCGATTATCATCAAATCCGACGAAGAGATCGCCATCATGCACGAAGCCGGCCTGATCCTGGCCGAAGTGCTGGAGATTCTGGCGGCTGAAATTCACCCTGGCACTATCATCCTTGATCTTGATACAATCGTGAAGGAAGAGTACCTCCGCCGGAATGTGGTACCTACATTTCTCGGGTACCATGGTTTTCCGGCGCATGTCTGTGTGTCCGTGAACGACGAGATCGTCCACGGCATACCGAGTGGTCGCGAGTTGCAGAACGGAGACATCGTCGGTATCGATCTGGGACTGACTCACCAGAGGTTCGTCGCGGATTCAGCGCTGACAGTGGGTGTGGGCAAGATCGGACAAGAAGAGCAACGCCTGATCGACACAACCCATCGCTCCCTCTGGGCAGGTATCCAGGCCGCAAGGCCGGGCGCCCGGCTGAGCGACATCTCGCACGCGATCCAGACATGCGCGGAGCCGGAAGGGTATTCGCTCGTGCGCGAGTACGTCGGTCACGGAATCGGGCGCGCGATGCATGAAGATCCGCAAATACCGAACTTCGGCCCTCCAGGCCGGGGCCCGGTATTGCAGAAAGGGATGGTACTGGCGCTGGAGCCAATGGTGAATATGGGAGACTGCCATACCAAGCAGCACGACGACCACTGGACCGTCAGCACACTGGACGGCAGCCTGTCAGCGCACTTTGAGCACACAATCGCCATCACGGAAGAAGGCCCTGTTGTGTTGACGCTGCGCAGCAATGAACTCGAGCTGGCTGGGGCCCTGGCCGAGCCGGCGAAGGTACGCAGCTAGATGCCGAAGAAGGACGCAATTGAGGTCGAAGGGGTGGTCAAGCTGCCACTCCGCAACGCCATGTTCCGAATCGACCTTGCGAACGGCCACGAAGTGCTCGCGCACATCTCGGGCAAGATGCGCATGAACTACATCAAGATCGTCCCGGGCGACCGGGTTCTGATCGAACTGTCGCCTTACGACCTGAGCCGCGGACGCATCACGTATAGATTCCGATAACGAGAGAGCAGATGAAAGTACAAGCATCCGTCAAGAAGCGCTGCGATAACTGCCAGATCGTCCGCAGGCGAGGCGTCGTTCGCGTGATCTGCCAGAATCCGCGCCATAAGCAGCGCCAGGGCTAAGGAGCATAACCGATGGCACGTATTGCCGGCATTGATGTCCCCCGCGACAAGCGAATCGACGTGTCGCTGCGCTACATCTACGGCATCGGCGCCACCACCGCGGCTCTGATCTGCGAGCAAGCGAAGGTGGATGGCGACACGAAGACGAATGAGCTTGCCGACGACCAGGTCACGCGCATCCGCGAAGTGATCGACAAGACCTATACGGTCGAGGGAGACCTGCGAAGGCAGGTGCGCCAGAACATCCAGCGGCTGATCGAAATCAACTGCTATCGAGGCATTCGCCACCGGCGCAACTTGCCGGTTCGTGGCCAGCGCACGAAGACCAACGCCCGCGGTCGCAAGGGTCCCGGCAGGCCTATCGCAGGCAGGAAGAAGACGCTCGCCAAGAAGTAGGCCGGCAAGGAGTTACATATGGGTACCGGATCGCGACGAAAAGAACGGAAGTCTGTCCCCAAGGGACGGGCGTATATCCAGTCGACCTTCAATAACACGTTGATCACGCTGACCGACCCGAACGGCAACGTGATAGCATCCGGGAGCGCCGGTACCGTCGGCTTCAAGGGCTCCCGCAAGTCAACACCCTTCGCGGCAGGGCAGGCCGCTGAGCGCGTCGCCCGCAAAGCCATGGACAACGGCATGCGCCAAGTGGACGTCAGCGTGAAAGGACCCGGCTCCGGCCGGGAGGCGGCCATCCGCTCGCTTCAAGCGGCCGGCCTAGCGATTCTCAGCATTCGCGACGTGACGCCTATGCCGCACAACGGCTGTCGGGCGCGTAAGCGGCGTAGAGTCTAGGGAGGAACCGTACATGGCCCGATACACGGGTGCCGTCTGTCGGCTTTGCCGTCGATACGGCGACAAGCTTTATCTCAAGGGTGACCGCTGCATGGGCCCTAAGTGCGCGTTTGAGCGGCGTCCCAACCCGCCCGGCCAGACCAAGAAGTTTGGCATGCGTCGCCGGCGCGTATCTGACCGCGCCCTGCAGCTTCAGCAAAAACAGCGGGCCCGCGCGACCTACGGCATCTTGGAGAAGCAGTTCCGCCGCTACTACAAGGAAGCCATCCGCCGCTCCGGCGTCACCGGCGATACGCTCGTCCGGCTGCTGGAAGGGCGTCTGGACAACGTCGTCTTCCGTCTCGGCTTTGCCGATTCGCGCGCGCAGGCGCGCCAGATCGTCCGCCACGGCCACATCAACTTAAACGGCCGCTTGACGGACATCCCGTCCTGCGCCGCCAAGATCGGCGATGAGATTACCTGGTCGGAAAAGGGAAAGCGCAGCGAACTGATCAAGATCATGCAAGAGACCATGCAGGGCAAGGAGATCCCTGACTGGCTAGGCGTCGACTCGGCCACCATGGCCGGCCGGGTCATCGCTCAACCGGACGTCGCGCAGGTAGGCGCTAAGTTCGACCCAGCGGTTATCGTCGAGTTCTACTCGCGTTAGGGGAAGGCAGTACATGAACGTCGCTAACTTTGAAACCACAGAACCTGCCAGCCTTACGGTCATCGAGCCGGAGGCGCCGAGCATCACGGTTGATGAAGAGACCGAGACGTACGCTCGGCTCATTGCCGAACCGCTCGTGGCGGGCTTCGGCATCACGATGGGGAACTCGCTGCGGCGCGCTCTGCTCGGGTCCCTCCCGGGAGCGGCAATCACATCGATCCGCATCGAAGAGGTCGTCCATGAGTTCTCGACTATCAAGGGCGTCAGGGAAGACACCATGGAGCTGCTCCTGAAGTTCAAGGAGATCAGGCTGCGCCCGCTGTCAGAGCGGCCGGGCAAGCTGTATCTGGAGGCGCGCGGCCCCGGCGAGGTCCACGCGGGCGATATTCAGGTGGCCGCCGACTACGAGATCGTCAACCCAGAACTCTACCTCGCCACACTCGATTCCGACGACGCGCAGCTCACGGTCGAGTTCACCGTGGAGCGCGGCCGCGGCTATCTCCCCGCCGATCTCTCGGACGGGCTCCCTATCGGCGTCATCCCCGTAGATGCGATCTTCAGCCCGGTGCGCAAGGTGAACTACCACGTGGAACACACGCGAGTGGGCCAGATGACGAACTACGACAAGCTGGTCCTGGAAATCTGGACGGACGGTACCATAACGGCCTCAGACGCGGTCAGCCAGAGCGCCGACATCCTGCGCGAGGAACTGGTCATCTTCTCCCAG
The DNA here is from genome assembly GCA_003228685.1 of Chloroflexota bacterium. Classification (GTDB taxonomy): domain Bacteria; phylum Chloroflexota; class Dehalococcoidia; order DSTF01; family RBG-16-68-14; genus SZUA-185. The sequence continues at coordinate 6,945 of QIFC01000016.1, forward strand.
CTCGGGAAACCCGAACCGGCCGTCGTCGAACACGGCGTCGGCAGAGGCGTCGCGCTTGAGCCCGACAAGTACAACACCCCAATTGAGGAGTTGGACCTCTCGGTCCGGGCCTACAACTGCCTGAAGCGCAGCGGCCTCATGACCGTCGGTCAGGTCCTCGAAAAGAGTGAGGACGAACTGCTCACCCTCCGCAACTTCGGCCAGAAGTCTTACGACGAACTGAAGGCCAAGCTCAGCGAACTCGGCTACATCCAGCAGCAAGACGAGGCCGAGGACGCCAGCCCTGATGCGCTGATTGATGGAGACGAGAACGAGAACGTCAGCCCGCTCGGCGCCGCCCTGATCCAGGCTCTGCAAGAGGCCGGCGAAGACCCGACCGAGCTGTTAGAGACGGCCGACGAGAAGGCATAGGATTCCCTGATGCGACATCGCTTAGGCTACAACAAGCTCAGCCGGAACAGCGGACATCGCAAGGCGCTACTGCGTAACCTCGTTAAGGACCTGCTCCGTCACGAGTCGATCCGCACGACCGAGCCAAAGGCCAAGGAGGCCCGGCGCTCCGCCGAGAAGATGATCACGCTGGGCAAGGACGGCAGCCTCCACGCTCGCCGCCAAGCGCTCAAGTTCCTCAACGACAAGGACCTCGTCGCGGAGGTCTTTGAAGAACTCGCCCCACGCTACGCCGACCGCAACGGCGGCTACACGCGCATTCTCAAGCTCGGCCCGCGCGGGGGCGACGGCGCTCCCATGGCCCGAATCGAGCTGATCGACGACGAAGAGTGACGGGCTCCCGCCTGCGCGCCGCATCGCCCTCCTCTTAGAATACGACGGGGCCGCCTATCATGGCTCCCAACTCCAGAAGGGCGACGCTACCATTCAAGCCACGCTGGAAACCGCGATCGAGAAGCTCACGGGAGAGCGCCCGCGCGCTGCCTTTGCCGGGCGCACGGATGCCGGCGTTCACGCCCGCGGCCAAGTGGCCGCCTTCGATACGGCCTCGGCTCTTGAGACGTCGGTGTTCGAGACCGGCCTCAACGCCTGGCTCCCCAAGGACATCGCCGTCCGCCGCGCGCAAGACGTTGACGCCGAATTCGACCCGCGCCGGCACGCCAGCGGCCGCACGTATCGCTACACCATCTACAATGGTTCCTCCCGCTCCCCGCTTCGCCGCGCACGCGCCTGGCACGTGCGCGGCGCGCTCGACGTCAAGGCGATGCGGGACGCGGCGTCGGCCCTCGTCGGTGAGCACGACTTTGCGTCGTTCACCCGCGACGAGGGCGTCTCCACAGTCCGCTGCGTGCGACGCTGCGACGTCGTACGCGACCCGCCGATGGTGATCGTCGAGATGACGGCCAACGCGTTCCTGCGCCACCAAGTCCGGCGCACCGTCGGCACCCTGGTTGAAGTCGGGAGCGGCAAGCTCTCCCCGAAGGCCTTCCACGGCCTCCTGGCAAAGCCTGAACTGGCTACGGCGGGACCTGTCGCGCCGCCTCACGGCCTCTGTTTGGAGGAGGTCGCCTATCAAGGCCTCGATCTTACGAACAGAAACGCGCTATCATAGGAAGTCAGTCGGCGCATGCGCCGGCTTTTTGGAGCAACTTGATATGAATACGAAGACCTATTCGCTAAGTTCGAAGGACGTGGAAGAGCGCTGGCACGTCGTTGACGCGACCGACCGCACGTTGGGACGCGTCGCGACCGAGGTCACGCACCTCTTGCGCGGAAAGTACCGCCCTACCTACACGCCGCACATGGACAACGGTGACTTCGTGGTCGTCATCAACGCCGGCAAGGTGCGAGTGACGGGCGCCAAGTCACGCCAGAAAATTTACTACAGCCACTCCGGCTACCCCGGCGGCCTCACAGAGACCCCCTACATGCGTGTCCTGGAGAGACATCCGGAGCGCATCGTCCAGGCAGCCGTGAAGGGCATGATCCCGCACAACCGCTTGGGACGAAAGATCCTCCGCCACCTCAAGGTCTACGCCGGCCCCGAACATCCGCACGAAGCTCAGGTGAATGCCGGCAAGGGCAAGGAAACAGCCTCAGCCTGAGAAGGCTGCGGCTGAGCAGGCTGAGGCTGAAAAAGCGGAAGCGACCGCATGACGAACGAGCAGTACTACCACGGGACCGGACGCCGCAAGAACGCCGTCGCACGTGTGCGCCTCTACCCGGGCGCCGGTCCGCACATCATCAACGACAAGCCGATCGACGAAGTGTTCACGCGCATCCATCATCGCCACACAATCCTGCAGCCTCTCGTCCTGACCGAGACCGCGGACAAGTTCCACGCGCAGGTGAAAGTCGAAGGCGGAGGCATCTCCGGTTGGGCCGACGCCATCAAGCATGGTATCGCGCGCGCACTCCTCGCTGCCGACGACGACAGCTACCACAGCGCCCTGCGCAAGGCCGGCCACCTGACGCGTGATTCTCGCGTCAAGGAGCGCAAGAAGTACGGCCTGAAGCGCGCCCGCAAGGCCCCTCAGTACACCAAGCGCTAGCCCTCTACCGCTCTGTTATTACGCCGCGCGGCGTCTGTAGAAGATCGTGCTGCCCGCCAGTAGTACGGTGACGCCGCTCGCCAGTCCGCCTGTCCAGAACCACCACATCGAGACCTTGCCTCCAGAATCAGTATCGACCTGCGCACCATCGGAAGGCGTAGCATCCCACTCTTCGCTGCGCTCCAGAGCCTCGGCGATTGCCGCGTCGAAGCCGGGTGTTGTTTCCCGATACAGCATGTCGCGAGAGTAGTGCTGCAGCCAGAACTGGCCCGGCCCGCCGAGTTCCGGCGGGCGATACATACCTAGGAGTCCCGTGACTCTGCCCGAAGGCGGCTCAAGGACCTCGAACTCGATTGCATACGGCGGTACCTCGGCCGCTGGGCCGACTAGCGGGCCGTCTAGGACCTCGGCTAAGTCGATCATGACGAACGTTTCGTTTGGTCCAGGTAGGAGCGTGCAACGCGCGCACTCACCCGAGCCCTGGGACCTATAGCCCTCGCCGGGCGCGGCATACAGCCGCACCAGAAACGATGCCTCCAAGAAGCGCATGGCGCGTAGCTGGGCGCTTATGACGCCGTCTTCAAGCTCCCCATCCTCCATCTTCTTTAGCCCCTGGTCTATCGCATCTTCAAGCATTTGCCACAGTTGAACGACCAGCCTGGTACCAATCACCCGACCGTTCCATTCGAATGAGGCCAGGTTCCGGATAGTATTCCAGCACCGGCACCAGATCCAAGTATCCGAATGGCTGCCAGATTACGTAGGTGAGACCCTGGTGCGCTCCGGCGCAACTATGCCACGGGAATCTTCTCCTGGAAGCTGAACGGAGAACGGATCTCCGTGGATGGGCTCGATATGCGCCGCATACGCGCCAAGCTCACCACCCGTAATGATGTAGCGCGGCGGCTTTGCCTCTGCGGTCTGCTGCGCGCTCAGCGAGAGCATGAGCAACGCTGCGGCGAATCCAAGTAGTCGATAACCCATCCGCCGATTCTTCCTCCGCCATAGATACACCTCCCGGGCGCGGAAGGTTCCTTACCGCTCTGTCAGTTTCGCCTTCAATGTGTCGATCGGTTCGACGGTGGCCGGCTGGACGCCATTCAGCAGCGCCAGGTAGTAGCTCGTCAGGTCTCCGAAGTAGATGGCCGTCATCACCTGCGCCAGCGCGCTCGTGCCCTGCGCCTCGACCACCTCATGCGAGACGCCCGCATCATCGAGCGCCTCGCCCGTCGCCTTGTAGCGCAGCAGCAGGCGCGGATGGAGCGCCGCGTGCCGCAGGCACACCACGTGGAGGCGCGAGATGTCCGGTAGGCCGAACCCCACGATACTGTTGTGATCCATTTCCGGCAGCGTTTCATGCAACGCCCAGGACTTACTATTCTCGTTGATCTGTGTCTTCCAGCGGTAGGCCGCCACGTCCAACACGCCGGCACCAACGATGACTGGCAAGCGCCCGTGCAGCCGCTCTGCCAGCTGCTTCGCGGGGTTCTGGTCGCGCGGCGAATTGAAGCCCAGCTCTGAGCGCTGCTTCTTCATCAGCGATACTGCCTCAGAGACCGCTCTCTCCTGTGGTTCTAGGAGTCCTGCCTTTTCGCCGAGCGCCAGCAGCGCCATCAGTTGGTGCCCGGTTGAAGACCGCGGCTCACCGGCGTACTCGTAGCGGAAAATGGGTGCATCTGCTAGGTCAGCGAGCTTCGCGATCTCCCCGCCCATCGTAATCACGAACGTCTGCGCTCTCGCGTCGACGGCCTGCTGGAACGCGGACAGCGTCTCCTCTGTGTTGCCGCTATGGCTGCAAGCCACGACGAGCGTGTCCTGCCCTACCGAAGCGGGAATGTCGTACCCACGCACGACCTGGACCGGCTTGCGGCCCGTCAGCATCGCTAGCGACCGCAGGATGTCGCTGGAGATGGCAGAGCCTCCCATGCCCAGTAGGACCACGTCTTGGGCCCCTCCATGGGCGTCTGCGTGCGTCTCAGGCAGGCTCAGGTCGCCGGCACGGCGCCAAGCCTCCTCGCACTGCTCCGGCAACGCTTCGATGCGCGCCAGCATGCCGTGCGGGTCTAGTTGCTCGAGGCTAGCCTTGTCGTCCAGGACGTGGTGGCTCATGAGCCGCTTCCCGCTGCGGCGAGCTGGTCCGCAGCTTCGTTGAGATCCTTCACTGTATCGATCGCCTTCCAGTAGGCGTCCGAGCGGAAGCCGTACAGACGGCCTTCGTCAGCCAGCCTGGGGAACAGCTCATCCTCGTGGTCGCCTACGTCCGGCAGGTCCGCGAAGAACGAGCGCTCCAGCACGTAGACGCCGGCGCTCAACCAGTGTGGCAGCAGCGGTTTCTCCTCGAAGCCAACGATCCGCTCGCCCTCCTGACGCACGATGCCGAACGGGCTGCGCAGTTGCGTCAGCAGCAGCGTGCCGATCGCTCCGGTCTCCTTGTGCTGCTCGATCATCGGGGCCAATGACTGCGTGTTCACGTTGTCGCCGTTCGTCGCGATGACGAGCGGTTCATCGTCGGGGACCTGCGTGTAGCCCAGCTTTAGCGCGCCTCCTCGGCCCAACGGCGTTTCCTCGATCGAGTAGGCAACGTGGAGCCCCCACTTCGCGCCATTGCCAAAATAGTCCTCGATGACGTCGTGCAGGTAGCCACACGCCACGACGACGTCGGTGACGCCGTTATCACGCAACCAGACGAGCTGGTGTTCGAGAATCGGCTTGTCGAGGAGCGGCACCATCGACTTCGGACGGTCGCTCGTAAGCGGCCGCAGCCGTTCGCCCTTGCCTCCTGCGATGATGATTGCGTACACGCGGGCTCCTTACACTCGGACCGCAATACGTGCCGGGTTGTACTCGTCCGAATCCCACTCTAGCGGATTGTCCTCGATGTATTGCCGGATGCGGAAAAGGTCGTCTTCGTCCCGCACGATGTGCTCGTAGTAGTTGCGCTGCCAGCTAAACTCGGAGTAGCCGGCGCGCTGGCACCGCGTCGTGACGGCGGCTTTGTAGGTGCGGACAATCACAGCGAGCGTTCCAGCCCGGGGCGAGATAGCGGAGTGGCGGGTTGCGGGCTCGCGGTTCGTAGGGGCGTTCAATTGAACGCCCCTACCCGACGTGCCGATCACGAGGAGCCCGTGGACGTGGTTAGACATGACGACCCACGCATCGAGCCTGACGTCTTGATGGTGCTCAGCTATGCGTTGCCAGCAGTCTTCCGCAGCCTCCTTGACCTCGGGCTCATCGAAAAACAGCCGGCGCTCCTGCGTGCAAATTGTGACGAAATACACACCGGGGCGCGCGTAGTCGTAGTCAGGGAGCCTGATCGATCGTCTGGGACGCATCCTTGCTTCCTAGGAGCCTGCGCTATCCCCCGGTACCGTCCAGGCCAGCCGCCTTGCGCAGCGCCTCGGCCCGGTCCGTCTTCTCCCACGGCGCGTCGATGTCCTCGCGGCCGAAGTGCCCATAGGCAGCCGTCTTCCGAAAGATCGGACGGCGCAGGTCCAAGTCGCGGATGATGGCGCCCGGCCGCAAGTCGAAGTGCTCCTTCACGAGTTCGAGGATCTTCTCGTCGTCGATCTGGCCGGTCCCGAAGGTCTCTATCGCAACAGACGTCGGCTCAACGACGCCGATCGCGTACGAGAGCTGCACTTCCATCCGGTCGGCAAGGCCGGCGGCGACCGCATTCTTCGCGACGTAGCGCGCCGCATACGCGGCCGAACGGTCGACCTTCGAGGGATCCTTGCCGGAGAAGGCGCCGCCGCCGTGCCGCGCCACACCACCGTACGTATCGACGATGATCTTGCGCCCGGTCAGGCCGGCGTCGCCCATCGGGCCTCCGACAACGAAGCGGCCTGTCGGGTTCACCAACACGCGCGTCTTGTCGTCCATGAGTTCCGGCGGGATCACCTCGTTGATCACCGTATCTTCGATGTCCTTCGCGATCTGCTCTTGCGACGCATCGGCATCATGCTGCGTGGAGATCACCACGGTATCGATGCGCTTTGGCTTTCCGCGCTCGTACTCCACTGTCACTTGCGACTTGCCATCGGGCCTCAGGTAGTCGAGCACGCCGTCCTTGCGCACCTGAGCCAGGCGGCGGCAGAGTTTGTGCGCCAGCGAGATCGAGAGCGGCATCAGCTCCGGCGTCTCCTTGCAGGCGAACCCGATCATCATGCCCTGGTCGCCCGCGCCTTGCTCGAGCTGGTCCGATGAGCGGTCGACGCCTTGTGCGATGTCTCGCGACTGCTCCTTGACGGAAATGATGACGCCACAGGTCTGGAAATCGAACCCGTAGTCGGCGCTCGTATATCCGATGTCCTCGATCGTATCTCTGACAACCGCCTGCATATCGACATAGCAGTCGGTCGAGATCTCGCCGGTTACCAGGACCAAGCCTGTCGTGACCGCGGTCTCGCAGGCCACGCGAGCGTCCGGGTCCTGGCCAATGATCGCATCCAGGATCGCGTCCGACACCTGATCACACAGCTTGTCGGGGTGCCCCTCCGTCACCGACTCCGATGTCAGGAACAGTGAGGGTGACGTCATGAAGGTCGTGCCGCTCATCGAATTACTCCTTGCTAACGAATTGTGCTACGTGCCGGTTTCCCAACTCGACAGGTACTTCTTCTGCTCCTCGGTCAGTTCGTCGATTTGGACGCCGATGGCCGCCAGTTTCAGGCTCGCGATCTCGTCATCGATCTCCTTCGGCACGTCGTAGACCTCGGGAGCCAGCGGCGTCTCCTGCAGCACCAAGTGCTCGATGCTGAGCGCCTGGTTGGCGAAGCTCATGTCCATCACGCTCGCCGGGTGTCCTTCCGCCGCCGCCAGGTTGATCAGGCGGCCCTCGCCCAGCAGGTAGAGGTTCCGGCCATCGGCCAGCTTGAACTCTTCAACATAGGGGCGCACCTGCCGCCGGCCTTCGGCCATCGCCGCCAGCGCCTCGATGTTCAGCTCGACGTTGAAGTGGCCGGAGTTCGCGATGATCGCTCCGTCCTTCATCACATCCATGTGATGGCCATCGATCGCGTGGATGTCACCGGTGACGCTGATGAAGATGTCGCCGATCTTTGACGCCTCGATCATTGGCATCACTTGGAAGCCGTCCATCACCGCCTCCAGCGCCCGCAGCGCGTCGACCTCGATGACGATCACCTTCGCGCCCATGCCTCGCGCCCGCATCGACACGCCACGGCCACACCAGCCGTACCCTACGACGACGACGTTCTTGCCGGCGTAGAGGACGTTGGTCGCGCGCGTGATGCCGTCTAAGGTGCTCTGCCCGGTGCCGTAGCGGTTGTCGAACAGGTGCTTCGTGTTCGCCTCATTCACAGCGATGATCGGGTAGCCGAGCGCGCCGTCCTTGGCCATCGCCTTCAGCCTGATCACGCCCGTCGTCGTCTCCTCCGTGCCGCCGACGATCGTGTCGAGCAGTTCGCGGCGCTTCTGATGGATCGTCGCCACCAGGTCGGCGCCATCGTCCATCGTCATCTGTGGCTTCGAGTCCAGCGCCGCGTTGAGGTGCTTGTAGTACGTGTCGTCATCCTCGCCCTTGATCGAGTAGGTCGGGATGCCGTATTCGACCGTCAGCGCCGCCGCGACGTCGTCCTGTGTGCTCAGCGGGTTGCTGGCGCACATTACCAGGTCAGCGCCACCATCACGCAGCGCGATGGCCAGGTTAGCCGTCTCGGTCGTGATGTGGAGGCAGCCCGCCAGGCGCACGCCTTTCAGCGGCTTGTCCTTCGCGAACCGCTCGCGAATGCTGCGGATGACGGGCATCTCGCGCTCCGCCCACTCGATCCGGCGGACGCCCTCCTCCGCCAGACTGGGGTCCCGGATGTCCCCCATCGCCGATGATTCTGCTGTAGTCACTGTTCCCTTCCTTTCTGGTCCTAGGTCGATAGACTGACAAGCTTTCCGCCGTATCGCCGGCCGCGCATGGCAGCCCAACGACGCCGGACGAACGCGCCCGGGCCAAAGTCCCGCCCAACGGCGGGCCCTTCGATCAGACGCGCTACTTCGTGAAACCCCAATCTTTCATACGCGCGCACCGCGGCCACATTGGCCGGGTCGACGCTCAGCACGGCCTCGCGGCAGCTCTCGAGCACTTCGCGGGTGACGGCGCTCGTCACCGTACGCCCGAAGCCCCTGCCTCGAAACAGCGGATGCGTAAACACATTGCCGACCACACCGATGTCATCAAGCGCCGACACGACGTGCGTGCCAGCGACGGCCACCATGCGTCCGTCGTCATATGCGCCGTAGTAGACGGCTCGATCGATGTTCGCGGCTGTATAGAACGCGGCCGTGCCGTCAGCCCGATAGAGGCTGTTGATCCGATGTGCCTCCCGGCCGGTTAGCCGCCGGACTTCACCCTCCGTTGGCTGAAACCGTTCGCGGTCGACGTGCAGGCGCGCCATTGCGGAGGCCGCCGGCAACACAAAGTGCCGCAGCGCGGTTTCCTGCTGACTCGTCTGGCAGGTGAGGAAGGTGTGGCGCGGCCCTGGGTAGATCTGCAGCACGGCCTCCAACGGCTCGCCCGCGCCGAGCGTGAAGAGGGCGTTTCCCAGGCCTCCTCGCGAGTGCAACAGTAACGCTTCGCCCGCCGCTCCCCGTGCGACGTGCCATTCCGTCTTCTCGAACAGGCCCGGCTGCAACTGGCCGAGCGCGTATGCCGCGTAGGCGCGGTCCGGTGTCAGCAGCTCGCGAATCTCATCTGGATCACTGAGCGAGCGCACCACGTAATCCGTCTGCGCGCGCGCGGCGGGCTGCGTCATGAGCGGCCGGTCGGCCATTACGCTGTCGCTCCTACCGGCATGTACCGCTCGATGATCGGGGCCAGGTCTCGCTTCAGACCGTCCGGCACCAGATCGGGCGCCGTTACCAGCGCGTTCGCCAGCGCCGAGCCGCACGAGCAAGCGCGCGCCGCGGACAGGCCGCGCACGGCTTCCACCACGATGCGCTTTGCCATGTCTACGTTGCGCATCAGGTTCGCGATGATCATCTCGCCGGTAACCGGCTCGCTGCTCTCGCGCCACGTGTCGTAGTCGGTCACGAGCGAGAGGCCCGCGTAGCAGATCTCGGCTTCGCGGGCGAGCTTCGCCTCGGGTAGCGCCGTCATACCGATGATGCCGGCGCCCCAGGATTGATAGAGGTTTGATTCGCTCTTCGTTGAGAACGCGGGTCCGTCGATGACAACGCCCGTTCCGCCCTTGTGCACGGTCGCGCCAGCCTGCTCCGCCGCTGACACAAGCAGGCTGCTCAGGTCCGCGCAGAACGGCTGATCGAAGGCAATGTGCGCGACCAGTCCGTTGCCGAAGAACGTGCTGGGCCTGCCACGCGTGCGGTCGATCAACTGGTCCGGCACGACGAAATGCAGCGGCGCGATCTCCTCACGCAGGCTGCCTACCGCACTCACGGCGATGATACGCTCCACGCCCAGCCGCTTGAGCGCCCAGACGTTCGCCCGCGCCGGCAGCTCCGCCGGCAGAATGCGATGCCCAACGCCATGGCGAGGCAGGAACGCCATCCGCACGCCCTCCAGCGTGCCGAGCACGATCACATCGCTCGGGGCGCCAAACGGCGTCTCTATCCGCTGTTCTTGGACGTCCGTCAGCCCTTCCAGCTCGTAAAAACCGGAACCGCCGATCACTGCTACTTGCACGCTTGCGTCAGTCATATCGAATACAAAGAAAGCGACCTCTCATGGTGGGAGAAGTCGCGAACCTGCTCGCTCATCTTTCCTCTGTCTTACAGAGGTCGGAGTTGGCACCGCGTCCGCTGAACGGACCGGTTGCTGGGCTTCGTCGGGCCGGACCCTCCACCACTCTGGATGAGTTGTGTCGTATTCAGTTGTATGTTGAGTGTACGCGAGGCGAAATATCGAGTCAACCGGCGATTTCCCTAGGCGGGCAGCCCTACTCCCCTACCGCCACCTGCACGTCGTCACCTTCAATGCGAACCTCGTACTTGGCCAGCGGCTCCTCCGGCGGCGGGCCTTCTACCGCGCCTGTCGTCACGTCAAACTCACCCATGTGCCACGGGCATGACACTAACTTGCCATCCAGGTCGCCTTCACCTAATGGACCGCCCTCGTGCGAGCACTCGCCGTTGATCGCGTAGAACGTCCCATCGACGTTTGCCAGACAGACCTGCGTGTCCTCGTCCAGCTCAATCTGCTCCAGCGACCCCGGCGCCAGCTCGGAGACCTTCGCCACCGTTTTGAACTCAGCCATCCTAGCGCGTCCTTTCGTTTCAACGCTACCGCGACAGCGATCATGAAACTCAATAGCAAAAGCCCGAAGAGAAGTGCTGCCACCCAGGAGAAGAGACCCGCCAAGAGCATGAACGCCAGAGGCAGATCGGCGAATGGCAGAGCCAAGGCAAACGTGGTCGCCACCGGCGGCGGCAACAGCCCGTACTGCTGTACGTTTCGCACGAATCCGCTGCTATCAAGCAACTTCGAGAGAGCAGCCATGACCAGGACGGCTGCTAGCACCATCCGCAGAGCAGAACGAAAGCCAGCCAAGGACTGGCTAATGGGGAAAGCGCCTCATACAGCATGACAGCGACGGAATATGGCGGAAATTGTCCTCTGTTAGATAGGAGGATCGATAGTCACTGGCTGATTGTATTCGTCAATCTCGATCGTGACCACGCCGGCAAATGCCACGCCCTCAAAAGTGATTTCCGCAAGGTAGATAAACTCAGTATCCACACCAACCGTCACGTCGACAACGGCTTCGATGTCCTCAAAACCCTCAGCAATGGTAGCGAGGTCGTCTGCAATTCCCGGGACAGAGTCCGCCTGCAGCAGAATAATCTCTGCTACGTTGCTTCCATACTCGGGAAGGGTAAGCCTGTACAACCTGGTAGACTCACCTGCCACGTCTGGCCCCGGCCCGACATCAGATAATCCTGCCGCATCTTCAAGTTGAACAATGGCAGTGAGAGGTGCGAAGACAAGCACCCTCATCGCTTCGGCATCGGCAGGAGTCCAATCCTGGTCGACGCGGACCCAAGCTTCTGAACCAATGAGCACGACCTCCTCAAACGGTGACGCAGGGTCAGCCGCCAGGCGGGCCGCATCCGGAGCACGATAGTGGTATTCAAGGCGCGCTTCGATGATTCCGTACTGAGTGCGCACGTTCACGGTCTGGACGGCACGAAACGAGTCGGCACCGCTGGTGGCTGCTATTGCGTGATCAACCTCGGCTCTCACACTGCGCCCGTCCGCGCATCCAGCTAGCAGAACGGCCAAGATTAAGCCGACCGCCAGCAGCATCTTACGCAGCCAGCTCCGTTGCCCGCTCATCGTCGGCATCGCCGGATCCAACGGCAGCTCACGCTCGACGAAACGCATTCTTGCGCTACGCATTCTGTGCAAACCGTAAGGGACTGCTCGATGCACTGGGTGCATTGGAAACCTCCCGCCGCACAACCGGCAGTACAGTATAACGCCGTCCATTGGGCGTAGCAGCCTGTATCCACTTCGAGGTCCGAGCACTCCCACTGGGCAACAGCACCGGACAACAATCACCGCAGTTGTGCCCTGTCCTGGCGAGGTACCCATTCCGCCGGCTGCCCGGTCAGCGCTGCTCTCCCTTGCAGCGTTTATCTACAGTCCGTCCCAGAACGCATCGAGCAGTTCGTCCGATAGGTCGAACACGGCGTCACCGTCCGCAGTCGCGATCGCCTCCGTGCGCAGGAACGCCGGAATCTCGTCCGCATCGCGGCCGAACCCGGCGTGCTGGTTGAATTCGCGCTCGTCCAGCAGGCACTGCTTCCCCAGCGCCAACGCATCGTCTGCCGTCCACGAGAGGCCATGTTGCGCGCTAACCAGCTTCGCCATGTCCTCCGGTGGAGGGTTCGAGAACTGGCACAGCCCCACAGAGTCGACGGCGGCCTGCAGCACCTGCTCGTGCCGCGACGCCTGCAGGTACGTCTCCTCGGTCACGCCGCGCGCCGTCACGAGCCCGGCCGTGTGGTCCGCGCCTTGGGGGCTCGTCGCGTACGTCACGCCCATCGCTTTCAGCGTGCGCGGCTCCCAGGCCGGCAGCCCCATGCCCTTCACGGCGGGCACGCGGTCGATGCCGAAGTGTTTCGCGGTAGCCACCACGCCACTGCCAAGCACCTTGCCCAGCTCCGTGCCGTTGCGGATCTCGTCGAACAGGGCGATAGCCGCCTTCCAGTCGCCGAACTCCGCCACGCCGGCCTCCATCGCGAGCCCGAACGCGTTCCCCGTTTCGATCGTGTCGAGGCCGAGGTCGTCGCAGAGCCGGTCCATCCGCGCCACCGCGTCCAGATCGTCGATCTCCAGGTTCGCGCCCAGCAGTGTAATCGTCTCAAACTCGAGCGCGGTGGTCAGGTGTTCGCCCTGTGCGTCGTTGAACAGGATCGCGCACTTGATGATGCAGCCCGCCATGCAGGGCAGCATTTTGCCGCCGCGCTCCGGCGCCAGCTCGGCAATGCGCTTTCCGCTCAGGCGCTCCGCGCCCGCGAACGTCCCGAAGTGATGGTTTCTCGTCGGCAGGCTGGCGATCTGCTCGCGATTGACGTAACCAAGAACGCCGGCCGTTCCCGTTGCGCTCATGTTCTTCGTGCGCGGATCCTCCAGCGTCGTCTTCGAGAAGCCGAGGACCAGCTCGCGATAGCCTTGTTTATCGGCGGCCTCCACGTTCTTCGCGCCGTCGTCGCTGACGACGATCGCCTTCAGGCGTTTCGCGCCCATCAACGCGCCCAGGCCGCCCCGAGCCGCGTGCCGTGTGGGCCGGCCCTCCGGGTCGTTCACGGCGATCGACGCCGCGCCGAGTTGCTGCTCGCCGGCCGGCCCGATGCAAACGACGTTCGTCGTTCGTTCGTTGTCGCCCAGCAGGCGTTCGACGGTCTCATACGTACCGAGGCCGGCCAGGCCGTCGGGAGCCAGCTCCAGCCGCGCTCCTGAGCTATCGATGAAGAGCACCCGCCACGCATCGTCGGGCGGCGCCCCCTCGATAATCGTCGCTCTGATGCCCAATCGTGACAGGCGATGACCAAGTGTCCCGCCCACATTCGCCTCCTTGCAGCCGCCCATCAGCGGGCTCTTGCCCCCGAACGACGTCCTGCCGGACGTCGTCGCCGCCGTGCCGCCTAGCAGGCCAGGCGCCATCACCAGCTTGTTGTCCGGGCCCAGCGGGTCGCAGTTCGCCGGCACTTCGCGCAACACGATCCGCGACGTCAGCGCCCGCCCGCCCAGCAGCGCGTACTCCTTCGACGCTTCTTCCAGAGAAGCGACCAGGCCGGCCATGTTGACGCGGAGGATCGTTGGCATGGTGGGTACTAAAGGCCCGTGGGAGCGTTCAATGCGCGCCTCTAGATCTCAATGGCATCGCCGACGCGGATCTCTCCATCGGTGAGGATCTGAGCCTTGAGGCCACCCTTGTGGGCCAGTCCCTTCACGACCTTCTGATCGGTCAGGTCAGCCAGATGCTGGCAGGGCTCACTCAGGCGCGCACCGCGCATCGCGACGCCGCCGACCGTGAACTCCTTGTCGAGCAGGTCGTTGAGTGCAATGCCACGCGTGACGATGTTGCGGCGCGCATCGCCGTATTCCAGCTTCAGCCCGGAATCGTCCGCCAACGCGTCGAGCGATTCCGCTTCGATGAGCGAGACCTGGCTATCTTCGGCGTGCCCGAAGTAGCGGTCGCCCTCCAGGCCCTTGCCCGCGATCGCCGTCGCAGTGGCGACTTTCTCGGCGGGCTTGCCATCGCCCGGCTGCCCCTGCACGATACTGATCAGAACTACGGTCCCGTCTGCCATTGCTGAGGCTCCTAGCGCTACGGATTCTCTGGAATTCCCCAAGTGAATTGAGTATAAATTGCCTATGGAAGAGACACAAGAGATCTGCCCCACACTAGCGGGCCGTGGCGCTCTCAGTCTTGATCGGTCTCGGCTTCAAGTTCCGCCTGTATCTCTTCCTGAAGGAGTTCGTTCAAAGGAGGGGGCAGTGGTCCTATCCTCACGCGTACCGGCATCTCTTCCAATACGACGCCAAACACGTACCAAGCGTCGCGCCCAGCGGGCTCGCCGTCTTCCCGCAGAAACGGTTGGAATATGCCTTCTCCCATACCACCCAGAACCCTCACTGTTGTGAGGATCTGCTGGGACACACCGTGAGCTATAGGGTAGCTCTGCCGCTCCGGGAAGTCTGGCTCTTCGAGCAGTGCCATCTCCTCTCGAAACGGGGCCAGATGCACCTCCACTTCCTCATCCGCAACGTGTAGCTGGAATGAGAGTCGCATCCCCAACCTGTCAAAGACAAAGTACTTTCTTACGAGGTGCGCGCCGCGAATGTCGAGTAGCCCTTGCTTTTCATCAACTGTGTTGTCCACGATGCCTTGTGCTCTTCGCAGTATGAACGCATCTATCCCGCTGGCTTCCGGGTCAACCGAGTGTCCATCGAGCGCCTTGGATGCAAGTCTCTCCGCCACACTCTTACGCCTAAATGGCCACATGCTCACACCTTTCCTCACCACCACTGCCGATGACTCGCCCGTTATAATAACGCCCTCTACGGATTTATCAAAGGAAAGTAGGCCGTGACGAAGAAGAGGCAAGGCGAGCCGTGGATGTCCGCCGCCGATTACGGCCGCCAGCTCCCCCAATTCTGCGTCAACCTCATCGTGCGCGATGTCCCGCGGTCGATTGCGTTCTATAGCACGGTGCTTGACGCGTCCGTCCACTACTTCGACGCCGATTTCGCCGCGATCCGGATCCTCCACCAAGAGCTAATGCTCCACGCCGACCACACCTACGACGGCCATCCCTGGTACGGCAGCCTGTCGACGAGCGCGGGCGACCGCGGCCTGGGCGCCGAAATGCGCCTCTTCGGCATCGACCCGGATGCGGTGGAGGCGAGGGCCAAGGAAGTCGGCGCTGCCGTCGTCGTGCCTGCCGCCGACAAGGGCCATGGCTGGCGGGAGGTCATGATCGCGGACCCCGATGGCTACGTCTGGGCGGTAGGTCAGCCCAACTGAAAGGCGGCCATCTGCCGCCCCCGCAGCGCGGCAGACCTTTGGCTATACTAACCCCGACATGCTCGGCCTCCACGCGCCCAAGTCCGCATCTGAGGCGGCCGCCGTGCCGCAGCCGTCGCGACGCTGGCTCACGAAGCTGGGAGGGCAATGCGCATGAAGATCGGCGCGCACGTCGGCTCGTCGGGCGGCCTCATCACCGCGTTCGAGCGAGCGCAGAACATCGGCGCGGAAGCGATCCAGATCTTCGGCGCGCCCCCGCAGATGTGGCGTCGACGCAAGATCCGTGAGGAGGAGTGCGAAGCCTTCCGCGCCGGCATGAACGAGACCGGCATCGAGCCCGTATTCCTTCACGGCCCCTACTTGATCAACCTCGCGACGGACAAACCGGAGCAGCTCACCAAGTCCAAAGATGCGCTCTCCGGCGATGTGCTGTTGGCCTCCGCGATTGGCGCCAGCGGCGTGATCTTCCACGTCGGCTCGCACAAAGGCGCCGGCTTCGAGAAGGTCCTGCCCCAGATGGTCGCCGCTCTGAAGGAAGTGCTCGACGGCACGCCGGACGACGCCTGGATCATCCTGGAGAATAGCGCCGGCCAAGGGGGAAGTGTTGGCTCCAAGTTCGCGGAGCTGGGCGCGATCATCAACAAGGCCGGCAGCCCCCGTCTCAAGGTCTGCCTGGACACCGAGCACGCCTACGCCGCCGGCTACAACCTCGCGGACCCGAAGGGCATGGACGATGCCATGTCCGAGTTCGACCGCGAGATCGGCCTCGCGCAACTGGTCGTTGTCCACGCCAACGACTCGAAGATCGAACTGGGCGGTGGCGTCGACCGCCACGAGAACATCGGCAAGGGCTACATCGGCCGCAAGGGGTTCGAGGTGATCATGGCCCACCCCGCGTTCGCGGAGCTGCCGCTCCTGCTGGAAGTGCCGGGCCTCGACGACGAAGGCCCTGACAAGCCCAACGTCAAACTCCTCAAGAGCATTCGCAAGAAGGTAACGAAGGGCTAACCCCTCCTCGCAGAGTGGGCCTACTCAGTAGAGTAGGCCTACGCGGTTGGGAGCGCGCTTACGCCGTAGTGCTCCTCCAGCAGCTTGATGAACGCGACGGCGGCGCGGCTGAGCGGCCTGCCTCGGCGGTAGATCAGCGCGACCTCCCGGCGTGGCATCGTCATCTTCTTGATCTCGATCTCGCGCAGCTCGCCACGCTCCACCTCCTGAGCCACGGCTACGCGCGGCAGCATCGCGATGCCGAGTCCCACCTCCACCATCTTCTTCGTCGCCTCCATATTGTCCAGCTCCATCGCCGGCGAAACGGGCACGCCCGCCTCCCGCAGCGCGCTGTCCACCAGCGCGTAGTAGCTGGAGCCACGATTGAACATGATCAAACGGCGCTCGGCGATGTCCTCGATGTCCACCGCTCCCTGTTTAACGAACACATCATCGGCAGCCGTGACGAGGACCACGTCGTCGCTGTAGAGAGGGATCGTTTCGACTTCAGGATGCGTTGTTCCACGCTCCAGGCCCATCTGCACCTCGTCCGCAAGCACCATCTGCACGATCTGTTGGGAGTAGTCCGTCCGCACGGAAACATCGAGTCCTGGATAGCGCGAGCTGAATCCCTTCAGCAGGGCCGGCAGGACGTAGGTGCTGATCGTCGGGGCGGCCCCCAGTCGTAACGTCCCCAGCTCCAGTTTACGGAGCGACTGCACCGCGTCTCTCCCATCGTGCAGCGCCTTCAGGACGCGTTGCACGTGAGGCAGAAACGACTCGCCTACCTCGGTCAACCGCACACCGCGTCCGTTGCGCTCGAACAACGACTCGCCTAAGTCGCGCTCGAGCGCCTGGATCCGCGCCGTGACGGAAGGCTGTGTCAGGCCAAGCGCCTCTGCGGCGCGGCTGAAGTTGCGGTGTTCTGCCACCTGCAGGTAGGCCTCAAGCTGGCCAAGGTCCATGAAGCTCCCCTCTTCCATCGAAGGTTTCTATGGAACCGATAGGCTAGTATAGCATCGACGCCCTCGACCGTCGATACAGTCCCAGCGTATAATCGTTTACAGGTAAGGAGAGAGTCAACGTGCCAAAGAGCAGATCCAGCAGAAGAGGCCGCAAGGGCCGCAAGCCCGCCGCCAAGCCCCCCGTAGGCCCGCAGGCCACGCGCGTCGTAGCGCAGCCTGTCGCCGTAGCGGCAGCCGGCGAAGCGCCGTCTGCGCCCCGCGAGAGGACGCCCGTCTCGAAGCTGACGCGGCGCGACTATTCCTACGTGCGCCGAGATCTACGGCGGCTGTTTATCTTGGCTGGGGCGATCCTGATCACGATCGTCGTGCTCTCCTTCTTCCTGCCGTAGCTAACGCGGCTAGCGCAACCTACCCAGAGCAACCACGATTGCCAAGCCAAGCGCCAGAAGGCCGAATACGTCGTATAGCAAGATGTCGTCGATCTCCCAGTTTCGGAGCGAGATCAAGACGGCGCCGCGGACGACGAACGCCAGCACCACCCCTGCGCCTGCGATCAGCTGGACCCGTACTCCCACCTTGCGGTTCGTCGCGACGCTCACCGCCTCGCCGATCACATATCCAGCGCCCGCCCCGACGATAAGGCCTATGAAACCGAAGGGGATCACGCCCCAAATCGCGCCGGCGACCGCGCCCACCACGAGCGCTGCCCCCAGCCCGCGCGCCGCATACGCGATGCTGAGCTCATACTGCGGCAGGCGTTTCAGGTTCGCGCACTCCCGGCAGCGCACGCCAACGGGCGTGTAGTGCAGACACTTGGGGCAGATGGGCTTCTCGCACTTGCCGCACGCAAGCTCAGTTTCGGTGTCTGGGTGAGTGGCACACTGCATAACGGAAGCCGGAGCTTCAGATACAGCCTATCACGCGCACGTACTCGCTCCACCTCACTCTCGCGCCCTATACCGTTGGTTCGAATTTCGCGACCGAGCGACCGCATCCTAGACGATCCGTTTCTGCCTACGCAGCGCAGTGCGGCGCTTCCCCACTAAATTTGCTTCAGACCGTCACGACACTTCTTGGCCAATTTTGGGTGGGCGGTACTAGGTTTCCCCCTACTATATCTGGGTCATACCCCGTCGATACTCCTCCGAACAGGGATGTCAACTCATCGGTTTCCGGACGAAGCCGCGAGTGAAGAGCAAGCGATTATCACTCCTCACACGTCAGCGTCATCCATAGCCGGAACGCACGTGAGGTCCTAGGAAAGGGGGGCACGGCATGATGAAGAGGATTCTCGTCTTGATGGTGGTCATAGGACTCATCTCAGGACTCGGCGCCTTCGGCGGAATGGCAGCCTTCACTGACCAGGAGTCGAGCACCGACAGTTCGTTCGATTCGGGAAACGTCGACCTCGTGCTGGGCACAGTGACCGCACTGGTCACCTACACGAACATGAAGCCGGGCGACTCGACGGGCCCACAGTCGTTGCTCGTCACCAACAACGGGTCGCTTGACCTCGCCTACACGATGTCGACCACCATGGTGACCGACACGGGCACGCCGCTGTTGGGAGACGAGCTGGATCTCACGATCAGGACCATTGATGTGACAACGCCGGGTACGCCGTGCGACGATTTCGACGGCGCGCTCCTGTACGGCAACGCCGACCTAAACGACGGCGCGCTCGCGTCACGCGCGTTGAGCGCCAGCGGCAACGAGACGCTGTGCTTCCAAGTCGACTTCCCAGGGGCATCTACGGGACCGATGAGCGCGACCGCCGACGCGACGTTCGTGTTCGACGCGACCCAGAACTAACAGAGGACGGGACACTCCGTAGCGAGAAGCGCACGAGGATGCGTGTTCGGAGGAGCAGGCAGGGATGAGCCAGCAGCAAGAGTCAGCCATACGTGAGCCAGCGGCACTCAGCCGCTGGCTCGCCGCATCCTATGCGATCGCCCGGAGCGCACTCGCCGGGCGACAAGTAGCGGCCCTCAAGGTCGCTGCGCAGTCGGCCTCATTTCGGCGCGGCCTACGCTACTTCTACTTCGTGGCACTGGTCCTCTTACTCGGTACACTCGGGCTGCTCGCGGCAGGGACGGCACCCACCCTCTTCGGCTACAACAACTACGTCATCAACGGCGGCAGCATGGAGCCGAGCCTCCAAGTTGGGAGCATTGCGATCACCAGGGGGACGAGCCCCTTCGCTCTAGAAGTCGGTGACATTATCGCGAGGAACGATCCCCCAGATGGCTCGCCTGTTCTCCATCGCGTCGTTGAGATCACGAACGTCGATGGGCAACGCGCATTCGTTACACAAGGCGATCAGAATCGCACTCCGGACACAATTCCGATTGTGCTTGCCGGTACCGGCGACAGAGTGGTCTACAGCGTGCCGTATGCCGGCTACATCTTGAACTTCGCGCGCAGCTGGTTGGGGCGCGTGATCCTGCTGGGCGTCCCGGTTGCCTTACTAGCTATCACTTCTGCCGTGCAGGCCGGCGGCTGGCTGAAGCGCAGGAGCAAGGCTAGCGCCGGGACCGCAACGGAACCCACTCCCCTGCGACAGGCCGCTCCGGCTGAAGCCACTGCTTCGGAGACATCAGAGGAGAGCCAAGAAGAACCCGTCGCCATCAAGGCCGCGCGGCAAGTGACATCGCCGGAGACGGACGACAAGCCGTCCGCCATCGAGGCTGCGCAACCAGACGCACCAGCCGAAAGCGAAGACGAGCCCGTCGCCATCGAGGCCGTGCTGCAAGAGACACTGCCGGAGACCAAAGACGAACCGGCCCCGGAAACGCTGCCCGGCGTACCGGACAATCCGTTCCCGATCGAGGCTGCGCTTGCGGCGAAGGCGAACGAGAAACAGGACCACGAACTGCCTCAAGACGCAGATCCCAGCGAGACGCCAGGACAAGGAGGCGAGCGGCCAGCGCTTCGTAACGTACCTCTTCCTGAGACTCCGGACGACGTCCCTGTCTTCCTCCTTGACCAGCTCAGACGGCGGCGCGGGGCCAGCCCGACCTCGCGTCCGCAGGAGCCGGACGAGCGGCGCGTTGCGTAGCGTCAGCGTCTTACTCGTTGTTGTCGGCCTGGCCACCGTCGTGGCCGGAGCAACCGCGTACGGCGGTCGGGCGACGTTCAACGACCAGGCCTCCATCACCGGCAACACATTCACGTCAGATTCCTGTTTCAGCAGCGGAGACACAGGATTCCTGGACCCAACCGCGCAGGCAGCCGACAGCGGTGGCGACGGCAACGGCTACGAAATCAACCCCACCTACGGCTTTGGTAACGGAATCTTGTATGCCGAGAATTGGAATGGCGCCGGCGACCGCCACCGCTACTACAACTACGGCGTGTCGATCCCTGCCGGCTGTCCCATCGCCGGCATCGAGGTGCGACTCGACTGGTTCATGGACAGCACGTTTGGGGCCAACAGTATGGACGTAGAACTCTCCTGGGACGGCGGCGCCTCCTGGACCGCCGCCAAAACAGACTCGGTAGAGACCACAACCGAGCATACTGCCGTGTTGGGCAGCTCGTCAGATGGCTGGGGACGCACATGGACCGCTACGGAGCTGAACAACGCAAACTTCCGCGTGCGTGTCACATCTAACAGTAGTAGCAGCTTCCGCGATTTCTTCCTGGAATGGGTACCCCTAAAGGCCTACTACGGGCCTGTTCCGCCAACAGACACGCCTACCAACACGCCAACGAGCACCCAGACACCTACGGTCACGCAGACACCAACCATCACGCAGACGCCTACGATCACGCCCACGCCTGCGCCAAGCGTAAGTCAGGCTAATGCCTGGACGACGGGCCTCACGCATACGACAGGTAGCGGCAGCAACCGACTGCTGATCCTTGTAGTGGCCTACGAGAACAGCTCCGACCCGGGCGTCTCCTCTGTCACCTACGGAGGGCAGGCCATGACGTTCATTGTGGGTGATGTGTCCGCCGCCACCTTCTACGCCCGCGTTGAACTGTGGTACTTGAACGAAGCGGGCATAGCCGCGGCGTCAGGAAACACGTTCGCGGTCACATGGGGTGGCCCATCCCCAGGCCGGCAGATGTTCGCCGCAGTGACCTACGCTGACGTGAATCAGACTACGCCAATCTCTGACAGCTCGTCGGCCTCAACAGGCAGTTCGACGCCGAACCCGTTGACCACTGGCGTCACTGTGACGAACGGCTCCATGGCAGTCGCTGCTGCCATCGCCGGCAGCGGAGGATTGTATAGCTGGAATAATGCGTGGACCGAGCGTACCGAACAGACGTCTGAGAGTTCCACCACCATGTCCTCCGCCGATCATCCTGCCACGGCCGGCGGAACGGACACGGCAAGCGCTACACACTCGGGACCGAACCGCCAGGCTATCGTCGCCGCGGTCCTTGCGCCCTAGCCAGGCCAGCGTCAGTGACAGAGCGATCGACACGCCCCACAGCTAGCGACGTGGCTTCCAAGACACCTTCTTGGAGTGGGTGCCCGTGAAGGTGTACTACGGCCCGTAGTTAAGGCCCGAGCTAGCGCGCCCGCTCGTTGCCGAGGCGGAGGAGCGCCTCGATCGACGCCTCCGGCACGGGCGTGTGCTGCCCGCCGGGGAACGGTTCGTCGGGGCCGTGGAGGCCGTGGTAGTCGCTCCCGCCTAGTGGCAGCAGGTCGTGCTTTTCGGCGAGCTGGCGCAGGCGCTCGACTTCGTCCGGCGCGTAGTCCTTGTAGTAGACCTCCATCGCCACCATGCCCGCCGCTTTCAGCTCCGCGAGCATGCCATCAAGGTTCTCGAGGTCGCGAGGATGCGCAATGCACGCTATGGCGCCCATGCGGACGAGGGTCTCCACAGCTTCGACAGGCGTCATCTTGTCGCGCTCGACATAGGCGGGCCCGTTGCGAGCGATGTACTTGTCGAACGCCTCCTTGATCGTCTCCACCTCGCCGTTGTCGAGCAGCGCCTGGGCGATGTGCGGCCGGCCGACGGACGCCTCGCCGGCGATACGCCGCACCTGCTCCCAACTGATCTCTTTTCCCATCTCTTGCAGCTTCTTGACGATCCCCTCGCCTCGTCCCAGCCGGCCATCCCTGAGCTTCTTCAGGATCTCCTGCAACTCGGGCTGGTCGGGGTCCAAGAACAGGCCGAGCATATGGATCTCCGCGCCTGGGATGTCCGTCCCCAATTCCACGCCTGGGATGAGCGTAAAGTCGGGCTCGATGGCGCCCCTCGCCTCTTCGAGGCCCTCCGTGGAATCGTGGTCGGTCAGCGCCATCACGCGCACGCCCTGCTCATAGGCCAGCTTGACCAGTTCAACCGGCGACAGGATGCCGTCAGACGCCGTGCTGTGGCAGTGAAAGTCGCCCTTAGATACCATCCCGTTCGAACTCCCTATCGACTCTCGTAATGCTCAGCGCCCGCCCCGTGGACTCGTTGATATCGATCAGCACGGCGTTGAACTGCACGATCTTGCTCTTTTCGGCTACGGGCAGCCGTGTCGGCATGCCCGTCAGAAACCGCCCGATCACGGCGTCGACCTCGACCCCGATGATCGAGTCCTTGGGGCCGACCATGCCAACGTCGGTCACGAAGGCGGTGCCCTCCGGC
Source organism: Chloroflexota bacterium (assembly GCA_003228685.1). GTDB lineage: Bacteria > Chloroflexota > Dehalococcoidia > DSTF01 > RBG-16-68-14 > SZUA-185. Next base: position 29,993 of record QIFC01000016.1, read on the forward strand.
AGTAGCTGCGCGTCCGCCGTCGGCACATGCGTATGCGTCCCGACGACGGCGGTGACGCGCCCGTCAAGGTAGCGCCCCATCGCGACTTTCTCGCTCGTCGCCTCGGCATGCATGTCGACGAACACGATATCGTGCTCGCCGACCGATTCCAGCTCCGCGTCGGCGGCCTGGAACGGACAGTCGATTGCCGGCATGAACGTGCGGCCCTGGAGGTTTAGCACGGTCACGCCCTCCTTCTTGAGCGAGCCTCGTCCGGGTGCGCGTGCGGGATAGTTGGCAGGCCGCAGGATCGCGACCTCTTCCTCAAGCACAGGGATGATCTCGCGCTGGTCCCAAATGTGGTTCCCTGAGGTGATCACGTCCGTGCCGGCGTCGAACAGCACCTGTGCCGTCTTCTCGGTCATCCCCCGGCCGGCCGCCGAGTTCTCGCCGTTGGCGATCACGAAATCGATAGCCAGCTCTTCCTTGAGCGCGGGCAGCAGGGCAGCCACGGCCTGACGGCCGGGCTTGCCCATCACGTCGCCGATCATGAGGAGCTTCACGGTTGCTCGGACCCGAGGCGCGCCGTCGCCTACCGGGCGTACTCGACCGCACGCGTCTCACGCACCACGGTCACCTTGATCTGGCCCGGATAGTCGAGCGACTCCTCGATCTTCTTGCTGACGTCGCGTGCGAGCCGCATCGCGTCGACATCGTCGATCGTCTCTGGTTTCACGATCACGCGCACCTCGCGGCCGGCCTGGATCGCGAACGCCTTCTCGACGCCATCGAAACCGTTCGCAACGCCTTCCAACGCCTCCAGGCGCTTGATGTAGAACTCCAGCGTCTCCTGTCGCGCGCCCGGCCTGGCGCCGCTGATCGCGTCGGCGATCTGGACGACCACCGCTTCGACTGTCGTCGGCTCCACTTCGTCGTGGTGCGCCTCAATGCAGTGCACCACGGCCTGGGGGACCTTAAAACTTCTGGCTAGCTCCGCGCCCAGGAGCGCATGCGTGCCCTCCACCTCATGGTCGAGCGCCTTGCCAAGGTCGTGGAGCAGCCCTCCGCGGCGGCAAACGTCCACATCGGCCTTGATCTCCGATGCCAGCATGCCCGCGATGTGGGCGCTCTCAATGGCATGCTGAAGCTGGTTCTGACCGTACGACGTACGGTACTTCAGCCGCCCAAACGTCTTCACCACCTCCGGGTGCAGACCAACGCACTTGGCCTCGATCATCGCCTCTTCGCCGGCCTCAACGATGGTCTTCTCCACTTCTTCGCGCGCTTTCTCCACCATCTCTTCAACACGCGTTGGATGGATCCGGCCGTCCTGAACGAGCCTGCTCAACGCAACTCTCGCGATCTCCCGGCGTACTGGGTCGAAGCAGGCGAGCGCTACGGCGTCGGGCGTGTCATCGATAATCAAGTCGACACCCGTCGCAGCTTCGAGCGCGCGAATGTTGCGCCCTTCACGGCCGATAATGCGGCCCTTCATCTCATCGCTGGGAATAGGAACGACCGACACCGTCGTCTCGCCCACCACATCCGTAGTGAGGCGCTGCATGGATGACGCCAGGATCTCCCGAGCGCGCTCTTCCGCCTTCTCTTTCGTCTCCGCTTCTATGAGCCGGAGACGCCTGGTAGCATCTTCACGGATCTCACTGTCCAGCTCTTTGAGAAGAAGCTCCCGCGCCTCCTCCGCTGTAAGGCCGGCGACCCGTTCGGTCTCCCTAATTTGCTTCTGACGAAGCTCCTCTAGCTGTTCCTTCTGTTCATTCAGCTGATCCCGGCGCTGCTCAATCTCTTGTGTGCGGCGCTCTTGCGCTTCTAGCTTGCGGTCAAGGCTCTCTTCTTTGCTGGCTACGCGCTGCTCCTGCTTTTGAACGTTCCCTAGACGCCCCTTAAGCTCTGCCTCCGCCTGACTCCGTAGCCGAATTGCCTCCTCTTTGGCTTCAAGAACGGTCTCCCGTTCCGTTGCTTTCGCTTCCTCCAGAATGGCGGCGGCATCTCGCTCCGCACCCTCCACCTGGTCTTTATCCACTCGGAACTTGACGGCGTATCCGAGAAGAGCCCCTACCGCCAGCGCCACGGCGCCGATAACGACGCTTATTACGATGGCCACTGGCTTACCTCGCTTTCTATACGCGGTTTCTACGATACGTGAAATTCCTTTCCTATATCTGGGATCTCACACTCATGATACGCGCCGCTTACAAAAGGTGTCAAGAAAACGTAACTGCGGGCGCCCGATCGACGCCGTCAGTCGATCGACGTGCCATCCGGCCCCCCGCCTAGCTCCTCCCAGCAGCGGTCGACCGTCTCCCGAGCTACGCCGTAATCGAAGCCGCGGCTGCTCAGGAAGCGACCTAGACGCTCGCGGAACGTCTTGTATTGAAGGCCGCGTAGCGACCGCAGTCTGCCCGAGGCCGCCTCGTACGCTGCCTCCTCGTCAGAGATGGCGGACGTGGCCTCATTCGCCACCTGGGGCGCGATGCCTTTCAGGCGCAGCTCGCTCGCCAGCAAGCGGGCGGAGCGTGGCCTCGACGACTGGCGCGACTCGGCCCAAGAACGCGCGAACGCCTCGTCGTCGACGTAGCTCAGCTCCTTCAGCCGGTCGATTGTCGCGGCGATGATCTCGGGCTCGAAGCTCTTGCGTTTCAGCCGGTCGCGCAGCTCGTGGACGCTGCGGGGCCCGTACGAGAGGAGCCGAACGGCAGCGTCCATCGCCCGCCGTCGCGCATCCGCGTCCGCCAACTCAGCCAACTCTTCCTCCGTCACCGTTCTGCCAGGCCGGATGCCGCGTTCGGCGGCCAACTTCGCGCTAAGTTCCAACACCGGCTCGCCATCGATAAACACATTCACGCGCCCGCGCTTGCGCTTGATGTCCGTCACGATCATGGCGCCTCCGGTTGGGCGCTGGAGTCCGCCTCTTGTGGCGCCCTCACGTAGAAGATCTCGCCGGGGCTGAGACGCAGCGCCCACATCGCTACGAGACCCACGAGCGTAATCCAGATGATGAAGGAGAGGTGGGTGGCGATTGCATACCCCCCAGCAAGAGCCGCGTCCACGCCCAGCAACACGAGCAGCTCCTGCATCGCCACCTCGTACGGCCCGATGCCAGAAGGCGTAATCGGGATCGAGACGGCGAAGTTCACCGCCATCATCACCAGCAAGTAGTCCGCGAAGTCCAGGCTGAGGCCAAACGCTTCGCCGAAGAGCAGGTACGAGCAGGCCTCCAGCAGCCAGCCCCCCATCGACAACACCATCGCCGGCACGGCCAACCTTGGCTCGCGCAGCGCGCGCATCCCGTCCAGGAAGCGATCGATGGCGATGGAAGCCGATGCCTTGATGTCGCTTGAGAACCAGCGGAAGGGGTACGCGCCCATCAGCCAGCCGGGCCGCACCCAACGCGCGCCGGCAAGCCCCAGAGCGAGACCGAATAGAGCGAGGCCCGCCACCGTCCAAAACGGCACGAGCAACACGCCCGGTATCGCCCCCAGCGAAAACGCGAACACCAGCAGGAGTACGAACGTCAGGCCGTCCAGCAGGGTCTCCACGACGATCACGGTCGCGGTCAGTTCCGAGCGGGGTATCTTGTAGCGCTGGGCCGTCGTCTGAATGCGCACCACGTCGCCCGCCCGCAGCGGCAGTACCGCGTTTGCCATGTTGTGGACCAGGAAGATGCCCAGCAGGCCCAGAAACGGGACGTCCCGGTGGCCGCCTAGCAAGATGCGCCAGCGCGCCGTGTGCAGCGCCTTGGCGATCGTGAACACGACCAGGGCCGGAGGCACCCAGAGCCAGTTCGCATCGGGCAGCGTAGCCAACGCGTCGCCGATGTCAACCCGCCACGCCAGCAGCCCGAGAAACCCGCCGGTCACGGCAAGCTGGAACCAGATGCGCCCCGCGCCCAGCTTGCTCTTCAGCACCAGCGCCAGCTCCCTCTGCTACGCCGTCTTGGCATCATCGAATTGCGGTTGTCGGCGCTAGCATAGGCACGCCCGCGCCTGGGACGCAACAGGCCAGGGTCGTTGTGCCCTGGCCTGTTGATAGCTGCTGATGGCCGCCGCGCTGCGCCAGCACGCGCCTACTCGACGAGCTCTTCTGCCGGCGCCTTCTGCTCCGCGTGCTGGTCCCCATGCTCCGCCTGATCCTTCGGCGCCGCATCGCCCGCCGCTTCCGGTTTCGGAACGAGCCCGGACGCCTCGCGGATCTCTCTCTCGATCTCGGCGGTGAGCGTAGGGTTCTCCCGCAGATACGCTTTCGAGTTCTCGCGGCCCTGGCCGAGCCGCAGGTCGCCGTAGCTGAAAAAGGAACCCATCTTCTTGATCGTCTCCAGCTCCACCCCCATGTCGAGCAGGTCGCCTTCGCGGCTGATGCCCGCGTGTGTCTTGTCGAACATGATGTCGAACTCGGCCTGGCGGAACGGCGCCGCTACTTTGTTCTTCACGACCTTGGCCCGCACCCGCAGGCCGATCGGCGTCTGCTGCTGCTTTAGCGTCTCGATCCGGCGCAGATCGATGCGCACCGAGCTGTAGAACTTCAGCGCCCGGCCGCCGGGCGTCGTCTCCGGGTTGCCGAACACCACACCGATCTTTTCGCGTAGTTGGTTGATGAAGATCACCGCCGTTCGTGAACGGGAGATAGCGCCCGTCAGCTTCCGCAGCGCCTGCGACATCAGCCGCGCCTGCAGGCCCGGCAGCGAGTCTCCCATCTCGCCCTCGATCTCCGCGCGCGGCACGAGCGCCGCGACGCTATCGATAATGATGACGTCGACAGCGTTGCTACGTACGAGCGCCTCCGTGATCTCGAGCGCCTGCTCGCCTGTGTCCGGCTGCGACACCAGCAGGTCGTCGACCTTGACGCCGAGCGCGGCGGCGTACGTCGGCTCCAGCGCGTGCTCGACATCGATGTAGGCCGCCGTGCCGCCCAGCGCCTGCGCTTCCGCGACGATGTGCTGCGCCAGCGTCGACTTGCCGGCCGACTCAGGGCCGAAGATTTCCGTAACGCGCGAACGTGGTATGCCGCCTACGCCCAGAGCGATATCGAGCGAGATCGAGCCCGTGGGGATCGCCTCTATGTTGAGCTGCGCCTCAGATTCACCCAAGCGCATGATCGCGCCCTGGCCGAACCGCTTTTCAATCTCGCCCAGCGTGTCTTTGAGGGTTTCTGCGCGCTTCTTCTCGCTCTTGTCTTCCTTTGCCATGTGGGGCCTCCTGGCACTGATTGTACCTCAATTTCGAAGCTAGACTAGCATAAACGTTCTTATCGCGCAACTGTGGATGCCTTGGCAAGGCAGCATGAGACCAGCCACGAGAACGCGAATGGCAACATGCTCGACTGGGTATTCAGGGAGCTTCTGGAGATTCAGGAGATCTCCGCCGAGACGATAGGTGATGGTACTGAGGTGTTCTTTCGCTTTCTGGACGAACCGTCCGAAGTCGAGCTAGAACTGCTGCGCGAGACGCACACGCACGCCTGGTGGAGAGACGACGCCTAATCACGAGAAACACGCCCGGCTAGCGGAAGCTTTCCTGCTCAGCAAACGGAGCAGGTATGCACCAGGTGGCTCGGAACAATTACAGAATCTTTAGCAATGATCCAACCCTTGCGGGCCGCCCTGTTATTCGCTGGTGCAAATCTACAGTAGCAGCCCGAACCGAGATCGGCAACACCTGATCATCAACGCTCCACCTTCCCGCGAAAAGACTACGATTGGCCAACGTCCGGGCGCTAGGGAGGCAGTTGCCCGATCAGCCCCGCATCGAACTGCAGCACGAGCGCGGCATCCAGGCTATTGATCTGGCCGTCCCCGTTCACGTCCCCGCTGCTCTCGCACGGCAGCGACGCCGTGAGCCCCGCGTTGAACTGGAGGATGATCGCCGCATCGATCGCGTTCACGTTGCCGTCGCAGTTCACATCTCCTGCCAACCTCAGCGGCTGCCAGTCCGAACAACAATCATAGACCTGGTTGTTCGTGATGCGCGTCTGACCAGTGCCATCAGGATTCATCCGATAGATCTCGTTGTTGCCGTCGCGATTGCTCTCGAACACCAGCGCCGAGCCGTCGGGAGCCCACACGGGCGTTTGGTCGTCCGCGGGGTTGCTCGTGAGGTTGGTCTGTCCTGTCCCGTCGGTGTTCATCGAGTAGACCTCGGCGTTGCCGTCACGTGTGCTGGTAAACGCGATCCGGGTACCGTCTGGCGACCAGGATGGGTTGATGTCAACCGCCACGCTGTTGGTCAGGTTGGTCTCGCCGGAGCCGTCCGCGGCCATGACGAAGATCTCGTTGTTGCGGTTGAACGCAATGCGCTCGCCGTCCGGTGACCAGGCCGGTGCGGCATCGGACCCCGGCAGGTTCGTGAGCCGCTCCTGGCCCGAGCCGTCCGGATTCATGAGGTAGATCTCAAAGTTGCTGGCACGGTCACTGACGAACGCGATCTTCGTCCCATCGGGCGACCACGCCGGCTGAAAGTCGGCAACGCTGTTGCTCGTGAGGCGCGTCTGGGCCGAGCCGTCTTCGTTCATCACGTATATCTCCGTGTTTCCGTCGCGATTGCTAGTGAAGGCCATCCGTGTGCCATCAGGCGACCACGCTGGATTCGTGTCGTTGGCCGGGTGATTGGTGATGTTGATCTCGCCGCTTCCGTCCACGTTCATCGTAAAGATATCGAACTCGTTGTTCACGGAACGAATGAACGCGATGACCCCGTTGCCGCCCGGAGTTACCGCTACCGACTCGCCCGCCGCAAGCGTCAGCGCCAGCAGTAATCCAGTACCGATCGCGACGCTGAGCGGCAGGCTGTTGGTCACAATCGCACGACTCCTTTCATCGTTATGGCCGAACACCGAAGCGAGATTCCGATTCTCGCCATAACGCCAGATTAACACAGGGACAGGGCGATGCGAGGATCCGCAGCGAATGACTCCGTCTCGCATGGAGCGGTTCGTGTGTTAGCTACCTGCCGTCCTTTAATGAAACGTCGGGGCGAATCGTACCTAGTGGTGCTCCGCAGGCGGCGCATCGGCGTGATGCTCCTCGGCAGGCTTCTGCCTGAGGAAGTCGATCTCGTCCGCCGCCTCAATCTCGTCGCAGACCTCCGTCTCCACCTGAATCGTGGAGAAGTAGATGCTGAAGTCTGACTTCAGCATCGATTGGATCGTCTGAAGAGCCGGCTCGCCTGTGGCAAAGTCGCCTATCAGCACGTGCGTGGAGAGAATGTTCTTGCCCGTCGTCAGGCTCCAGGCGTGCAGGTGGTGAACGCTGACGACATCCGGCACGGCCTCGATGGCGCTCTTGACGCCGTCCATATCCAGGTCAGTGGGAACGTTGTCGAGGAGGATGTGCAGCGCGCTGCGAATGATCGACCACGACGCCCAGAACAATAAGAGACCAAACGCCATGCCGAGCAAGGGGTCGATTTCGAGGAAGCCGGTGAATTGAATGACGAGCGCCGCGATGATGATGATGATACTCCCGGCGAAGGTCTGCAAGATGTGCCAGTAGGCGCCCTTGACGTTCAGGTTGGTCTTCTGCGCCTGGTACAGGAGGGCCATCGAGATCAGCTCAGTGACGATGCCACCCCCTGCGATAGCAAGCATCGGAATGGTGGCAAGGTCCTTGGAGTCCTGGAGCCTCATGCTGCCCATCACGAAGACGAAGACCGCCATTCCCAGTAGAAAGACGCCGTTGATGAGCGCGCCTACGATCTCCGCGCGGATGAGGCCGTAGGTCTGATAGCGGGTGGCTGGTTTCGCGGCCATCCGGGCTGCCACAAGTGCTATCAACACGCCGCCGACAGCCGAAAACGTGTGGAAGGCATCGGAGAGGACGGCGACCGAGCCGGTCCAGAAGCCCACGCCGAGTTCGACGAAGAAGTAGACGCCCGTGAGCCAACCTGAGATTACGAGCGCTCGTGTGTGATCCCCGCCGCCAGAGGGCATCGACATCTGAGAATGGTCCATCGTCAGCCTTCCGTCGATTCCGGGCCGGTGCACACTGTTTACTGAATCCGGCGCCTCCGCGCCAGGTCTATGCCGGAGCCATCCTCAGCTTCTCTTCGGCGTCCGTTCGAAACAGGACCCCGATCAAGTGCCCCGTGGACGCAGTCACCAGCACACTACCTACTTGTTTGGCGCTCATGTGCTTGGTGAACTCAGCAAGCGAGACATCGGGCCGGATCGTCGATGGGCCAGACTCCATTGCCGCTTCGGCCGTTGCGTCCGGATCGCCCTCCAGCGCCTGGCCACGAAGGCGGCCGAGCACCACGCCCTCCTCCGACGTGACAACGCATTGGCGCTGCCCCGCACTCTTCAGCCGTTCCGTCACGGAGCCGAGCGTATCTTCTAGGCGGCACGTAGCAACGTCGCTGCGCACGGCGTCGCGGACTCGGAGAGCATCTCTGCACACGACGCCTTCACGCGAGACGCCGACCTTCTTCCCTTCCGTCGGCAGACCGTTGGACGTCCAGTCGGCCAATCCGGTGGTGTAGTCGTAAACTTGTGTGAACCCTAGGCTTTCGAGCCGGCACGCGGCTCGCGGACTCATGTCTCACTGATTGTCCGCTCAGTAGACGACCGTGGCCCGGTCCCGCTCGAGGTCGGCCGTCGTTGTCGCGTCAAGCGTCTTGAGCCAGAGGTGGCGCGCGCCCACGATGTGTTCGTCCATGAACTCCCGGTCGGGACGCACATCGAACAGAAGCGCTCCCTCGGCGATTAGTTGCTGAACTCTGTCCCTAGAAATGTCTGTTGGCATCGCCAACCCCTTTCTGATCAGACTTCCTGTCTCGTACACATACTGCGCGGGTTCATCAGTCGCTCAGCCCACGCCGGTTGCTAGTCTGCCCCGGAGCGCAAGCCTGGAGTCCCTTCACCTCCGCGAAGGGAGGGTCTCGGACATATACCGTACCACGTAGAAGGCAGAGCCCAAGGAAATGAGAACCATGAAGCTAAGAGCCCAACTGAAGGTGAAGGCGTCCGCCAGCAGCCCAGTGAGCAGAGCACCCCAAGCGAAGCCGGAGTCGCGCCACAGCCGGTAGACTCCGACCGAGGAGGCGCGCCACCGAGGTTCGGCGATGTCGCTGACCACGGCCAGGAGCGTCGGGTAAACAAGAGCAGTACCCAGGCCTAAGACGGCGGCTGCGAGGGCCCAAGACCGGAACCCTTCCAGCAGCAAGAAGAGCATCACTCCCAGCGCCTGAATAGCCATCCCCGACGCGATGGCTGGCTTGCGTCCCAGGCGATCGCTGAGCGTGCCAGTGGCCAACTGAACCAAGCCCCATG
>QIFC01000090.1 GCA_003228685.1 Chloroflexota bacterium
ACTGGGGCATGAACTGGGACGAGGATGAAGGCGCGGGCGAGTTCCCCAACTCCTACTTCTTCTACCTTCCCCGCCTCTGCAACCACTGCACGCAGCCGGGCTGCCTGGAGGCCTGTCCAAACGACGCGCTCTTCAAGACAGACGACGGCCTCGTGCTGCGAGATGAGGACCTCTGCAAGGGCTCGCAGCGGTGCTCGGCGGCATGCCCGTACAAGAAGATTTACTTCAACCCGGAGCGTAACGTCAGCCAGCAATGCATTGGCTGTTTCCCGCGCATCGAGCAGGGCGTGGCGCCCGCATGCGTGCGCCAGTGCCCGGGCCGCGCGGCCTGGATCGGATTCTTGGATGATGACAACGGTGCGGTTTCCAAGTTCGTCAACAAGTGGGAAGTGGCGCTCCCGCTGCATCCCGAGTTTGAGACCAAACCGAACGTCTACTACATTCCGCCGCTGAGCCCCGCGCCGATCAACGAAGACGGCTCACTCAACGAGTCCGAGTCGCGCATCCCGCCGGAGTACCTCGAGTCGCTCTTCGGCCCTCAGGTCCACGGCGCGCTCGATACGATTAGGGTGGAAATGGAGAAGAAGCGCCGCGGCGCCGACTCGGAGCTGATGGATGCGCTGATCATGTACCACTGGAACGAAGCGCTCGGCCACTTGAACCGCGACCCTGCCGACATCGTCTGGGACTAGAACGCCCCGTCGAAGCCCTGTCTCTGACGGACGGCTTCTTTGCTAACGCCCCGCCGGCCTAGGGCCGGCGGGGCGTTAGCCGTATCTGGTTGAGGAATGTGCTGTTCCAACCAACTGACGATTCCCGCCGCCATGTTCTCGAAGCCGGGCTCCTCGTGGAGCCAGTGGCCGCGACCGGGGTATTCGCGCAGCTCCGCATCATACTTCTCCGCGACGGATCTCACGGATCTTGCCGGCGTCGCGTTGTCATCAAGGCCCACCACGCAAAGCACCGGGCAGCGCACCTTAGCTTCGTCAACCTTGACGCCTGTGAGCGCGAACTCTCTCGCCACACGCCCCGAGTCCGCAACCAGCGTCTCGAAAATGCGACGCCGCTCGCGTGGAGCTACACCATTGAGCAGCAGGCTGCTCGCGCTCGCGTAGGAAAGCTGGAAAGGGCGTCCCTGCAGAATGTCGAGCGCGTGCCGCTTGTACGTGGGAATCGAGCCGAGCCGTGGGACGAAATGGATGCCGCCGGGGGCCACGGGCGCGACGAGGACGGCCGCGCAGCACCGGCCGGCTTCCGCGATCTTTTGGGCGACGAGGCCGCCCAGACTCCAACCGATCACGATCGGTGCTGGATGGATTGCATCGAGCACGCTGAGAGCGTCTCCTACATAGTCGGCAAAACGAACGCCGTGGGCACGCTCAGGGGGAACTCCCCGCCTGCCCCGCCTGCAGGCCGCATAGCAATCAAAGCCTACCGATGAGAAGAAGCGAAGATATGGCGCCAGCTGCAAGTCCGTGCCCCAAAGACCGTGCTGAAACACGATCGGCGTCTGCCTGCGGCCGTTCTCCCCTTGAGCGTGGAGAGCGGGAAACCCGGCGACCTCGATCTCGATCGGCTCAGTCATGATCTCTTAACGGCCATCCGGAATTTCGATCTGGGCGGACACGATCTCTTCAGCGGTGTGCGACGAGGCCTGGGCCATCACCCAGCGCTCGCTGGGCGCGCCCGCCTCTCCCACGTTCCGCACGATGTGCGAGCACCCCTGCCCTTCCAGGTCGAGCACACGGCCGGCCATCATCGACACGACGGCATATTGGATGTTGGGCCTCCCTTGGATCATCGCGCCTACGCCGTGGCGCTTCCAGGCTTCTCCTACAGTGATCGCCTTGTTGAATCCGGCCGGCTGCTCCCAGTTGCGATCGCTGTGCGAAGGATTAAGGATGATGTCTACGTCAAGACTGTCATAGTGTTCGACGAGTGACTCGTGGAAACCATCGTAGCAGATGAGCGTACCGAGGCTGCCCAGCGGCGTGTTTACCGGGTGGAGGTCCAGCCTGTCGCCGGCGGCGAAGTGAAACTTGTGCTCCAGTGGCGGCGAGAGGTTCCGTTTCGGGACGCGCTGGAGGATGACCCCCTGCGGGTTGAACAGATATGCGACGTTGTAGACCTTTCTGCCGACAATGTGGCGGCCCTTCACAGGCTCGTCCTCGATTTCGGGAATGTAGATCGTGCCAGCCTGCAGGTAGCAGCCATACTGCTTCGCGAGATTGGAAAACGTCTCCCGGTAGATCGCTTCGGCCTCCAAGGCCAGCTCCAAGAAGATTGTCGTCACGCCCAGAGTCTTGTGCTTCCAGGACGCTCGTATGAAACGGCCCAGGTTCGGAGGTATGCCCCGTATGATGGCCTGCTGAATCGTCGTGGCGTCTTCGATCCTGTTGTAGATTTCGGGAACGAAGCTAAGCCACAGGCCGATCGTCTCAGGGAAGCAGACGATGGTCGGCATGCTGAAGTCAACCGTCTCCGCGGCCTTCTCCATGAGCCCTTCCATGCGCCGGCGAAATGTCTCGCCGTTCTCGTAGTCTTCTAAGGCGGCTCGCACTTGTACGGCCACCAGGTTTGCGCGCGTCATCTCGTACCCACCTCCTCCACAGTCACAGACGTGTTCTTACCCAACTTCGAACTCGCTCCAAAGCTCCTCCGGCGCGACGCCGCCGCGGCTACTGTCACCAAGAATGCCGCAACGAAGCTGAGCGCCGTAGCGCTCAAGCCCGGTATGCCGGCTGGGAACGGCAAGCGTAGTAGATCATCGAACAGGCGGGACATCGCGGCCGTCCAGACAGGCACGTCCAGGGGCGCCGCCCAGTTGTACAGCAGAAAGCCCATCGCCCAAGCCAGCGCGCCACCCAAGACTGGCGATGCAATACTCCCGGTGATGATCTGCGCCCGCCCCGTTGGATCCAGACGAGTCTTGGCCGACGCCTTCAGCCACCAGTTACGCACTAGCATTGACGCCAGCAGCACTCCCAGAAGAGGAACAAACGCCGCACCCAGCAATAGGAAAGCGTCCCCGAAATCGAACGGGTCCAGTACGGCTGCTCCCAGCGCGAAGACGGCGGCGCCGCCGATCGTCGCCGGCAGGGCCGCGTCGGCCTTCGGAATCCACCCGCGTGCCGTCGACGCCAGCGAGTAGAGGCTGAGAGCGGCGCCGTCCAGCTCGAGCACGAGGATCAAGAGTAGTGCCATATTGCCCGCCGGCGTCGCCAGCAGGAAGCCGGCCAGGTCGCGGCCATCCACCGCCGGCACAAACAGGACGCCGATGAGAACGAACCATGCTGTCATCGTTGCGAGGCCAAGGAATGCGCTGATCCCCGCACGGCGCGGCGCGCCCAGCCTTCCGACGTCGATCGCTACGGGCAGCCACATCAGGGCGAGCACGGCGACGAGGTCGACCGCGCCGGTCATGCCAGGCCAACCACCGACGGGCTCGCGCTCAATCATCGTTTGCACGCCGAACCCGGACCATGCCGAGTAGAAGATCACGATCCCGATCAGGGCGGCGAGGACGGCGCTTGGCACCAGCCAACGCCGGATTAGCGTCGCCGGGCCAACGAGCACCATCCCCAGCACTAGCGCGCCGAATATGGCTGCCCAGAGCGGCCGTCCGCCCCCCAGACCCAGGCGGCCCATTGTTTGCGCCGCGATCTCGGCGGCGATTGCGAGCTGCAGCGCCCCCCAGGCGAGATGCCTGAATACGGAGAGCACGCCATAGAGATTGGCTCCCGATTCGCCGAGGGCGCCTCGCGCCAGCACGACGCCCGGCCGGTTCTCGCTCGCGCCCAACCACACGGCAATCGCCACCAACGCGGAGCCGAGAGCGGCGCCGATGAGGACGGCAAGAACCGCCTGCGGGATGCTCAGCGCGGGGACCAGCCATGCGCCGACGATTATCAGGTAGAGGCCCGCGCCAAGGTTCGCCCAGATCGCGAAGTGGCCCAGCACATTCAGTGGGCGATCGCGAGCTTGGAGCGCGCCCGCGGTCGTCCGCTCCAGTTCGTCGAAGCGGCGGTCTTCCTCATGCATCCAGGGCGTCGATGTCTGCACGCTACACCTCGGAACTGACGAAGCCGTCCGTTACGTTGCTCAGGATCGTCACGATCTTCTCCTCTTCGCGGGCAAGAAGCTCCCTGTCTTGAGGGGAGGTGCAATACCGCTCAGCCATCTTCTGGCCGAATGCCACATGGAAACGCTCATCGCCCAGAATCGTCTGCAAGTGCCATTTGGTTACCGGGTCGATATGGTTCAGATAAGCCGTATACGCAAACCCGGCCCAGGCATCAACCACGTAGATGTAGGCGAGACGCTTGGGCAGGCTGTCCGCCTTCGCGTATTCGTCCCAGAGCCGGAAATACTCCGTGGACGGCCCCGAGACACCGGTCGGATCGGGGTAGTGGCGTTCGACGGCGTGTTCGCCCACAAGCTCGACCATCCGCTGCGTCCAGATGCGTGTATGGCGCGCCTCATCCCAGACCAGACGAGCGAAACCGTCCTTCACGTCCAGTTCCGGCGTCGATTTTAGCCAGTCGCCGATCGTGATCACGGCGTGGTGTTCGCCAACCCGGAAGACAGCGAAGAGGCGAGCCAGCTCTTCCGGGCCGCGCTCCTTAGCGAAGAATGCCTGTGTTTGCTCCGCAAGTTTCACGATGCGATCGGACCCCATCAGTTGTGCGTACCGGCTATCTATCAGGTCACTCGATTCGATCGTCATCAGGCATGCTCCTTCTCGCTTTCCTCTAATCGCTCCACCTCCAACGAGATCGCCCTGTCAGCCTGCTGCGGCTGCCAGTTGTTACGCCAGTACTTCAGATGGCCATAGCCGCCCGCGAGATGCAGCCACTTGATCATGCCGGGGATGGCGCTATCGTAAGGCGTCCAATTCTTGTACTGATACGGCTCCCAGGCGTGATAGATGATCACCTCGCCCGGCCGGACGGATGGCGCGAGCTTGACCTTCACGAAGAATTCGTCAACATCGTTGAACGCGCGGACGTGATCGCCATCAGCCACATTTCGTTCGGCAGCGTCGGCCGGGCACATCATCAGGAACGGCTCACCCCGGTGCGTCTGCAGCAGCAGCCTGTTCGCCACCCAGGTGGAATGGATGCTCCAACGCAGGTGGCCGCTGACCATCTTCAGCGGATACTCCCCGCCCATCTGTGGGTTCGGCTTGTGACGCGGCAATGCTTCGTCCGCCTCCAAGAACCAATCATGGTCGATGTAAAATTGGATGCGCCTGGTCAGCGTTGGGTACGGCAGCTTCTTCTCGACATGCCATCGCAGAGGCGAAACGGTCTCGTCGGGCTTGATGTCCGTCGCCAAGTTGAGCCCCTCCGCCGTTTGGCCGATGCCCGTGAAGCGGACGATCCCTTCTTCACGAAACGTCTTCAGCGTCGTACGCTCCGGGAGCGCGCCCACGCGCACCGTATCGCGAACCATATCCTCGGCCAGGGCGTCGACGTCCGTCTCCCGCAGCGCGCCTCGCATCGAAAAGCGATCCCACAACTCGTTCAGCAAGAATTCGCGGCCCTCGCCGTCCACGACAGACTCCATGCCCCGAGCGATAGCGCGCGCCTGGAGCTTGCGCGCCAACAGCGAGAACAGCTCCCACTCCGGTTTTGACTCGCCGATCGGCTTCACGGCCTGTTCGGTGAACGTGAGGAAGTTGACGTGTGTCGTTGGGAAGCGGAAGTCCGTCTTCTCGTAGAACCCCGCCGCCGGCAGCACGATATCGGCCTGGCGTGCTGTTGAACTCATCCTCACGTCGACCGCGACGATGAGCTTGAGCTGCGGCCACAACTTCTCTCGCAGCGTCTTGTAGCCGCCCCGTGTGCGGCGCAGCGTCGAGGCAGCGACCTCAAGCAGCACGCGCGGCGGCTTGTCGGGCGGCGGGGTCGCGGCGCCGTCCCACCAACCTTTCGCGACCGCCTCGTCCAAGTATTCGCCCAACGGCCGCTTCATGCTGGGGTCCGACCAGTCTGAGCGGTTCCAGACGTCTTTGTAGCCCGCGTGCCAGTACCAGTAAAACGCGGCGGGCACGGTGAGCGGTCCCGAGTCGTACGGCAGGAGCACGCGGCGTTCCGCCTCCGCCTGTTCGACGCCGATCGCGCGCATCTCCTCCGTGAGCGTCGGATCTTCTTTCAGCAACTCGTCCTCGACATCGAACGCACGGTCCGCCAGTCGAACGAAGCCCTCCATCCCGGCGCGGTCCTTCACCACCGTGCCGATCTGGACCTGGCCCGTGTTGAAGCCCCGCATGCCCGTGCCCTTCCGGCCGAAGTTGCCCGTCAGCGCCAGTAGCAAGGCCTGCGCCCGTTCCATCAGGTCCCCGTGGTAGTACTTGTTGATGTTGAAGCCCTGCAGGATATGCACGCGCTTCGCCTCGCCGACCATCTGAGCGAGCCGCCGGATCACGGACGCCTTTGTGCCCGTGACCGACTCGGCGTACTCCGGCGTGTACTCCTGGAGTCGCTCCAGCAGCAGCACGAACGCGGGCACGACCTCGACTCGCGAGCCATCGGCCAGCTCGACATCGAATCGCCCTTCGAGCGCCGGCGTCGACTTCAGGCGCAGCGTGTCGCGAGGCGCGGGGGCGGGCGACGCAGTAGATTCGTCCCAGACGTAGAACTGGTCATCGCGAGCGCCGGCATCGGCGTCTGTCAAGTCCGGCGCTCGCAGGAATCGCTTAGTGTCGAGGCGCACGAGAAGCGGCAGGTCCGTCTGCTCTGTGACGAAGTCCCGGTTCATCCACCCCTCATCGATGATGATCTTGCACAGCGCCAGGGCGAGCGCCGCATCCGTCCCCGGCTCCACGGGTACCCAGAGATCGGCGTGGACGGTGGAGGCGTTGTAGTCCGGCGCGATGTTGACGACGCGAGCGCCGTGGTAGCGCGCCTCGTAGATGAAGTGCGCGCTGGGAATCCTCGTATAGACCGGGTTCATGTGCCAGGTCAGGATCAGGTCCGAGTGGAACCAGTCATCTACCGACGAGACGAAGTGAAACTTGCCGAACGTCTCATATAAACCGACGTTGAAATCGCCGACGAGGCCGTTCGTGTCGAGCACGGTCGCGCCGATCAGACGGCTCAGGCGCCAGCCAGGCAGCGGCCCGTTGACGATGCCGCCGTTGCCCGGGCCCGTCTCGTAGATGATCGACTCCGGCCCTACCTCCTCGATTGCATCAAGGATGCCGTCCGCCACATTGGTGAGCGCCTCGTCCCAGGTGATGCGCTCCCATTTGCCGCTTCCCCGCTCGCCGACGCGGCGCAGCGGGAAGCGCAAGCGCTCCGGGCCGTACATGACATCGCTGAAGCAGGCACCCTTCTGGCACCCGCGAGGGTTCATATCCGGCACGCCCGGCTCTATTTCCGGGTACGTGCCAGCCTGTTCCTCGCGCCAGACTACACCGTCTTTGGTGTAGACACGAAAGAGGCAGCTCCCCGGGTAGCAGTCGATGAGGTGCGTCCCCCAGGTCACGTTGTCCCAGGTCCACTTCTCTCGGTAGATGTCGGTCCAATCGCCGAAGGACTGATCTTGCTCGACCACACGGCGAATGCCGTCTGCGCCGCCGCTGCAACCGAGCTGCGTAAGGTAGAGGGCAGCCGCTCCCGCCGAGGCGACTTTCAGGAAGCCTCTACGAGAGACAGGCTGGCCTAGCAGTGGGAGCGGCGAGCCGTCTGGCTCGTTTACTTGCGGCCGCTCTTGCCTAGAAGCCATCACGCCTCCTCTAGCGCTGAGGCTCCCGGCGAGCGGACGGCCGCTTCGAATGCCGGGCAGCTAGCGCCAGTGAATGGTGGCCGGGTCACTCATCCAACGACCCAGCAGTTCGTCTAAGTTCCGTGCGGTCCGCGATTCGACCACCTGCGATCGCTCGCCGCGTTCCTTCTCTTCCATCTCTTCCTTCTGCTCGCGCAGGCGCCTACCGCTTCCTACCAGCGGTTCGCTTGGCGGCTGCCTTCGCCTTGGTCTTGCGTTTCGGCTTCACTTTCTCGACGTCCACATGGATCGCCCTATCGATCGGGACGGGTTGCCAGTGGATGCTGCGATACTGTAGGTGCCCGTAGCCGCCAGCCAAGTGGAGCCACTTGACCATGCCGGGCTCCACGTTCTCGGCGCCCTTCCACTGTTCGAACTGGTACGGCTCCCAGCCGTTGTAGACGATCACCTGGCCCGGGCGGACCAGCGTCGAGACCTTCGTGTCGATCAAGATCGATGACACGTCGTTGTACATCCGCACTGTTTCGTTGTTCTTGATCTTGCGGGCCTTCGCGTCCTCTGGACTGATGAACATCGAAGGGTGTCCACGGTGCGTTTGCAGGATGATCTTGCTCGTCATGTTCATCGAATGAATGCTGTGCCGTGGGTGGCCCGACGTAAGCTGGAGCGGATAGTTGCCGCCCTGCATCGGTGTCTCCTTGTGCACCGGCAGCTCCTCGCCCGCCTCCAAGAACCAGTCGTGGTCGATGTAGAACTGAGCGCGCCGTGTGAGCGTCGGGAATGGTTCCTTCTTCTCCGTGTGGTTGCGGAACGGCGCGTGGGCCTCGTCTGGCTTCAGTTCAGAGGCCTGCGCGAGCGCCATGGAACTCAAGCCCCAATCCGTGAAGCGGACGTGGCCCTTCTCGCGCATCGTGGCGAGCGTCGTGCCCTTGGGCAGGTTCCCGAACGTGGCGCTGTCCCGTACCATCTCATCCATCAAACGTTCGTCTTCCGCGTAGGTGCCGTCCCTGCTGATGTCGTTATAGAGGTTGTCGAGGCGGCGCGTAATGCCGCGCGTCTCGTACTCCGTGAAGCCGCGCGCTTTCGCGCGCTCTTCGATCTTCTTCGCCAGCGCGAGCGTGATCTGCCATTCAGACTTCGCCTCGCCGGGCGGCTCGACGGCCTTGTCCGAGAACGTCAGGTTCATCACGTGTGGCGTCTGGTAGCAGAAGTTCGTCTTCTCGTAATGCTGAGCCGCGGGCAGAATGTAATCGGAGAGGAGCCCGGTCGTGCTGACCCTCCAGTCCCAGGTGACGATCATCTTCGTGTTCGGCCACAGGTCCTTGAGCAGCAGGTCTTGGCCGCCCCGCGTCCGGCGCAGCACGTTGCTGCCGATCTCGAAGATCACCTGCGGGGGCATCTTTTCGTCCGGAGTGCGGAAGCCCTCCCACCAGCCGCGCTCGATGCCCTCTTCAACGTACTCGTCAAAGGTGCGCTTCATGGTGGGGTCGTTCCACTCCGCCTTATTCCACCGCTCCCGGAAACCGCAGTGGTAGTACCAGAAGAACACCGCAGGCACCATGCCGCCCATGCGGGCGCTCTGATACTCGCTCTCCACCACCGCGATCTCAGTGGTCATGGTGGGGTCAGCTTCCTTCGCCGCGGCCAACATCGTATCCATCATGCCCTTCATTTCGCGCGCGGCCTGGCGGCCCGGCTTCGCCTTGGCGAACGGCGCGAACATGCCTTCGTACCAGCCCACGGCCCACGACCGGGCGCCGGTCCCCTTACGGCCCCAGTTACCCGTCAGGCCCAGGAAGAGCGCCATCGTCCGTTCCATGAGGTCGCCGTGGTAGTACTTGCCGGAGTTCCAGCCCATGAGCAGCCGTGTGCGCTTGCGAGCTGCCGTGCGCGCCACGCGGCGCATCACGTCCGGGTGTACGCCGCAAATCTCCGAGGCCTTCTCCGGCGTGTAGTCGCGGTTAAGCAAGTTGCGAAGCAGAGCGAAAACCGGGGTTACCATTACCTTGGAGCCATCCGCAAGAGTGGCCTCGAACTCTCCGGCAAGGGCGGGATCGACGTCGCCGAGAGCAAGCGTGCCTCGCGGCGCTTCGACGACGCTCTTCGTCACCTTGTCGTACCAGTAGAATTGGTCGTCCCGGCCACCGTCGACATCGCTGGCTCGCAGGAAGTGCTGGTCGTCCTGCCGCACCAGCAGCGAAAGGTCGGTTTGGTCCTTCACGAACTCATCGTGATAGAGTCCTTCTTCGATCAGGATCTGACACATGCCGAGCGCGAGCGCGGCGTCGGTCCCCGGACGCACGGACGCGAACACGTCCGTATGGAGCGCGGAAGGGCTGTAGTCCGGCGCGAAGAGCATGACTTCGCCGCCGTTGTAGCGAGCCTCCGCCACGTAGTGGTACCAGGGAATGTTCGTGTAGACCGGGTTACAGTGCCAGATCAGCACGAGTTCCGTGTGGAACCAATCGTCGACGCTGGCAGCCGGGTCGAATTTTCCATACGTGATGTAGAGGCCAGGACTGAAGTCGTTGATCTCAGCCTGCACGTCGGTGGTGATCCCACCAAGCGCGTTCACCAGCATGCCCGCGCAGACCAGCACCTGCGTGCCGCCTTCCGCAGGCTCGCCGATGCGGACGAGGGACTCCGAACCATACTCCTGGATGGCATCGATCGTCTTATCAGCGATGTCCGTCAGCGCATCGTCCCAGCTCACGCGCTCCCATTCGCCGGAGCCTCGCTCCCCTACCCGCTTCATCGGGTAGATCACGCGATCCTCGCCGTCGAGCATTTGGCTCCACATGGCGCCTTTCTGACAGCCAGCCGGGTTCATGTCCGGCACGCCTTCCTCGATGACGGAGAAGGTCCCGGACTGCTCTTCGCGCACGACCTTGCCATCGCGGACGAACACGCGGTGCGGGCAGTTGCTCGGGTAGCAGTCGACGCAGTGGCTGCCCCAGCTCACCGAGTCCCACTTCCAGCGATCGCGATAGCGTTCGGCAGTGCCGTCTGCCTTCTCAAATGCGCTCTTGCGTGCCATCGTATGCCTCCGTTCGCCTAGGGAGTTCCATCCTGATACTCTTGAACTCCGACTGTAGCTTCAACTTCGTCGTAATACGGTCCACCAGCGCAGGCGCGGCAGAGCGTTCTGCCCGCGACCGACAGCTCGCGTCCGTTGTTGACTCCCTCGCCGCACTCCGCGCAGACCGTCCTCCCGCGAGGGCGGCCCGGCAGCTCCGCCTCGGCCAGCTCAACGCGCACGTCCTGGACACTGAACAAATCTTCGTCGGGTAGCGCCTTGTAGGCGTGCAACTGCGCTTCGTGTGCGTTCGGCTCATTGGGCAGGAATCGCAGCGCGGCGTCGCGCGCGCTCTCCTTGGCGGCGATGCGCACGGCGCGGCCCGTCTCCGTATCGATGAACGTGGCGGCGAGCTTGCCGTAGTCCACGAATTTCAACGTCCTCTTGCCGAGCGTGCATCCCGTCACGGTCTGCACCGCGTCCGTCCCGCATCGATCGGTCTCTACAAATGTGATGAGGCGCTTCGATGACTTCGGCTCGTAGATCCCCAGCCGTTCGCATCCCAGGATCGCCATCCGCACTCCCAACACCTGTCCGGGACAAAGATGGCCGTGATGGCGGCCTGCCTCGGCCAACAGCGCCGGCAGGTTCCAGGCCGGCGTCTGGACCGGGCCGCCCAGGAGCCGTTCTTCGATCAGGTCAGCGAGCATGCCGATGTCTTCCAGCGGAATGCACGGCGGATTGCCGTCAATGTCGGGCATCTTGTCCCCAACGACGGCCCAGATGTCACCAAGCACGTCCGGCGGTTCTCCCGTCTCAGGCCGATGGACTAGGATTTTCGGACACGCGCTGCGCCGCAAACCTTCGACGAGGACGAGGTCGTATGATCGGTCCACCATGCGCAGCAGGTCATCCAGCGGCGAATCGCTGTCTGTGAGGCGGACCAAGGCCATTTTTGATGAGGATGAGATTACCGTGGTCGTGCTGCCAGCCTGGCGATGACGCCACGTGTCCTTCCCAGGCTGGTCGATCTCGAAATCGTGGGCATCGTGCTTGACCGTGGCCACCTTGCGGCCGCGCGCCAGCAACTCCGGCAGGAGGCGCTCAATGAGCATGGTCTTGCCGCTGTTCTTTCGCCCAACGACGCAGATTGCCGGGATCATCACACCTGCTCCAACGAAATCGAAACGTTCCGATCGAGCGATCCATCAAGCACGGCCAGGTGAGCGCGCGCCGCAGTGTTCAACAGCCAAGCCAACGCCGCGTAGAACGGCGGCGGCTCCAGGCCCCGCAAGCGCTTCTCCAGAGCTGGCAACCAGTTCGTGAGCTGGCGCTCCAGGAAGTCCGCCTGGGCGCGCCGGTATGGCTCCGGATCCTTCTGCTGGTCGAGAGCAGCCAACTCCTTGAACGCCAAGAAGTGCATGAACTCCAGCTCAGTGGTTAGATGGTCGGGCAACTCTCCGGAGCCATGTTCGATCGACAACCCGAAGTAGCTATAGAACCGTGCCAGCTCTTCCATGACAGCCTTTCGCCCGCCCTGGAAGACTCCGCTGTAGAGCGGACACGGCGGCACGCCCATACCCACCTCAAAGATGCGCAGGTACTCAGCCTGGAAGTCGGTGTGCGTTCCTGACGCGACCAGCCCGTCGAAGACGGGCTCCAGATCATACGGCAAATCCCGGCACGTTGCAATCGCGTAGTTTCGAAACTCGCCGGTCTTGAGCGTTTCGAACGATTCGCTATCCGGGTACGAGAACCCATCGGCAAGCAGCCGATAGAGACGGCTGTGGCCAGCCGCCACGAGACCCTCCGGCGTGGTGATCTCCTCGATCTGCATCATGACTTCGGCGCCGGGCGGCTCAATTCGCCCGGGTCCTCCACGAACGGGATGAACATGTTCTGCCACTTGTAGGCGATGAGAATGTCCATCAACTCTGACTTCTCTCCCGCCCGCGTCTTTTCCATCTCCAGCTTGAGCGTCGCGAGTGACTGGTCCACCGCCGGGCCGAAGAGCGAGCGCAGGTAGTCCATGGGGATGCGAGGGTTCTCTTCATCGATCTCCCCGTTCTCGTCGAAGCGCGGCGGGGCGAGCGGCGGCACGTAGTACACGTTGGGCTCTGTGCCGAATTCGGGATGCAACGGGAGCGCCACTTTCCAGGTCTTGACGAGCTTGAAGACGTCGTTGTCCTCATCGTCGAGATATCCGAAGTGGCGAACGCGCCCGGGACACTGGCGTACGCAGGCGGGCGCTACACCTTCCTCCAGCCTGGCGAAGCACATGACACACTTCTGTGAGATGAAGCGGTTCGGGTTGAAGTAGATGCGCTTGTACGGGCAGGCTTCCATGCAGAAGCGATAGCCAACGCAGCGGTCTTCATCGATGAGGACGATGCCATCCTCCTCGCGCTTAGAGATCGCCGTTCGAGGACAGGCGGCCAGGCAGGCAGGCTCCGTGCAGTGCATGCAGATCGTGGGCAGGTAGAAGTAGTAGCTGTTGGGGTATTCGCCCGCGCCCTGGTCTTCGTCCCAGTTTGGCCCCCAGTCCGGAGCTTCGTCCTTGCCGTTCGCGCTTGGGCTGCGCGGGTGGAGGTACGCCGACTGGCCCTTCCCTTCGTAGAAGACTTCTTCGTAGTTGAAGTCCCAGGCTTCCCCGAAGTCCTTTGCACCGGGCAGCACGCCAGCCTGCGCGCGCCCGTCAGCATCGAAGCCGCCGCCCATCTCGTCCCGATCGCGCGGCGTGCCCCGACCGGGCATTGTGTTGACGATGTTCCACCACATGTATTCCATGCCTGGCTGGTCCGTCCAGAGCGTCTTGCACGAAATGGTGCATGTCTGGCAGCCCAAACACTTGTTGAGGTCGAAGACAAACGCGAGTTGTCGTTCAGTCATGGC
>QIFC01000051.1 GCA_003228685.1 Chloroflexota bacterium
GTCGGCTTGCGGTCCTGCAGCACGAACTGGATCACGTTGTCCTCCGTGCGGACGTAGTGCCAGAGCGTGTTGCCGATGTGGTTGAGCTTGGTGTCGGGCGGCAGCCAGTGGAGCTGCTCAGGCGTCAGGTCCTTCACCGCCTGATCGATCATCGCGTGCTGGCCGCGCAGTCCGTCGCGGATGAATTCGCTCAGTGCGCTCATGTGGGGCGCGTCCTTTCGATGCTGAAGTAGCCTGGACGGCCACAGCCTAGCACAGAAGGGCAGGGAGGTTAAGCTTCCGCCTTGATTTGCTCCACCAACTCCGCGGCGACGTCATAGCGGCCGAACGCCGGGATCAGGTAGATGCCCTGGATGCCGCCTCGCGCCGCCTGGATGGTCTCGCGCGCGATAGCCGCGCCCTCCTCCAGGCCCTGCTCTCCGGCCTCTTTCATGCGGTCGCGAATCGACTCAGGAATCACCACGCCGGGCAGTTCGTTGTGAATGAACTCGGCGTGACGCTGGCTGTGGAGCGGCAGGACGCCGATCAGGATCGGCACCTTAAAGCGCGCAGCCTTCGCCAGGAAGCGTTCCAGCGCCTCGATGTCATAGATCGCCTGCGTCATCACGAAGTCGGCTCCGGCCTCGACCTTGCGCCGGAGCAGCTTGATCTCGGCCTCCAGCGAGGCTGCGGTCGGGTTCGCGGCGGCGCCGGAGAAGAACGAGGTCGGTTGCGCCATCGCGCTGCCCGCGAAGTCGATGCCCTCGTTGAGGCCCTTGAGGATGCGCAGCAGCCCCACGGGCGTCACGTCCCACACGCCGACGGCTTTCGCATAGCCTGACCCGGAGGGGATGTCGCCGCGAAGGCAGAGCACGTTCCGCGTTCCCAGGACGTGCGCGCCGATCAGGTCGGCTTGCAGCGCAAGGA
Organism: Chloroflexota bacterium; assembly: GCA_003228685.1. GTDB lineage: Bacteria > Chloroflexota > Dehalococcoidia > DSTF01 > RBG-16-68-14 > SZUA-185. The sequence goes on from QIFC01000051.1 coordinate 907, forward strand.
GGTTGCGGTCGCGCGTCGTGACATGCACCACCGGCTCGAGGCCCAACTGCTGCCTCAGCAGCACGGCGAGGGCGAACGCACTCATGCGGACGCGCGCCATCGGGCTGTCCGCGACGTTTACAGCGTCGACGCCTGCGAGGCGCAGCTTGGCCGCGCCCTGCAAGGCACGGCGCGGGTTGAGGCCGCGTGGAGGGTCGATCTCGGCGGTCACGACGAAGCGCCCGGCGGCCAGCTTCTCGCGCAGCGTGGCGTCGTCTGGATCGAGATCTTCCGGCGGCAGAACAAGGTCGATCGCCGCGTTCGCCACGGGCGTCTCATCTGCCGGGGCGTCCTTCGACTTGCGCAGTGCGTCGTGCATCGCGGAGATGTGCTCGGGCGTCGTCCCACAGCAGCCGCCGATGACGACGGCGCCGGCTGCCACGAGCCGAGGTGTGTATTCCGCGAAGACGCCGGGGGTGACGGGATAGGAGACCTCTCGCTCTACTACGCGCGGATGGCCGGCGTTCGGCTGGACGGAGAGCTTTACTTTGCTGGCCCGCGACATCTCTTCCAGGATGTCGAGCGCGGCCTGGGGCCCCGGCATGCAGTTGACGCCCACGACGTCAGCGCCGGCGTTTCGCAGCTCCCGGGCGACCGCCGAGGGCTCCTCGCCCATCCATGTGCGGCCGTCGCGCTGGAACGTCACCTGCACGATCAGGGGAATGTCTTTGCGCACCTCACGCACCGCCTCTACCGCCTGCCGCGCCTCCGCGAGCGAGGGGAACGTCTCCAGCATGATCAGGTCGACGCCGCTGTCGATGAGCACTTGTGCCTGCTCGGCGAACGCCTTGTGCGCTTGCTTCAGCGTGACGGTGCCGCCGGAGGCCAGCCCAACGCCGACCGGCCCAACCGCGCCCGCGATGAACGCGTGGAGGCCGCGGTCGCGCGTCGCTTCGCGCGCTATCGCGACGCCGGCCGCGTTGATCTCGGCGGCCTGCTTGGCAAGGTCGAACGAGCGCAGCCGCAGCCGGTTCGCGCCGAACGTGTTCGTCTCGATGATCTCGGCGCCCGCCGTCAAGTACTCGGTATGCACAGCTTGGACGAGCTGCGGGTCCGAAAGGTTGCGCTCGTCGAGGCAGACGGAAGCAGGGACGCCCCGGTCTCTCAGGGCCGTTCCCATCGCGCCGTCGGACAGGAGCACGCGGCGTTCCAGCGCATCGAAAAATGGGTGTGTCATATCAGTCGCCTTGATCGCGAATTATACCCCAGGTCTGCCGTAGTTCCTGTAGGGGAATGCCCTAAGGGAAGTGCGTGATGCTGAAGCCAACTACGCCTTGGCTTTGGCCGTGGTGCGAGGCTTCGCCTTTTTCCGGTCCTTCATCGCCTTCTCAAGCAGCTTGTAGTCGAACTCGGAGATCTTGTGCAGGTTGCCCTGGAAGTGCATCGCCCAGCTCTTCGTCTCGCCCTTCTTCGTGAACTCCAGCAGGGGCACGAAGTCCGGGACGTAGAGCATCTGGTCCTCGTCCAGGATGATGTCGGCCTTGGTCTTAACGCGATACGGGTAGTCCTCCTCGGGCTTCTTCACGCTCGTGAAGAGCTTCGAGTGATCTTCAAACGAATCCGATTTCACTGTGGCGATCCCGCCGAACACCTTGATCCCGGTTAGGTAAAAGACGAGCTTGTCACCAGGCTCCATTTCGCCGCTCGCCTTGCGGCGCGTGCTCTTGAAGCCGAAGAGATCGAATCCACGGTCGATGGCGACCTGGAAGTTGTCTGGGGAGCCGACGACGATCCAGTAGGTCATGTGCGTGTTCCTTTCGTATGAGACGTTAACGTAGCAAACAGTGTAACAAAGAGGCCCGGAGCCATGCCCCGGACCTCTGGTTCTCAACGAGTGCTGAGCCTAGCAGCAGGCTTTGGCTTGGCCTTGACCCGAACTGTCCGCAGTGTCGAAGCTGGAGCCGCATGCGCAGCTCTTGACGGCGTTGGGGTTGAAAATCGTGAAGCCGCTCTTCATGACGTCTTCGACGTAGTCGATCTCCGCGCCCCTCAGCAGGGGAGCGCTCTCCGGGTCGACGAACAGGCGAACGCCTTCCTTCTCGATGATCAGGTCGTCCTCTTCCTGTTCCTGGGCGATCGCCATGCCGTACTGGTAGCCGGAGCAGCCGCCGCCCGCGACGAAGACGCGCAGCGCGCCCTGCTCTGCGTCCTTCTCCTTGAGCAGGGTCTTCACTTTGGTCGCGGCGTTCTCAGTAATGGTCAGCATGTCTGTCGTCACGTCTGTCGTCATGTTGGTGCTCCTCTACAGATGTCGTAGCTCTATAGCAGATATATACAGCGTTTGCTTCTTATACTATACCACTGTCGCTCGAGATGACAACCTGCCATCTGGCCTGACTTCCTTGACTCGATACGCGCAGTAGCCCTCTAAGCCTACGGAGCCTGGCTCGACATAGGTAACTTCGGCGCCCAGCAGCGTCGAGAGCAGGCGCTGGTCGTGTGCGCACATTTGACCCCTGCCATCCGCCACTCGGGGGCACGGGCAGCCGTGGCCGAGCAGCAGGTATCCTTCGTCGGACTCCTCCACGTCGAAGACGATGCCTTCCTCCGCAAGCGCCTCGGTGGTGGCCCGCATCCGCTCCGGCAGCGAGGAGCCGTGGATGTGCGGAGCGATCCGTTGCGCCAGCCGCTGCGCCATCTTCTGGAACACCATCTCGGCCAGTTCCGGGCCGCTGCAGTCGGCGGTCTCCTTCGCCTCAAGCGCCACGATCTCGTCAATCAGCCTGTTCGTGATGCGGACGTAGTGCTTGGGAAAGAGGTCCTCGCCGGCCTCGCTGATAGAAAACAGGTAGTGGGGCCGGCCTGTTTTCCGCCGCACCTGCGCGACATCGACATGCCCGTCGCGCGCGAGGATATCAAGGTGCCGGCGGACGGTGGCCGGTGCGAGCCCCAACTCTTCAGTTAGGTCGCTGACCGTTGCCTTGCGGCGGCGCAGGATACCGAGGATCGTCTGGCGGGTGGTTTCCATTGGGCAGGACGCACCTCATTGCGTCGCCCTCAGCATAGCACAAACGCAGCTTTTCATGCTTTTAACGCCGTGCTCACGGCTGAATTCAACTGTGTGGCCTCTACATGCCTTGGCGGATCTGCGTGTCCGCCCCTGCCTTGAGCGCCGACGCCCTGACGCTTCAACGGCGGCACATCTGGGCCGACACATAGCTCGGCCCCTACGAGCCTCTACCCATCCACCGCGGGGTTATCCGGGTCATCCTTCCAGCTGAGTGGATTGTTCACGATGTATTCGCGTATCCGGTTCAGATCGACATCGTCGCGCACGATTTGCTCGTAATAGTTGCGCTGCCACAGCCGCCCAGCGAACGGCGGCCATCCGCGTTCGTCGACGCCATGAATGTATGCATTCGTGGTCATGGTCTTGAACCACTGCACGATGCGCGGTAAAGACGCATCTGTGTACGCGCTCTCATGACGTGGGTCTGCGTGCGAGCCGGCGCCTGCCAGGTCATGAATCACGATGACGCCGTGAACATGATTTGGCATGACGACGAATGCATCCACGCTACATGCAGGGAACTTGCGATGCAGCTCTCTCCACCACGTTTCTACCATTGCGCCTGCCTCGCTACGCACCATCTCTTCGCTTTCGATCTCCCCGAATAGGCACTCGCGCTGCTGGATGCACAGCGTCACGAAGTACGCCCCTGGCTGGGCGTAATCGTAGCCAGGTAGACGAGAGAAACGACGGCGATGCCTGTCTGGGTCGTAGCGCATTCGATTCGTTGTCAAACCGCTCCCCCGCGTTCTTGCCGTAGGGGCGGACCTGTGTGTCCGCCCAGCCTGCGGGTCTATGTGTCCGCCCAGCCTGCGGACCTGTGTGTCCGCCCAGCCTCCGGACTCTTGTGTCTGCCCTAGCTCGCCCGCACGATCCTTGTCCTGACCCCCTCCAGGCCGGAGCTGATGAACTGCGGCTGGTCCGTCTCTTGACCGTAGAGCACCTCGTGGAACGGGCCGATCCGGAAGTACGCGCGAGAACGATACACGAACGTCTCGTCCACCTCGCAGTCGTACGCTTCGAGCGCCGCCCGCCCAAATGCGCCGTTGAACACCACAAAATCGAGCGCCGGGTCGCCGACGCGGGCGTCCCCGAAGTCGATCACGCCGAGTAGCTGCCTGCGGTCGTCGTCGACAAGCAGGTGTTCCAGGCCGAGGTCGGCATGGATGAGGGCCGGTTGGAACTGGAAGTTGTGGTCGTCGTCCAGGAAGTTGTCCCAGAATTCCGCAACGACCCGCTGCTCGTCCGACGAGAGCAGGCAGGTGACCTCGTTGTCCGTCCGCTCCCGGAACGCCGCGTAGTCGTCGCGCCAGGACTGCGCGGTGAAGGTCCGGACGCCCAGCTCCGTCGCGTGTTGCGCCGGGAAGCGATGCAACTCCGAGAGGAACGCGCCTGTCATCGCGGCTATGTCGCCGCCTTCAGGCGCTGTCCGCAGCGGTTCGCCTGCCAGACGCCGGTAGGAGAAGAACGGCATCGGAAACGCGTCGACGCCGTCGCTGACGTGAGCGGGCTGCGGGATCGGCGTGTTCAGCGCCGGGGCCAGCTCGCGCAGCAGCTTCGCCTCGATGACGAGGGCGTCCGCGCATTCGGCCCGCTTGGGGAAGCGGAAGAGCAGCTCGCCGTTCGCCTCCCACAGCTCGAAGTCCCAGCCCTCGGCGAACGGGCGCGCCGATGCGAGCCTCAGTTCTGGCGCGCACGCGGCGACGACGCCGCGAAACTGCTCTTCGTCCAGCATGTGGCGGCAGTATACTCCTGCCGCCGGCAGTATGACGCCCGCCGCAACGGGCGCCGTCACATTGCCAGCCAGGCTGGCCCGCAACCCCGTCGCAAGAGGGTCTAAGCCGGCGTTACCGATGTAGAGAAGTCAACGCTGGGCCGATACATCCTCACGAGAGGGCGATCCTTTTCCACGTGCGGAAGAACGATCGCGTATCTAGCCGCGCCCGGGCGGCCTTATCGAGGGCTGGAGTTGGAGAACATCGATCGATGAAGCAGTCCCACAACACATTCAGATCATGCGGCCGGTAGCACTCCTCAATCAGGATGCTTACTAGCGAGCCCAATACCGGCCTGGCTCCGGAGCGGGTGGCAGGCGAAGTCTGGTTCGGCTCGCTCGGCAGTGTGCTCGTCGCCTACGTGCTGCTGACCGTCGCAGCCGCCCTGTGGCTCCCTCTTCCTGAGGTCGCGAGGGCCGCCCTGGCGCTGCCCGCGTTCGCTCTCATTCCCCTGCTGGTGGGGTCGGCGCTGCTGCGGCTCTTGCCCATCCTCAACCAGACCTCACCACTGGATGGAGTTGGCCGCGCACTCGTCGAGTGGCTTGTGGGCAGCCTGGCGCTGGCCGTGGTGGTCGTCGTCCTGCAAGTGGGCGGCCAGTCGTTCCTACTGCGGCGTATTGGGCTAATCGCGCTCGCCCTGGCCGCGGGCGGCTCCATCGCTACCCATGTTGGAAGAATGCGGCCAGTGCCCCTCCGAGTAGCGGGAGCGACGGCGTTGGCTCTGGCCACGGCCGTCCTGCTCTCGATCGCGCCGAAAGTCATCGTGATGCGCTATGCGGAGTTCCCGCTGTTGACTGGGAACGCCGCGGACGTGGCGATCCACTTTGCGCAGCCCGCCCTGCGGCTGTTGGAACACGGCTACCTCGAACTGCAAAATCCCTCCCATGGCCCGGGGCTGGTCACCCTCCTGGCGGTCCTGTCGCAGCTATACGGCGTGGAGCCGCTTTCCATCATCTGGATGGGGGCGTTCCTGCTGTTTGCCGTCTATGGGGTGGGGCTCTTCCTCTGGGCGAACGCGGTCTCAGGACGCTCGGCCACCGCGATCCTGGTCACCGCCATCGGCGTCTTTCTCCCGGTGGAGCCGATCTTCTATAGCGCGTCGCCTCTCGTCCTGCGCTCCAATACGATCCTCTTCGCCCTGTTTCCGCTGGCGCTCTATCTCATGCACCGCCTGGTCGTGACAGACGATGTTCCAAGGCGGGCGAAAACCGAAGCGTTGATCGCCCTGCAGGGCACAGTCGGTGTCCTCTTCATCGCCATGAATGCCTATCGCTTGGGCCTGTTCAGTCAGGAGGTCCGCGTCCTGCTGATGCTGGTAGTGGCGGGCGTCCTGGGCATCATGCTCGCGGCGGCTAACAGGAGGCGCTGGAACTGGACCGGACTGCCCGCACTGTTCGCCATCATCGTTGGGTTTCAGGTCTTCCATGTATACGAGGGCCCGATCTTTCTGACGGCGCTCATCGTGTACGGGATCGCGCTCACCGCGCGCGGCCTCAGCCTGGACCGGACCGTCGCGGCCGCGCTGTGTCTGGCCGTGGGAGGGTTCTTCCTCCTCCAGTTCTCCGGCATCCTCGCCTTTCCGCAGGATTTCTCGATCTCGTCAGCCGTATTCGGTTCCACCTACGAGAACTTCTCACCGGACTTCGCTGGACAGGTGGACCTGCTCAAGCTGACGCTGTCCCCTGTGGTCCTCGTCCTGATGTTACTGGGAGTCGCCGGCTTCCTGGCCAGCAAGAGCGAGGCAAACGGCCGCGCCGTGGTCATGGCCGCGGCGGTCATGTTCGTGTTCTATTTCCTTCCCGACCCGTTCGCCTTCCGTATCAACAAGAGCTTCGCGCCCTTCCTCGCCTTCCTGATCGTGGCCGGGGCTGCCAATACGGGCACGCTGGTGAGCCGGATGGTACGGGGAAGCGCCGGCGCTCCGGCCCTGTTCCGGAATGTGGCGCAGCTCGGCATGATTGCGGTGGTCCTGCCGGCGGTCGTCGTGCCGTTTCTCCAGAGCGCTTCCTCGCCCGCGCAAGTGGCCGTGTACCCCAAAGTGGCCGACGTGGAGTACGAACTGGCCACGTGGTTTGGGGAACACACAGACGAGAACGCGCGGATCGTCAGCGACAGCCAGACGATGCTGCTTCTTACATCCCTCGGCAACAGGGTAAGCATCGCGGAACGGAAGTTCCTCTTGGAAGAGATGAGCCCGGCTGGCCGCGATCAGATGACGTTCATTAAGGAAGCTGTGCTGGCCGCTCCGACGGGTTGCGCGGCATACGTTGGCATTCACTCCTTGGACGGCACCGAGCCCGTTCCCGAGCGCCGCTACCTCGCAGCTATCGGCGCGGAGTCACGGGAGCCGGACTACTTCGTCGTCTGGACGCCAAAGACGTTCTTGTGGGCGACCAGGCCGGAACGCATCGATCCTGTTCTCTCCCCCGTCACCGTGGACACCATGCCTTGGTGGCAGCAGGGCATGCTGCCGTTCCAAGATACCCGCTTCTTCCGTCCAGTTACCCAGATCGGCCAAGAAGCCTACGTGTTCCAGGCACTACCTGCAGCGGACGTTGGAACGCAAGCGCCGGCGTCTTGCTCAGGCCCCTCTGCCGCCGGAGAGCCGTCCGTGTCGCCTGCAACCGGGACCGGGCCATCGAGTTGATTCGTCTGCGCTAACGAGGAAGATATGGATCAGGAGTACGGCGAAATTCGATTTCTGGCTGCCATATTTGGGGTGACCATGCTTGCGCTGATCGTGGCTGTGACCGTGGCCTTCCCTTCGATCTACGGGTCGCCCGCCGCCGCGGCCTGCTATACCGAGTACGTCACGCCGCGCCGCCTGATCGACGCCCCTGAGATGACCCTCGTGGGCGACGCGTTGTCCGGGCTGCCGAACGACGCGGCGTGGCAGGGCGTGGCGACGGACGGCGTCTACTGGTACATGCTGACGAGCGAATCACCCGATGGCACGAAAAACCAGATCCGTAAGTATCTCATCAGCACGGGCGAACTCGTCGGTTCCAACCTCGATGCGTACAGCGACAACTACCGCTTCGGCTCCGGCGAAATCATCGATGGCCGGCTGTACGTCGCCGTACGTGGTGCTGGTTTTTCCTGGTCACACGTCGTTGCCTACGACCCATCTGACCTGAGCGTAGTAGCCGACATCGATATCGCCCACGCCGGATACAGGGTGCCGGAGGGCATCGCCAAACACGACGGCTACTGGTGGGTCGTATTTGGAGGCTGCGGCACGTTCGAGCTGGAAAACGAGAAGAAGTCCGCCGTCATTAGATACGACGCGGATTGGGGCAACCCGGTCGCGTACGATCTCTTCACGAACCTGGGCAGCGAGAGTGGCGGGCAGGACATCTGGTGGTCGGATGATGACGAGATCGTGACGCTACATCACGATCGCGGCGCCCTCCAGCGGTGGCGCTGGACGGGGACAGGGTTCGACCTTGTGAGCGAGTACGCAATGCCCGACGAGGAGACAGGCAAGCCCTACGGCCAGGGCTTCACGTACTTGGACGGCAAGTGGTACTTCGTGGGCCGCTATTCCGACCGCCTGACCGAGATCGCATTTCCGCCCTAGCACAACCACCGCCGCCCACGGCATCTTGACGTAGGACCTAGGCTAGAATGAATTCATGGACAGCCAGGATCGCATCTACGTCGACCACGCGGCTACCACGGCGACCGACCCTCGCGTTGTCGAGGCGATGCTCCCGCACCTCACGCAGTACTGGGGTAATCCGTCCAGCATCTACTTCGAGGCGCGAGAGGCGCGCAAGGGCTTCGATGTAGCGCGGCGTTCGGTCGCGGATGTGCTGGGCGCCCGCCCGAACGAGGTGCTCTTCACGAGCGGCGGTACCGAAAGCGACAACCTCGCGTTGCGGGGCGTGGCCTACGGCGCTCGCAAGCGTGGTAACCACATCATCACGACGACCGTGGAACACCATGCGGTGCTGCACACAGCGGAGCGGCTGGAGGAGGAAGGCTTCCGCGTCACCTACCTGCCGGTGGACAAGGAAGGCTTCGTAGACGTCGACGAGCTGAAGGCGGCGCTCGATGATGAGACGACGCTCGTCTCCGTGATGTACGCCAACAACGAAATCGGGGCGATCAACAACATCGCGGAGGTCGTCGCCATCGTGAAGGAGCGCGACCCGAACATTGCGGTCCACACGGACGCCGTTCAGGCCGCGGGCTACCTGGACCTCAGCGTCGACGCGCTGGGCGTTGACCTGCTCTCGCTCGCGGCGCACAAGATCTACGGGCCCAAGGGCTCCGGCGTGCTCTACATTCGCAGCCGCACGCCGTTCGCCGCCCAGATGCTGGGCGGCGCGCAGGAGAAGAATCGGCGCGCCGGGACTGAGAACGTCGCTGGCGCCGTCGGCATGGCGACCGCTCTCGCGCTTGCCGACGGCGAACGTGGCGAACGCCGGGAGCATGTGCGGGCCCTGCGCGACCGGCTTGCGGAGGAGCTGCCCAAGCGCGTACGTGGCACGCGTCTCACCGGCCCAACCGGCGCGGAGCGGCGATTGCCCAACAGCTTCTCGTGCTGTTTTGAGGGCGTCGAAGGCGAATCCGTCCTGCTGCAGCTCGACCTGAACGGCGTCAGCGCCAGCAGTGGCTCCGCCTGCACGACGGGCTCACTCGAGCCGTCGCACGTTCTCCTGGCGATGGGTGTGCCTCATGCCACCGCGCGGGGGAGTCTGCGACTCACGCTGGGGAAGGACAACACCGCGGAGGAAGTCGAGCGCCTGCTCGACATCATCCCCGAGTCCGTCGAACGCCTGCGCTCGCTCGCGCCTAGCCGCGAACCGAGACGCAGCTCCTAGCGCGAATCCGCCTGCACGATCTGAGATAGGACTTCGCCCAGCCTAGCGGCGAGCGTCACGCTACTGAATTCCCTGAGAAACAGTTCGCGACCCGCTTCACCAAGTGATGCCCTGAGTTCCGGGTCGTCGCGGAGCCGGCGGATCGCCCCGGCCAGCGCCTCCGGATCGCCCATCGGCACGAGGAAGCTGTCCTTGCCGTGTGCGAAGGCCGCCGTGGTGGCCGGCGACTCGCCTAGCACGGTTGGCTTGCCCATCGCCAGGAGCTGGAAGGCCTTGCCGGGGATCACGCGCCGGGCCTTCTCGTTCCCGGCGGCGAAGTGGCCGGCGAGGCAGACGTCGGCGGCGGCGATCTCCGCCGGCAACCGCTCGTAAGCCGTCCAGTCGACGAACTGGCAGTTTCGCACGGCCAGATCGGCGGCGAGGCGGTCGATGCGCGGCCGCTCCATCCCCCGGCCGATGAGCCGGAACTCTACACCTTCATTCTCAAGCAGTTTGGCTGCCCGCACCACGATGTCGACTCCGTGCAGCGGAAGGTAGGTCGAATAATAAAGGACCAGCAGCCGGTCTGATGGATCGCGTGGCGGCCGTGGCTGGAAGAGTTGTTCATTCGCGCCGACGAAGAGTGGCGCCAGATCGCCGGCTCGAGCGCCAAAGTTCTCGATGAGAAAGTCGGCGTTGGCCGCCGTGTCTGTCAACAGCTTGTCCGCCCGCGTGCAAGCGAGGCTATCGAGCCAGTTCGCGAGCCGCGCTGTGATCGTGTTCGGGCCCACCCGGCCGCGGTCGTCGGACAGTGTCTCGTAGAGCGAGATGAACATGTCGACGACCAACGGCTTCCTGCGGCGCAGGACCGCGAACGGGACGATCGGCTGGGCGAGGAAGCCGATGAAGACGGCGTCGAACCGGCGCGACTCCAGCAGGAGCCTGAAGACCACGCTGGGAAGGCGGAGCGCGTAGGAACTGAAACGAGAGCTGATCTCCGTGACGTCCGCCTGCGTTCTGAGTGCGGCGAGCAGGCTGTCGTTGCGGGTGTAGCCGGCCTTAGCACCGCAGACGAAGAGGATGCGCGGGCGTCGCCGTGGCTCCGTCATCCCGAGGCAGGATCGCGGTGGGCGACGACGACGTAGCCGGCTCCGCGGTCGAGCGACGAGAAGAGCGGCTCGATGCGTGCCAGCACGCGGAAGGCCACCGACGCGACGGGCATGAGCCGCCGCAGCGTGGGAGGGAACTCACCGGCCGGCGCGCGCTGCTCGATTCGCCGCGCGCGCATCGTCGCGCCCCGGCGTTCGAGCCAGCCTGTGATTGGGAAGCCCCAGTTGACGAGGCGGAAGACGCGGAAGCCTGCGCCTTCCAGCTTGGAGGTGAGCCCGGCTTTTGTGTATCGCCGTCTGTGGCCGACCAGGTCGTCCAGTGCCGTCCAGAGCGTCGGATCGGCGGGCACAGTGATGAGCAGCGAACCCCGTTCGGCCAGCAGCGCGCGGCAAGTCTCGAGCGCGCTTGCATCATCCTCTACGTGCTCCAACACTTCAGAGAGCAGGACGCAGTCGAATGGGCCTCGTTGGCCGTCCGGGACCTCGCCCCAGTCGCCGGCGAGGATATCGGCGACGAAGGCGCTCGCCCCGTCGCGGCCCTCCAGGCGCGATCGCGTCTCGGCTACCGCATCGGCCGCCACGTCGGTCGCGACGATCTCCGGGACGTGGCGCGCCGCGATTGCGGTGACGTTGCCCCGTCCGCAGCCAACGTCGAGCAGACGCCCCGGCCGGAGGCTCTGGAGCGCGCGGTCGACAAGATACGTCCTGGCGAGGAACGCGGGTCCGGAGCGCTGCATGTCGCTGGGGGCGCCCACCCAGTCCTCTGCGGTATGTCCGCGTTTGGCGGCGCGAGGCCGCTCCTCGGGCATCATTCGCCGGAGTCGAAGTCCTGTCTTCGCTGGCGCAACAGGATCTCCTCGATCATCTTGCGGTTCCACGCGATGGACGAGGCCAGGAGCGAAAGGATGAGGATCTGGAAGCCGACGAGGAGCAACACCGAGCCGGCGATCAACGACTGGATGTGGCCGCCCGCGCCATCATCAATGTAGAGGATGAGGAAGCGGATCATCGGGACCATCCCCGCGATGATCAGGATTGTCGCCAGCGTGAGGAACACTCGCAGCGGCTGGTAGATGGCGTAGCTTCTGATGATCACCCTCAGCCCGCGAACGACGTGACTGGTCGTCCCCTTGATGAGACGCGAAGGCCGTGTCACCTCGCGGGCGGGAATCGGCACGTCGACGATTGTGAGGCCTCCCTCCATGGCGGCGATCAGCGTCTCATGGGTGTAGGTGTGGTCGGAGATGACGTGCAGGCCGAGGGCGGCCTCACGTGTGTAGGCGCGATAGCCGGTCGACACGTCGATACCGGCGGGCAGCCCGGCCAGCGTTCTGACGAGCGCGCTGCCGACGATGTTGCCCCACTTGTTGACGAATCGCATCGGCAGTTCCGTGATGTTGCGTGAGCCGATCGTGATGTCGGCCCGGCCGTCCAGGATCGGCTGGATCAGGTCCGGGATGCGGGACTGATCGTAGTGGTTGTCGGCGTCGGTGTTGACGATGATGTCGGCGCCGCGGCTGAGCGCCTCGCGGACGGCATCGCGAAAGCTGGACGCAAGCCCTTTCTGCGTCTTGTGCGAGATCACGCGGTCGGCGCCGGCCTCCAGCGCCACCTTGACCGTGGAGTCGGTCGAGCCGTCATCGAGAACGACCACCTCGACCTTGCCCACGCCGGCGATCTGGCGGGGGATCTCTCGGATGACCGCGGCGACGTCGGCCTCCTCATTGTGGGCAGGGATCGTCACGACGAGTTTGGGAAGGGGCGTGGTTCCGGAGACTACGTCTGACATTCGACGGGTTTGGGCTCTCTACTGCACACGGCGAGGAAGATCCTGCAGTCATCGACGTTCTCGGATACGAAGACGGACGCCCCAGAGGCGAAGTAACTCTGGACGAAGGGCAGCTTGAGCAGCAACCGTCGCACGGTCGCGGGAGGTGCCCAGCGTTTGGCCGTGGCCTTCACGAGTGCGTTCTGCGGTTGCTGGCCGAAGACCTCGACGTGGCCGAAGTGGTTGGAGAGCAGCTGTTGGAGCGTCTCCAGTGTGAACTCCACGACGTGGTAGGGGTTGAGTGGTCTCTCTGCGTCGGGGCTGTAGAACACCTTGTTCGGCGTAGAGATCAGCATCGTGCCGTCGTCCTTGAGGACGCGAGTCATCTCGGTCAGGAACAACTCGGCGTCAGGGACGTGCTCGACCGTCTGCATGCAGATGATCAAGTCGAAGGCGTCGTCTCGGAGTCCGCAATGGAGGCCGTCGCCGATCATGAAGCCACCCCTGCCGTTACCGAAGTGCGCGCGCGCATACTGGACGGCCTCACGGGAGTAGTCAACGCCGATGATCTTCCCAGCGCTGGCTCGCTCCAGCCGTTCGACGCCGTAGCCGGTACCACAGGCCAGATCGAGGACCGTTTCGCCCTTAGTGACCCACTTGGAGCCGAACTCATAGGCGGCGACGTGTGGCTCGGATGTGTACTTCGGCGTATCGGGGCTGCCGAGCGTGATGCGCTCGAGGGCTTCAGGCATTCCTCTTTCCTTGTGACCGGCGCATGTCGGATCGCCCGGGCAGCGCCGGATGGGGCCACAACAGATTGTATGTTAGGTTCAAGGCGTTCGGGTTGTCAACTTGGCGGGCCCGCTTGAGGAACAGGATGCAAGCTCAATCACGCAACATCGGAATGATCGCGCGAAACCTGGTTGGCATCAGTGCGATCGTCGTCATTTTCTTCTTCCTAGGCCGCTCGCTGGTGTCCAACTGGGGCGACTTGACCGCAGAGGACGTCGACGTCCAACCTGCGCTCCTGGTCGTGTCCGCGCTTCCAGCCATGGCGGCCATCATTCTCACGGCGTTCATCTGGAAGCAAATCGTTGCCTACTTGGCAGGCTCGAACCAGGCGAATCTGGGCCAGTTGCCAAAGATCTTCCTCTACTCCTGGGTCGGCCGCTACGTCCCTGGCAAGGTCGTGTACGTGGCTGGACGCTTCTTGCTAGGCCGTTCCGCTGGGTACTCGGCGCCGGTCCTGGCCGGCAGCATGGCGTACGAGAATGTGCTGCTGGTGACGACTGGGGCGGCGTTCGCGACCCTGACGCTGCTGCCGATTCTGGCCATCGAGTCGGAGAGCGTACTGCCGTATTTGGTGTTGCCGTTCGTGGTGGTAGGGGGCGCTGTCGTCCTCCATCCGCGCGTGCTCGGGTGGCTGGTGCGGCTAGGTGCGCGTCTACTGGGCCGGGAAGTGCCCGAAGCGGGCTGGCAGATCTCTCCTGGCCGGATGGCGAAGCTGACGGCGCTGTTCTTGGCCGCGCATCTGGTTAATGGCGTGGGGTTCTACCTGCTGGTCATCTCCGTCACATCGTACTCGCCACGCTATCTGGCGTTCGCGGCGGGGGCGTTCGCGCTAGCTGGGGTCGTCGGGCTGATCAGCGTCTTCGCGCCGGCCGGCCTCGGCGTGCGTGAGGGGGTGCTTGTGGCGATTCTGCAGACGACGATGCCCTTGGAACTGGCGATCTTCGTCTCCGTCGCGGCGCGCGCCTGGGCGACGGTCATCGACGTGGTCCTCGTTGGCGGCTGCTTCGCCTACGACTACTTCTCCGGCGAGCGGTTGCTGTTGTCTGCGCTACGGGGGCCGGCAGCGGAAGATCCGGCCGGGGTCGATAGCTAGCCGGCTATTGCGAAGAGTCGTTAAGCCAGCGCCACTGCGCGGCGACGCCCTGGGCCAGTGTCGTTCGCGGCTCGAAGCCCAGCACACGGTGGGCCAAGGAGTTGTCGCCGAATGTGTGCTTGGCGTCCCCTTGGGCCGCCGGCTCACGCTCGACGTGTAGCGGCCGGCCAGACGTCTCTTGCAGCAGCTCCAGCAAATCGTTGAGGCTGATCCGCGAGCCCCCGCACACGTTGACCACTGTTGGGCCTGATGCCTCCATGGCGCGCACGTTTGCCTCAACGATGTCGTCCACGAACGTAAAGTCGCGAGTCTGCGTACCGTCTCCGAACATGCTCACGGTCTCGCCGCTCCTGCAGGCTGAGAGGAAGTGTTGGATGGCCATCTCCGACCGCTGCCGCGGGCCGTAGACCGTGAAGTAACGGAGCGAGATGGTGGGCAGGTCGTAGATCTTGGCGTAGAGCGAACAAAGGTGTTCGGCGGCCAGCTTGGTGACGCCGTAGGGCGAGATTGGCTGAGGGATCGTCTCTTCCGTTACCGGCAGCTCCCTGGCGTCACCGTAGATGGACGATGAAGATGCGAAGACAAACTTCGTTAGCTTGGCGTCCTTGGCCGCCTCCAGCAGTCGTTGCGTGGCGTCGATGTTGTTGCGGATGTAGCCAGAAAAGTGCGCGCCCCAACTCGGCCGTACTCCGGCCTGGCCGGCCTGGTGGAAGACATAGTTCGCCCCGTCCAGCAGCGCTGGCAGGTCCATCGTCACGAGATCGTCCTCCAGGAGCTGAAACTTGGCGTTCGTCCGCGCCTCCTCGATGTTCGCTTCCTTGAAGGCGCGGTCGTAGTAGTCCGTGAAGCAGTCGACGCCTGTCACATCGTGGCCAAGCGTGAGCAGGCGGTCGACGACATGCGAACCGATGAAGCCTGCTGCTCCCGTGACGACGCTACGTGGCATGCTGGCCTCCTTGGTCACGGCAAGGAACCTTCCACGCACGTGCGCTTCTGCTCCTCTTCGCTGGCGAAGAGCCCCTCAGGGCACATGCTTGGGGTCTCCGGGCTGGTCTCTCTCAGCGCGATCAGCGTGTAGCTCTCGCCGTCCGACCGATACCAGTACCCGTTCTTGATCGGCTCCCCGAGAGGATCGGCAGGGATGGGCCCCACCGTTTCAAGTTCGCACCCCACATCAAGTGTCCGGTACGCGCAAAGAGACTGCACATCGTTGGCTGTGTCCGGATACGAGCCGTTCTGCTGTGCATACTGCTCTAACACGGCTTGGATTCCTTCCAAGTCGGTTGTTCTCGTCGCATCGCGCTCATCTGGTGTTGTCGTCACATCGACAGGAACCAGCGTCGGGTCTTCAGCCAGGCGCTCTTCTACGGACGACGTAATCTCTTCCCGCGTCGTTTCCACGATGGATAGCGGGGCGAAGTTCGCGACGTACACTGTCCGGTCGGGAAACGCATCGAGCAGGGTGAGATCGTCTCCGGTCATCTGCTGTTCGGCCCACACGATGTTTCCGTCGAGTGCTGGTGAATTGGTCCAGAAGACGCTGCCGTAGCACCACCACTGGGGACAGTTCCTGACGAACACCAGCGCGTTCTCCAAGTCGAGCCGGTCCGCCTCCTTGATTAGACCGTCGTTCGTGAAGTTGAAATCCTTCAACCGTTCCGCATTCGGGGGCGTACGCTTGTCGAGTTCCTTATCTCCCCATGTGGCCTGATTGCCAAATAGCCATCCGTAGAGGCTGAAGACGACAAGGCCGGTGATGAGGCCGTACGTGGCGAGTCCGGCGACCCCGGACGAAGTTGAGCCGCTGCTTTTCTGGAACCGAGCGGCCAGCCAATCAGCGGCGTTTGAGCCCGCCGATGCGAAGCACTGCGCCCCGCGGGCGGTGAGGAGGATCAGGAAGGGCAGCGCCTCGAACCAGTAGCGTGGGCCGTGCATGATGGCGGACGATTGGTAGAGGATCGGCGATGTCGCGATCGCGAGGAAGGACGCGGCTAGAAAGTAGTCCCAGCGGTTCCGGGAGCCGAGCACGAACGGCATCGCCGCCAAGATCAGGCCGATTGCGAGCGGCCAGCCATTCGCGACCAGCAGCATCAGGGAGAGCAGCTCCTGCTCATTTTGGATCCCGAGCGTAACCGTGTGGTTGCCGCCAAAGCCGACCGCGTCGGACGAGAACGTGCCCTGCGACGCGTACGGGCTCGTGGCCAGATCACCCGTTGTGAGGAAGTTGTAGAGGAAGTAAGCGCCGAACAGCAACAGCGCTCCCCCCGCGAACGCCAGGTCCTCGCGGAAGTGATCGCCCCGCTCGGTGGGGTCGCGGAAGAGCTGGCGGCCGAGGAAGGCCGCCGGGATGACCAGCGGGCTGAGCACCAGCAACGCCAGCAAGCCGCTCATGGTCACATAGGCGATGGAAGCGGCCAGTATAAGGACCGCGCCCATCGCTGCTGCGATCAGCCAAGGTTTCGACGGCAGCTTCACAGGCCCGGCGCGGAGGATCTCATACCCCATGAAGCCCGCGAGCACCGGCAGGAATGCGACGGCCGTCAGCGGGCGGTTGTTGAACAGCAGGCCGAGGAAGACGCCCGCAAAAAACATTGCGAGCAGGCGGCGCTTGGTTGGCAGCGTGATTAGGAACAGCGCTGCAATGATAGTGAAGGCCGCTGTTGTGTGAGACATGAAGTTGCTCGCCGTCATCAGGAAGAAGGGCGACGAGAAGAGCAGGACCGCGGCGACCAGTCCCACGCTGACGCCATAGAGACGCTTGCCGATCCAGTAGATCATCGCGACAGAGAGAGCGCCCAGCAGCGGCGGCACCAGCCAGACGGCGCCCACGAGCTGGCCGGCGGCCAGGAACATCGGGTGGCCGAAGAGATACTG
Source organism: Chloroflexota bacterium (assembly GCA_003228685.1). Classification (GTDB taxonomy): domain Bacteria; phylum Chloroflexota; class Dehalococcoidia; order DSTF01; family RBG-16-68-14; genus SZUA-185. The sequence continues at coordinate 18,175 of QIFC01000051.1, forward strand.
TGTGAACCAGCGGCCGTCGACGACCTGAAGCATGTGCGGATGGAAGATTGAGAAGCCCTCTCGGGCCGGCGGCGCATCCGCGGTGATGTTGAACGAGGCGAAGATCTTCGACTGGAACATGTAGAGCACTGAGTCGGGAACGTGCGGTATCGCGTCGCCGATCACGTACAACAGGTACCAGAGTAAAACGCCGGTCCCTAACGCCAGGCCAACGATGATGCCGGTGGCCATCTCTGGCACGAAGCCGGCGGCGGTCTGCACGAGCCGTTCGAGCTGTCGTGACCGCACAACGAACGCAAGGATCACGACGCCGGCGAACATCAGCAGCGCGACCGGGTAGGGGCGCAGTAGCATTGCGGTGATCGATTGGAGCGTCTGGCCACGGTCCAGCTCAAGCCGCACATTGTCCACGCGCTCGACCGAGGAGCCGTTCACCGACCGAGCCAACGTGCTGCCACCGAACG
>QIFC01000035.1 GCA_003228685.1 Chloroflexota bacterium
GCATGCGGTCCTCCTGCGAAAGCTGCGAACGCTGCAAGAGATGGGCCATCAGGTGGTGCTGATCGTTGGCGACTGGACGGCGCAGATCGGCGACCCTTCTGGGCAGTCGATTATGCGGCCCATGCTCACCGGGGAAGAGGTGAAAGCCAACGCGGAGACGTACATGCGCCAGTTCTTCCATGTCGTCGACAAGGCCAAGACCGAGGTCCGCTGGCAGAGCGAGTGGTTCGACGAATTCAAACTCGATGAGGTCGTCCGGCTCGCGGGGAGGTTTACGGTCGCTCAGATGCTCCAGCGAGAGGACTTCCGCCAGCGTTTCGATGCCAAGCAGCCCTTGGGTATCCACGAATTGCTCTACCCGCTGCTACAGGCGTATGACTCTGTCGTCATCGATGCCGACGTTGAGTTCGGCGGTACCGACCAACTCTTCAACATGCTCGTCGGCCGCGAGTTACAGCAGGCGATGGGGCAGGAGCCGCAGATCGTCTTCACCATGAAGCTGCTCGTCGGCACGGACGGCGTCCAGAAGATGAGTAAGAGCCTGGGTAACACGATCGATCTGGAAGACCCGCCGGCGGAGCAGTACGGCAAAGTGATGTCGATTCCGGACGAAGCGCTGACGGAGTACTTGGAGTTGGCGACGGACTTGCCGGACGAAGAGTTGACCTACATTCGCAAACAGCTAGATGAAACGTCGGTCAATCCAATGGACGTGAAGAAACGCTTGGCGCGGGACATCGTGCGTCAGTTCCACGGCGAGGCAGCTGCCGACGAGGCGGCCGCCGAATTCGAGCGCGTGTTCCAAGCACGCGAGACGCCGGGGGACATGAACGAGGTATCGCTGACGGACCTCGGCTCGTACCAAGCGGACGGCTCCACGGACTACGACCTGCCTCATCTCTTGCACGACAGGGGACTGACAGCCAGCGTGGCCGAGGCGCGCCGCCTCATCAAGCAGGGCGCCGTTCATGTCCTGGAGGGGGCTGGTGAGGGGACTGTCCGGCGTTCCCGCGTCGATCTGGCTGCCGGCTCCGTGCTGCGCGTCGGCAAGCGCCGTTTTCTGAAAGTGGTCGATAGCGACATCACGTGACGTCACCGATCGTGCGGCCTATCTTCTTATGAGACGCCCATCGCGACACTAAACGTGGTAGGCTACATGAAGAGAGGCGAGGGGGGTGCTATGGATTCTGACTTCCAGATCGATATCGGCGAAGTGCAGCGAGCGATTGACGCTGGCGAGATTACAGCGCTCTACTTTCCACTCTTGCGCAAGACGCTTCTGATGGACACGCGTACCACCGCCGTGGACGGCCCGATGATCACGGTCGTCCCGATGGCGTCTTCTCCCGAGGAGCGCTTTCGCGAGCTGGTTCGCATGCGCCCCCGGCTTCCGAAGCCCGAGAGCATCAACATTGTCCCTTGGCCGAAGTACGTGGCGAGTCTCGTGCGCCTTCAGGTGTGGGACCACATCGTGCGGCGTTACCTAGAGATCGGACCGCCCGAGGTCGTCAAGAAGTGCGAAGAGTGCCTGCAGGAGCTGCACAGCATCGAGCAGGAAGAGCTACGCCGGGCGATCACGGGCGAGCGCTATGAGACGCTCTGGGACGCTTCCGGGACCTATCGTGAGAAGAGCGCCGACATCGAAGACGACGACGAAGAGGCCGTCTAACCGCAAGCGATTAACAAAGCAGGGCAGAATACAGAACGGGCGGCCATTGGGCCGCCCGTTTCTTGTTGGGCTTCCTGTGTTACTCGGACTCGTCAGCTTCGCCACCTTCAGCCGCAGCGATGATTTTCTGCGAAATGTGGGCCGGCACCTCTTCGTAGTGGCTCTGCTCCATGGTGTAGACGGCGCGTCCTTGCGTGAGCGAACGCAGGTCTGTGGCGTAGCGCTGGACCTCTGAAAGAGGCGCCTGCGCCTCGACGACGGTGAGTTTGCCCTGTGGCGTCATGCCCTGCACCTTGCCGCGCTTGGAGTTGAGGTCGCTCAACACGTCGCCGGTGAACGACTCTGGTACCGTGACGCGCAGGTTCACGATAGGCTCCAACAGAATCGGGTGGGCATCGCGAACGCTCTGTTTCAGCGCCTGCGCGCTGGCGATCTTGAACGCCATCTCAGATGAGTCGACGGAGTGCTCCTTGCCGTCGTAGAGATTCACTTTCACGTCAACGAGCGGGAAGCCCGCCAAGATGCCTTCCTGCATCGCCTCTTCCACGCCCTTCTCCACGGCGGAGATGTACTGCCTCGGTACCGAGCCGCCCACGATGCTGCTCGTGAACTCGAAGCCGGCGCTCCGCGCCTGCGGCGAGAGTTCTATGGCGACGCGCGCGAACTGACCGTGGCCACCGCTCTGCTTCTTGTGCGTGTAGTCGGTCTTGGTCGTGCCCGTGATCGTGACCTTATATGGGACCTTCGGCGTTTCGAGGTCGACCTCGACGCCGAACTTGCGCTTCATCCGCTCCGCCGTCACATCGATATGCGACTCGCCAAGGCCCGAGAGGATCGTCTCGTTCGTGTCGGCGTCTCGATGCACGCGCAGGCTGGGGTCCTCTTCGGTGACACGGCTGAGCGCATGCCCGAGCTTGTCCAGATCCGCCTTGGTCTTCGGATAGACAGCTAGGTTGTAAGACGGCGTTGGGAAGTTGATCGGCTCCAAGCTGAGTGCATGATCGCGTTCGCTCAGCGTTTCGCCTGTGTGCGTCTCCGCGAGCTTTGCGACGGCGCCGATGTCCCCGGCGACCAACTTATCCGTGTTCTCCTGGTGCTTGCCAACCACATGGAACGGGTGGCTGATGCGCTCATCGCTCTTGCGGCCGGCGTTGAAGACGTGTGAGTCGCCCTTCATGGTGCCCGAGACGACGCGTAAGAGCGTGATCTTGCCGACGTGCTGGTCCGCGCTGGTCTTGAACGCCAGCACAGCGAGCGGGCCGGCCGGGTCCGCTGTCAACTTCACCTCGGCGCCGCCATCGTCCGTGGCGACCGTCTCAGGCCGGTCGGCTGGCGATGGTCCGGAGCCGGCGAGTGCGTGGAGTACGCGGGCCACGCCGATACCCTTGGTCGAAGCGGCGGCGAGGATCGGCACGACGCTGCCGGAGCAGACGGCCGTGCGCAGCCCGGTTCGCAACTCCTCCACGGTCAGCTCTTCGCCTTCCAGGTACTTGTTGATCAGGGCGTCGTCCGTCTCCGCGATCGCCTCGATGAGCTGTTCGCGATATGTCGAGACGTCTGTGCCCAATGACTCCGGGATGTCACCCTCCTCGGCCTTGTCGCCGCGATAGGCCTTCATCTCCAGCAAGTCGGCGATGCCTTCGAAGCCGCCCTCTGAGCCGATGGGGACGTGCAGCGGCACACACTGCTTGCCGAAGTGCTCCTGAAGCTGGCTCACGGCGGCCGCGAAATCCGCGTTCTCGCGGTCCATTCGATTGACCAGCACGAAACGCGGCAGGGACGCTTCATCCGCGTAGCTCCAAGCAAGGTCCGTTCCGACCTCGACGCCGGAGACTGCGTCGACCACGATCAGCGCGGCATCGGCGGCGCGCACGCCCTGCTTCACTTCGCCCTGGAAGTCAGCGTATCCAGGCGTGTCGATCAGGTTGATCTTTACTCCGCCCAGCTCGCAGGGGAGGACAGACAGGCTAACGCTAATCTGACGCTTGGTCTCGTCTGGGTCGTGGTCGGAGGTCGTGGTTCCGTCATCGACCTTGCCCATGCGCGTTATCGCGCCGGTCGAGAACAGGGCAGCTTCCGTAAACGTTGTCTTGCCGGTCCCGCCGTGACCGAGCACGACGATGTTGCGTATCTGTTCCGTTTGATAGTCCTTCATTCTCAGTTGACTCCTGTGGTGGGACGTTGCAGTCGGCTGCGACCGAACGGATTGTACCGTAGCTTCGGCGAAGGCGGCAAGACTGGATGAGGAGCGATGCTTAGGCAACCCCACCGTACTCGAGCTGGCCCGCCATCCGCCCCACGAACCGGATCTCGTCGTGGCCCCGCATCTGGCGCATGGCGTTAATCTCGCCCGTGTGGAACCACGTGTGGAGAACCGTGCGCATGAGCTCTTGCGGGCCGAAGTCTCGTTTCGAGGAGAGAAGCTCATCGGTGGCGTCCGGGAGCCACTGCTCAGTAAGGTCTTTGGCCGTTGCGAACATCGCTCGCATCTCCTCGAAGCTGGGCGGTGTTGGGTCGGCGTTGGGCCCAAAGAAAGCGCGCTCGCCGAACTGGAAACGCTCACCAGTCATGAGGGCGTAATCGAACAGCCAACCCGTGGAGACGTGGCCCATCGTCCACGTGATCGAATTCGTCTGCGTACCGTCTGCCTTATCAAGACGCGCGATGGCCTCCACGGCCGTGAGTTCCTCCAGCCCGCGCTCGAACTCAGAAAGCGTGAAGCGCGCGAGTTCGGCAGGACGATACATCTCGGCCCGGCCGTCTGCCTCGCGCCACTCCAGGTATTCGGTGATGTCGCCAAGGAACGCGATCTCTGGATGGCCCAGGAGCTGGCGGATCACGTTGATCTCCCCGCAGTGGAACCAGGTGTGGAGCGCGGCCCGCATGACGCCCGTGCCGATGCTCTCGCCGCGGAGGAAATCCGGCTTGCTCCGTAGCAGCTCCGCTTCCGCGGCCGGGAGCCAACTTTCAGTGAACGCGGCCGCTTCGTCCAGCCACGCGCGGGCGTCCGCGAGCACCGGAGGGGTCGGATCGCCTGTGCGAAAGGCGAAGCCGGCCGGCTGCCCTGGGCGCGAGAGCCAGTGACCGGCGATATGGGCCATCGCCCAGGTGATCGCGTTCATCGCGCCGCCCCCGGCCTTCGTCATCCGGACGCGTGCGTGGTCCTCCGACAGGCCTTCCAGGTTGCGATTGAACTCGGCAAGCGTGAAGCGGGCAACCTCGATGGGCGAATACACAAAGGCTTCCTTCTTGGCCTTGGAGCGGACCGGCCGGCTAGATGTAGACGGGATGCACCTTGCGGTGTCGCTCTGCCGCACCGCTCTTGTACGCGGCTTCAGCAGTCGCGACCGCTACCTTCTGGAACACGTCTCGATTGAATACCGAAGGGATGATGTACTCATCGCTCAGCTCAGTCTTGCCGACCGCATCCGCGATGGCGTGTGCCGCTGCGACCTTCATCGGCTCGTTGATGTCCCACGCGCGGGCGTCCAGCACACCGCGGAAGAGCCCGGGGAAGCAGAGCACGTTGTTGATCTGGTTGGGGAAATCGGAGCGGCCGGTTGCCATCACGCGCGCGTGGGGTAGCGCAGCTTCGGGACGGATCTCTGGATCCGGGTTGGCGAGCGCGAACACGATCGGGTCCTTGCTCATCTTCTTGATGTCGTCCCCAGTGATGATGTCCGGCCCGGAGACGCCCAAGAAGAGGTCCGCTCCTTCCAGGACTTCGCTGAGCGAACCTGTTAATCCTTGCTTGTTGCTGTTCTCCGCGAACCACTCCTTGATAGGGTTCATGCCCTCCTTGCGGCCTTTGTAGATCGCGCCACGGCTGTCGCAGCCGATGACATTCTCGATGCCGACGGAGAAAAATATCTTGGCGCACGCGATCCCGGCAGCGCCGGCGCCGCTTATGACAACCTTGAGGTCGGCCATCTCCTTCTTGACGATCTTGAGTGCGTTGAGCAACGACGCCAACACCACGACAGCCGTGCCGTGTTGGTCGTCGTGGAAGACGGGGATGTCCAGCTCTTTCTTGAGACGTTCCTCGATCTCGAAGCAGCGTGGCGCTGAAATGTCCTCAAGATTAATGCCCCCGAACGCGGGGGCAATATACTTCACAGTGTTGATAATCTCTTCTGTGTCTTTCGTATCCAGGCAGATGGGCCACGCATCAACGCCGCCGAACTCCTTGAAGAGCATCGCCTTGCCCTCCATCACGGGCAAGGCTGCAACTGGGCCAATGTCGCCTAATCCTAGGACAGCGGTACCGTCTGTCACGACAGCGACCGTGTTCTTCTTTATTGTCAGCGTCCAGGCTGCGTCCGGTTCTCGTTCGATGGCGAGGCAGACGCGAGCGACTCCCGGCGTGTAGACGCGCGACAGGTCAGCTCTGCCCGTAACAGGAGTCTTGTTCTTGATCTCGATTTTGCCGCCCACATGTGCGAGAAATACCGGATCGTACACGCTCCGTATCGTGACGCCCTTCAGTTCTCGAACGACGTCCAGAATCGCACGGCCGTGCTCATCGTCGCGGGCGCCTATCGTGATGTCGCGAACATTCGTTCCTGGGTCCGTGCGGACTAGGTCAACTCCGCCGATGTCTCCTCCCGCATCCCCAATCGCGCTGGCGATGAGCCCAAGCATGCCGGGCCGGTTGGGATACTGGGCGCGAGCGGTGATTGTGTAAGATACGGAGGGTACGGTACCGGCAGGTTCGCCAGCATCATCGGACATAAAGCGAGACTCCTTGTGTGAAAAGTGGCTCATTATAGCGAACGTGCGCTTCTGGCCAAGTTCGCGCGCGTTTCTCTACGTTATGATGCCTATGCTAGAGTAGTTCGAGCTTCACAGAGGAGGCAGGTCCTGCATGCCGAAGGTGACGATCCGGCCCAAGAACATCGTGGTCGAAGCGCCGGAAGGCACCACGATCATGGAGGCCGCGCAACTCGCCGGTTACTACTGGCCAACGACTTGTGGAGGCGAAGGCCGGTGTACTACGTGTGCCTGCCTGATCGTCAGTGGCATGGACCAGCTCTCCCCGAGAGGACCTTCTGAAGAACGAGTTCTGGCCGAGGAGAGGGGTTCGAGCGTACTCGACCAACCGGTTCGCCTGGCCTGCCAAGCGCAGTTACGTGGCGACGTTGAGGTGGAAAAGCCGGGAGTACGAGATCCTCACTCAATAGGTCTGGAGAATAGAACGCAATGACATACGTTATCACCGAGCCGTGCATCGATCTCAAAGATGCAACGTGCGTCGATGTCTGTCCAGTTGACTGCATCCACACGACGGACGATGATAACCAGTACTATATCGACCCTGAGATCTGCATCGACTGCGAGGCATGCGTCTTCGTTTGTCCCGTAGACGCGATCTTCTATGAGGAGGACGTTCCGGAGAAGTGGCAGGAGTTCACGAAGCTCAATCTTGACTACTTCTCCGCGAAGACAGACGAAGAACGCCGCACGTTCCGGACTCGCACGGAGCGGACCTGATCGTCAGCACCATCCACCACCAATCGATAGCGCACCAGCGATAGCGCAGAAGGAGGCCTGCCCATGATGGCCCTAGACGACATACGCATTCTCGATCTCTCGCGGCTAGCGCCCGGCCCGTTTTGCTCCATGCTTCTCGGTGACTTAGGCGCCGACGTACTCCTGATCGAGCCGCCGTCTGACAGCAAGGCCGGCCGGGGGGCTGGATTCGGCCCCGGCTCGGAGGCGTACAACGCGCTGGGCCGCAACAAGCGCAGCATCGTCCTGAACCTGCGGGAGGACAAGGCTAGAGAGGTCTTCTACAAACTCGTCGAGTCAGCGGACGTCGTTCTGGAAGGGTTTCGCCCCGGCGTTGTCAAACGCCTAGGCGTCGACTACGAGACCTTGAAGGCGAAGAACCCACGCATCGTCTACTGTTCGCTCTCCGGCTATGGCCAAACGGGTCCGTACTCCGGTTTGGTGGGCCACGACATCAACTACATTTCGATTGGCGGCGCGCTGGGCATGATCGGCTGGCCTGACCAGCCGCCGGCGATCCCGGTGAACATCGTCGCGGACTTTGCCGGCGGGGGGCTCCATGCGGCCTATGGGATCCTGGCTGCGTTGCATGCCCGCGACCGCACCGGCGAAGGACAGTTGGTAGACATCGCCATGTCAGATGGCGTGATGTACTTGCTGGCCAGCACCGTAAGCAGCTATATGATGACCGGCCGCGCGCCGGGACGAGGCGACCACGTGCTCAATGGCGCACTGCCGCAGTACAACGTGTATGAGTGCAGCGATGGCGGCTGGATCAGTCTCGGCAGCCTTGAGGCGCACTTCTGGGCCAACCTCTGCAACGTGATGGGGCGTGAGGACCTGATCCCGCACCAGTTCGACAGCGGGAAGCGCGACGAGATCTTTGCTCACTTCCGGGAGCAATTCAAGACAAAGACGCGCGATGAGTGGTTCGAGGTTCTCAAGCAGACGGACATCTGCGCCGCCCCCGTCTACAGCATAGACGAGGCGATGGAGGACCCGCACAACCTTGCGCGCGACATGGTCGTCGAAGTTGAACATCCGGAGGCGGGTCCGGTGAAGCAGGTCGGCATCGGAACGAAGCTCTCCGAAACGCCTGGTGCAGTGCGCTCGCCGACGCCCGTTCCGGGGCAGCACACCGATGACGTGCTCGCGGACCTGGGCTTCGATCCGGAAGCGATCTCGGCGATGCGCGAAGGCGGAATCGTCGCTTAGGCGCGTCTAGACCAGGTCGCCGAGGCTGATGTCGGTGATGTCGACGATCTCTTTGAGGCCCTCGCTTGCGCCATCGAACAGGAAGATCCCCGGCGCCAAGAAGGTCTCAGATGTCACCAGCAGGCCCAACACAATCGCCCAGAGCGCGAATCCGGCCAGGTTCGCTACCAGCACGTGAGCCGGCCCGGCGCTCGTCGTCGATTGGATCGCGATCGTCGTGACGCCGAAGAACAGCGCGATCGAGGCGAGCCCGACACCGAAATCGATCCCGGGAATAAACACGCCGACCGAAAGGCCGAGAGGCGCCGCGGCCATGCCCATCGTCCGCAGCATCTGGTGCCAGTCGGCGTCTTCGCGGAAGAGCTGTGTGAGGATCACCCAGGCCACGAGCAGCCATACGATCCAGAGCGCGATTGAGAAGAGGCTGCCCATGATGACGGACTGCACGAACACCTTGCCGTTGTCGCCGAATCCCTGGAAGTTCCACCAAAGCCACCCGCCGATTCCGGATAGGAACGTTGCGAGGGTGAGCACAACAATAGAGGGGATCGTTGCGGCAGGGTCCTGACGCACCTCGTCGAACACGCTGGTGTCCAGCCTGAAGAGCCGCTGGAGTCGGTCAGCCAGTATCGCCAGGTCGAGCCGCGGTTCCATTGGCGTCATCGCGCTCCTCCTTTAGGATGCTTGGGGCTAGTATAGGTCGATGGCGCGAACTGGTAAAGGCAGCCGGTGCGTCGGGGGTTGGGGCTAGAGCGGCCGCTTGGCGGGCATGCCCGGACGGCGAGGGAAACGCGCAGGCGTGGGTAGGTCCTTATCGACCAGCACGATCTTCTGCTTCTTGTCTGCGAGCGGGATGGGGCCGACGTGTCGGATTGCGCCCTTGAGCGTCTCCAGCGCGACGCTGGCGGCCACTACTTCCCTGTCCGTATCCTTGCCTTTAGGCGCGATCAGCACGCCACCCATTACGAGGAAAGGCAACGTGAGCTCGATGAGCGTGCTGAGCGGCGCCAGCGCCTTCGCGGCGGCGAAGTTGTACTGCTCCCGATGGATTGGGTTGTGTGCCGTCTCTTCGCTCCGTCGAGGGATCACGACAACGTCGTCGATCTCTAGCTCCTTGAGCAACGCGGAGAGAAACTCTGCCTTCCGCTGCTTCGCTTCCACCAAGGTGAGTTTGATTGTCGGGTCCACGATCTTGAGCGGAATGCCAGGAATGCCGGAGCCGCTTCCAATGTCGATTAGTGACTTATCCGTGAGGGACAGCCCCTCTTCCTCAAGGACCGGGATCAACGCAATGGACTCAAGGAAGTGTCGCTTCTGGATGCCTTCTTCGTCCTTGACGGCTGTCAGGCTTACTCGTTCCGCCCAGTCCGTCAGCACGTCGTAGTAGGTCTGAAAGCGCTCCATCTTTTCCGCGCTAAGATCGACACCCAACTCCTGGGCGCCTTCAGCCAATATCGATAGCATGTACTTCTCCCTGCCGCTCTTTCTCCTCCTCCGCCCCCGCTGGTGGAGTCGCAGCTTACCTGTGTGAGGTCGCCAGATGCGACCATCCGTCGCGCGATCCGGTGAAGGTGCGGCCAGAGAGTAAGGAGCGGTGCTCCCGTGTCCGCCACTTGGATGAGCATGGCCTTCGGCAGGTCCTGCCGTGCGCCTGTGCTTCCTACCCCCGGCTCCTTCAGCCGGGCTATGTTCGTCTGTCTCAGCCCGCCGGTGTCCTGCGAAACTCGTGCCTACGAGCCGCAGGCTGCTCAGGCCCGCGCGCGATAACGCCAACGTTAACAGCTGTGACTAACTCTGATCCTACACCAGGCGTGGTGTTTCGCGCCAGCCGGGAGTCCCTAGTTGTACCTACTCTTCCGAACCTGACGCGATGTGGAGCGGCTCGCCGGATTGGGCCAGGAGCTGCGTCTGTGCCTGAACGCGGACCGGCAGGCCCCATACGTGAATGAAGCCCTTCGCCGCGGATTGGTCGTACTGGTCGCCCTCTTCGTACGTGGCGAGCGATGTGGCGTAGAGGCTGCTTGGCGAACGCGATCCTACGGCTGTGGCCTGGCCCTTGTGCAGCCGCAGCCTGATTGTGCCGGTGACGTGACGCTGGCTGGACTGCACGTAGCTGGCAATATCCTGGTGATGCGCGGTAAACCACAAGCCGTCGTAGATCAGGTCCGCATACTCGCGGCCGATGGCGCTCTTGAGCCGCAGTTGCGCCTTGGAGAGCGTTAACCGCTCGAGCGCCTGGTGCGCTGCAAGTAACGTTACGGCCGCGGGCGCCTCGTAGATCTCGCGCGACTTGATGCCGACGAGCCGGTCCTCCATGTGGTCGATTCTGCCGACCCCGTGCTCTCCGGCCAGTGCGTTGAGTCGTTCCACAAGCGCCACTCCGCCGAACTCATCGCCGTCCAGGGCGGCCGGCATGCCACCCTCGAACGCGATCTCGATGTACGCCGGTTCGTCCGGAGCGTCCGCGACCGACTTCGTCCACGCGTAGACGTCATCGCCGGGTTCGTTCCAGGGGTCCTCGAGCGGGCCGGATTCGATGCTGCGGCCCCAGAGGTTCTCGTCGACCGAGTAAGGGCTCTTCTTCGTCACGGGTACCGGGATGTCGTGCTTCTCGGCGTACTCGATCTCAAGTTCGCGAGTCTTTAGCTCCCACTCCCGAACGGGCGCGACGATTTCCAGGTCCGGGGCCAGCGCCTGTGTGCTGACGTCGAACCGCACCTGGTCGTTGCCTTTGCCCGTGCAGCCGTGGCCGACGGCCTTCGCGCCCACGTCGCGGGCGACGTCGACCATCAGCTTCGCGATGAGAGGCCGGGCGAGCGCTGTCGCGAGCGGGTAGCGTCCTTGATACATGGCGCCCGCGGCGAGCGCTGGAAACGCGAAGAAGCGAATGAAGTCGTCCTTGGCGTCGATGCAGCGGTACTCGACCGCGCCAGCGGCGAGCGCTCGCTCTTCCGCAACCGCTGGGTCGCGATCGAGGCCGACGTCGACCGTCAGCGCGATCACCTCGTAGCCCTTGTCGCTGAGCCAGCGGACGGCCACCGAGGTGTCGAGGCCGCCGGAGTAGGCCAGTACGAGCTTCTCACCCATCGGAAACCTCCGAGAGAACAGCCTCCAAGATGTCCAAGCCTTCGTCCAGCTCCTCGCGAGAGATGTTGAGGGCTGGGCAGAGGCGGACAGCATCGGGGCGTACGTTGTTGACGATCAGGCCGCGCTCCAGGCACGAGGCCACGATGGCAGGCGCCTCCTCGCGGGAGAGCGCGACAGCCCAGAGCAGGCCCTTCCCACGGTGGCCCGAAACGATGTCGAGGCGGTCTTCCATGCTGTGGAGCCGCTGCTCCACGTGCTTCGCGTCCTGCGCGACCTTCTCCGGGATGCGCTCGTTGATCATGCGGCCGACCACCTCGTAGCCCGCACGGCAGGCGAGGACGTTGCCCCCATACGTGGAGCCGTGGTCGCCTGGCTCGAAAACGGAGCAGTGCTCTTTTGAGAGGATCGCGCCTAGCGGCACGCCAGACGCGATGCCCTTGGCGAGCGTCATGATGTCCGGCTCGATGCCGGCCAGCTCGTAGGCGAAGAGCGCGCCGCAGCGGCCCACGCCCGTCTGGACTTCGTCCAGGATCAGCAGGACGTTTTCGTCGTCGCAGAGCTGACGCACCGCGGGCAGATAGCCATCGTCAGGAACGTTAACGCCGCCTTCGCCTTGAATCGGCTCGAGCAGGATGGCGCACGTCTTCTCCGTGACGGCCTGCTTCAGCGCGTCGACGTCGTTGTACGGAACGTGCGCGAAGCCCGGCGGTAGGGGAGCGAAGGGTTGCTTGTACTTATCCGTGCCGCTGGCCGTGATAGTCGTCAGCGTGCGTCCGTGGAAGCCGTCGAGCGTCGCGATGATCTCGAAGGCCCCGTCCTTCTTGAGCCCGCCCCACTTGCGGGCGAGCTTGATCGCGGCCTCGTTCGCCTCGGCGCCCGAGCTGCAGAAGTAGACGCGGTCCAGGCAGGAGTTGTCGACCAGCAGCTCCGCGAGCTGTAGCTGCGGCACCGTGTAGAACACGTTCGACACCTGGATCAACGTCTCGGCCTGGTCGGCCAAGGCCTTCGCAAGGCCCGGGTCGCTGTGGCCTAGGCTGGTGACAGCGATGCCCGCGAAGAAATCGACGTACGCCTTGCCGTCCTCGTCCCAGACGCGGCTGCCTTCGCCGCGCACGAGCACGGGCGGCTGGCGCTTGCCAGTTCGCATAAAGACGCGAGACTCCAGCTCGCGCCAGTCTGTCGCTGATTTTTCCATGCGATGGAGGATAACACGGGGCCTGTGGGCGTGGTAGGAATGAGGATGCTACTGCTCGGACTCGGGCAAGATTGTCTTCAGCGGAGTGATGTCGATGGTCATCTCTGGCTGGTTTGGATACCGAAGAGTGTATATCCCAAACTCCTCGATGGGGAACACGAGCCACCCGCCCCAGTACGTTTCGGGCGGCAGGCCAGATGGAATCGATCGTGCGATGGTCCCGCCAACTTCCGAGGCCGGAGAGCGTGAACCGTCCTCGGCCACGAGCGCGATGTCCGCGCCTACGTCGGATACCCATGGCAGAAGTTCTCCGCTTATATTTCTGATGAACACACCGATTTTGACTCCGCGCCCCGGGTAGAAGGCGCGAGGATGGGCCTCTAGCTCTGTGAGGCCATTGTTGACAGTGGCTTGGACTAGGTACTCAAGCCGGACAGTCGGCCGTTGGAGAGGTTCAGGCGGATAGCGGCAATCATCTATCCTAACTGGGCTGATGGCCTCCCCATGCTCCTCAAAATCGCTGTCGGTCTCGATTTGGCGCTGATTGCTGCACCCGCTACGCAGAGTGACCATCCAGCCTTCCGCGTCTTCTTCCAAGATCAGCCGATCCAAGGAATCGGCGCCAGCGGTAATCGAGTACGACCTTGGACTGGTCGCGCCGTCCTCCCAAGCTGAGCATCGTTGACGAGCGCTGAAGACCTGATCCGGAGAATGGCCATCGCTAAAGCAATCACCGACGTATGGTCTGTTTAGCGAAGAGTTCGCGCCGATGGCCAAGCAGGCATCGATCGCGTCCTCTGGCGTCGCGTACCCTCCTGGACAGTCGATCGGCGAAGCAGTGTACGGCTCCGACGGCGTTGCCAAAGGCGGCAGATTGGGAGTCGATATCGTCGAAGTAGGAGCCATTGTCGGGAAGACAGAGTCCGACTCGATGTTTGTGGGTACGTCTCCATCCGTCCGTACGAGCCCCCACACGAGCAGGCCGATGCCCGCGACGATCAGGATAGCAGCGATCCCGGCGGTCGCGGGGCCGAGCCAGGAGACGTGCGCTTTTCGCCACAGCCACGCCATCGGCGCGGCGCCGCCCGCCCACCACGGGCGGTCCGACGGCTCCCACCGGGCCGCGTCTACTCGCGATGCGACGCCGAGCTTGCTGAGGATCTCAGAAACGTGGGACTTGACGCTTTCGCGTCCGATGCCCAGCCGCGCGGCGATTTCGGGATTGGTCAGCCCTTCGCGCAGTAACGCCAAGACTTCCCACTCGCGGGGAGTGAGGATGTCAGGATGCGGCGGCCGCCCTCGTGTGCGCATGACTACGTACAGGATAGGTCACATGGGGACGAATTACACCCCCCAGGTTGTGTGTCTCTTACGGCCGCTGGGTTGGCACCATCCTCCAGCTAGGGGACGATTGCTCAGCCCGTATCAAGGCTGGCGATCAGGAGGATTCCGCGTCGCTCGGTCCTGCGTCGCCCGAAGCGCCTTCGCGCAGCAGCCGGTCCAGTTCGGCTGTTGGAAAGAAAGGAGCGCCGGCCGCCCAGCCCCCGTTATGAATCGCGACGCCCGTGAGGGGCACGAGGACTCCCCGACCTGATGCCGAAGCGTCTTCCGTGTAATAGCGATACTCCGAAGGTCGTACGGCTTCAGGAAATGGATCGATGCCCCTAAACTTGACTTCTACGCTCAAGGGTTCGCCTGCAAAGGGCTCCAGCGGTCCGGTTTGGTTCTCATCGATCGGTGGACCGGTGAGTTCTGTCCAACGCAGGGAAATTCCTAGAACTTCTAGGGTTGCGGAGGAAAATTCGCGTCTCGACTCACCCTCTCGCCAGACCTCGATCTGCTCGACGAGGCCAAATTCGCGTTGGGCTTCAGCGACAAGGACGAGCCGCGTTTCGAGAATATCCACCGGGTCTTGCCCGATGAAGCCAAGATCAGTCATCACCCGGTCGAACTCTGGCGGGACCGCGCAGACCATCTGCACGTAGCCTGGCGGGTTGAGAAGCTGGGTTAGCTCCCAGGCATCGACGAGAGCTGGGTCGAAGAGCAGCCCGTACGGGGCCACAGGGCCCGCGCGGACGTATTTCAGCCTGAGGCTGCCTTCCGCCAGCTCGATGTCAATCATTGGGCCGGCCATCCTCCCTGGCTCTCCAATCCTCGTCCCCGCAGTGCCGCGAACGCCAAGGTATGCGGGCTCCACGTCGCGCAACAGCGAGAGGAGTTGGTCTGCTTGGTCCGTCGTTATCTCCTTGTTGCTCACGCTGACGGAAGCGCCTCGAAGGCTCTCTGTGGCGGCCAGCCCTTCTGCAGACGTGGGCCGCTCTCGGAGGCAGGCGAGCAAATCTCCTACCAAGGCGCTTGAAGTCGCTGCTTCCTGACCGCTGACCGTAGGCGTGGGCCGGTAGAATCGGCAGTCCGCATCTAGGTGGATGAGCCAGGCGAGCAGCTCGCCGTCAGGCAAAAGACGTGCCATGACGCACACGTCTTCACCGTCCGTTGGCGCCGCTTCACTCAGAATCCTGCACATGTCCAAGGGCGTCCCCTGCCGGCAGAACTGTGCGCCTGGTCCCTCCGCGTTTTCGACCCTGATGTTGACGAGGCGTCCTTCCCAGTCAAACAGGACGAGCCTCTCATCGGAGATCGAGTCGATTGTGCCACCGATGAGCACAAAAGCGCTTGCCTCCTCCGCCGATACCTCAGCGTCTCCATCCGTCCGCAGCAGCCCCCAGACCAGCAGCCCGATGCCCGCCACGACAAGCAGGCCGACCATGCCGGCCGCCCCGGTCGCGAGCCAGGAGACGTGCGCTCTGCGCCACAGCCACGCCATCGGCGCGGCGGCGCCTGTCCACCATGGGCGGTCCGGCGGCTCCCAGCGGGCCGCGTCTTCTCGCGACGCCACGCCGAGCTTGCCGAGGATCTCAGAGACGTGGTACTTCGCCCCTGCCAGGCTGATGCCCAAGCGCTGCGCGATCTCGTCGTTCGAGAGGCCCTCGCGCAAAAACGCCAGCACCTCCCACTCGCGAGGAGTGAGGACATCGGGGTGTCGCGGTCGCCCACGTTTCTTCATGGCACCATCGAGCATAGCGCCTGAGACGCGGAATTACACTAGTCTCGGTTGGTGTGGCTGCGTCCCTGATACGAAACAGGCGCGCTCGTCTGGCATCAGCTTATCGGTTGGTGACCGGCGGTTCCGTAGGTCGGGGTCTTCAGACCCCGACAGAGAGGGTCTGAAGACCCTCACCTACGAATTTTCTGCTCTCGCCTAGACCAGCGTGCTGGGCAGGCCCTGGAGCCCGCGCATGATGCAGATTTCGCCGAAGTGCGCGTGGCCGTGCGTCAGGCACGTCCGCGACATGGCGGCGGCCGCGGTCAACTCGCCGAAAGGATTGACCGTCCGCACGCGGTCGAGTTCCGCTTCGTCGATGTTGGCGAGGTACTCGTCCGAAGCCTGCCAGACGCCTTGCTGGTACTCCATCCACTCGCTCATGGCGGGCAGCCGCATCGCGTGCGCGTCCTCCGTCGACATGCCGGTGCCCTGCGCGATCTTGTGCAGGGCGAACTTCTCGTTGTAGCCGCCCTCCAGCCAAACGGTCGGCTTGCGGTCCTGCAGCACGAACTGGATCACGTTGTCCTCCGTGCGGACGTAGTGCCAGAGCGTGTTGCCGATGTGGTTGAGCTTGG
>QIFC01000070.1 GCA_003228685.1 Chloroflexota bacterium
CCGTAAACCTGCTTCTTCGCATCCTGTCCTCCTTCATCTACCCGGAGGACTGTCAGTTTACAACTGGTACAGTTTTCGGGGGGCAGGTCAGGTTGGGGACGCTAGTTCGCTCTGCCGGGTCACCTTGACAAGCCTGACAAGTGCCATATACTTGTCCTGACTGGTGGCACGAGCACGTTCGCCGAGCCGAACCCCCGCGGTGTTCTGTTGCCGCATTAAGTGTGTCACACGCCAGCCGGTACAGACCCTCCCTGGGTCCGCCTGCGGTCGGCCGCCGCTGAGCTTCCAAGCGGTGAGCATGAATACACCGTCCAGGCCAAATGCGAGCCAACTACCTGTTACCGCGGCCTTACGCCTACGCTTAGCTCCAGCAGGTTCCTTTTAACTGCAGGCCGTATCATTGCTGAATGGGAATAGTAGGCGGAACTCGCCGTAAGCACACCGGCGATTGAACTGGAGAAGCAATGCCAGCAAGTCTTCGGTAGCCTCGGTTTGCCCGTCTTGCCCAGTGCCACAAATAGATGCGAGCAGGGTTCGCCTTGCCAGGCTTGGCATACCTCATGAAGAAGGGCAGAACTAGGCATTCGTCTTCGCCCGGCGGAGCGCATCCGAGTGTATGTGTAAGGCTGGTGGGCGATGCAGGACTTGAACCTGCGGCCTCCTGCGTGTAAAGCAGGCGCTCTAGCCATCTGAGCTAATCGCCCGTAGTCACGTCTCAGAAGATGATAACGCGTTTCTATTTCTGGCACAGCGGCCTGGGGCGGCTGCGTGGGAAGCAGGCGTTGTTGCTCTGCCTTAGTGCCAACGCTCCCTCCGCGCTGTCCGGCTGCCCGGTTACGATCAGCTGATCCTGAGAGGCGTTTCCGATTCGCCGGTACGTGGCGAGAACGGTGCTCCAGGGGAGGTGCCCGGCCTGGGCAGCCGGCGAATCTTATGGTAAGACAACTGATTGTTTTTAGATACGGCATCAAACATAAACACATAAACAGAGGGCGATTCTGCAAAACGAACTTCCATACCCTTGCAGGCAACCGGAGGCTAGGACTCCTAGACCCGCGCAGCCTGACCTGCCCGTCTAGGAACCGCACGCGACGTGACGAGCCTGTCCCACGCAGAGACGCCAACCTGCTAGACTCTCACGTAGTCAGCACCGGCTCTAGCGCAGGGAGGCCCTCAAGTGTCGCGAATCATCATTTCTGTCAGCCTACTGCTTCTCGCCGTGATCGCCTTCGCCGGTGCCGCACTATTCGACGGCGGAAGTCCGTCCCGGGACGCGCAGGCGGACGAGCCGCCGAGCGCAGTCTCTCTTGAGTCCACGGCCATCGATCTGGCGCGTTCGCCGAAGGGCGTGGCGCGCAAGCTCCAGAGCCCGCTCGCGCAGATCAGCGCAGCGTACGGCGCGTTCGGCCCCCAAGGAGCGGACATCATCGCCGGCGGCATGGGGATTTCGACCGATGGCGGCGTACGGGTCGTCGTCCGGACGACAAAGGAGAGCACCAGCGGCCTTCTGGCCGCAGCGGCAACGCTCGGCATCACGGTCGAAACGTCTAACCGAGGACTCATTCAGATGAGCGTACCTGTAGCTTCGCTGGCCGCGCTGGCCGGCCACGAGAGCGTGACGGCCGTGCGCCTGCCGCTCCGCCCCATCGCTGCCGATGAGATCACCGGCAAGGGGGTCGCCGTCATTGGCGCCGACGATTGGCTCGCGTCCGGCGTCACGGGCAGCGGGTCTCGCATCGCGATCATCGACGCCGGCTTCGAAGGCTACGAAGCGCTGCTCGGTTCAGAGTTGCCGGAATCCGTTGAGGTGCGCTCCTGCCGCGAAGATGGGGACATCACCGCGGGCGGAGTGGCTCATGGCACGGCCGTTACGGAGATCGTCCATGAAGTCGCGCCAGGCGCATCGCTGTACCTGCTCAACTTCGACACCGAGGTCGAGTTCGCCAACTGCGTCGACTGGGTCATCGAGATGGGCATCGACATCGTCAACATGGCGATCGGCTACTTCGCCACCGGTCCCGGCGATGGAACCGGCTTCATCAACGAAATCGTAGATGCCGCAATCGCCCAGGGTGTCCTCTGGGTGAACTCCGCAGGCAACGAGGCCCAGCAGCATTGGCTAGGCACGTGGAACGACCCGGACGCGGACGGCTTCCTCAACTTCCTGGATGAAGACGAAACGAACTACGTTGACGCCCGTGCCGGCTCGTTCATCACGGTCGTGCTGAAATGGGATGATCCATTTGGAACTGCATGCAACGACTACGACTTATATCTCTTCGACCCTGCCGCGACAACGATTGTGGCCGGCTCAGAAGACTTTCAAGACTTCTGCACGAGTGGCTTCGAATCGTTTCCGGTCGAGTTCTTCAGCTATGAAGTGCCTGAGACGGGCAGATATCACATCGTCATCGGGAGCTTCGATACAGACGATCAGGCCACATTCCACCTGTATTCTCTCACTCAATCATGCCCGCTGCTTCAATACTGCACCTCGTCGGGCAGCATACTAGAGCCCGCGGACAACCCTGATGTTCTCACGGTTGGCGCCGTGCCATGGAACGACACCGGCAACATCGAGTCGTTCAGCTCACAAGGTCCGACCGACGATGGACGGATCAAGCCGGACATCGTCGCGCCGGACGGCGTTAGCAGCGTAACGTTCGGATCGTTCTTCGGAACGTCGGCGGCGGTCCCGCACGTCTCTGGCGCCGCCGGGCTCGTGAAGCAGTGGCAACCCGAGTGGGACCAGAACGAAATCCGCGACTTCCTGCTCTCGCGAGCCATCGATATCGCCGAACCAGGGCTGGACAACGTTACCGGCCGCGGCCTGTTGGACTTGGGCATGCCCAAGCCGACACCAACGCCGACCAATACGCAAACGCCAACCTATACCCCGACGCCAACCCAGACTGCGACTCCCAGTCCTACGCCCACGCCGACGGGACCGCCCGGCGACGTCAACTGCGATCGCATCGTCACTGTCGTCGACGCGACTCTGATCTTGCAGTTCAACGCCGCGTTGCTTCAGTCGCTTCCGTGCGAGGCAGGCGCAGACGTCAATAACGACGGGCGCGTCGATGCGAACGATGCCGTGCTCATCCTGTGGGTAGTGGGTGGCCTGACCAGCTAGTTCCGGTTGTGCCCGGTGTCCCTATCCGGCCGGCTTGGTGACTCTCGTCGCCACCATCGATAGCTCGCGCCAAGAAACGAAGCGCGCGAGGCCGCTGAGAGCTACCTGCCTCAGCCGTTGCAGCCGATACTTCTCAGAGGTTTGCCTCAAGCCATCGAGATGAACGACACTCACGACGAGCAAGAATTCAGGGACCACTACTACACCCTAGGCATCGATATTGATGCTACGGGAGAGCTGGTGGAGCAGACGTATTGGCAGCGCATACGCGCGTCGCGGCTCGGCGAGTCCAAGGCCCTCGCGCGGCCTCGAGACATCATAGGACTCAACGAGGCCTACCGTGTGCTAATGACGCCGGAGCTACGTAGCTCCTATGACACGGAGCGCGCCGAGGTGCTAGGAACTGGTGCGGCGCCAAGGGCGCCCCAGCCAGCGCGCCTCGAGCTACCGCTGCGAGTGATGGAAACGCAGATGCCGGCACTGCTGAAACAGGCCGATGTTGCGGAGGTAGCCCCGGACGGCTGGAGCCTTCCAGTACCTGTACGATTACTTGCAGGCAGCGTCACCGCCGTTGCCACCGCCACGCTACTAGCCGTGCGCTGGTTTTTCTTTTAAGAGCCTGGCTGACCTACGGTCAGTGTTTCGCGCCTGACGCGGCTTACTTGGCGGCGTCCACGTGCTTCTTAATCCCCTCCTGGATCTGACGCAGACGCTTCACCTCGGGGTAGATGCCGCCTTCGGCCTTACGATCGAAGAGCGTCTCGCCGTTCGCGGTAACTTCCAGGCGGCCTCCATCTACCGGCACGATCGTGACCGGGGCCTCGGAGCCAAACTCGTGCCAGATTTCGGTCGCCATCCAGACGGCCACGGGTAGGTAGCCTCAGACGACGCAGTAGTGAATCTCGATCGTGACGTGCTCTTCGTAGCGATCCTTCATGGAAGTACCTCCTGCGCCTGATGGTGCGCGATGTGGCCTGCGTTGTCAACATGGCCAGGCCGAAGGACTACGTGCAGCGATGCCCGAGTTGGAGGATCGTCCCAAGAATGTCGTTCGCCAGGTCGATGACACCATCAGGAGCGGTCATGCTCCACGGATGAGGCCCCGCTGACGGACCGCGATCGAAGCGGGCGTCATATCGCCCGCCGCCATCCCAGAAGAAATGCAGGATCACGCTCAACACATCGTTTGCCAGGTCTACAACGCCGTCCGGCCCGGCGCTATTGGGTCCGGCCACATCATAGAAGTCCCACGGATTCGTGAAGTCGCGCAGGCCGCCTCGCGCCGCGTCCGGGCCGCCTTCCTGTGCGTCGCTGCAGCCGTCGCCGTCCGTGTCTACCTCCGACACGGTCACCGTCTCCTGCTCCGCACAATTGATCTGCACGGAGTCCGCCACAAGTGAGTCACCCTTACGCTGGGAGATGAGCGGCACCGCGACAGGACTCACGAACCCGGGCTGCGTATAGATGCTGCCGGTCGGACCGCCAGCGATATCGATTTGCGCCGGGCCCTTGCAGACGAAGTGCAAGTTCACGAGAGCACCGTTGTAGTCGGTCCGGTCTGTTGAGAGCACGGGTACGGTCTTGCAGGTGAAGTAATATCGGCCAGGCGATGAGTTCTCGAACGGGATGTTACACATCGGCGCCTTGATCTCCGCGAAGTCACCTTGGCCGATCAAGTTCACGTTCTCTGAGTATCGGATGATGAGTCTGTACGCGGTGTAGCCACCCACTGGTGGCCCGCTTGCTACTGCTTCGACGACAAAGTTCTCACCAGCTTCAACCGTGCACTTGCGGCCGAAGAGGCCGATATCGCAAACGAGCCCGGTCTTGGCCTTATCGCAATAGACGCGCAACGACATCGATGGCGCGGCCACGTTCGGCTCGGCCGGCGGCCCAGTCGGAGCACATGCGAGGGTAGGCGTCGGCGTCGGGGTGATCGTAGGCGTTGGCGTCGGCGTACTCGTGTTCGTCGGCGTACTCGTATGCGTTGGCGTCGCGGTCGCCGTGGCCGTATTCGTCGGCGTGCTCGTATGCGTTGGCGTGGCAGTGGCCGTGTTCGTCGGCGTACTCGTGTGCGTCGGCGTCGCCGTGGCCGTGTTCGTCGGCGTACTCGTATGGGTTGGCGTCGCCGTGGCTGTATTCGTCGGCGTACTCGTGTGCGTTGGCATCGCCGTGGCTGTGTTCGTCGGCGTACTCGTGTGCGTTGGCATCGCCGTGGCTGTGTTCGTCGGCGTACTCGTGTGCGTTGGCGTGGCTGTTGTCTTCTTTGCGACGCAGTCGGGCCCCTCAATCGCGCCGTAGACGGTTCCCTTGCCTACCTTAAAAGGCCACAAGGATGTCAGATACAGCGCCGCTGAAGTTGTTACTCAGAGTGTATGTAAAGTTTCCTGATTCAAAGTCTTCCGTCTCACTGAGCTCGTCGAATTTTACACCCGTTAGCCCGGTGGTTGGATCGGGCTTTGCGAGAGCGATCGTATCAGAAGGATCGGCATCGACGTACGCATCAAACGCGTTTGGCTGGCAGAGCGAAAAGACCGTATGGCTCAGGCCACAGCCGCCGCCACCCCCGAGGTCCTGCACCTCGTAGACCCAATCGAAATTGCCGCCGTTCTTAAACACCCCTTTGAGCCTGATCTGGTACGCACAGGTGCTGCCGTTCCCAAAGGTGCGGAAGAACATGCGAGGCTCGCCTCCCGCAATCTTTGGGGATGCTGGATCCGCCTTGTCGATCGTAGGCAATGGAGTACCGGTGCCCTCGAAAATAGGCGTGGGGCCCGTGCCAGCCAACTCACCAATCGGCCCTATCTGCGTTTCATCAACGGCAAGGGTGTCGGGACCGATTTGGAGGACGAAAGTGAGGACCATGACGACGAGGACGAGAGCGCCGATCAAGGGTAGCAATCGAATTGCCACAGTGCCGCGCGAGCCGCGAAGCAACGACAAGACCTTCGGACTGATCATCATTCGAGTCCGCTCCTGAATACCTATTAGGGGTTAGGCTGGCCACCAGCACTCAGACCCCACTGGGAATCATTAAACATAACAGAGTTGTCAGAAATTCACCAGAACCAACATAACTTGCGGGACGCGCTTCAGCCGCGCGCCAGGCTCATCAACTCGCGCCCGACTCGCGAGAGGCTCGCCAGGTTGTGCACCGGCAGGAACGAGTCGATCCAGGGCAACGCGGCGGCCATCCCTTGCGCGGCGGGCCGGTAGTCCTTCGCGCCGAGCAGCGGGTTCAGCCAGAGAATGCGAAACGCCCGCCGCTTGAGCATCCTCATCTCGCGCCGCAGCACGTCGATGTCGCCACGGTCCCAGCCGTCGCTGATGACGATCACGACCGTCCGCGGGCCGATACGCGCGCGGCCGTACGTGCGATTGAAATCGGCCAGGCAGCCGCCGATCCGCGTGCCACCCGACCAGCCCTCGACACGCCGGCCAACGCGGTCGAAGGCCGCCTCGAACGACCTCGCGCGCAGCATGGGCGTGACATCGAAGAGCCGTGTGCTGAACACGAAGGTGCTGACGCCGCGCAGCTCACTCTGCAGTCCGTATACGAACTGCGTCAGAAATCGGGAGTAGACGTCCATGGAACCGCTCACGTCGCACAGCAGCACGAGGTTCAGCCGCCGGATCTTTCGCCGCTTGCGCAGCAAGCGCAGCACCTCGCCGCCGGTCATCGATGCGCGACGCAGGCTCCGGCGCAGGTCCAGTTCGCGTCCGGCGCGCGCGGGACGGCGGCGGCGCACCGTCGCCGTGGCGAGCTTAGGAGCGAGCCTCCGCAGATATCTGCGGGCCGCGCGCACGTCGTCGTCTTGGTAGTTCGCGAAGTCCTTCTGGACCAACGCATGCTCCGCGCTGTAGGACTGCGGCGGCGTCTCGCTGGGGGGAGCCGGCGCGCTCCGCGCGTAGGCGATCTCGACAGCCTCCGACGCGCCCAGCTTTTGCTCTCCTGGACCGAGCGTCTCCGGCTCGGGCCTGGGAGGTTCTTCATCAGGGGCCAGCGGCCGCCAGAATCGGTCGAACAACGCGTCGAACACCGCGCGGTCCTCCGCCTGCGTCAACATGCTCGATGCGAGGGCCTGCCGCGCGTCGCCTCGCTGCGCGATGTCGATCTCACCGAGGGCCTGTCCGGCGGCGATGATCTGCCCTGTTGTAAGATCCACCTCCGCGGCCTTGAGGAGCGCCGCGAACTGCACGAGGTTCGCCGACAACGAACCGTGTCGCGCCTCCAGTTCGGCGAGCACACGGTCGAGGACGCGCGGCTCAGCTTCGAGGGACATCTACTCTGCCGAGGCGATCGGGAGGTGGAAGACCAGGCCCTGCTGTTCCATGCCCTGGCCGGCGTAGAAGCGATGCGCGTCCTTCCGGGCGTTGCCCGAATCCAGTTCCAGATGCGTGCAGCCTCGCTCGCGCGCCCATTCAGTCGCGGCCTGCAGCAACCGGCGGCCGATGCCCGTGCTGCGCTGCGCGGACGTCACGACGAGATCCTCCAGCCAGCATCTGGCGCCGAACCTGATCGAAGGAATGTCCACGTAAACGCTCGCCAGCCCGGCCAGCGCGCCGCCCACTTCCGCAAGGAGCACGTCGCCGCTCTTGTCTTCGACGTACCGCTGGAACCCCGTACGCGCCCGCTCTCGCGTGTAATCTTCAGGCCTGACGCCGGGCGGCTCGAACAGCTCTTCCATCAGATCTAGGGCGGCAGCCTCATCGGCGCCCTTGGCTGGCCGGATCGATAGCTCAGCCACGCTCATCAAGCCACTGGTTGAACTTCGCGGGACGCTTCTCCTGGAACGCCTTCACTCCTTCGCGGGCGTCCGGGTGGTGGTCGCTGACGGCCGTCTTCGCGGCAATCTCATCCAGCGACTGCGCCCACGTCATCTCGGCGGCGTTGTAGATCGAACGCTTCAGCAGCCGCATGGCCACCTGCGGCCCGCTCGCGAGGTCGCGCGCCTGCTCCATCACGCGGTCCATCAGCTCCTCCGGCGGCACCACATCGTGGACCATGCCCATCTCCAGCGCTTCGCCGGCTGTGATGATGCGATGATGCATGAGGAAGTCCATCGTCTTCGCCACGCCGATCAGTTGGATCAGCAGGAACGGGCCACCCTCGTCCGGCAGCAGGCCGAAGCGCAACGTGCCGCTGCCCAGCCGCGCCTCGCTGGACGCGAAGCGGAAATCGCAGGCCAGCGCGAGCGAGAGGCCGGTCTGGATCGCGACGCCGTTGATGGCGGCGATCGACAGCTTGTCGAGCGAGCGAATCGCCTCGTTGACCGGCTGCGAGAGGGCGCGCAGTCCTTCGTACGTGCTGATTGGGTCTCGATGCCCGCCCGGGATGTCCGGGACGAGCGCCTTGGCGCCATCGCTCTTCGGCGGCCGGCCCGTGATGTCGTCGCCAGCGCAGAACGCGCGGCCGGAGCCGGTGAACACGACCACGCGCACGGCATCGTCCATCTGCGCCTGCAACAGCGTCTCAACGAGGTCGCGCTTCATCGGCTGCGTCATGCCGTTCAGCCTGTCGGGCTGGTTGAACGTGACGACGGCGATGCCCAAGTCGTCTAGTGTCAGCTCAAACCCGCGAAACTTCCCTGTGTCCATAATGCTTCCTCCCCGGTGTGTCACCCCGAGCGCAGCGAGGGGTCTAGCCCCTCACCGGCCACGCCTGCATCCTCGTACCACTCCTCCGCCAGATCTTTCCAGCGCGGGTTCATCGCTTGGATCAACTCGATCTTCCTGCTGCGCCGCCAGCTCTTGATCTGCTTTTCTCGGGCGATCGCGTCGTTAATATCCGTCGTGGCCTCATAGTACATGAGCCGGTTGGTCTTGTACTTCGAGGCGAATCCTTTCTCGATGCCCGCCCTGTGCTCGGCAACGCGGCGCTCCAGATCATTCGTCACGCCCGTGTAGAGTGTGCCCGAGTGGTTGGTCATGATGTACACGTAGTAGTCAGGCATGTGGCTGTGGGCTGGATTCCTCGCTCTGCTCGGAATGACGTAGCGTGACCCCGGGCACAGACCCTCGACCCCAGGTGCGGGGCGCGGGGTGGGGCCTCCTTACATCGCCTTGTTGACGTCGGCCTGCTCTAGGAGCGCGACTAGGTTGCCCTCTCTGAAGGCCTCGATGTCATCGTTGTACTTGAAGATACAGCCGAGCGTCTCCTCGACGGTCTCAGCGTCCAGTTCGTCTTTGTGGAGCGCCATCAACGCGGCGCCCCAGTCGATCGTCTCGGCGATGCCCGGCTTCTTGTAGAAGTCCTCTTGGCGAAGCTGCTGCATCAGCGCGCACACCTGGCCGGCCAGCCGCTCATCGATACCCGGCACCTTCGTGCGCAAGATCTCGTACTCCCGCTCGAAGTCCGGGTAGTCGATCCAGAGGTAGAGGCAGCGGCGCTTCAGCGCATCGTGGATCTCGCGCGTCCGGTTGGACGTGATCACCACAGTGGGCTGGTGCTTGGCCTTGATCGTGCCTAGTTCCGGAATGGTGATCTGGAAGTCGGAGAGCACCTCCAGCAGGAACGCCTCGAACTCCTCATCAGCGCGATCGATCTCGTCGATCAGGAGCACGGGCGGTACGTCGCCGTCCGATGTGATGGCCTCCAGCAGCGGCCGCCGGATCAGGTACTCGTCGCTGAACAGCTCCCGGTCCGTAGTCTTTCGCGGCCCGCTGTCAGTTTCGCCGAGCCTGATGTGGAGGAGCTGCTTGGGGTAGTTCCACTCGTAGAGCGCCTGGGACGCATCCAGACCTTCGTAGCACTGCAGCCGGATCAGGTCGGCGCCGAGCGTCGCGGCTAGGACCTTGCTCAGCTCCGTCTTGCCGACGCCAGCCTCGCCCTCCAGAAAGAGCGGCTTGCCGAGCTTCGCGGAGAGGAAGACGGTGGTAGCGATGGCGCGGCCGGCAAAGTAGCGCTGCTCGGCTAGGGCAGTCTGGACATCTTCAATCGAATCGAACATGGCGTCATCTTACCGCACCATGTTTAGCAGCCGGACGCGACGCCGGGCGCGCGGCGAATTCGCCGGTTAGACCGGGCGGGTTTCTGCCAGCGACGAACAGCCAGTATAGCAGCCACTTGACTTTCTAGTCGACTGGAAGGTGTACGATCGGACTAAAGGGTCTCAGGAGGTCAAGATGCAGACATCGATGAAGATTGGAGAGTTGGCGAAGCGGACGGGGTTTACCACAAAGACGATCCGTTACTACGAACTTCTGGGGCTGGTGGCGGAGCCGGAACGGACCCCGTCCGGTTACCGGCTCTACCGAGAAGACGATGTGAAGCGCCTGGGGTTTATCGGGAAGGCAAAGCGCCTCGGTTTCTCTCTCGATGAGATCCGCGACATCCTGATCCTCAACCAACAGCAACAGCAGCCATGCGTCCACGTCTTGGCACTCATCGACCAAAAGCTCAAGCGGGTCGATGAGGTTGTGAAGGAACTAAAGGCTTTCCGGAGAGAGCTCTCTCGGCTTCGTGACGAGTCGGCGGAGCAGCTCGAGCGCCTGCCGGAGGACGCCGTCTGCGGCATTGTCGAACGCGGCATCCATGCCAAGGGTGAAGCGGCCCTCGCGTGGTTGGAATTCCGGCCGCCCGCTAATAGCAGCCGGAGAAAAGAGCGGGCTTGACTCTGACCTCGACTGGAAGGCTTAGACTAGCATACACGCCTTAACGAGGAGGAAGATACATGGCGCTCGAAAAGAAGACCTTTAAGGTCAGCGGCATCCACTGCGAGGGCTGCGAGGAACGCATCGGTCGAGCCCTCGCATCGATGCCGGGGATACGTAGCGCATTGGCCAGCCATACATCGCAGGAGGTGCAGGTCGATCTCGACAGCACCCGCACGAACGTTCAGGAGGTCGCGGAGAAGCTGGAGGACATCGGCTTTCCCCCACCCCCCTAAGAGAACACCAAGAGAAGTCCCTGAAAGGGGCTTGACTCTGGCCTCGACTGGAAGGTGTAGCGTTGAAGCATAGAGAGGGAAAGGAGACTCAACTTGACTAGAATAGTCGCTACACAGACGCCTGAGAAAACCGCCAAGTGCCAGATCAAGATCGGCGGTATGCAGTGCTCATTCTGCGTGGAGAGCATCCGCAAAGCCTACTCACGCACGGACGGAGTTCTCGACGTCGGCGTCAGCCTCTCCCATGAGGAGGCGTTGGTCCAGTACGAACCCAACAAAGTAACCGCCGCCGAGCTCGAAGACACCCTCCGCAGCATGGGTTACACCGTGCGAGACCCCAACAAGGTACGCACCTTCGAGGAGGAGGAGGCCGAAATCAAGGGGCACCGTAATCGGCTGTTCGTGGCCGGCGGTTTCACCCTGACCGCCCTGGGGTTTATGACCGCGATGTGGCTGGGAATCCAGCAGCCCTGGTTCAAGTGGGTGATGCTAGGCCTCACCCTAACTACGATCCTCGGAGTGGGGTGGCCCATCTTGAAGATGGCCTGGGCGGCCCTAAGCCGGGGCATCCTGAACCAGCACAACCTCATGGAGTTCGCCGCCTTCGGTGGCT
>QIFC01000112.1 GCA_003228685.1 Chloroflexota bacterium
GCTGACCGCCATCGAGCTGGGGCGGGAGGGAGCGACCATCGTGATGCTGCTGGCGGTAGGCTGGCTGGCCGGACGGCGCCTGCAGGACCGGTTAGGCCATTTCGTCTTCGCGTTCGGCGTCTGGGACATCGCCTACTATGGCTGGCTGGCAGCCATTGAGGGCTGGCCGCAGTCGCCGCTCGACTGGGACGTGCTATTCCTGATCCCCGTTCCGTGGTGGGGGCCGGTGCTGGCGCCCGCGCTCATCGCTGCGGTGATGTGTGTTGGCGGCGCCGCGGCCGTGCTGGGAGCGGACCGAGGCGTGAGCTGGCGGCTGACCTGGACGAACGCCGCCGTCGCCGCTGTGGGCATCGCAATCGTGCTCTACACCTTCACAGCGGACGGCCTGAGCGCACTGCCCGACGGCTTGGACGCCGTGGCCCGCGTGCGCCCATCCGGCTTCCAGTGGCCGCTCTTCCTGCTAGGCTTCGCGGTGATGTCGTGGGCTGGTCTGCGCATCACCTGGCCCGGCCGGTCGCGCCTGCTGCGGACGTAGACAAGGGGCCAGCCTACTCCGCCCACGCCACGAAATACTCGATCTCCGCGTTCTCGCGTTCGGCAGCAAGGAACGCTGAGCAGTCTGGTCCCGTGCGCACCCAGTCGACGTTCTCAATGTCGCTAGTCAGTTCCTTCTGATCGCACTCTGACTCCCGAAGGTTCCAAATGCTCAGGTTGTCCCGAAGATCGGCAATCCTCACAGGGTCTGACGCCCTATCGCCTTCGGGGTAATCTAGGCGCAGCTGCTGCTCTTTGAACATCGCTACCTGCTCTGGTGACGATTGTGCTAGGGTGGCCTCTGCGGCCACCGCGCTTTCGTCTAAGTCGCGAGCCCGCTCTACAACCTCTTCGTATGACGGGATGTACCCCAATCGCGCGGCAGCTTGCTCTAAGAGGATGTCCTCTAACAGCAGTTCCAGCGGGTTTGCTTTCTCGAAGGCAGCGTCGATGATCACCAGCATTTCGTCCGTCAGGCCAACCTGCTCCGCAAGCTCAGGGTATTGCTGAACACGCACCGCCAGCTCGACCTGCTTCAGCGTAAGCATCTGGCCAGTAATGGGCTCGCCATTCACTCGCGCCACTAGCGCAGGGTACGGGCTCGCGATCGGCGGGATGATTCGGTCCTGATAGCCGATCTCGTACCGCGTGCCTTCGAGATTGAGGCGGCTGATTTGTTCCGGTCCATCTCCATCACCGCCGCCACACGCGGCTGCAAGGAGCAGCAGCGGAAGAACAGCTAGCAAGATTCTCATAGACATCGCCCTGCCTCGACAGTATACCCCTAGTATGCACCCATACTAGGCCTGGTCCGGCCGCGTGATCTCCAGGAACTGCTTCAACATCCGGCCCGTCGCGCCCCAGATCAGGTGCTTGCCGAAAGAATACGACGGCGGCGGCGCCATGACCGTGCGCCACTCGATCGCTCCGTGGTTGAGGTTGGCGGGCTCGCGCAGGTGCGGCACCGGCACTTCCAGCAGTTCGGCCACCTCGTAGCCGCTCGGCGCGAACGGATACGGCGCGGCCCGCGTCACGCGACCGACGTACGGCGTCACGAGGAAGTCGCTGATCGTGATGATGTCGTCGAGCTGGCCCAGCACCTCCACGTCCTCCTCCACCAGCCCGATCTCCTCCTCGGACTCGCGCAGGGCCGTCATCAGCAGCGAGGCGTCGCCGGGGTCCTCCGCGCCGCCCGGGAACGAGATCTGGCCCTTGTGGTGCAGCACGATCTCCGAGCGCACCTGGAACAGGATGTGCGAAACGCCGTCGCGGTCGTAGATGGCGACCAGCACCGCCGCGCGCTCCATCCCCTCGCGCTCGATGCGCTTGGGCTCGTACGCGGCCATCGCTTTGCGAACGTGGTCGTCCATAGCTTGGCTAGTCTAGCGCAAAGCGGATCGCGAGAGACTGTTCTGCATTTTCGCCTCTTTTTCCGGGCGCTCCAGATACAAAGTGCCTCCGTTATGTTCGCTAAACGTCGCTTTATGTCCACTGCGCGACACTAGCTGCTTGCGGGTATCTGGTGCTCATGCATGGAGGATACGGAGCGCAGGAGTTAGCGCGAAGGGGCCGGTGGCGTCGCGGGGTGGGAGGCGAGGTTAGCGCTCGTCCTCGTCTCCCTCGGAGATTATCTCCTCTGGAGAGAGCCAGTCACTGTCCGGGCGGCAGACGAGACGCGCGTTCTTGTAGGCCCAGTCCAGTTGCAGGACTGTATGGCCAAGATAGCTGCCCGACGGAGTCTTTTCAACTGCCAGGGCCAAATCTACTTGGTCATCTGAAACCAGGCATAAGGGCAGCAAAAGCTGTAGTCTGCGAACGCGAGGATAGTAGGTGGGGATGGCGGTCTTGAAGTTCCATTGGACGCGCTTAATAGACAAGTCGATGGCGTCCTTTACTCGATTCATTATTCGGCGGTAGGTTCGACTCTCGTCTTCAATAGCAGCGCCGAGGTCACGGTAATATGCATCGCGTTCCTCGGCACTCATGCCGGTAGTTTCTCTCGCCTCAAATCCAGAAGGCCAATGATCTTCGATGAACTCCCTTGGGTAGCGATCGATATTTTGGATAATGATGTGCTCCCAATTGAGTGCCGGAGTGCCTCTGCGGGGGTCATAGAGAAGGTCCGTCGCGTTATCGAAGTAATGTGCTGCTGAGGGCAACGGCGAAAAGTACCGTACAAGGTTCTGGCCATCGGCGCCCTCGGCTGCGATACAGAACTTAGCCAGTTGCCACCGGTTTCGTGGATCCGGGTTCGGGACGAAGAGCGCATGAATCGGTTCGTAACGGCGATCTACCAGGCCTGTGTTGAACGCCGCAAACGAGCGGTCTTCATTCACGAGAACTTGCTGCTTGAGTGCGAGCCGACCAAACGTCTCTAGGAGATAGCTGCGAAGGATTGGAAATGGAAATGCAGAGTTCGGCGGCGTGCTCTTGAACTCCCATCGTTCGTCTAGGGCTAGGCCCTCGAGTTCGGCAAGGACATTAGGCATGTGTCCCATGTAAGCCCAGTCAAGGAGTCGGTCGGTCGATGGGCCCGAAGGTTCTGGTGGTTCCTGCGGAGCGGTCACATTAGCGAGTACGGCCTCTTCGTGCACACGCTGCAGCAACTCAGCTTGGAGGTCATTCCCGTAAGCCTTTACTTCAAACGTAACGTCTTCGCCCTCGCGCAAGGGCGGCGAACCACGGAACCAGGATGTCTTGAAGTAAACGTCTCGCTCCGGGAACTCTTCGGATGAGATAAACCCGTAGTCCCTTAGAACCCGCGACACTGTGCCGGTCTTCCGATCCGCCTGTGTAGCTTCAGTAGCCATCGTCTCCGCCCCCTCTCATGAGTTTCGCCTGCTGCGCGCTGCGCAGTATACCTCTTGAGGTGGAGGGCTACAACCTCCCCTACTCCCACTCGATCGTGCCCGGCGGCTTCGACGCTTCAGTCAGCGACTGCCACAACCTGGTATACTAAAGGCAGAGTTGGACGATACTCTAGCTAGGAGGATCCGATGATCGACCGGAAGGGCAAGTAGCAGGATCACGACTTACAGCAAGTCGTTGTATAGCTTCTCCCAGTGCTCATATGAACTGGGAGAAGCTTTTTGTTCGCTCTCAACAAACAGCTTGTATAGCTGGAAGTAAGTCCTGATGGCTCCAGCGAGTGATTTCTTCACAACCCTTAGCGAGATCGAGCCCTCTTCAACGAGAATCGCCAGGTCCTCGAAGAAGTTTGGAAGGCGGAGAAGTGCAAAGAACGCCGCGGAATCCTGTGCTTCTAGTTCGGTCATCCTGGCAAGTATGGCTGCTGGATTACTCGGAGGCGCGCTCACCAGTCGCCGGGCCCTTGTCAATGCAGCGCTATCCCACCTTGCAGATAGATCTGTCATCAACTGGGCTTCGCGGGCCTTCCTCTGCGAGATCACTTGGAACCCTGCGAAGACCGCAGCAAAAAATATCACTACGAAAGTAGCGAAGTCCACCCACGTTACCGACTCAGTTACAATCACTACGCTCGCCATCATGGATACCGCCTCCTGTTAGGCTATTACCTACTCCCACTCGATCGTGCCGGGAGGCTTCGACGTTATATCATACACGACTCTATTGACGTCCGGCACCTCGTTCGCGATGCGGTTCGCGATGCGCGCCAGCGTGTCGTACGGCAGGCGCGCCCAGTCGGCCGTCATCGCATCTTCGGCCGTCACAGCCCTGATCGCGACGACGTAGCCATAGGTGCGGAAGTCGCCCTGCACGCCGACCGACTTCGTGTCCGTCAGCACGGCGAACGACTGCCAGAGGTCGGCGTAGAGCTGGTCGCGCTTGATCTCGTCCATCACGATCCAGTCGGCTGAGCGCAGCGTCTCCAGCTTCTCGCGCGTCACCTCCCCGATGATGCGGATCGCCAGCCCCGGCCCGGGGAACGGCTGCCGGTAGACCATCTCCTCCGGAAGCCCCAGCGCGATGCCCACCTGGCGCACCTCGTCCTTGAACAGCTCCCGCAGCGGTTCCACGAGCCGGAACGTCATGTGCTCCGGCAGCCCGCCCACGTTGTGGTGCGTCTTGATCTTCGCCGCCGCTTTCGTGTCGCCTACGCGCGGCGCGCTCTCGATCACGTCCGGATACGTCGTGCCCTGGCAGATGAACTCGAAGTGCCCCAGTTTCTTCGCCTCTTCTTCAAAGACGCCGATGAACGTCTCGCCGATGCGCTTCCGCTTCGTCTCCGGGTCGCTGACGCCGGCCAGCTCCTCCAGGAACTGCGCCGTCGCGTCGACGTGGATCAGTTGGATCTCCATGTGCTTGCGGAACGTCTTCACCACGCGCTCCGGCTCCTCGCGGCGCAGCAGCCCGTTGTCGACGAAGACACACGTGAGCTGATCGCCGACGGCGCGGTGCACGAGCGCCGCCGCGACCGCGGAGTCGACGCCCCCGGAAAGCGCGCAGAGCACGC
The DNA here is from genome assembly GCA_003228685.1 of Chloroflexota bacterium. Taxonomy (GTDB): domain Bacteria; phylum Chloroflexota; class Dehalococcoidia; order DSTF01; family RBG-16-68-14; genus SZUA-185. Next base: position 4,970 of record QIFC01000112.1, read on the forward strand.
GCTCATCGCCGACCTGCTCCTTGATCTGCGCCACCTTCTCCGCGATGACGTTGCCCGCAGTCCAGTCGCCCTTGCAGCCCGCCACCTTGTACAGGAAGTTCTCCAGGAGTTGCTTGCCGTGCGCGGTGTGGACCACCTCGGGGTGGAACTGCAAGCCGATAATGCCCTCGTCGTTGCCCATCACGGCGATCGGCGAGTTGTCCGAGTACGCCAGCGAGTGGAAGCCCGGCGGCGTCTGCGTGATGCGGTCGCCGTGACTCATCCAGACCGGCATGCTCGCCGGCAGGCCTTCCAGGATCGCCGCCTGCGCGTCTGTCTGATCGCTGCGATGAATCACCGCGTGGCCATACTCGCGCGCCGAGTCCGGCGTGACCTTCCCGCCCAACTGATGCGCCAGGAGCTGCATGCCGTAGCAGATGCCCAGCACCGGCAGCCCCGCCTCGAACACATACGCCGGGGCATGTGGCGCGCCGTCCTCGTACACGCTCGCCGGCCCGCCCGACAGGATGAACGCACGGGGACGCAGCCGTTCGATCTCTTCCTGAGGCGCGTTGTACGGCAGCATTTCGCAGTAGACGTTGCACTCGCGCACGCGGCGCGCGATCAGCATGCTGTACTGCGATCCAAAGTCGAGCACAACGACCGTCTCGGGCCGCGCTCGCGCCGCTTCCGGTTCCTGCGCGCGCTCGCCCTCGCGCTCACGGGCGATCTCCAGATACGTCGACACCTCGAGGTCGCCGCTTGCTGAGACACGACGGCCCCCACCGTTCGCGGGGGCGTCTTTCGTGGTCGGCTCCTGGGCCATATAGCTCCTTGTGTGCCGTCTAATGGTAAGCTAACAGCCATGCCGCACGAGCGTCAAGAGATCGGCGACGAACTGCTTCAGAAGGCCGCGCGCATCCTCAGCAACGGCGGTCTCGTCGCCTATCCGACGGACACCGTCTACGGCCTCGCCGCTGACCCGACCAACGCGGAAGCCGTCAGCAGGCTATCCGAAGCGAAGAGGCGTGATTCATCCCAGCCGATGCCCCATCTCGTCGCGAATACGCAAATGGCTTCCCGCGTCGTGAGCAATGTCCCTGCGGCCGCCCGGGACCTGATGCGCGCGTTTTGGCCCGGAGCACTCACGATTGTCCTAGTCGAAGCCGCAAGCTATCACTCGGCGGCCGCCGCTAGGACGATCGGCCTGCGCGTGCCGGACCACGCCGTTCCGCGCAGGCTCTCCCAGCTCCACGGTGGCCCGATCACGGGCACCAGCGCGAATATCGCCGGCGAGCCCGAGCCGCTTTCGGCGGACGACGTACGCGACGCGCTTGGCGATGCCGTCGACCTGATCATCGATGGCGGACCGTGCTCGGGTGGCCGCCCTTCGACGGTGATAGACTGCACGAGAGAACCGCCGCGGGTCCTGCGTGTGGGCGCTGTTTCCATTGATCAGATCGAGCGCGTGCTGGCCAGAAAGGTAGCTGCCGATGATTGACATCTTCGACGTGAAGAGCGAGATCGAGGGTTTTCTGGTGGCGTACCAGCGGTCGCTGGCCAGGCTGCGCGCCTGCGTCGAGGGCCTCACGCCGGAAGAACTCAACTGGCGTCCGCCCGCGAAGGACGCCAACAGCATCGCCGTGCTGGCGACCCACACCATGGGCAACCTGCGCCAGAACGTCCTCGGCGTCGCCTGCGGCCTGCCCGACGACCGCGACCGCGACGCCGAGTTCGTCAGCCGCGTAGACGATCCCGCCGCGCTGATGAAGCAGGCTGAAGACCTGTACGGCGAAATCGAAGCCGCGCTTGCGGACTTGCCGCCGGAACAACTCGATGAACGCGTTCTACACCCGCACCGGGGGCCAACGATGAAGCGGCAGGCCCTCCTGGTCGCTGCCCGCCACTCCGTAGAGCACGTCGGCCAGATGGAACTGACGCGCGACCTCGCCAGGCAACGAATTCTCGATGGCGGGGCGTCCGTCCAGCGCATCCACCACGCCGCCATCGTCGTGCCAACAGACCGGCTGGACGAAGCCCGCCGCTTCTATGGCGACGTGCTCGGCCTGCGGGAGACGGAACGGCCCAATGCGGACCTGGACTCGCCAGGCGTTTGGTACGGCCTCGGCGAGACCGAACTCCATATCCAGTGTCGCGACGACGCCCCTACGGACGAGTCAGACCGGCCTCCCGCCTTCATCATCGGCGACGTGGCGTCGCTGAAGGACCGCTTGCGCGAGCGAGGCGCCGAAGTGATCGACGCGCCCACGCTGATGGGACGCGAACGATTCTTCAGCCGCGATCCATGTGGGAACAGGCTGGAGTTTATGACGCTGACGGATGGCAGCGCCGGCTAGGAGAATGCCGGTGGCGGGTGGTGCGAGCCAAAGCGAAGGGCTGCCCCTTTTTGGGGCACCTTTGGCCAGGCTTGGCCGAAGGTCAGCCTTACGCGACCGACGCGTCTTTACGCGACCGACGCGTCTTTACGCGACCTGTTCGTCCTGCGCTTCGACCGTTGGTGCGTCGTCCTCGATCTCGGCAGGGCGCTTGAAGAAGAGCCAGATGCCGCTGACGTCGCCCAACGGGCCGGAGCGAGCGGTGGTGCTCGCCAGTTCCCAACCGTGTTCCTCGTGCGTCGCAAGTGTGTTGCGCAGCTTGTCGGTGAACCGTGCGTCCGTGAACACCGATGAGCGGCCGACGTACATAACCATGTGTTTGTAAGCCATAAGCAAGTACCCTCAGTCTTAGCATCGGCTCGTCGCGCCTTAATCTTGATAGGCACACGCCTGTTGCTGGGCGGACTCGGCCCCGCCGTGTATAGTGGAATCCGTCACGAGCACAGGACACCTCTTCCACGCTAATGACCGTATCCAAGGAATCAAACGCCAGCGCAGCTCAACTGGTCTTTGCCATCATCGACCGTTATGAGCCGGCCGTCACGGCCGAGCTGCACCGTGCCCTGGATGGCAAAACGAACCCGTCCTACACACTCATGCGCTATCACTTCGGCTGGGAGGACGAGTCCGGCAGATCGATCGAAGCCCGCAAGGGCAAGCTGCTCCGCCCTGCCCTGTGTCTCCTCGCCTGCGAAGCCCTGGGCGGCGACTGGCAGGAGGCACTACCGGCCGCTGCCGCCCTGGAACTGCTGCACAACTTCACGCTCATCCACGACGACGTCGAGGACGCCAGCGAGCAGCGCCACGGCCGCAAGACGATCTGGTCGGTCTGGGGCGAAGCGCAGGCCATCAACACGGCGACGCTGCTCCGCCTTTCGGGGTTGGGCCACGAACCCGACCGCGTGCTCAAGAGCGTCCAGATGCTGGATGCCGCCACGCTCCTGCTCTGCGAAGGTCAGCATCGCGATCTAGCGAGCACGAACACGCACCGGCTCTCCACCCAAGACTACCTCGACATGATCGAAGGCAAGACGGCCGCCCTCCTCGCCACCTCGTGCGGCCTCGGTGCTATGCTCGGCGGCGCGACCGAAGAAGAAGTCGATGCCATGAGCGACTTCGGCCGCTGCACCGGCCTCGCGTTCCAGATCCAAGACGACGTACTCGGCATTTGGGGCGACGCTGTTGAGACCGGCAAGCCCGCCTCCGACGACCTCATCGCCGGCAAGCAGTCGTATCCGGTCGTGTTCGGCCTCGCGCACTGCGAAGGCAGCCAGCGCGACAAACTCGTTGAGCTGCTGGCGCAAGAGACCCGCGATGAAAGCGATGTCGCCGCGGCGCGCACGATCCTCGACGACCTAGGCGTCCGCGAGGAGAGCGAGCGAAAGGCGCTCGAATATTCGGACGCGGCCATTGCCAGCCTCGACAAGCTCGGCCTTCAGACCAAGTGGCGCAACGAATTGGCGCGGATCGCTACCTTTGCGGCACAGCGCAGCGCCTGATGCGCAAGAAGACGGTCCGCGAGATCGACGTTCAGGATAAGCGCGCCTTGGTCCGGGTCGACTTCAACGTTCCTATCGACGGCGGCCGCATCCTCGACGAACTGCGCCTCACCGCCGCCCTCCCGACGATCGAGTACCTTCGCGATCAGGGCGCTCGCATCGTTCTCTGCTCGCACCTCGGCCGCCCCAAGGGTGCCGTGGTCGAGTCGCTGCGGTTGGCCCCGGTCGCCGCTCGGCTGAGCGAGCTTATGAGCGCATCTGTCGCGACCGCGGATGACTGCGTCGGCGCCGAAGCGAAAGCTGCCGTCGACAGGCTAACTGGCGGCGATGTCCTGCTGCTGGAGAACGTCCGCTTCCATGCCAAGGAAGAAGCGAACGACCCCGCCTTCGCAAAGCAACTCGCCAGCCTCGCCGATGTCTACGTCAACGATGCCTTCGGCACCGCGCATCGCGCACACGCCAGCACTGAAGGCGTCGCCCACCACCTGCCCGCCGTCGCCGGTTTCCTCATGGAAAAGGAGATCGACTACCTCAACAGCGTTGCCGTCCAGCCCGAAAAGCCGCTCGGGGCCATCATCGGCGGCGCCAAGATCAGCGACAAGATGCTCTGCGTGCGGAACTTGCTCGACAAGGCCGATGTCACCATCATTGGCGGCGGCATGGCCAACACGTTCCTCAAAGCGAAAGGCCTCGCGGTCGGCGATTCGCTCGTCGAGGACGACCAGCTCGCCGCCGCCAGCGCTGTGATGCAGGACGCCGGCGAGCGCCTGCGTCTGCCGTCCGACGTCGCTGTTGCGGATGCATTCGACGCCGCCGCCAACGCCAGGACGGTCGCTGCTGATGCCGTACCCGACGGCTGGCGCATCATGGACGCAGGCCCTGAGTCGATCACAACTTACGCGGCTGCGCTCGCGGACTGCCGGACGATCGTCTGGAACGGTCCCCTCGGCGTCGCGGAGTTCCCGCAGTTCGCCAAGGGCTCTAACGCGCTCGCCGAAATACTCGCCAACCACAGCGCGACCACCATTGTGGGCGGTGGCGAGACCGCCGCTCTCGTCCGCGAGGCCGGCCTGGCCGGCCAGTTCGACCACATCTCGACCGGCGGCGGCGCCTTCCTGGAGTTCCTCGAGGGCAAAGAGCTGCCGGGCGTTGCCGCTCTGCAGGACGCCTGACCCGCTAACGAACGCTGCTGCTAGAATAGACCCGTGGACATAGACCTCATCCGCGAACTGGCCACGCCTAACGACACCAAGATCGTCCTCGCCGTCATCGACGGTCTGGGTGGACTGCCGCACCCCAGCCGGGGCCGCAGCGAACTGGAAGCCGCCGACACGCCGCGCCTGGACCGCCTCGCGGCCGAGAGCGCCTGCGGACTGACCATTCCCGTTGGCCTCGGCATCACGCCCGGCAGCGGTCCGGGCCATCTCGCGCTTTTCGGCTATGACCCGCTCAAGTACACCGTTGGCCGGGGCGTCTTGGAAAGCCTGGGCATCGACTTCGACCTGCAGCCGAAGGATGTCGCCGCGCGCGGCAACTTCTGCACCCTCGATGCTGACGGCAAGATCGTCGATCGCAGGGCCGGCCGCATCCCGACGGAAGAATCCGCCGCTCTCTGCGAACAGCTCGCGAAGATCGAGTTGCCCGGCGCCGACCTCTTCGTCGAGCCCGTTCGAGACCACCGCTTCGTCCTCGTGCTTCGAGCCAAGGGCCGCAAGAAGCTGTCGGCCGAGGTGCGTGAAACCGATCCGCAGAAGGAGGGCGTCGCGCCCCTGACCGCCGAGCCAATCGAGCGCGGCGCCAAATCCACCGCGACGTTGATCAACACGTTCGTCCGCGAGGCGCAGACGCTCCTCAGCGATCGTGAGACGGCTAACGCCATCACGCTGCGCGGCTTCGCTCAGCAGCCAGACCTGCCCAACATGCCGGAGGTCTTCAATTTCCGGGCCGCCGCCGTCGCCATGTATCCGATGTATCGTGGCCTCGCCAAGCTCGCCGGCATGACGGTCCTCGAAGCGGGAGAGTCATACTTGGATGAGATCGAATCGCTCCGCAGCCACTGGGACGATTTCGACTTCTTCTTTATCCACTACAAACCGGCCGATGCAGCGGGTGAGGACGGCGACTTCGGAGCGAAGGTCGCGGCGCTGGAAGCCTTCGACAAGTTCGTCCCAGCCTTGCGCGATCTTGGCGCGGACGTGTTGATGATAGCCGGCGACCATTCGACGCCGACGACTATGGCCGCTCACAGCTGGCACCCGGTCCCCTTCGCGCTATCGGCAGCCAACATCCGGCCAGACGCCGCGCACAACCTCGACGAGCACTCGTGTCTTCGCGGTTCTCTCGGCACGTTTCCCGCTACCGAAGTGATGCCGCTGGCGATGGCCTACGCGGGCCGCCTCGCCAAGTACGGAGCGTAGATGCCCAATCGAACACCCTTCATCGCGGGGAACTGGAAGATGCACACAAACGCCCAAGAGTGTGCCGCGCTCTGCAACGCGATCCGCGAGAGCGTCGGCGATCTCACAGAGGTCGAGGTCGGTGTCTGCCCGCCCTTCCTGTACCTCGCGGACGCCAGGGAGGCCCTCAGCGGCTCCAACGTCCGCGTAGGCGCCCAAAACGTCCACTGGGAGGAGCAGGGCGCATATACGGGCGAGATCAGCCCGACGATGCTTCGAGGACTCGTCGACGACGTCATCATTGGCCATTCGGAGCGGCGGCAGTACTTTGGCGAGACGGATGAGACGGTGAACCAGCGGCTCCAGGCCGCGCTCGCGCACGACCTGCGGCCGATCGTCTGCGTCGGCGAGACTCAGCAGGAGCGCGAGTCCGGCGAGACGAACGACGTACTCAGCCGCCAGGTCCGCGTTGGATTGGACGGGGTTGCCTGGAGCGGCGACTGTGTGATCGCCTACGAGCCCATCTGGGCTATCGGCACCGGCCTTGCCGCCAGCGGCGAGCAAGCGAACGACACGATCTCGTTCATCCGCGGCCTCATCGGCGACATGTTCGACTCGTCTCTAGCGGATGCGACGCGCATCCAGTATGGCGGTTCCGTCAAGCCGGACAACGCCGCCGAGTTCTTCAGCCAGCCGGACATCGACGGCGCCCTCGTCGGCGGCGCCAGCCTCGACGCGAACGCCTTCGCAGGCATTGTGAACGCGGCGGCGAGAACCTCATAGCTCTGCCTCGAACCTAATCGAAGCGTTCATCGACCGGCAATCCATCGGCAGCACGTCCCCTGCGTTAGTATCCAGACTATGACCTCGAACGCGATCATCGCCGTCATCGGCCCTACGGCTACCGGCAAGACTGCGCTCGCCGTGGAGCTTGCCGAACGGCTCGGCGGCGAAGTCATCAACGCCGACTCCCGCCAGCTCTATCGCGGCATGGACGTCGGCACCGCCAAGCCGAGCGCCGCCGACCGTGAGCGTGTCCGCCACTGGCTGCTCGACGTGGCGGACCCCAGCGAAACGTTCTCCCTCGGCCGCTACCTCGATCTGGCTCAGGAGGCGCTTGCGGACTGTTGGTCGCGTGGCGTCGTCCCGATCTTGTCTGGCGGCACCGGACAGTACATCTGGGCCGTCCTTGAAGGCTGGAACGTCCCGCGCGTCCCGCCCGATCCGGGACTGCGGGCAGAGCTTGAGCGCCAGTTGGAGGAGGACGGGCCTCAGGCCCTGCTCGATGAACTCGCCTCCGTCGATCCCAACTACGCCCAACACATCGACACGCGGAACACGCGCCGGCTGGTCCGCGCGCTCGAGGTCTACCGGCGCTCTGGCCAGACGCCGTCCGCATGCCGCACGCGACAGCCTCCGGACGCAGAGATCACGATCATCGGCCTCAACTGCCCGCGTGACGTGCTTTACGAGCGCATCGACCGCCGCGTTGACGCTATCGTCGCGGGGGGCCTATTCGACGAAGTGCGCGGGCTGATCGAATGCGGCCACGATTGCGGCCGTTCAGCCATGTCCGGCATCGGCTACCGCCAGGTCTGCGAGCACCTGGCCGGCGAACTCGATTACGATGAGGCGATCGAGCGCATCAAGACCGCCACGCATCGGCTGGCCCGCTCGCAACACGCCTGGTTCCGCGCCGACGATGAGCGCATCCATTGGATCGACATCACAGCGCACGATCCTGTGGAAGATGCGTTACGTATACTGAAGCCTGATACTGCGCCATGAAGTTCACGAAGCTGCACGGAGCCGGCAACGACTTCATCGTCGTCGACGCGCGAGACCAGTCTCGCGACTGGTCGAAGCTTGCCATCGCCATCTGCGATCGCCATACGGGCGTGGGCGCCGACGGCCTGCTCACGGTCAACACGTCTGACATCGCGGCCCTGCGCATGGGCCTCTACAACTCGGACGGCTCCGAGGCCGAACTGTCTGGCAACGGCATGCGCTGCTTCGTGAAGTACGCCGTCGACCGCTCGTTGGTGGGCGTCGACGGTGGCGTTGTCACGGTCGAGACGCTCGCAGGCGTCATTCCTACCGAGGTCCATCTAGAGGACGGCAAGGTCACGTCCGCGCGGGTCAATATGGGCCGGCCCCGTTTCGCTCCCCAGGAGATACCGGTCGCCCTCGAAGCCGAGCCACCCCTCACCAACGTAACTCTCGATGTCGAGGGTACGTCCCTCTCAGTCACTTGCCTCTCGATGGGCAATCCGCACGCTGTCCACCTCTCGGATGAGCCGATTGCGGCCTTTCCACTCGACGTGATCGGCCCACAGGTCGAGCATCACGCGCTCTTCCCCCAGCGAACGAATTTCTCCGTAGCGCATGTGCGCTCGCGCACGCAGATCGAGGCCCGCACGTGGGAACGCGGGGTGGGCCCCACGCTCGCTTGCGGTTCAGGCTCCTCCGCTGTCATCGTGGCCGCCCATCTCGCCGGCCTCGTCGATGACGAGGTAGCGATCCATGTGCCGGGCGGCGTGCTCGAACTCACATGGGACGGCCAGGGCGAAGTCTCGCTCTCCGGCCCGGTCGTGGAGGTCTTCGAAGGAGAGTGGCCGGAGTGAGCGAAGCGGGCGCTCCATGTCCATGAAACACCTCAGGCGCCTGGACACCACCCCCCGGGATCCCTATCGGCGGGCGCTGCAGAGCCGCCTGCGGCACATCGCGCTCTCCGAGGACGCGTTCAACGAACTGCAACGCAGCCAGCAGGACCACGTCGTGATCGAGGGCGGCGGCCTGCTCGTCGCCCAGCCCTACCATGGCGCGATCTCGCTGCAGTACGCGTTTCCGGACAGCGACAAGTTCGCGCGCCATTTCCCCGCCATGTTCATCCGGCTCCTGCCCGCGCTCACGATCGAGGAAGCGCCCATGGGCATCAGGCTGCGTCACACCGATGCGTCCAGCAGGCCTTTCGTGGAGCCTGTGCTCATCGCCCACGCCTTCGCGCTGATACGCGACTGGATCCGAATGGAGCTGGCTGAGCTGCCCAGCGCGAGCCCGACCGACCCTATCGCTGACGGTTTCGTACTCCGCGAAGCGCGCGTCGACGACGCGGAAGCCATCGTGGAAGTCGAGTCCGTGGCGTTTCCCATGTCATGGCTCACGCCGGACGTGGTCCGCAGCTCGATCGATCAGGGCCCCGTGTTCCGGGTCCTTGAGGACACATCTGCGGGCCGGGCCGTCGGCTTCTTGCGGCTCCGCGCGGACCGCCCGAGCGAAGGCTACGTCTCTGACATCGCGCTCCACCCGGAGTACCAACGGCGAGGCCTGGGCGAGGCGATGATGCGCTGGGCGCTCGCACGATTCCGCGAAGACGGCCAGCGATGCGCGGCGCTCACCGTCAGCAGCGACAACGGCCCGGCGATAGCGCTTTATCGCAAGCTCGGCTTTACTGCGGGTGAGGCCGGCATCGATTATCACCGGCCGATCGACGAGGACGAGGTGCGGCAGGTGTTGGAGAAGAACCGCGCGTCTCACATCACGGTAAGGACACGATATTGAAGCTTGCCCAACGCGTACAAGACCTGCCGCCCTACCTCTTTGCGGCGATCAGTAAGAAGATCGCGGAGAAGAGGGCCGCGGGCGTCGACGTCATTTCGTTCGCCATCGGCGACCCCGACCTGCCAACGCCGCCGCACATCCTCGACTCGCTCGTGGGGGCCGCGCGCGACCCGATCAACCAAGGCTATCCTGATTCGGACGGCCTGCCGGAATACCGCAAGGCCGTCGCCGGCTGGTACGAGCGCCGCTTCGGGCTGAGCTTCGACTCCGATAAAGAGGTACTGCCCCTCATCGGCTCCAAGGAAGGCATCGGGCACGTCCCCCTCTGCTTCGTCGACCCAGGCGATGTCGCGCTCGTGCCGGACCCGGGTTATCCCGTGTACCCGGTGGCGGTGCAGCTAGCGGGAGGCACGGCGTACCCACTGCCGTTGACGGAGGAGCAAGGGTTCCTCCCCGACTTCGACGCGGTGCCTGCCGACGTCGCGGACAAGGCCAAGCTGCTCTTCCTCAACTACCCAAGCAACCCCACATCCGCCGTCGCTGACATCGCATTCTTCGAGAGCGCCGTGGCGTTCGCCAAAAAGCACGACATCGTCGTCGTTCACGACATGGCCTACAGCGAGATCGCCTACGACGAATACGTCCCGCCCAGCTTCCTCGAGGCGTCCGGCGCTCGCGACGTCGGTATCGAGGTACACTCGCTCTCCAAGAGCTACAACATGACCGGCTGGCGGATCGGCATGGCCGCCGGCAACGCTGATTGCATCAATGCTCTGGGCCGCGTGAAGTCCAACCTCGACTCAGGCATTCCTAACGCCATACAGCGCATGGCGATCACCGCCCTGGAAGGGCCGCAGGAATCGATCCGCGAGGCTACCGCCATCTACCAGCGACGCCGGGATACCCTCGTCGAAGCCGTGCGCAGCGCCGGCTTGGAGGTGACGCCGCCCAAGGCCAGCCTCTACCTCTGGTGCCGGCTACCCGACGGCACCAGTTCGATCGACTTCGCGGCGCGGCTCCTGGACGACACGGGCGTCGTGGTGACACCCGGCGTGGGTTACGGGGAGCACGGCGAAGGCTACGTCCGTCTCTCGCTCACCATCCCGGACGACCGACTCAAGGAAGGCATCGAACGGCTGAAGGAGTGGCGGGCTGGCTGACCGCGGGCGTCACAAGCAGTCAGAGTCCCCCGAAGCGAACTCCAAGCTAACCGCAAGCTAGCCGTCGGAACGCGGCCCCATCATGTCGTGCGGCAGCCGCTCAAGCTCGCGATGCAGATGCTCGATGATCACTGTTCGCAGGCCGATGTATTCCGGGCTCGTCCCGCCCTGCAGCAGGACCCCTACCCGCCCGATAGCGTCGCGCAGCTTGTCATTGGCGGCCGTCAGCTCCGATAGCCGCACAGACGCGTCCGTCTCTCCCGCGAGCTGACCCAGTTCCTCAACCAGGGCTTCCGATCCCGCCAGCGGCGCTGTCATCAGTACCTGCGCCGCTTCGCCGGCGAGCGACCGCAGCGCGGCGTTATCGTCGACGAGGTTCTGAGCCGCGCCATCGTAGCCTTGGACCACAACGCCAAGCAGCATCTGCACAAGCATCAGCTCGGTCTTCGCGTAGTCGCTCTCGACTTCAGGCAGGATGTACGTCGCGAGCGCGCCCTGAATTCCTTGCAGTAGTTCCGCGCTGTTCGGCCTCATGAGCGTCCCCCCTGATCAGTAATGAGTCGCAGCGTCTCAGCCTCAATGTCCGGGTTGAGGTGAGCCGTGAACGCATGCATGGCGTCCTTGCTCCTGCCTTCGACGAATGAGCGCGCGCCGGTCAGGAAGATGGTCGCCAGCTTCAGGTTGCCCAGCACTTCCCAGAAGTACACCGCATCCCGATCGATGGTCGTGCCCGACGCCTCCTCGTATCGCCGATAGAAATCGTCGCGTGAGAGCAGTCCGCCTACCCGGGCGTCTCCCGCCCAGCGCCAGGAGCGCACGCAGACCCAAGCGACGTCCTCCAGCGGGTCGCCCAGGTGCACCATCTCCCAATCAAGCACTCCGGAAATCTTGCCACCGTTCACCAGCAGGTTGCCCGTCCGATAGTCGCCGTGAACGACGGTCAGCCGTTGCGGCGCCGGCTTGTTCGCTTTGAGCCAGGCGAGCGCCATCTCCAGCACGGGCTGGGGCTCCAGCGCCTCTTCGCGCATGATCCGTTCCCAGTGAGCGATCTCCACGCCGGGACTGCCGGCCGCCGTGCTTGGAGCACGCAGGGTTTCGAGTCCCCCACTCTTCCAGTCGAAGGCATGGATGCGAGCCAGGATCTCGACCTTCTCCTGAGCGATCGCCGCCGCCTCGCTGTCTCCAATCACCGCCCCAGTCGAAGCGTCTCCCTTCAGCCTCCTCATGACGAAGAAGGGCCGGTCCAACCACTGCGGGTCGTTCTCCAGCCAGTACACCTCGGGCACGGGCACGCCCGAGCCCTGTAGCGCCTCGTACACCCGGAACTCAATGTCGCGGTCGGTCTCGAGCAGGCTGGCCTCCGGGTCTCGCCTCAGGATGTAGCCGCGCCCTGCCCGCGCCTTGCCTTCCTTCCACGTAGCGTCGAAGGCCCACGTCTCTCGAGACGCTCCACCCGAAATCCGCCGGAGCTGCGACACTTCCAGCTCCCGTATACCGGGCATTTTGTGCTGTATGTAGGCTGCAATTCTGTTTGTATCCAGATCCCTCTCTCCATTTCCCAGCGGCCACCGGCGCCATTCTACGACACTCCACGCCTACGTGGGGCAATTCTCGCTTCGGTTAGGTGGGTAACGAAACTGAACCCCCTTCACTTTGCGACCCAAGTGTGTTAGGTTATGTCGGTAGAGGGGGGAGGAACCGTTGGTGGCTACCAAAGCCAGATGCGCCCATCATTGGGTGATCCAGCACTCGAACGGAGCCAAGAGTCGAGGTGTCTGCAAGCTATGCGGGCACGTGCGCAGGTTCCGAAACTTCCACAGCGCTAGGCCCCGTGTAGCAACTCGCACGACGGCTGCGGCGCGAAGCAAGAGCGCGTAGCCTCGTATCCGCGACGCGTCCCTCAGCGGCCTCTCCGGGCCGCGATCTTCATATCCGCTGTAGTGACATTACGCGAGCGCGCGAAGAGTTCGGTACCGGATGGGAACAGGGATGCTCCTACCGTTAAGGGCGGTGCCGGACCCCCGCGCGCTCGCGGAGCGCTAGCAGCGTAACGCGCAATCCCCCACTACCCCATACCGATTTTTGGCCAACGCGATACCGATTATTAGTCAGCCCGCCTGGTTCGCGTGAGTGGTCCCGGCTGGTGTTACACTCTGCGCATGACAACATCGATCCGGGAAGCCACGTCCGGTGATGTGCAAGCCCTAATCGGCCTGCTCTATGAGTCGGACACCCTTCATTGGAACGCCCTCCCCGATCACTTCGATGACCCCGGCGAGCCGGCGCGACGCGAGGGCTTCGTCAATCACCTGCTCGACGAGGAGAACGGCGTCTTCCTGGTGGCCGAACTGGGGGCACGGTCGTCGGCCTCGTTCAGCTCGCCGTCTTCTCCGGTCGCTCCGGCCCGTATCGTAGGAAGCGTCCACACGCACACATCGGCGACGTTGTCGTCGCCGCGGAACATCGCCGCGGGGACGCCGGCCGCATGCTTATGGCCGAAGCGCACAACTGGGCGAACGCGAGAGGCGCTACCGAGATCGAACTGACCGTGTGGGACTTCAACAGCGCGGCGACGGCCCTCTACGAATCGCTCGGCTATCGGACCACGCGGCGCATCATGCGGAGGCGACTAGAGTAGCTCGCCGCTAGCCGGCGGGTATCTGGTCGGTCACAACGATCGGGGCCGGCGAATCGCCGCTCGAGGTAGACATCGGCACCGTCACGAGAATGATCGCCCACATCGCGACCCCCGCGGCGACCGAGGCCGCGCCAAGCGTCTGACCGACGCTGCCACCCCGGCGATAGGCTACGACGCCGCCCGCAATCGATGCGGCGCCGACAATCGCCAGCAGCAACCAAACTACTGATCCCCAATCCATCCGAACCTCCTCACAAGCCTCCTCGGCCTACTGTTAACGCGCTCTCTGTATTCAGACGAACGGCAAGCTGGTATTGTTCCGCTACGTTCAGGCGTGGTGGGATGGGCGCTCCAGCTACGCCATTTCATCTGTGCCGAAACGCCACCTAGTGCCAGTAACGTGACTCGCCTTAAAACGTGGCGATCTACGGATGAGAAGGTTCGCAGTGCGCCTCAAGCACGAATCTAGCAGGGTACAGATCAGTGGCGGGCACACGAACCGAGAAAGTCACCAGACCGCGCTGGGTGGTTTTTTCACTTATCCACGCACCCCAATTGGGACCAACTTGTAAAGTGGCGTTGTGACCCTGCCCCGGTTTTCCGGACTGCTTGCTTCTTGATGATCATGCCGCATGCACCGTCGTGGTGTACAGCCGTTCGTAGTCGACGGG
>QIFC01000037.1 GCA_003228685.1 Chloroflexota bacterium
TCTGCACAGGCGCCTCCTTTCAGAAGCACCCTGCCACAAGAGGACACTCTTCCCGCAACCTAAACAGGACATTCTACCTGCAACCCAACACAGCGGTTGACGCAATCGCCGTTCGCTCGATACTATGTCTGGGCTTCCATCATGTACGCAATAGTTCGCACAGGCGGTAAGCAGTACCGCGTAGAAGAAGGTCGTTCGCTCGACGTAGAGCTACTCCCGGCGAAGGAGGGCGCTAGCGTCGAGTTGGACAACGTCCTGCTGATCGCGGACAACGGCGACCTGACGGTCGGCACGCCGCTCATTGAGGGCGCCCGCGTGCTAGCCGACGTGGAGTCACACGGCCGCCAAAAGAAGATCGTCGTCTTCAAGTACAAGGCGAAGGTCCGCACGCGGAAAAAGACTGGCCATCGCCAGCACTTCACTCGCCTCGCCGTGACCGAGATCCTGCGGCCGGGCCAGGAGTCGAAGGTAGTTAAGCCGAAGCGAAAGACACGCAGGCCTGCCGCAAAGGCAAAGGCGCCGGTCGAGGAGACGGCTGACGTGGCCGTGGCAGAAGCCGGCGTCACCGCCGCGGCTCCGGCCACGAAGGCGGCACCGAAGCGCACGCGTAAGCCCGCCGCCCCAAAGGCATCCGGGCCGGCTGACGCAGGCGAGGCAGAAGCTAGCGCTCCTGCCGCCAAGCCGAAGCGTAGGCGCAAGCCCGCAGCGCCCAAGGCGGCTGCTGATGCAACTGCTGACGCAGGCAAAGCAGAAGCTGAGGCTCCAGCGGCGGCGCCAGACGAAAAGCCCAAGCCGAAGCGTACGCGCAAGCCCGCCGCACCCAAGGCAGAGGCCGACGATAAGGCGGGCGCTGACAAGAAGCCCGCGCGAAAGAGGGCCACGAAGAAGGCCGGCGAGGACAAGGAGTAGGCCATGGCTCATAAGAAAGGTGGAGGAAGCTCACGGAACGGCCGCGATAGCCGGGGCCGCCGCCTCGGCGTCAAGCGCTACGACGGCGAGACCGTACAGCCTGGCACGATTATCTTGCGCCAACGCGGTACGCGCTTCCACCCCGGCAAGAACGTCGGCCTCGGACGGGACCACACGATCTTCGCGCTGATCGACGGTCGCGTGAAGTTCGCCCCCTATGCCAGAGGCCGCCGCAAGCAGGTCAGCGTCTTCGCGGACGCATAGCGAACTCGCGGGTCAGGCGTTAGCCTGACGACGAACAGGCTGAAGCCTGTTCCACACACTGGAGACAACATGAAAGCAGGAATCCACCCAGACTACGTCGAGTGCACCGTCCGCTGCGCCTGCGGCAACACGTTCGAGACGCGCGCGACGACGCCCGACATCCACGTCGAGGTCTGCAGCGCCTGCCACCCGTACTTCACGGGCGAGCAGCGCATCGTCGACACGGCGGGCCGCGTCGAGCGCTTCAGGAAGCGTTACGGCCTCAAGGAGTGAGCGCCGCTGAGTAGAGAAACCAAAACAGGCCGGGATCTCCGGCCTGTTTTCTTATCGGGCGACGGGCAGCGCCCCGCCCAGGCCCGCCTTGCCTTGAAGGATCGACAAGGCGTCGTCGACTCGGCGGGCTGTGTCGAACGATTCCGGAAGCGTTACGACATCAATGAGTGATCTGGAAGTCCTTCACCGGCAGCGCGCCGATTAACCCCGCCTCGCTCTGCAGGATCGACAGCGCGTCGAGGCTGCTGAGGCTCCCTGGAAAGACATCCGCCTCAGCGATGCAGCGAAGCCCCTGCCGCTCGACCAGTTCCGCTACGACTTGGAGGATCAGCAGCGCATCCTGGCTGTTCGCCGACCCGTCACAGTTGGCGTCGCCGCCAGGGAAGCCGAACAGGACTTCGTCGTCAGGCGTGGCCAGACGGCAGTAGAAGATGTCGCAACGGCCTCCGCCGTACCACTTCCAGCCGCCGTCGACCTCCACGATGCCGATCCACCATCCGGTGTCAGTCACCTGGAAAGCGTGCGCTCCGTAGATCGAGTAGTCTTCCGTGCTGCGACCGGGGCCGAATCCCCAGCAGACGTCCGCTGGAGCGGGCGTGACCGCCTCGTCGCACTCGCCGGCGATGTTCCAGCCGGGCAGCAACTCGACGAACGCCGCCTGGGCGGCCTCGTCCGCGGTCGGGTGCGTGGTGTCGGACGCGAGAACGCCCGCGCCGGCGGCCCCAAGCGCGCCCGCGACAGACAGGAGGACGAGAGCCCGAATCATGCCCTGACGATAGGCCTGAGGAAGCGTCCTGTCAATGTGGCGGGATCACACAGCGGCGACTCCGGCCGGCAGCAGCTACTTGTCGCCGAAGGGTGGTTCGCCCAACCGCACGGGAAGCCCTTGAATTAGTCGTGCGTCGCTCTGCAAGATTAGTAGCGCGTCGGTGCCAGTGATACCCCCGACATGGTCAACGTCACCCGGCATAGCAAACATGGGGTGAGACTCGAGATCAATGGCACCCGCGACATGCTGGAGAACGAGAAGCGCATCGAGGCTGTTGGCCTCGCCATCTTCATTCGCGTCACCATTGGGGCGACTGAACGTGACGCTGCCAGCAGGATCCGTCATTCGACAGTAGAAGTTCCCACACGTACCGCCGTCGTAGGGAGTCCGGCCGTCTCCCACCGGCTTGACACCTGCCCACCAGCCCGGAAAGTCCGGAAGCCCTTTGACGGCTATGTAGGTTGCGTAGGATCCATGATTGGTGACGTCATAACAGGCGTCGAACGTCAGCGGTTCCGGCCTAGTTTCGTCACATCTGCCAATGAACGTCGTTCCCTCTCCCCCAATCACAATGAGCGCTGCGATGCCGGCCTCGTCCGCGGTAGGGTAGGTATCGCCATCCGCGGACGCATTCGCAGCCATGGCAACGACGCCTGCGAGCATTGCGATGATGGTTAGCCTGAGAGCCATGTTCACTCCGCCTTCGAGTCGCAACCTATCATCCCGACGGTACAGGGCAGGCGCAGCCTTGTCAACAAGCACATTCGTTGACGTGAACGCGACCGCCCGCTATGGTTGCCGGAGATGAGTTCCGTCAGATCACTGCCACCCACGCTCGGCGGCCAGGCCGTCGTCGAAGGCGTGATGATCCGCGGCCCGCGCGGCGCGGCCGTCTGCGTGCGCAACCCCGACGGCGAGATCATCTGCGAAACACATCCCGTGCGGAGCATCAGCGGCTTGAGCCGCTTCCCGGTCGTGCGTGGAATCGCAGCGCTCGGCGACACCATGGGCCAGGGCATGCGCGCGATGATCTGGTCGGCGCAGGTCGCGACCGGCCAGGAGCCGGAACAGCCGAGCGACAGTTCTGTGCGCGCGACCACGGCGTTGTCGCTGGGATTCGCCTCCGCGTTCTTCCTGCTCGTTCCAGCGCTCGCGTCGCGCCGGATCGAGCGTCGCGTCAAACAGCGGCGCTTCGGCGGCCTGCTAGAGGGCCTCGCTCGCATCGGCATGCTCGTCGGCTACCTGCGCGCCATCGGCCGCGTCCCGCAAGCCCAGCGCCTCTTCCAGTATCACGGCGCGGAGCACCGCGCGATCCAGGCCTATGAGGCCGGCGACCCGCTGGAGGTCGAAGAGCTGCACAAGTATCCGAACGCCCACGTCCGGTGCGGCACGAGCTTCCTGCTCACAACCACGGTCATCTCTTCCGTCGTCTACGCGGCCATTGGGGCGCAATCCTTGGCCGGCCGCATGGTCTCGCGGATTCTCCTAATGCCCCTGATCGCCGGGCTCAGCTACGAAGCGATCCGGTTGGGCAGCACTGCGTCGGGCGGCCCGCTCAGTTTGATCTTCCGTCCCAACATGGCGCTCCAGTCGCTCACGACGAGCGACCCAGACGAGGCGCAGATGGAAGTAGCGCTGGCGGCGGTCAAAGCGGCATTGGCGCTCCATCAGGAAGCCTGAACATAACCGCCTCCTAACGCTCGAATTCGTCTTGACACGCACCGCCCCGAATGCTAGGGTGATCACGCCTGAGGAGATAGTGAGCGGTCACTAACTAACATATGCCACGAGCCCAACGCCTATCCGCAGACGCTCGACGCCGTCAAATCATCGAGACGGCGCGCGAGGTCTTTTCCGGCCAGAGCTATCGAAAGGCCGGTACCGCGGACGTGGCCAAAGCGGCCGGCGTCTCCGAGCCCGCGCTCTATCGCTACTTCGCCAGCAAGAAGGAGCTGTTTCTCGCGACGCTCCGCTCAACAGCGCCCAAACTGCTCGAGGTCTGGCAGGAGATCGCCTCGGACATCGACGACCCGCTCGAGACGCTATGGTCGATCGGCGTCAGCTACTACGACCATCTCCAGCACCACTCCGGAAACATGAGGCTCCAGTTCCAAGCGCTCTCCGAAGCCGACGATCCGGAGGTCCGCGAGGCGTTGCGTGAGAACTTCGGTGGCTTCGTCACATTCGTTGCGGACACACTAGACGAAGGCAAGCGCCGGGGTATTGTCCGTGACGACATCGATTCGCGTCTCGTCGCCTGGCAGTTCCTGGGCATCGGCCTGACGCTCGACATGATCCACATGCTGGGCTTTACGTCAGAGATGGACCGCAGCAAGGCGGAGCAGTGGAGCCGCCTCTACCAAGAAGTCCTGCGCGCCCCGAGAGAGCAGACGGGCGTCGGACCTGGTGTCCGCGCCGTCTCGGAACTGGCCGCTCCGCAGGGCTGGCCTCTGGAAGCAGACGCTTAGGAGTACGGATGGATTTCGCAGACAGCCCAGAAGAAGCAGCGTTCCGGGAAGAGGTGCGCAAGTTCCTGAGGGATGAACTCCCCGAAGGACTGGCGCGCAAAGGCGGCGGCGGGGCGATGTTCGGGGGCGGAGGCCGCAGTCGCGGTGGTGGTGGGGACTATTTTCAGAAGCTTGGCCCATGGCTGAACAAGCTGAACGAGCGTGGCTGGATCGCTCCGGCGTGGCCCCAGGAGCATGGCGGCGCCGGACTGAGCGTGATCGAGCAGTTCATCCTCAGCCAGGAGATGGCGACGACCGGCGCGCCGAAGAGCCCGAACGTGATCGGCCTCGGCTGGGTCGGTCCAACGTTGATCCTCTACGGAACTGAGGAGCAGAAAGAAAAGCACCTGCGCCCGATCCTGGATAGCAAGGCTTGGTGGTGCCAAGGGTTCTCGGAGCCGGAAGCAGGCTCGGACCTCGCCTCGATCCAGACTCGGGCGGTCCGCGACGGCGACGACTACATCATCAACGGGCAGAAGATCTGGACCTCAGGTGCGCAGATCGCGCAGTGGATGATCCTGCTCACCCGGACGGACCCGGACGCGCCAAAGCATAAGGGCATCAGTTATTTCTTGCTGGACATGAAAACGCCCGGCATTGAGGTGCGGCCGCTGATCAATATGGCGGGCAGCCCGGACTTCAACGAAGTGTTCTTCGACAACGTACGCATCCCGAAAGAGAACCTCGTCGGTGAAGAGAACCGAGGCTGGTACATCGGCACGGCCACGCTCGACTTCGAGCGGAGCGGCATCGCGACAGGCGTCAGTCATTCGCTGACGGTGCAGGAGTTGGTCAAGTTCCAGAAGGAGCACGGGAACGGCGACGCGATGATGAGATACGAACTAGCTGACCGTGCCATCGAATCTGAAGTAGAGCTGATGCTGAACCACCAGGTGATCGGCGTTCAGGCGCGCGGAATGGTGCCCAGCAACGAAGCAACGGTCGCGAAGCTCTACTCATCGGAGCTGGACCAGCGTATCGCGGGGACGGGCATGACACTGATGGGCCTGTTCTCGCAGCTTGGCAGCGACAGTAAGTACGCAGAGACCGCCATGGGCGGCAGGTTCGCATCGACGTACATGTACGCCACCACGAGCACGATCGGTGGTGGCACGAGCGAAGTGCAACGAAACATCATCGCCCAGCGAGGGCTGGGGCTGCCAAGAAATTAGGCCAAGGGGAGGGCGCCGAGGGGCCGTTCGCACTGCGACCGCGTTCACATGGTGAACGGCATCGGTGACTACAGAGAGGAGCGGACACATGAACTTCAACGACACCGCAGAGGAGGCGACATTCCGGCAGGAGGTGAAGGACTTTCTGGACAAGGAACTTCCGGATCGCTTCAAGGGCACCATGGACCGCATGGCTGGCGGTGGCGGTGGCGACATGCGCTCTCGCTTCGAGGAGATGAAAGGCTGGCGCAAGAAGCTGGCCGACAAGGGCTGGATCGCAGCCGCGTGGCCGAAGGAGTACGGAGGCGCGGGGCTCGGCACCATGGAGCAGTTCATCATGAACGAAGAGTTCGCGGAGAACCGCGCTCCTCAAGTCGGCGGGATGGGCGTCTCGATGATCGGTCCGACGCTGATCATCCACGGCGATGACGAACAGAAGGAAGAGCACCTGAGCCGCATCCTCTCAGGAGAGGTGCAGTGGTGCCAGGGTTTCTCGGAGCCGGAGTCGGGGTCCGACCTGGCGTCGCTACAGACGAAGGCCATCCGTGACGGTGACGATTTTGTCATCAATGGCTCGAAAATCTGGACCTCCGGAGCGCAGTACGCGCACTGGATGTTCATGATGGCGCGCACGGATCCGGACGCACCGAAGCACAAGGGTATCAGTTACTTCATGTTGGACATGAAGTCGCCCGGCGTCACGGTGCGGCCGCTGGTGAACATGGCCGGCAACTCCATGTTCAACGAGGTCTTCTTCGACAACGTGCGAGTGCCGGCCAAGAACCTCGTCGGCGAGGAGAACCGCGGCTGGTACATCGGCACCACCACGCTCGACTTCGAGCGCTCCAGCATCGGTTCCGCGGTTGGCCAGCGGCTGCAGGTGGACAACCTGATTAACTTCGCCAGGGAGCACAAGGACGACCACAAGTCGGTCCTCGGCCGCCATGAGACGCTGCACTACGAACTCGCCGACAGGCTGCTGGAAACGCAGGTCGCCAGGATGCTGTCCTACCGCGTGGTCACCATGCAGAACAAGGGCCTGGTTCCGAACTACGAAGCGTCGATGTGCAAGCTCTTCTCTTCAGAGATGAGCCAGCGCATTGCGCGCACGTCGATGAAGGTCGCCGGCCTCTATGGCCAGCTCCTGAGCGGCACGAACTGGGCGCCGGCGAAGGGCCGCTACGGCGCGTCCTACATCCAGACCGTCGCGTCTACGATCGCCGGCGGCACCAGCGAGGTCCAGCGCGGCATCATCGCGACGCGCGGATTGGGTCTGCCGAAGAACTAGAGCGGAGCGCGAGCCGAACGAAGGAATCGATAGCGCGGGCGGCAGCTCACGCAGGAATCACTTGCGCGAGCGGCAGCTCGCGCCAGTGGCGGGAGCAGCCAGATGGATCACAGGAGGAATGTAGTATGGACCTAAGGGACAGCGAAGAAGAAGCGTCGTTTCGCAAGGAAGTCAAAACGTTCATTTCCAGCGAAGCGCCGAAGGCCCAGAAAGGCGTCAGTGGCGAGGAAGCACTGACAGCGAACTGGGAGGCGAACCAGACGTGGTTCAAGAAGTTGGCCGACAAGGGCTGGATCGCCCCTGCCTGGCCAAGGGAGTACGGCGGCGCCGGCCTCAGCACCATGCAGCAGTTCGTCCTCAATGAGGAGTTGGCGCTGAACCGCGCGGCGCGTCCGATGCACCTGATCATCGGCCTCGGCATGGCCGGCCCGACGATCATCGTCCACGGCACGGAGGAGCAGAAGAAAGAGCACCTTCCCGGCATGCTCTCCGGCGAGGACGTCTGGTGCCAGGGCTACAGCGAGCCCGAGTCGGGGTCCGACCTGGCGTCGCTGCAGACGAAGGCCGTCCGCGACGGGGACGACTACGTGATCAACGGCCAGAAGATCTGGACGACGCTCGCCCACATGGCCAAGAAGATGATCCTGCTGGCGCGCACCGACGCGGACGCGCCCAAGCACAAGGGGATCACGTACTTCATCCTTGACATGAAGTCGCCGGGCGTCACCGTCCAGCCGCTCATGAACATGGCCGACACGCACGAGTTCAACGAGGTCTTCTTCGATAACGTGCGTATCCCCAAAGAGAACGTGATCGGCGAAGAGAACCGCGGCTGGTACTCCGCGATGACCACGCTCGACTTCGAGCGCTCGGCCATCGGCTCCACAACCGGCATGAAGCAGACGGTCGAAGCGCTGATCGAGTACACACAGGACCACGCCAACGAGCATACGAACGCGGTCAAGATCAACCCCATGCTGCGCTACGAACTGACAGACCGCATGATCGAGGTCGAGATGGCGCGCATGCTCTCCTACAGGGTCGTCAGCATGCAGAGCCGCGGACTGATCCCGAACTACGAAGCTTCGATGATGAAGCTCTACAACACGGAGATGAACCAGCGCATCGCTCGCACGGGCCAGAACATTCTGGGCC
Source organism: Chloroflexota bacterium (assembly GCA_003228685.1). Lineage (GTDB taxonomy): Bacteria > Chloroflexota > Dehalococcoidia > DSTF01 > RBG-16-68-14 > SZUA-185. The sequence goes on from QIFC01000037.1 coordinate 8,338, forward strand.
TCTATGGCCAGCTTGGCCGCGGCTCGCACCTGGCGCCGAACGCCGGCCGCAACTGCTACACGTATCTGCGCTCCGTCGCGTACACGATCGAGGGCGGCACCAGCGAGGTGCAGCGCAACATCGTCGCGCAGCGCGGCCTGGGACTACCGCGAGACTAGCATCCAGGCTCCAGAATAATGGAATTTAAGTTTACGCCGGAGCAGGAGGCCTTTCGGGACGATGTGCGCACGTTCCTCAAGCAGGAGTTGCCCGAAGGCTACGCCAGCATACCCGGCGCGCTGGATGAAGGTGACTACGAGTTCGGGCAGGAGTTCCTGCGGCGTCTGGCGCCCAAGAAGTGGATCGCGCCTGCCTGGCCGGAGGAGTACGGCGGGCTGGGGTTGGGGCTCTGGGAACAGGTCGTCTTCAACGAAGAGATGGCCTATCAGAGAGCGCCGCTGCTCAACTTCGCCGCGACCGGCTACCTGGGCCCGACGATCATGATGTATGGGACGGACGAGCAGAAGGCTCAACACCTCCCGGGCATCACCTCGAACGACGTGCAGTGGTGCCAGGGCTACAGCGAGCCCGAGTCGGGGTCCGACCTCGCGTCGCTGCAGACGAAGGCAGTTGAAGACGGCGATGAGTTCGTCATCAACGGCCAGAAGATCTGGACCAGCCAGGCGCATTACGCGGACTGGATGTTCCTGCTCGCTCGCACCGACCCAGACGCTCCCAAACATCGAGGCATCAGCTACTTCCTGCTCGACATGAAGTCGCCCGGCATCACCGTTCGGCCCCTGATCAACATGGCGAGCCAGGAGGGCTTTAACGAGGTCTTTTTCGAAAATGTGCGCGTGCCTCGCTCGGGCCTGATCGGCGAGTTGAACCGCGGCTGGTACATCGCGACGACGACGCTCGATTTCGAACGCTCCTCGTCGACGGGGTATCCGACCAGCCTGCGTACGCTCGAGGAGTTGACGGAGTTCACTAAAGCAACGACATCGAATGGCAAGCTTCTGATTGATGAGCCGCTGATCCACCGTCAGATCGCCGACCTGTGGATCGATCTCAACATCCTGCGCTTCCTGTCCTATCGAGTCGTCAGCCTGCAGGCGCAGAAGCTCGTCCCGAACTACGAGGCGTCGATCGTCAAGGTCTTCAACTCGGAGTACGGGCAGAAGCTCGCGGGGGCGGGCCTCCACATGCTGGGCCTCTATGGCCAGCTCGAAGCTGAGTCCAAGTACGCTCGCCTCGCGGGCGGCTTTGCGCGCACCTACGTCACGTCGGTTGGCGCCACGATCGCCGCTGGCACGAGCGAGATCCAGCGCAGCATTATCGCGACGCGCGGATTGGGACTACCGCGAGGATGACGAGCGACCTGCTGTCCAAACACTGCGTTCCATGCGAGGGCGGCGCCAAGCCGCTGGCTCGATCGACCGCCGAGGCGTATCTCACAGCCACGCCGGGCTGGGATTTGGTGCTGGACGAGCCGAGCAAGCTCACGCGCAAGCTGAAGTTCAAGGACTTCGTTGAAGCCATGCAGTTCATCAACCGAGTCGCCGATGTCGCTGAAGAAGAGGGTCATCATCCCGACTTCAGCGTCTCCTGGAATCGCGTGCAGTTGGAACTGACCACGCACGCCATCGGCGGCCTGTCTGAAAACGACTTCATCATGGCGGCCAAGATCAACGATGTAAGGATGGCTGTCCAGTGAAACGCATTCGACTTGATGCTGATGCGTATGAGCAAGGGATGTGCTTCTCGCTGACGCTGGCGACAGGCGATCGCGACAGATCATTCAGTGATGGCAACCACGTCGACGCTTGTTTAGCGGAGTTGAACGTCACTGCGGCAAAGTACGACCTCGCCGTGTTCGCTTACTGTTTCATGCCGGATCATCTGCACCTGCTCGCGGCTGCTCCCGAAGGCGTCAGCATGCTCAACGCGGTACGGCACTTCAAACAGCTCACGTCATATCGATTTCGCAATCTGCCACAGTTTCGGGGTGAAGCGTTGTGGCAGCGCGGCTTCTACGATCATGCGTTGCGGAAGGAAGAGGACATCAATGTGGTAGCGAGGTACATCTGGGGGAATCCTGTACGAGCCGGCCTAGTTGCGGACATCAACTCATATGAGCATTGGGGCTCGCTAGTCTGGAATCGGCAGGAGCTGTCGGGGTCTGAAGACCCCGACCTACAGCATCGCCGCGCAAGCGGCGATTCGGAGAACGTAGGCGAGGGTCTTCAGACCCTCGCGAGACGGAGCTGATGCATCAGCGATAGCGAAACAAGAGAGGAAAGGAGCAAGCACATGGACTTAGGACTGAGTGAAGAGCAAGAGTTGCTCAAGAACTTCGCGCGGGACTTCCTAGAGAAGGAGTGCCCGGAACAGCACGTGCGCGACATGGAGGAAGACGAGCAGGGTTACACGCCCGAACTCTGGAAGAAGATGGCCGAGCAGGGCTGGCAGGGGTTGATCATTCCTGAAGAGCAGGGTGGCTCCGGCATGGGCTTCATCGACTTCATCATCCTCGTCGAAGAGTTCGGCAGGGCGCTCGTACCTGGGCCCTTCCTTCCCACGGCCGTCGGTGGCGCCATCGCCCTGATGGAGGGTGGCTCCGACGAGCAGAAGAAGCAGTACCTGCCCAAGATCGCGTCCGGCGAGCAGATCTGGACGTTCGCGCTCACCGAGCCGAC
>QIFC01000071.1 GCA_003228685.1 Chloroflexota bacterium
ACTCTCCTGGGTACCGTTTGCCCATCCCGAACTCCTTTCTGAGCGATCATCTCGCTACAGTCTAGGTGTCCGGAATACCGGGTCAGGGTCACTTTGATATAGAAGGAGACGTCGGCGCCACCTTTTGCCATGTGATACCCATACACTTGACCAACGGCCCCGGCGCCAATGACTAATACGTCCATATCACGGGCAAGGGTATCAAGAGCGCGTCGATTTGTCGCCTGAAGCCCAGGCGCTAAGGCATGACGCGCGTACCGCCGCCGTACGCAACTCTACTGAGTGGCATGGCCGCCCGCGCCCTTACGCGCCCGGCATGCCGGCGCCCGTCAGGCGGACGACTGAGTCCCAGGCCGCTTCTTGGAGCGTCTCGTCCGTGAAGTGCGCCTGCGTCTGCACCTCGAGCGGCCCCACCGCCTTGCCGGGAGGCGACGCCCAGAACTTGCCTGAGGCGCCGGTGTCGAAGTCGCCTGCATCGACGTAGCGCTGGGCGCCCTGGGCGATGGAGCCCGCCATGCCGAACAACGGACCGACGACTTTCATCATCGGAATCATCACCAGCCGCATTGGGGCGGATATGTTCCGGGCGAACGTTGTTCCCGGCGCGCTGCCGGGCGAGACCGCGACGACGACCATGCCGTCAGGAACCCTGCGCGAGAGTGCGGCCGCCCACCACGCGACCCACAGCTTGGCGTTGGCGTAGGTACTGTTGGCGCTGTAGCCCGCGGGCTGGTCGCCCCGGGCGACCGCGTCCATCGCAGCATCGATGTCGCCGCCAACCGCCTCCTTGACCGCGTCGTAGTCCGGCAGACCAAAGGTGGGCACGTCGCCGCGTGCGCCCTCGGAGCCCGCGATCACGATGTGGGCGTCGGGGGCGAGCCTGCCGGCCGCCAGCAGCTCCATCGTGAGCAGATGGTGGCCGAAGAGCGAGGCGGCCAACGTCATCTCGATGCCCTGTGCGGTGTGTTCGAGATTCTGTCGGGCCAGGCCGGCGTTCAGCACGAGCAGGTCGATCGTGCGCCCTTGCTCGATCAGCTCCTGCGAGGCGCGTTTGCTCACGTCGAGGTCGGACACATCGATCGCCAGCACGTCGAAGACGTCATTGCCAACGCGCTCGACCAACTGCTCACGAGCAGTCTTGGCCTTCTCGATCGTGCGACACGCCAGGATTACCCTGCCGTAGCCCCGCTCTCCGAGTTGGGCCGCCGCATCGAAGCCGAGGCCAGCGTTGGCGCCCGTTACCAGGGCTGTTTGGTCTGCATGAGTCATGGTTCCCTCCCTCTGCACGGCAGATTGCCCGGCTGAACGATCCCTTTAACAGCATTATCTGCTGTACCAAATTAGCATATGTTCGTTTACTTGGGCTCCTGTTCACTAGTCTGCAGTCCTCGTCATCGTCTCGTGCCGAACTCCGGCGTCACGTGTACTCACCGCCGTCATACCTCTGCAGCCTCTGGCGCGGAGGCCTCATGTTACACTGATTGCACGCCTAGAGGCCCGAGTGGCCCGCGCACTTGGCCGGAGGTCAGAATGATGCGGCTTCTTCCGCTTACCGCCACGCTAGCAATCCTGATAGCGATCGCTGCTGGGGCCGTCGCTGCGCGAGATATGTGGTTTGACGACTCACAGCTCCGGCTAACGTTCCTGGAAGAGCGGTACGCGGGGCTGCGTCGGTCGGAAATGAGACGTGCCGCAGTAGGCGCGTTCGCCGAGTCGGGACGCGATCCGTGTTCATTGCCCACTACCGAGGCCATTGTGGAGTACCGGCCCACTTACGCCAGCCTCGAAGCGCTAGTGAACGAATCCCACCTGATCGTCCGCGGCAAGCCGCTGAGGAGGCGCGTCGTGGCGGCGGAACCGCCATTGGATTGGGGAGACGTGGCGGTGACGCTCAGCGTACAGGAAGTGCTCCGCGGGGACTACGCTGGAGACACGATCACCGTGAGCTTGGGAGCCGTCTTCTATCAAGGGTCGGGCAGGTTCGCTCGTGTCGTAGCCCGGGGCAGCGTCCTGGACGCCTGCACAACGGATCCTCTGATCTTCTTCCTGCAACGCTCTCTAGAAGGAGACTTGCGGATTATGCTCCAAGGTTGGGCGAGCATCGACGACGACATCGTGGCCTCTCCAGGCAGCGTCCTGTTCGACGGCTATGCAGATGCCGATAGCTTGCTGACTGCGATACGTGAGATCGTGGGCGAGCAGTAGGAGCGGGACGCAGTTACCGGCACCGCCAGCGTTTAAGACGGCGATAGAGGCGTATCTCACTGCCCCGTAGCTGCCCGTCGTGACACATCCGCAACCCCTGGCGCGGAGGCCTCGTGTTACACTTAGGCCACGAGTAGTTAAGGGAGTGTTCCAGATTATGGCATTATTCAAGACCACGGTTCTCTTGGCCGCGCTGATGGCGCTCTTCATTGGCGTCGGATTCCTGCTGGGCGGAATCCCGGGCATGATCATCGCGTTTGCGCTCGGCCTCGGTATGAACTTCTTCGCCTACTGGTCATCGGACAAGCTCGCGCTGCGTATGGCCGGCGCGAAGGAAGTCACTCCCGAGGAGCAGCCGGAGTTGCATCGCATCGTCGCGGAAGTTGCGAACCTGGCCGGCGTGCCGAAGCCCAAGGTCTACGTCATCGAAAACGACGCCCCAAACGCGTTCGCGACGGGCCGTAATCCGGAGCACGCGGCCGTCGCTGCTACGACGGGTATCATGCGCATCCTGACAGAGCGCGAGCTGCGCGCCGTGATCGGCCATGAGCTTGGCCACGTCATAAATCGCGACATCCTGATCAGCTCAATCGTCGCGACGATTGCCGGCGCGATCAGCATGCTTGCCTTCATCAGCCTCTTCATGCGCAGGAGCCAGTACGGATTCCTCGCGGTCATGGTTGCCTGGATCGTCGCCCCGATCGTGGCCGGCATCATCCAGGCCGCGATCTCGCGGACGCGCGAGTTCCAGGCCGACCGCACGGGCGCGGAACTCACGCACGACCCCGTGTCGCTCGCGAGCGCGCTGGAGAAGCTCCACCAGGGCGTCAGGGAGCGTCCGATGGAGGCGACGCCGCTGGCGGAGTCGACGGCGCACCTCTACATCGTGCACCCGTTCAAGGCCAGCGGGCTGACAAACCTCTTCAGCACGCACCCGCCCATGGAGGAGCGAGTGAAGCGCCTTCGCGACATGGCCTACAAGCGCGGGTAGCGCAACCGCTCCGCCCGGGCTACCTGCGGCCCAAGCGTCGACTGACCAACGCAACGTAGCAGTAGCCAAGGGAGGCAACAGCCTCCCGTCTTATGTATGATGGCTCGATGACTGTCACAGACGTGCGTGTGGAACTGGAAGCAGCAGTCGCGGAGCTGCCGGCGGCCCTGCGCGACCATGTGTTGCGTGTCGTCACCGAGGCGCGCCGGCTCGCGCACCAGCACGGCGTCGACGAAGACCGCGCCGTCATCGCTGCGCTCGGCCACGATCTCTATCGCGCCCACGTCGAGGGCAAGCTGCTCGCGGAGGCCGAAGTAGCCGGCCTCAGCGTCTCGTCCGAAGAGCGCTCGCATCCCATCCTGCTCCACGGCCCGCTCGGCGCGCTCGACATGGCGGGCCGTTTCGGCATCGCGGACGAGGAGGTACTGGCCGCTGCGCGTTATCACACGAACGCCCGCGCCGGCATGGGCGTGCTCGAGAAGCTGATCTTCGTCGCGGACAAGATCGAGCCGGAGAAGGCGCGCGCCGTTCCCGCGTTTGTGGAAGCGCGGGCAGTTGCGGACCAAGATCTTGACAGCGCGTTGCGCCTCATTCTCGAGCACCAGATCACGCGTGCCCTCGACCGCGGCTGGCCTCTCCACCCGGACACCGTCGCCGCGCGAAACGAACTGCTCGAGGGCTAGCCGCGATCCCGCGTCGCGGTACAGTATGAGCCATGACTGAGCGACAGAAGCTCGGCACGTTCGGCGAGCGCGTCGCGATCGCCCACCTGGAGGAGAAGGGCTACCGCATCCGGGAGAAGAACTTTCGCGTGCGCGAGGGCGAGATCGACATCGTCGCTGAGCAGGGCGACGTTCTTGTGTTCGTCGAGGTGAAGACGCGGCGGGGCGACGCCATGGGCTCCGCCAAGGAGTCGATCGGCTGGCGAAAAGCGCAGAGCCTGCTGCTGGCCGCCCAAGCCTACGAAGAGCGCCACGAAGAACTTCCGCCGGGCCGCCGCATCGACGTCATCGCGATCGATCTCGACGCCGGCGGCGAGCTGCTCTCAGTCGAGCACATCGAGAGCGCGATTGAAGAGGGGTGACCTGAGGGTCACCTTGGAGTTGCTACGCAACTCCTGGGTGCGCTGCGGTGAGCTTGGGAGTTGCTGCGCAACTCCTGGCTGGTGGCTGCGGTCAGCGCTCGGCCAGCAGCTGGGCTAGCCCAACTGTCAAGCTGAACTGCGGCTTCAGCCGTTTGATTAGGCGGCGCGGACGCAGTTGCGGCCGGCCTTCTTGGCGTCGAGGAGGGCGGCGTCGGCGAGGTCGAGGATGCTCGCTGCGCTGAGATCGCGGCCATCGGAGAACGTCACGCCGATGCTCACGGTGCAGAGCCCGAGCCGTTCGACTTGCTCTCGTAGCCGCTCGGCGAGCTGTACGGCCTCGTCCGCGGTCACGTCAGGTACGACGATCACGAACTCGTCGCCTCCGTAGCGGGCGACCAGGTCAGGGTTGCGCACGGCGGCCTTCAGGATGTTGGCCAGGTGTTCCAGCACCTTGTCGGCGGACAGATGCCCGAACTGGTCGTTGAAGCGCTTGAACCGGTCGACGTCGAGCATGAAGACGGCGTACGCCTGCTTCAGAACATCCTTCTCTTCAGAGGCGGGGCTCAGGATCTCCTCCAAGCCGCGGCGATTCAGGAGACCGGTGAGCGGGTCGGTCCGAGCGGCCTCGGAGAGGTGGCCGCGCAGACGACGTTCGCCGCCGGTGTAGGTGGCGACGTTGGCGAGGCCGGCGATCAGGAGCGCCGCCGCGATGCTCATCATTCCGAAGGGCACGTCCATGCCGCGGGCGTACAGAGCGAGGGCGACGACAGCGTAGTTGGCCAGCAGCCAGACGCCGTACTGCCGCACGATGGGGTAGTAGGTGAAGCCCACATTCACGATGATGAAGAAGTAGACGATCCAGATGGGGTGCACGGGATTCCCGACCGCGATCAGGCCCAGCGACACGGCGATCGTGTCCATGAACGGCGTGGCATACGCAAAGGCCGGATGGAGCGGTCGTGAGTGTGCTTCGCGCCAGAAGTACCAGGTGTAGTAGATGTGGAAGGCGACGAGGAACCCTTCGCTGGCGGCGAACCACACCATGCGCACGTCGATCGCGCCCGCCGAAACAAACATGGCATACAGCGCGATCAACGCCCAGCGCAGGCCAAGCTCTTCTCGCTTGAACCGCCAATCGGCGCCCGATGGGTCGTAGATCTTCTCCGCCTCGTTCATCCTGCCTAATTATCGGTAGGGAACTCCCTAATCTTTCGCTCTGGGGCCAATCTGGGAGCTACAATCTAGATATGGAGAAGGACACGTTTGTTCGCAATCAGCCCCTGCTTACCGAGGAAGAGGTCCAGGAACGGCGTCACATCCTCGTGGCGGGGATTGAGCAGTTCAACGACGGCTACTTCTTCGAGGCGCATGAGACGCTGGAGGAGCTGTGGCTGCCCAGCCCCTGGCCGATCAGGCCGTTTCTGCAGGGCATCATCCAATTGGCTGCGGGTTTCGTGCATCTGATGCGGCACGAGTATCCAGGTACCGTAAGGCTGCTGGCGAGAGCGATCGAGAAGATCGAGGCGGCGCCGAGCGAATACATGGGGATCGACGTGACGGGGCTGGCCGCGGGCGCGCGAGACGCGCATGAGGCCATCGTTGAGCTGGGCCCCGATCGATTTGGCGAGTGGGATATACGTGGCATCCCGAAGATAGCGATTGTTACGGATTCGTAGCACCTGTCACTTACGGGGCAGCCGGACGGACTGTTACGATAAAGTTAGATATGCGACGTTCGAACCTTCTGTTGCTCTTAGCTCCCGCAATCTTGGTCGTAGCCGCCGCCTGCACTGGCGACTCAAGCGATAGCGGCACTACGGTTGTGGTTCCGGCAGAGGCCGCCACAACGATATTCGAACCGGCTGCCACTATCGATCCTGGCCTGCGGCTTACTACTGAGGAGATCGTCAGGAAGCTGCGGCCCTCGGTCGTGCAGGTGCTGACGGAGGGCGCAACGCGAAATACGTTCGGCCAGCTCGTGCCATCGCAGGGCATCGGCACGGGCGTGATTCTCGATACGGACGGCCACATTGTGACCAACGATCATGTCGTTCGCGTTGGGGGTGGCCTAGCGAGCACGATCACGATCACGTTGTCGGACGGGAGGACGGCGCCGGCGAGCGTCGTCGGCGCGGACCCGGCGACCGATCTCGCGGTCCTGAAGATCGATCTGGACGGCCTCATTCCGGCAGATCTTGGCGACGTGGCAACGCTTCAGGTCGGCGCTGAGGTGGTCGCGGTGGGGTTCGCGCTGGGACTGGAGGGCGATCCTACGGTGACGAGAGGCGTCGTCAGCGCAAAGGGCCGCACAATCCAAGAGGAATCGATCAGCATTAACGACGCGATCCAGACCGATGCGGGCATCAACCCGGGCAACAGCGGCGGGCCGCTCGTAGATGACGACGGACGTGTTGTGGGTATCAACACGGCCATTATCAGCGGCGCTCAGAACATCGGCTTCGCGATCTCGATCGACCTGGCGAAGCCGATCATAGAGGAGTTGCTTGCGAATGGCCTTGTCGAGCGCGGGTTCCTCGGCGTGAGGCCTACCGACATCACGCCGAGCTTGGCGCGAAACCTGGGGTTGCCCTCCGATTTGGGGGTTGGTCTGGTGAGCGTCGATCCTGACTCTCCCGCGGCCGAGGGCGGTCTCCAGGCCAATGACATCATTATCAGGCTTGCGGACACCGATATCCGCAACAGTGGTGACTTAGTGGAAGTGCTGCGTCAGTATCGCGAGGGCGAGGAGGTGACGGTCCACTTCTATCGTGATGGTGACGAAGAAGAGACGACGGTCACGCTCGGCGGCCGCTGACGCTCTAGCCACTATCCGCGGGCGGCGCTAGAATAGCCTGACATGAGCGCCCTCGAACGCGCACTTCGCATCGGCGGGCTGACCGGACTCGCCATCACGGGCTACGCAGCCTACGCCCAGTACGCTATCCGGCGATTCGAACACCTCGACCCGATGAACGCGGGCGCACCCGGCTCGTACCTTGATGTCGACGGCACGGCTATCCACTACGTGGAGGCGGGCAGGGGCGAGGACGTTGTCCTGATCCACGGCTGGAACGGTTCGACGTTCAGCTTCCGCTACACGATTCCTGAGTTGGCTCAGCAATATCGCGTGATCGCGATCGACCTGATGGGCTATGGCTACTCTGCCCGCATGCCGGACGCCGATTATTCGCTGACCGCGCAGTCAGAGATCGTCGCGCAAGCGATGGACAGGCTGGGCGTGACCAGCGCGGCGGTGATCGGCCACTCGATGGGTGGGGCGGTCGCGACGCGGCTTGCGCTGCGCTATCCCGAATGGGTGAGCAAGCTCGTGCTTGTGGACAGCGTGAGCGTTACCGAGACGCGGCGTGCGACGCGGTTTGGCAAGCTGCTTCGCGCCGTGATGCCGTTGGGGGCGCCGCTGCTGCTCCATCCGTACAGGGCTCGCCGGCGGGTATTTCTCTCGGCGGTGCACGACCCCGGCTATTTGACGCCGGAGGTCGAGGAAGGCTACTTCAAACCGATGCACATGAAGGGCCACCTGCGCTCGATGGGCCGCCAGCTGACCTCGCGACAGAGTGATGAGCTGCTCTCTCCGAGTGACATCACACAGCCGACGCTGATCCTCTGGGGCGAGCACGATTCGTGGCTCCGGCCCGAGTTCGGTGAGCGTCTGAATGCGCTGATCCCGGACTCGCGGCTGACGCTTGTGCCGAGCGCCGGCCACCTACCGCTGGGCGAGCAGCCGGACTTCTGCAACCGCGAGATCGTGCGCTTCCTGCAAGACGGCGAAGCGCTTGATGAGGCCACGCTGGCGGCCGAGGCGGAGACGGCTCGCTAGCGCTAACCTAGCTTTCTGTACTTTCCCTGGTAGAAGAGGAGCGGTGGCGCGTCGCGCTCTGCGGTGGCATCCAGCACGCGCCCGAAGAAGATCGTGTGATCTCCGCCGTCCGTGCGCTCCGTGACTTCGCACTGGATGGCGGCGAGGCAGCCATCGATGATGGGCGCGCCGTTCTCGCCGATGCGATAGCCGACGCCCTGCAGGCGGCCCTCTTCCGGTTTGTTGGACGTGGCGAACGTCCGCGATAGGTCCTGCTGGTCCTCCGCCAGGATGCTCACCGTAAATGCCCCCGCGCGGGATAGGTGGTCGTGCGTGTGCGCCTCCTTGTCGACGCAGACGAGCAGGAGCAGCGGATCGAGCGACACGGACGTGACGGCGTTGGCGGTCATGCCGTGGAGCCAGCCGTCTACTCCAGTCGTGATGACGGTGACGCCCGTGGCGAACTGGCCGATGATGCCACGGTACACGCTGGCTTCGATGGTCATTCGCGCGTCCCTCCCGCGCTCATCTTAGCATTGCGTCGTAGGCCGAGTGGAACGCTGATCCAGGAGTCATGGTCGACAGGAAGGGCTGTGTGTCCTATCATGCCAGGACGATGGCAAACATACCGCTAGAACCGTTGGACAAGGACCGGCTGAAGGAGAACCTTTCGCATCGCGTGAAGGGGGGCTTCGGCGCGTTCTGGGTAGCGGGCTCGCGGCCGGCGGAGCCGCCTCCGGTCCGCCCGATCATCCTGACCGGAGGTATTCCCGATCCCGATTCGCTCCCCACGGAAGATCTGATTAAGGCGTCCAACACCGTGCTTCGGCGCGAAGGCCAAGAGGCGCTCCGCTATGGCGGGCACCAGGGCCATCCAGGACTGCGCGAGTGGCTGGCGGAGGAGACGCGCAGGCGCGAGGGCCTGGACGTCAGCGCGGACAACTTCACGATTACGAACGGCATCTCAGGCGCGCTGATCAACGTGAGCGAGACGTTTCTGAACGAGGGCGACGTTGGCCTGGTCGAGCTGCCGACGTTCCCGGGAGGCGCGGGCGCGATCCAGAACTGCCTCTGCGACATCGTCGGCGTGACGGTGGACGGTGAGGGGCTTGTGCCGGAAGCGCTGGATGAGAACATCGAGCGTCTCGAGGGCGAAGGGCGCAACGTCAAGCTGCTCTACACCGTGCCCAACTTCCAGAATCCGACTGGCACGACGTTGACCTTGGAGCGCCGGGAGCGCGTAGTGGAGATCTGCCAGGCGCACGAGGTCGTGATCGCCGAAGACGACGCGTACGGCGACGTGCGATTCGAAGGCGAAAAGCCGCCGTCACTCTTCGCGATCGCGCGGGGCAAGGGCGTCGTCTTCATGGGCTCGTTCAGCAAGACGATGGCGACAGGCCTGCGCATCGGCTGGACGCTGGCTGAGCAACAGGTGACCGACGCTCTGCTCCAGACGCGCTTCGACTTGGGCGTTAGCCCCTGGACGCAGCGGACCATATTGGAGTTCGCGTCGAACGGGATGCTGGAGAAGCACCTAGAGACCGTGAACGCGGTGTACAAGAAGAAGCGCGACACTATGCTCGCCGCGCTAGATGAACGCTGCAGCCGGTACGCTACGTGGACGCGGCCTGAGGGCGGCTACTTCATCTGGCTGGCGCTTGCTGAAACGGTCGACCCGAAGAAGCTGGCTGAGGCGTCGCGCGAGCTAGGTGTTGCCTACGTCGGTGGGTACGCGTTCCACATCGACGGCACGGGCCACAACACGATCCGACTTGCCTATAGCTTCGCTAACGAAGACGAGATCCCAGAAGGGATCATGCGTCTGGGGCGTGCGCTAGAGCAGGCCTCGCAGGGCTAGTCCCGTTGACCGTCGCGCCGCAGGCTCGTGCCCATGAGTAACTGGCTAGACCGCCCCGGCTACGTAACGCTGTTCGCGTTCGTCGGAGGCGCCCTGGTCGCGGCGGTCGTCCTGCTCGTGGTCTTCTTCCTGCGCGGCGGTGATGACGACGAACCGCAGGCTCTAGCTCCAACGTCAACCGCCATCACGATTCCGGCGACGTCCACCGCCGCGCCGGTCACGACCGCGACCGCGACGGCGCTCCCCGCCGCGACGCCTACCGGCTCCTTCTCAACGCCGGATGATGCGGTCGCTTCGTTCGTGCAGGAGGGCCTCGGCGGCGTGTACATCGGCGAGTGCCCACCGTCAGTGCCATCAGGCGAGGACACGTTGGAGGGCATCTGTTCGATCGAGCTGTACCGTTCCGCGGAGCTGGCGACGTTCAACATCGGGCCGTTTGGGAGCGAAGCGCTGGGCGAAGCCGTCGTTTTGCCGGACGCGGACGGCCGGTGGTCGCTCGTGTTCCTCGACTTCCCGCCTCTCGATGCGCAGATCACGATCGGCTTGGACGCGATGGTCTTCCAGGCCGCGGACTGCCTCCGCTTCCGGCCGGAACCCAATGTGGCCGCCGAGGTCTCTTCGTGCCAGATCGACGGCACAAGCGGCAAGGTGATCGACGGCCCCGTGCAGGCGGACGACCTGACGTGGTGGCGGCTGGAGGGCCTGGGATGGGCGAGCGCCAGCTTCTTGGCGCCTGTCGAGTAGCCACGGCCTCCTTCTCGCCGCGCGTTCTGTCTCTTCACTGCACCTAGAGTGCGAGCCGGACCCGCCTAGCGGCGAGCCGCGTTCCTGTATACTGGCCTACATCGAAAAGACGGACGGGGAACACGGGTGAACGGCTGAAGGAGCGAGCATCATGCCCGGACCACTAGCAGGCATCCGAGTGCTGGAGTTCACCGAGATCATCGCTGGGCCGTTCGGCGGCATGCTCCTGGCGCAGATGGGCGCGGAGGTCATCAAGGTCGAACCGC
>QIFC01000001.1 GCA_003228685.1 Chloroflexota bacterium
CTGGACTCGAGCATCTGGCGCGAGGGCGTGGGATTCGATGGCTCCAGCATCCGCGGGTTCCAGAAGATCCAGGAGAGCGACATGATCCTCATCCCGGATCCTGGCACCGCAATGATCGACCCGATGATGGAGACGCCGACGATCAGCGTCATCTGCGACATCTACGACCCGCTAACGCGGGAGCCGTATTCGCGAGACCCGCGCTACATCGCGAAGAAGGCCGAGCAGCATCTCAAGTCCACGGGCATCGCAGACATGAGCTACTGGGGGCCGGAGGCTGAGTTCTTCATCTTCGATGACGTAAGGTACGACCAGACCGAGAACTCTGGCTACTACTACGTCGACTCCGTCGAAGGTGAGTGGAACACCGGTCGCGAGGAAAACCCGAACCTCGGATATAAGCCACGGTTCAAAGAAGGCTACTTCCCGGCGCCGCCACACGACTCCTTGCAGGAACTGCGCAGCGAGATCGTCCTGGAGATGCAGAAGGTTGGAATCCCGATCGAGGTGCACCACCACGAGGTTGCGACCGCCGGCCAGTGCGAGATCGACATGCGATACGATGAACTGCTCACGGTGGCCGACCGCATGATGTGGTTCCGTTACATCGTCAAGAATGTGGCCAACAAGAACAACAAGGTAGCAACGTTCATGCCTAAGCCGCTCTACGGCGACAACGGCTCAGGCATGCACACACACCAGAGCCTCTGGAAGGGCGGCACCAACCTCTTCTTTGACGAGAGCGGTTACGCCCTGACGAGCGAGATGGCGCGCCACTACGCCGGCGGCCTGCTGAAGCACGGTCGCGCGCTGATGGCCATATGCGCACCGACGACGAACTCATACAAGCGCCTGGTGCCCGGCTACGAAGCGCCCGTAAACCTGGTGTACTCGGCCCGTAACCGGAGCGCGGCCATCCGCATCCCTATGTACACGGACAGCCCGAAGAGCAAACGGCTGGAGTTCCGCTCGCCGGACAACACCTGCAACCCGTACCTGGCCTTCTCCGCGATGCTGATGGCCGGTCTGGACGGGGTCGAAAACGGCATCGACCCGGGCAAGCCGCTGGACAGCAACACCTACGAACTCAGCGATGCCGAGGTAGCAGCCTTGAAGACAGTGCCCGGCTCGCTGGAGGAGGCACTGGACGCGCTCGAAGAAGACCATGACTTCCTGCTCAAGGGTGATGTCTTCACTCAGGATGTGTTGGACGTATGGATCGAGTTCAAACGACAGCAGATAGACGAGATTAATCTGCGGCCGCACCCGTACGAGTTCCACCTCTACTTCGATATGTAGCGAGTTCATAGCCCGGTCTCGTCGAGAGGGGCCGCCCATCCAGGCAGCCCCTCTCGACGTTCCACACTTGTAACCCCCTCTTAACAAAGCCACACGTTTCCCATAACACAGCCCTCCTATACTGAAGTTGAAGCCAGTTGACCGGAGTACACGGGAGCATGGTATGGATGACCAACAAGCATTCGTGATGAAGACCTGTAAGGACCAGGACATCAAGTTCATCCGCTTCTGGTTCACGGACATCCTCGGCTCGCTCAAGAGTTTCGCTATCACGGTCGAAGAACTCGAGCAGGCGATGGAAGCGGGCATGGGGTTTGACGGCTCATCGATCGAGGGGTTCGCCCGCATCGACGAGTCGGACATGCTCGCCATGCCGGACCCGACGACGTTCCAGCTCCTCCCCTGGCGGCCGCGAGAGCGTGGTGTGGCCCGCATGATCTGCGATATCGTGCACCCGGACGGATCGCCATTCGAGGGCGACCCGCGATTCGTGCTGAAGCGCAACCTAAAGCGAGCCGCCGACCTGGGTTACACGTTCTACGTTGGCCCGGAGCTTGAGTTCTTCTACTTCAAGTCCGCAGACGACCCAACCGTGCTTGACAAGGGCGGTTACTTCGACCTGACGCCTCTGGACGCCGCGTCTGACCTGCGACGCCAGACAGTCCTCACATTGGAGGAGATGGGCATCGGCGTGGAGTACAGCCACCACGAGGTCTCACCCAGCCAGCACGAGGTCGTTCTGCGCTACACGGACGCCCTCACGATGGCCGACAATGCGATGACCTTCAGGCTCGTCGTCAAGGAGGTCGCGATGGCGAACGGCGTGTACGCGACGTTCATGCCCAAGCCTCTCGCGAGCGAGAACGGCTCGGGCATGCACACGCACCAGTCGCTATTCAAAGGCGAACGCAACGCCTTCTTCGACGCCGAGGACTCCCATCACCTGTCGCCGATCGCAAAGGCCTACATTGCAGGCCTCATGCACCACGCGAAGGAACTCACGCTCGTGACCAACCAGTGGGTCAACTCGTACAAGCGGCTCGTCCCCGGGTACGAGGCACCGGTCTACATCACCTGGGCGAGCCGTAACCGCTCCGACCTGATCCGGCTGCCGGAGTACAGGCCGGGTAAGGAGGTTGCCACGCGCATCGAATACCGCGCGCCGGACGGCGCCTGCAACCCCTACCTCGCCTTCGCAGCGATGCTGGCCGCCGGACTGGCCGGCATCGAGCGCGAATACCCGCTTCCTGAATCGACCGAAGAGAACAAGTTCGAAATGACAGAAGAGGAGTTGAACGCCAAGGGTATTGAGGTGCTCCCCGGTACCCTCGACGAAGCGATCCGCGCCACCGAAGGGAGCAGCCTCATGCGCGAGTGCTTGGGCGACCATGTCTTCGAGATCCTGATCAAGAACAAGCGGATCGAGTGGGACGAGTACCGGGCGCATGTCTCTAATTACGAGCTAGAACGGTATCTAGGCATCCTCTAGCCACTAAGCCGTGTGAAACGGGGCGGCGCCTCTTGGGTGCCGCCCTGTATTGTACGACGCGTTCGTGCGTTCTTGTTGACAGCCCGGCACCAATTCGGAACAATGGATCGTCCCCGCCAGCACTGGGAGGAACGCATGTTTCGCAATCTGCTTCGTCTGGCCCTGACGGTCTTCGTCATTGGCCTGGCGATCACCCTACGCCCGGCCGGACCCGCCTCTGCCATCGTCCACCTGGCCGAGATCCATGAAGTTATGGCGGGCTTCGACGGGGACGCCAACATTCAGTATGTCGAGATCAACATGCGGCTTGGAGGCCAGAACATCACGATCAATTCCACGCTCGCGGCATTCGACGCTTCCGGGACGTTCATCGACGGCGACTCCGGCACGACGGGCGATCAGCCTCTCATCACGTTCGCGAACAACGTGCCGAACGGCGGCAACGACATACGCTGGATCGTCGGCACGACGGCGTTCGAGACGGCTTCCGGCATCCAGGCGGACTTCATCATCCCCGCCAGTCCCGGCTTAACCACCAGCGTCGGCATGGTCTGCCTCTTTGAAGCGCTTCGCGACTTCACAAACCCTGTTGAGAGCGTCGACTGCGTAGCTTACGGAGGCGCCAGCTTCACCGGCAGCAACCCGAACTCGAGCCCATCCGAAGCGGCCACCACCGGCCCCGGCGATGACGAAGAGAGTCTAACGCGAATCAACCCAGCCACGCTGCTCGGCGCTCCGCCATGGGCGCGGAGTGACGACGCGAATGACTTCGCGCTACGCTGCCCGACGCCCGAGAACAACGCGGGTGAGATCGGCGTAATGGGTCCGGACGATGACGGCGACGGCCTGACGAACTGCCAAGAAGGCGAGCTTGGTAAGAACTCTGCGGACGAGGACACCGACGGCGACGGCTGCCGCGATGGCGCGGAGGAAGGGACCGACGAGACTCTGGGCGGCCAGCGCGATTCGCTCAACCCCTGGGACTTCTACGACGTGCTCGGGCCGGGCGCGGCGCTACCGACCGACGGCATCATTGACCTAGCGAACGACATCTTGGGCGTGATCCAACACTTCTCGCCACTCGGAACAGAGCCAGAGTACGATGTTCAATTCGACCGCGGCCCGCAGATTGGCGCAAACGTCTGGAACATGGGACCGCCGGACAGCGTCATCGATTTGGCGAACGACATCCTTGGCGTCATCCTGCAGTTCAACCACGACTGCCGCTAGAGCCGCGACACGCGAGACACATGCAGAGAGGACGGCCGGTTGGCCGTCCTCTCTGCTTTAAGGACAGTCTCGTTTACGGACAGAGAGGCCAGCTTATCACCGGCTCATAGCCACAATGCGGGAAGTCGTCATTGACGTTCCACCGCATGAAGCGCCCGTCCGGGTTGGGCACGAAATTGTAGAGATGCAGCATCCATCCGTACAAGGCGATGTTGAGATCGCCGCCGGTGGCCTTGCAATCACCATGGGTAGCGCCTGGACCCAGTTCAGCCAGATTAGCCGGGCTGAATGTGACGCATAGGTTTTCGTGCGTGTGCCAGCCAGCCTGGGCGCCACCGCCACTGTAGTCAATGTAGTCCTCACCCGTGGCAAAGCCATCCGGGGGTACGGTGTCCGACTGGTATGGCGGCGAGATGTTCACTCCCGGCAGGAAGTTATAGACATTCGCCGTCGACGCAACCGGAATGATGTACCAGGGTCCGATCAGCTTATCCGGCTTATTTTGAACGTCCGGATCTTGCGAGCAGACGAGCCCGAAGGGGTTGGCTAGGTGTTCCCAATTGTTCGGGTCGAATTCCGATCTCAGGTTCGTGACCTTCGAGATGTGGATGCCCATTTGCCCTACGTACAGACCCGAGTTCTGATATCCGTCAGCGACCGCATCCTGGCAGTCCTGGTAAGGCAGCAGCGCCGCCGCAGAACGAATCACCTGCGTGTCAACCTCCGAACAGTTAGATGGCGGGACGGGGTTGAACGCCATAATTGTGCCGAGGATGTCGTTCGCCAAATCAATCACGCCTCCACCGTCAACGTCGTAGACGAGGGCGTAATTGTCGTCGCCCCACTTGGTGTTGAAGCGCTGGATGACGCCGAGGATGTCGTTCGCGAGGTCCACCTGACCGTCCCCATTCACGTCGTAGCAGGTATCGCTTAGCGGCGCCCACGTCGACGGCAGTTCATGAGCAGCGGAGCTTGAGCGGGGCAGCGAAGAAATTCCCAAGACACCTACTGCGGCGGCGATTAGCACCAAAAAGATCAACCGCTTCATGTGAGCCCTCCTCGGACCTGCTCCTTAATCCGTAGACTCTGAGCCAGCACTGCTAGCACTGCGCACCCTGTGGAGGCTCATAGCCGCACTGCGGGACGTCCGGGTTGCTGTTCCACTTTTCGAACCGGCCGTCCGGGTTCGGCACGAAGTTGTAGAAGTGCATCATCCAACCGTATGTGGAGAACCAGTAGTCGCTCTGGCTCAGGCAAGAACCTTCGCTTGTAAACTCTCCAGTAACCGCAGCGCTCACCGTGTCCCAGTCCCGCACGCACAGCCCAGTGTGCGTATGCCAGGCGTCCCCGATGTTGTCCTCGTCTGTATTCGTGGTCCCGAACCCAGCCGGTTCTAGGCTAATGTCCTGACAGGGTCCCGTTACCGCGTGAAACGCGCACACATCCGGAGTCGGCACGACATACCAAAGGCCGATCAGAACGTCGGGCTGATTGTTGCCAGCGTCCGAATACACAAGACCGAAGGGCCTGGTCAGCTGGTGGTTCTGTTCTTCCGGCGGCAGGGCCAGGTTCTCCGGGCTCCCGTCATAGAACGTCGGGAAGTCCGTCAGAATGGACTCCTTGTAGAGATGAATGCCCATGTTGCCGATGTACTGGCTACCCCACGTATAGCCTTCGGCCAGAGCGACGCTGGGATCCTGGTACTTCATGGTGGCGGTTGTCGCTAGAGTCGCCTGGATGTCGATGAACGAGCAGGTCGAAGGCGGAATCGGGTTGAACGCCATGATTGTGCGGAGGATGTCGTTAGCCAAGTCGATGACGCCGCCGCCGGATACGTCGTAGAGCAGCGAGTAATCATCGTCGCCCCACTTCGTGTTGAACTTCGTGATAACGCCGAGGATATCGTTCGCGAGGTCCACTTGGCCGTCGCCGTTCACGTCGTAACACGTAGGGCTGAGCGGCGGCCAAACTGTCGGGAGTTCATGAACCGCTCTCGTCGAACTAGGCAGTGCCGAGATTCCTACGACGCCAGCCACAACGATGAGCAGAACGAATAGCAGTTGCTTGACGACGGCCTCCCTGTACGTGCGTGAGCTGCTACTACTGATACCCGTCACCTGGCACTACTGGCATTCGTGAGCCCACGCTACTAGCATCGTGGCTGGAAGTATAACAGACGCGTCAGCGCCCGCAAGCATCTGGTGCCATTGGGGCTCTTGAGAGAGCCGCAACGGCACCTACTCTAGTTTCGCGAGAGAGATCCTAGACACCAAGGAGCGGGCCCTTGAGAGCCCGCTCCTTATCATTGTGGTGCGTCGGTCGTTACGGAAGATCCGGGTTCGTGTTCCAGAGCATGAACCGGCCGTCCGGGTTGGGTACAAAGCTGTACAAGTGCATCATCCAGCCATACGTGGAGAACCAGATATCGCTATCAAATGAGTCGTAGCATTCCTGCTCGCTTTCCGGCCCCAACTCAAAGTCCATAGCATCGACCGTGCCCCAACCCGGCACGCAGAGCCCAAAGTGCTCGTGCCAAGTCGCCTGTGGTCCATCAGGATCTTGATTGTCTTCGTCCGTGTTGGTCGTGCCGAACCCGACTGGCTGGACTTCGGCATCCTGGCACGGGCCTGGCATCGAGTAGAAGTCGCAGACGGCTGGGACGGCGATATTGTACCAAGGTCCGAGGAACACGTCGGGCACCATGGACCCCGGAAATGTCTCCGAATAGACGAGTCCAACCGGGTGCCGGAGCTGATCCTCGCCCGTGACCGGGTCGTAGAACGTTGTGTAGGTTGTCTGATATCCCGCATTAACGAGGTGGATGCCCATGTTGGGGATGTACTGGCCACCATACGTGTACCCGTCCGCGAACGCGACGGCAGGGTCGAGGTACTTCATGACGGCTACCGTCGCCTGTACGACCTGCGTGTCGATGAGCGAGCAGTTGGAAGGCGGAGTGGGGTTGAACGCCATGATTGTGCCGAGGATGTCGTTGGCCAGGTCGATCACGCCGCCGCCCGACACGTCGTAGAGAAGCGAGTAGTTGTCGTCGCCCCACGTTGCGTTGAACCTCAAGATGACGCCGAGGATATCGTTCGCGAGGTCCACTTGACCGTCTCCGCTCACGTCGTAGCAGGTATCGCTGAGCGGGGGCCAGACGGCCGGCAAGGACGATCCTGCCATCGTCGAACTCGGCAGCGCCGAGATGCCTCCAACGCCCGCCACGGCGATCAGAAAGACGAATAGCAATCGCTTCACGACAGCCTCCCCAGATTAGCTCCCCAGATTGGACGCGATATTACGAAAACGCGTTAAGGCTAAGCTAGCCAGTGACCGGAGTCTCCGCGATAGCCAAACGGCCCTTTCTCAAGGGCCGTTTGGACGTTTCTGCGAATTGCGGCTGGTTGTTCCAGATCTAGACGAAGAGGAGCTTTGTCGCTTCTTCCGCCACCTCATACAGGTGCCGCGGGAAAATACCCACGTAGAAGACGCCTATCGCGAGGGCAACGGTCAGCCCGGTCATTACCACCGGCACCTGCAAGCGTCCCTCTTCGTCGGGCTCGGACATGTAGAGCTGCTTGATGACCATCAGGTAGTAGTAGAGGGAGACGAAGCTCATCACTACAGCAATCACCGCCAGCCAGATGAAGCCTTCACTCGCGACAGCCTGGAAGAGGATGAACTTGGTGAAGAAGCCAGCGAACAGCGGCATCCCCGACAGCGAAAACAGCGCGGCGGCCAGGACCGCCGCGAGGAGCGGCGCCCGCTCAGCCATGCCGCGCATGTCCGCAATGTCGTCCTTTTCGGTCAGGTTATACCAGGCGATGATGCAGGCGAACGCCGCCAGGTTCGTGACCACATAGCCGGACATATGCAACAGTAGCGCGCTCGATGTGGCAGACGAGAGCGCGGCGATCGCCATCAGCATGTAGCCGACCTGCCCGATGGACGAATACGCCAGCAGGCGCTTCATGTTCGTTTGCTGGAGCGCAACAAGGTTTCCGAGCACCATCGTCAACGCGGCAAGGGCAGCGATGATCCATTGCCAATCGTCGATGACCGGCATGAAGGCGCCGGAGAAGAGGCGGAGCAGCAGCGCGAATCCGGCGACTTTCGAAGTCGCCGAGAGGTAGGCGGTAATCGGTAGCGGCGCTCCTTCATAGGCATCAGGCGTCCACATGTGGAAGGGAACCGCCGCTACCTTGAAGCCGAGACCGCCAAGCACGAGAACGAGGCCCATCAGCAACCCAAGGTCGAAGCCCTCGGTGCCGCCCTCATACGCCGCGGAAATCTCCGAGTAGAACGTCGTGCCGGCGGAGCCGTAGATCAGGCTGAGGCCATATAGGAACAGCGCTGACGCGAACGCGCCCAGCAGCATGTACTTCAGGCCACCCTCGTTCGAGCGCGCATCGTCCCGCGCGAAGGACACGAGCACGTAGAGGCTGAAGCTGAGCACCTCAAGCGAGATGTAGGCGGTCAGCAGCTCTCGCGACGCCGCCATGTAGATCGCGCCAATCGTCGAAATGATCAGCAGAGCGTAGTACTCGCCCGGGTTCTTCAGATGCTTCCGTACGAATTGCGCCGACATCAATGCGACGACTGCGGCGGTCGCCATGAAGAAGACGCGGAAGAACATTGTGTAGTTGTCGATGAAGATGATGCCGGCGAAATCGCTCTCTTTGTCCAGCCACCCGAACGAGAGCGCAATGATGCCGACAAGGCCCAGAGCAGTGATGTGCGGCAGCCACTCCTTGCGGACCTGAGGAGCAAACAGGTCGATGCCGAGCACGATCGCGGCAAGGCCGGCCAGAGCGAATTCGGGCGTGAGCAGCGAATAGTCGAGGTTCAGTTCGCTAGACATCTAGGCCACACCTGGAATCTTCAGGACCGTCTCGGCGATGCGATCGACGAACGGGCTCGGGAAGACGCCCATCAGGACGATGAAGGCGATCAGGAGCGCGCCCGCCACGTACTCGTAGCGGTTCATGTCGTTCAGGCCGACCCACTTCTCGTTCTCCTCGCCGAAGAAGGTCTGTGCCATCATGCGTAGGACGTAGATCGCGGTGATCGCCGCGCCCAGGATGCCCAGCGCGCCCAGGGCCGGGTACGTGCGGAAGGTGCCCAAAAAGATGTTGAATTCGGCGACGAACCCACTGAGGCCCGGCAATCCAAGCGACGCTAACCCCGCGATCGCGAAGAAGGCGACGAAGTGGGGCATGCGTTTCACCAACCCGCCGAAGGCAGCCATTTCACGCGTGTGCGCCTGGTCGTAGAGTACGCCGATCATGGCGAACATCAGAGCCGTCATGACGCCGTGGGAGAACATCTGCAACACAGCGCCGTTCACGCCAATAGCGTTCATGGTCGCCAACCCCATGAGCACGTAACCCATATGGCTCATGCTTGAATAGCCCACCATGTATTTGAAGTCCGTCTGCGCCATTGCGGAGATGGCCCCGTATACGACGTTAATCGTGCCGAGCGTGATCAGCATCGGCATCCAGAATTCGGCGCCCTCCGGCATGAGCTGCATGCCAAGGCGGATGATGCCGAACGCGCCCAGCTTCATCAGCACGCCCGCGTGGAGCATGCTGACAGCCGTGGGCGCGGACACATGGCCATCAGGCGACCACGTGTGGAACGGCCAGAGTCCGGCCAGCACGCCGGTGCCGATCAGGAACAGCGGGAAGACGATCTTCTGGAAGTTCTCGTCGTACTGGACCTCGTAAAGCTGCGGCAGGTCGAATGTGCCAATACCCGCCTCTACAAAGACCGCAAAGATCCCAACGAAAATGAGCACACTGGCACCCACCAGGACCATCGTCAACTTGACGGCGCTATACTCCTTGGTCCGCGAGAACGTGGCGAACGTGCTGGATGAGCCCCAGACGCCAATCAGCAGATACATGGGGAGAACAGCCAACTCGTAGAAGAAGAACCAGAAGAAGAGGTCGAGCGAGGTAA
>QIFC01000007.1 GCA_003228685.1 Chloroflexota bacterium
GGGAAGTTCCTGTTCGATGTCGAAACGCAGCGCTCGCCCTCCGCGAGCACGCCGTAGTGGCCGCCCAGGCACGGGCCGCAGGTGGCCGCGCTGACCTGGC
Source organism: Chloroflexota bacterium (assembly GCA_003228685.1). Lineage (GTDB taxonomy): Bacteria > Chloroflexota > Dehalococcoidia > DSTF01 > RBG-16-68-14 > SZUA-185. The sequence goes on from QIFC01000007.1 coordinate 101, forward strand.
AGCCGGCGTCCGTGAAGACCTGGATCAGGCCCTCCTTCAGCGCTTCCTTGAAGATGTCCTGCGTCGCCGGGATGACGATACAGCGCACCTTGGGCGCGACAGTCTTGCCGCGCATGATGTCGGCGGCCTCGCGCAGGTCCTCCATCCGCGCGTTCGTGCACGAGCCGATGAACACCTGGTCGATCTCGATGTTCTCCTTCGCGACCTCCGAGACCGTCTTCGTGTTGCCGGGGCTGTACGGCATCGCCACCGTCGGCTCGATCTTCGACGCGTCGAACTCGAACGTCTTTTCGTACTCGGCGTCCGGGTCCGGTTCGTAGACGGTCCACTCGTGCTGGGCGCGCGGCGTAACATACTCGATTGTCACCTCGTCGGGGATCATCAGGCCGGTCTTGCCGCCTGCCTCCGCGGCCATGTTGGTCATGGTGAAGCGCGCGTCCATCGACATCTCCTTAAGCGCCTCGCCCTCGAATTGCATCGCCATGTAGGTCGCGCCGTCCGTCCCGATCTCGCCGATCGTGTGTAAGATTAGGTCCTTGCTGCGCGTCCAGCTCTGCATCTTGCCGTGGTAGATCAGGCGCAGCGTAGCCGGCACCTTCATCCACGTCTCGCCCGTCGCCATCGCGACGGCGATGTCCGTGCTGCCCATGCCGCAGGCGAACGCTCCCAGCGCGCCGCAGGTCGGCGTGTGGGAGTCGGCGCCGCAATAGAGGTCGCCCGGCACGACGTGGCCCTTCCATGGCAGCAGGATGTGCTCGATGCCCGCCTGCCCCAGCTCGTACCAGACGATGCCCATCTTGTGGGCGAACTCGCGCATCACCTTGCCCTGCTCGGCGGTCGCGATGTCGCGCGGCGGCATGAAGTGCGACGGCACGAAGACCACGCGCGATTTGTCGAACACGTCCTTCACGCCCAGGTTGTAGAACTGGCGGATCGCGATCGGCGCCGTGACGTCGTTCGCCATCACCAGGTCGACCTTCGCGTTAATCAGATCGCCGGGCGAGACCTCCTTCTTGCCGCACTTGGCGGCCAGGATCTTCTCGGCGAGTGTCATTCCCATTGTCTTGCCTTTCTAGTTGCTTACAGTTTATCCCACGCAAGTTGGGATGTCCCTTATGGCTGGTCTATGACCGGATATGGCAGCTCAAACACGTCGTCATCCACAGCCCGCGAGAACTCAATTGCGTCAAGAGAGAACGTGTTACCGTTCACCGACTCCTGATTCATCCTAAGCACGACACCATCATCTGTCACGCAGACCTCACCTGATTCGAACGACTCGTTCACGGCACTTGGAGCCATGAAACATACCGTCTCCTGGCCCTCGATCTGTTGACGCGATGCAGTGTCCACAGGAAACGCTTCACCAAATTCCTCGGCGCTAATGAGAATGGCGCCGAGCACCACGGGATACTGGCCATCCACATAAGCGCTCTCCTCGCTCTCCGGCCTGGATTCCACGCAGGTCTTCATATCTACGTGGCAGACGTAGTGGAAGCTCTCGCTTGGATAGCCAGGACCAGGAATGAGAACGAAGTCTGAATTCTGGTCACCCAACTTGCCCGAGAAATCACCACGTGCGGAACCTTTCTTCTGATACCAGGTGAACGTGCCTTCAATGACACCACCGTCGAACTCTGCAAGCATGTCATATGTTGCGCTGAACTCTGTCTCCTCAAAGCTACCGGCTCGCCGTAACAACTCTTCCGCTGGCGATTCCAACGTCGGAGCAGGCGTTGGGCCGCTCAGTTGGGCATCACCGCTGTTACATGCAACCCCAACCATGACGATCACCAACAACAACCGCCACATGACTGATCCTTTCGCTAGCTCGCACCAACCAAGTCGTCGAGCAGCACGTACGGTATCTCCTTCACGCGTCTAGCGCAGCGGGCGTCGTTCCCGACGATGATGTCGCACTCAGTATAGATGCCGGTGGCGACGATCGTCGCGTCGGCAAGGTCAAGTCCTGTCGCCGCGCGCTGCTCCGCGGCCAGTCGCGCCACATTTCTGTCCATGCCAACGACAACTATCCCCCGGCCATCGAGGAGGAGCTGCACCTGTGCCAACTCCCATTCGTCGCGATCTCTAATGGGCCTAACAAGCAACTCGAGCTCCGTGACTACGGAGACCATTGCCTGCTTCGCTCCAGTATTGATCCTGCCGAACAGTTCGCGAACGACCTTGGCGTATGGCTCAGTGCGATGCACGTGATAGATGATCGTGCTCGTATCAAGACAGACCCGCCGTGCGGAATCTAACTGCCCTCGGATGGGTCCTCCTCGTCATCGTCAAGGTACGTCCCCCACGAACCCCGCACCTCGCGCAGGTAAGCGTCGATGTCTTCCTTGGTCTCACCGTAGTAGCCGGGCATCGATCCCGCTGTGTACGAGACCCAGTCCTTCGGGCGCGGATGAAGAATCAGCCGCAGCCCGTCCAGCTCCACGGCAAGCTGATCCCCTGGCTTGAGCCCCATTTCGCGTATCATGCGGGCTGGGATCGTGATCTGGTTCTTGCTGCTAATCGTCGTCTTCGGCATAGCTTCAGCCTCGCTTGTGAGATAGGCCAATCCGGCCTCTTTCACTTTACGACGGCCACGATTCTTTGTCAAATGACCTTTCGCTTTACTTTCAACACGTTTGCTTGGCATGGCTACGGATTCGTCCGCACTTCGCTGTCGGCGCGGCGCTGGATCGACAGCAGCCGGTTCAGCGCGTTCATGTAGGCCTTCGCCGACGCGACCATGATGTCCGTGTCGGCGCCGCGGCCGACGTAGCTGCGGCCGTCGCTCTCAATGCGGATCGTCACCTCGCCCTGCGCGTCAATGCCCTCCGTCACGCTTTTTACGGAGAACTCCGTGAGCTGGTTCGGCGCCTGGATAATGCGGTTGATCGCCTTGTAGATCGCGTCGACCGGCCCCGTCCCTAGCGCCGCGTCTGCCAGCACGGAGCCATCGGGCGAGATCAGGCGCACGGTGGCCGTCGGCGTCGAGTGATCGCCGGATGTCACCTGCACGAAGTCCAGGTGGTAGATCTCCTCACTCGTACGCTTCTTGTCCGCGACCAGGGCCTCCAGGTCGCGGTCGTCGATCTCCTGCTTCTTGTCGGCCAGCTCCTTGAACGCCAGAAACGCGCGGCTCAGCTCCTCCTCGGACAGCTCGTAGCCCAGCGCTTCCAGGCGAGCCTTGAAGCCGTGGCGGCCGGATACCTTGCCCAACACGATCTCCGCGCCCGTCGGCCAGCCGATGTCCTTCGCGTCCATGATCTCGTAGGTCTCGCGCATCTTCAGGATGCCGTCCTGGTGGATGCCGGACTGATGTCGGAACGCGTTCCCTCCGACGATCGCCTTGTTCGGCTGCAGGCTCATGCCGGTCAGGTTCTCGACGAGGCGGCTCGTTCGATAGATCTCCTTGGTGTTGATGTTCGTCTCCATATCGAAGAAGTCCGGGCGAGTGCGGATCGCCATCGCTACCTCTTCCAGCGATGCGTTGCCCGCCCGCTCGCCAATGCCGTTCACGCAGACCTCGATCGTCCGCGCTCCGGCTCGGATCGCCGCCAGCGAGTTCGCGACGGCCATGCCCAAGTCGTTGTGGCAGTGGACGGACACGGTCGCCTTGTGGATATTGGAGACGTTCTCGAAGATCGACTTGATGAACTCCTCGAACTCTTCAGGGATCGCGTAGCCCACCGTGTCCGGGATGTTCACGGTCGTCGCTCCCGCTTCGATGACTTCCTGGAGCATCATGTAGACGTACTCGCGGTCGGAACGCGTGGCGTCCATCGGGCTGAACTCCACGTCCTCCTGATACTGCTTTGCTCGCGCGACCATGGTGACGGCCGATTCCAGCACATCTTCTTTGTTCTTGCGAAGCTGGTGCGCGAGGTGGATGTCCGACGTCGACAGGAAGACGTGGATGCGTGCGCGGTCCGCTTCCTCCAGCGCGTCGCGTGCCGCGTCTACGGCGTCCGGATTGGCGTGCGCCAGCGCCGCGATCACGGGTGTGCGCACCTCGCGGGCTACCTGCGCTACCGCTTCCAGGTCACCCTCGGACGTTAGCGGGAAGCCCGCCTCGATGATGTCGACGCCCAGCCGTTCGAGCTGCTTCGCGATCTCTACCTTGTCGTTCGCGGTCAGTGCTACGCCCGGCGATTGCTCGCCGTCTCTCAACGTCGTATCGAAAATCTTGATCTGTTCTGTCATCGTTTGCTCAACCCTCTCGTTTCTTTGTTTCTTGCGTTTAGCGGGTCAGGCTTTAGCCTCATGGATTCCCGCGGTCGGGCTTCATCTTTCCGCGGGTCAGGCTTCAGCCTGACGGAGTCTCTCGCTTAGGCCCCCTCGTCCCGATTCGGGACGGAGGGCCGGCGCAGGTTGAGTAACAGGCTGGATCGGTCTCCGTACATCGTGCTCTCTAGGCTACTTGCCATCCTTCTTGAGCCAGCTCATCATGCCGCGCAGCTCGGCGCCCACTTCTTCGATCGGGTGCTCCGCTTCGATGCGGCGCTGCGCGAGGAAGCCCGGCCTGCCCGCCTGGTTCTCCAAGATCCACTCGCGGGCGAACGATCCGTCTCGGATTTCGCCGAGAACCGTCCGCATGGTTTCCCGTACGTGTTCGTCGATTACGCGCGGGCCGCGCGTGTAGTCGCCGTACTCGGCGGTGTCGCTGATCGTGTAGCGCATCGATGCCAAGCCGCCTTCGTGGATGAAGTCGACCAGCAGCTTCAGCTCGTGGAGGCACTCGAAGTACGCTACCTCCGGCTGGTAGCCGGCCTCGACGAGCGTCTCGAACGCTGTCTTGATCAGCGCGCTGACGCCTCCGCAGAGCACCGTCTGCTCTCCGAAGAGGTCCGTCTCCGTCTCCTCCTGGAACGTCGTCGCGAGCACGCCTGCCCGCGCGCAGCCGATGCCCTTCGCGTAGGCGAGCGCGAGCTGCTTCGCCAGCTCGGTCGCGTTCTGCTCGACCGCGATGAGCGCCGGCATGCCGATGCCGTCTTGGTAGAGGGTCCGGAGCATGTGGCCGGGCCCCTTCGGCGCGATCATCGTCACGTCGATCTCGGGCGAAGGCACGATCTGGTTGAAGTGGACGTTGAAGCCGTGGGCAAACATCAGCATGTTGCCCGGCTCCAGCCCTTGCTCGATGTGGTCCTCGTACAGCTCGCGCTGCACCTGGTCCGGCGCCAGGATCATCACAACGTCTGATTCCTTCGCCACGTCATCAACGGTTCCGACGCGCAGGCCGCCTTCCTCGACCTTCGCCCAACTCTTCGAGCCGGGATAGAGCCCTACGATCACGTTCAGCCCGCTGTCCTTCAAGTTCAGCGCGTGCGCGTGCCCCTGGCTGCCAAAACCGATAATCCCAATCGTCTTATCCTTCAGCAGATCCAGGTCTGCATCCTTGTCGTAATAGATCTCAGCCATCCCGTTCTCCTTCTATCTCGGCGGACAGGTAGCGCCTGTCCTCCGACCGTCTTGCCAGCGTGTTGTCTCTCGAACCATCATCCAACCTGCCCGTAGTGGCGACCTTCAGGTCGCCACCTGCCTCTCCCCTACCACCTCACCGCCCGTAAATGGATAATCGTGCGCATTTTCCACCAGCCCTGCCTGAACTGGGTTGCTCAAAATGTACTCGATGGCAGGCTGCAGCTCATCAGGGCCTCGAAGCAAATGGTCATAATAGCTGCGTTGCCAGAGAGGCTGACCCATGCGCCGTTTGTACTCGAATGAGCTGGCCTGCTTGAATCTCTTCATCAGCCGTGCAAGGTCACTGCCTTCTGAACCTTCGACCAACAGATGAACGTGGTCCGGCATGAAGCAGTATGCCAGGAGCCGGAACGCGGTATCACGGGCAGCATCTTCCAGCATGATCCGGCAAGGCTGAACCTCAGCAGCATCGGTAAACGCGCGCTCTCGATTCCATGTGGAGACGGTCACGGAGAACGCTCCGGGACCACGATAGATGTCGCGATCCAGTCGGTTCCGTTTCCGGCGCCACGTGGGTCGGCTGTTCTCAGCGTCCATCTTGCTTGCTCTGCCGTGGCGACCTCAAGGTCGCCGCTACATTCACAACCCCTTAGATCAGCGTCCCTATCTTCGCTTTGCCCTCTCCCGCCGCGCGGAACTTATGCTCTTCGATCTTGCTCTTATCGATCGTCATCGGAGCGTTCGGACCCCGCGTCATGGCGATTCGTCCTGTCCGAACGAGTTCCGCGACCCCGTACGGGCCGACCATCTCCAAAAAGGCGTCTACCTTCTCCTCCGTGCCCGTCACTTCGACGATCACCGATTCGGCTGAGACGTCTACGATCTTCGCCCTGAAGATGTCAACGATCTCCAGAATCGGGCCGCGCTGCTTGGGCGTCGCGCTGAGCTTCACCATCGCCAACTCGCGATGCACCATGTTGTGCTCCGTGAGATCGACGACCTTGACGACCTCGATTACCTTATCCATCTGCTTGCTAACCTGCTCGACATCGTTCAGCGTGCCGTCGACCGTGAACGTCATGCGTGACAGCCCCGGGACCTCGCTGTGGCCCACGGCGAGGCTCTCGATGTTGAACCCACGCTGTCGCCACTTGCTCGCGATCTTGTTGAGGACGCCAGGCCGGTTCTCGACCAAGGCGACAATTGTATGCGTGCTCATCGTGACTTCACTTTCTCTGGCTGTTCCTCGAACGTTGGCTGATCGATCGTCTCCGCGAGCGACGCGCCCGGCGGCATGGCCGGGTACAGGTCTTCCTCTTGCTCGACCTCGAAGTCGATCAGGACGGGACCTGGATGTCGTAGCGCGTCTTCGATCGCCGGCTCCACCTGCTCCTTCTCGGACACACGCAGGCCGGCCATGCCGAACGCTTCGGCCATCTTGACGAAGTCCGGTTGGAACATCCTCACCGACTGGAGGTTCTTGTCGTAGTAGTTGTGCTGCCACTGGCGGACCATGCCCAGGTAGCTGTTGTTGATGATCGCGAACTTGATCGGCAGTTCGTACTCGACGCAGGTGGCCAACTCCTGCAGCGTCATCTGGAAACCGCCGTCGCCGCAGATCGACCAGACCAGGTCCTTCGGCCGGCCGAACTGGGCGCCGATCGCGGCCGGCACCTCGAAGCCCATCGTGCCCAGCCCGCCTGACGTGATGAAGCTGGCCCGGTTGTCGCTCCAGAAGTGCTGCGCGGCCCACATCTGGTGCTGGCCAACGCCGGTCACGATGTAGGGGTTAGGGCCGGACATCTCGTAAATCTTCTTGATCACGTACTGCGGCAGTAGGTTGTCGACGTTCGGAACGACGATCGAAGGATGCTCCTCGCGGAGGTCCCTGATGCGACCAAGCCACGCGGGATGCTTGGCCGGCTCGACCAGCGGGTTGAGGTCGGTCAACGCCTGCTTCACGTCCCCGTTGATCGGGACGACCGTCTTCACATTCTTGCCAATCTCGGCGGGATCGATGTCGATGTGGATGATCTTCGCGTTCGGCGCGAAGTCCTTCAGCCTGCCGGTCACGCGGTCATCGAACCGCATACCAATGCCCATCACGACATCGGCTTCGCCAATCGCGATGTTGTTCCAGTACATGCCGTGCATGCCGGGCATGCCCATGAACAGCTCGTGCGAGCCGGGGAAGCCACCCAGGCCAAGCAGTGTGCAGATCACGGGCACGTTCGCCCGCTCCGCCAGCTCCTTCAGCTCGTCGTAGGCCTTCGAGATGATCACGCCGTGCCCGGCCAGGATCAACGGGCGCTCTGCCTCGTTGATCAGCTGGGCGGCCTTCTTGATCTGCCCGCTCTCGATCTCGACATCCGGCGAATAGCTCGGAATGTTGACCTGCTCTGGATAGACGAACTCGGTCTCCTGCTGCTGCAGGTCGCGCGGGAAGTCGATCAGCACCGGCCCGGGGCGTCCCGTTGACGCGATGTGGAAGGCCTCTCGCATCGTTTCGGCCAAGTCGTCCACGTCCAACACAAGGTAGTTCTGCTTCGTGATCGGCAGCGTGATCCCCGTGATGTCTGCCTCTTGGAAGCCATCGCGGCCGATTAGCCACGACACCACCGAGCCCGTGATGCAGACGATCGGCACCGAATCCATCCACGCGTTCGCGATGCCCGTCACGAGGTTCGTCGCTCCCGGACCGGACGTGGCCCAGCAGACGCCGACCTTCCCCGTCACCCGCGCATAGGCGTCGGCGGCGTGGGCGGCGGCCTGTTCGTGGCGGACGAGGACGTGCCGGATCTGGGGGTATTGCGGCAGGGTGTCGTAGAGCGGCAGGTTCGCGCCGCCCGGATAACCAAAGATGTGCTCGACCCCTTCGCGGGCCAAGCATTCCATCACAATTTGTGCGCCTGTTCGTTTCATCGTCTCTGCTCCTTCTCGTTGGTAACGTTTCGGCCCCGATATGTTCGGGGCCGGTCCTCGTCTCGTTGACTAAGTTGTCTGTTTAGTGTCCGAGGACCTCACGTGTGTAGCCCGCTCACCAGCAGGCCGAGTACCAGCAGCCCAAGGCTGATGGTCGGAAGAGATACGATTACGACACGGTTTCCCCGGCTGGCCGGGGAATCCGCGTCCACCTCCAATGTCATTATTCTCTCGTTCATATTCATCGCTAAGATCACAACATCCCGCTCCCAAAGGGATCCCGGGAACGGGACGGTACCACCCTTTTTGCCCGGCTTTCGCCAGACCTCTCTCTACGCTGTAACGGGCGTTCCCGTCTGGGCCTACGGCCACGCTCCGCGTGGCATTCAGCCCGGAGGCTCAGGGACGAGTTCGGAGCTACTCTCGCACCGGATTCACAGCGACACCGGCTTCCTGAGGCGAGAAACTTGCGTCCTACTACTTCCCTTCGACGCCTTATGTATCGTTAGTCAGTGTACTGACGCGATCAGGCGGTGTCAATAGGAGCGACGCTAACGCCGTATACCTATCGCGGACAGCTTCGCCAGGCCGTTGCAGAAGTGGCGCAGTGGCCCCAGACGTGCCTGCGTCTCCGCATAGCTCGTCTCCCCGCGGACCAGGCCGCAGAGGCGGCCCCAGAAACGATCGCTATAGCGCAGCATGGCTACGCTCGGACGTGAGAAGCGATAAAAGACAGCCTGTAGTTTGTACGAGATCTCGATCTCGGACATCAACTGTTGGTCTACCGCCGTCTCGTAGCTAGTGAGGTCGTCCGCATCGCCCGCCAGGTAACGCTGGATCGCCTCCGCCGCGAGCCGTCCGCTCAAGAAGGCGGCATAGATGCCTTCGCCAGAGAGCGGGTCGATCAGCCCCGCCGCGTCTCCAACCAGTAGCGAGTTTCCGCGCGCAATTGGAGCGCCGGCATCACGGAGCGGCAGGTGATGCCCTCGCAGGTTTGTCAGCTTGCCTACGTCAAGATCGAGGAATGCGCACAGCGCGGACAGACGGTCGCGCAACGTCGGCCCGACGTACTTCCAGCCGCCCACGCCGACGTTGACGTGGTCGCCCTTCGGAAACAGCCAGCCGTAACCACCGGGGATCGCTCCCAGGTCGAACGCGACCATCTCCTCCCAGCGATTCTCGGTCCCGTCCAAGATCGGAATATTGCCCTCCAGCCCGACGGCGGCCCGTCGTTGCTTGCTAATGAGCCCCAGCGCCTGCGCGGTCACCCCGTTCGCGCCATCCGCGCCGATCACCGTCTTGGCGCGCATCGTGTCGCCGTTGGAGCGGACGATCACGTGACTATCGTTCGCCTCTATCCCGCGCACCTGTGAAGCGT
>QIFC01000049.1 GCA_003228685.1 Chloroflexota bacterium
CTCTACATCGCGCACTTCGAAACCCGCGCTCTCGGCGATGAGGTTGGCCTCGCTTACAGGCACCAGTTCACCATCAGGGAAGATGTACCGTTCCTCCACGGCCTTTACTAGCTCGTCCGTGCTGGTCGTCTCGGGGTCGTAGACGATGCGAACTCGCTTGCTTGCCGGGTTCGCTGTCACCTGCTCAACACCGGCCAGTTCGCCGGCCGCCCGTTCGATTGCCCGACTGGCAGCGGGATTCAGCCGGGCTAGCGGCAGCTCGATGAGGCGACTTCCCGGAGTCTCCGAGACGCCGGTCGTGGCGAAAACGGTTGTCGGCACGAATTATTCAGGCGCCGCGCCGAACTTCCGGGCGCAGTCGGCGGAACAGAAGAAATAGGTTCGGCCGCGCCACCTCTTGGAATGGAGGTGCGCGTCGTCAGACAACTCGATCGCCATGCCACAGACCAGATCTCGTACTCTTTCACCCGCTTCAGCAACCTTCGTAGTCATAACGCCTTTCCTTCTAGGACCGTTCTTCCGGCCGGACTGTTTCGTATCCCATCTTCTCGATCACATCCACAAGCTCATCAAGCCTGACTTCCGCCGGCCAGTATTCGACATATGCCATCTCGGTCGCTGGATTCACGTAGACACGGATCACACCAGGCAGTGCCTGGATGGCCCGCTCTAACGTGAGCGCGCCCCCGCCGCCACATATGAGGCCGGAGATTGGCAACGTGGCGCGTGTGCGCCGCGAGATTGGCTCCTCAACCGCCCTCTGGGCAGCGCCGGGGTCTTGGTGATTCATGGACTGCCGCTGTTCCACCTCACTCACCTCCTCAGGGCAAGACTGCGAGCCGTTCCCTGTCGAACGGGGACGGGCGCGGGCGAGCGGCTGCTCTGGAACATCTCCTCCACGGCTTTCCCGCACTGAAGGCAGACCCAGACGTGGCCATCTGGGCTGCGTTCCAGGTACATGTCGCCGCGGCAGCGTGAGCATTCTTTTAGTCGCAACATCGCGCTTTCTCCTGACTTTCCAGCTCGATTCGCCATACTTGTTATCTCTATCATGCGCCCCGCTCCTGAAGCTGGCCTGACAACCGGGTGAAGCGGGGCTGAAAATTGCGCCAGGGTGGTCAGCGCATCGGTCGCTCAAGCAGCGTCGTCATCGCGACAGGTAAGTGATGCGTGAGCGCGTACCGGCGCAGTGCGTCCTAGTGAGATGCCTGACCGGGTACAGGAGAGTGGAAGCTGCCGTCACGGGCTGAGGCAGCTTCTGTGGGAGCCAGGAGGGGCAACCGAACGCTAACGGCGGTACCGCTCCCGATTTCGCTTTCGACGGCGATGTCGCCCTCATGTTGGTCAACAATCCACTTGACGATCGCGAGGCCAAGGCCAGTGCTCGCTTGATCGCGACGCCGCGTGGGGTCTGCTCGGTAGAAGCGTTCGAAGATGTGCGGAAGATCTTCGGTCGAGATGCCCGCGCCCGTGTCTCTTACGGTGAGCACGGCTTCGCCTTGGAGCCGTTCTAGCCGGACCGTGATCGCTCCGTTTGAAGGGGTGTATTTCAAGCTGTTATCCAGGAGGTTGACGAGGAGTTGCTTCAGCCGGTCTTCGTCCCCGCCGACAACGACCGGGTCGAGATGGACAACCTCGACCTGGTGACGCTCCGCTAGGGGACGGAGGTCGGCGAGGACCTCCAAAAGCAAACGGTCGAGTTCGACTGGCCGGCGTTCGATAGTGTGCCCCGCGTCAGCGCGCGCCAGTGTGAGCAGTTCGCTCACGATCCTGGAGAGTCGCTGCGCCTCGTCATTGAGGAACGCGAGAGCTTCCTGGCGCTCCGGGTCCGGCATATCCTGTCTCTGGGACAGAAGCTCGATATTACCCTGGATCGCCGTAAGGGGGGCCCGCAGCTCGTGAGCGGCATCGGCAACGAACCGCTGCTGCGACCGGTAGGCATCTTCCAGGCTGGCCAGCATCTCGTTGAAGGTACGGGCAAGTTCGGCCAGCTCGTCCCGGCGCGTGGACTCCGTAATGCGGCGGGAGAAGCCGTGAGACACCGCGATGGCGCGCGCGGTGCGGGTCATGGCCGTTACCGGACGGAGCGCCTGGCCGGCGACGAGCAGGCTTCCCAGCCATACGACGATGATGCCGCCGGCAGCAAGCCATAGCATGAGATAGCGGAAGGTCCGCATCGATTGGTCGAGCGTGGCCAGGGAGGTCCATGTCTGCACAAAACCGCCGCCATCGGCGCTCAGCACGGGAAGCACGTAAAGTCTGATGCGGCCTGGGCTCGCTGCGTCTCGGTCTGTGGCGAAGGCACCTTCCCCAAAGGACTCGCCGCCGGGCAGCCAACGGAGGGCGCCATCATAAGCGGGCCCTGCGTCTTCCCGCAACACCTGTTGAGCATCGATCGGCGGTTGAACAGGCACCAACGGGGACGTTTCCAGGACTGCGCCGTCCCGGTCGTAAAGTCTCACAGAGACGCTGGAATCACCCAAGCCCACCGGCTCAAGAGGCTCGACTCCGTTGGCCGGCTGATCCACCGCGAGCTCAAAGCGGAAATGCTGGGCCGCGGTCACCAGAGAGCTGTCAACGTCTTCATAGGCATTTCGGCTGTGGACTACGTAGGCCGCCGCCCCGATGATGATGACGACCAATGACGTTAGGCCCGCGTACCAGAAGGCAAGGCGGACGCGGATGGACATCTAGGTCTCACCTTCCCGTAGGGCGTAGCCAGCGCCGCGGACCGTTTGGATCAGCCGCGGCTCTCCATTTGCCTCCAGCTTTCGTCGCAGGGCGGCGACATACACCTCTACGATGTTGCTGTTCCCGCCGAAGTCGTAGCCCCAGATGCGTTCCAACATCTGGCCCTTTTCGAGCACCTGCCGCGGATGCGACATCAGCAAGCGGAGCAGCTCGTATTCGGTGGTCGTGAGGTTGATGTTGCGCTCTCCTCGGCTGGCCACGCGAGCACCGAGATCGAGGCGAAGATCGCCATGGACCAGAACGTCGGGCTGTCCTTCTTCTCGCCGCCGCAGAAGCGCGCGAACGCGAGCGGCGAGAATCTCGAAGCTGAAGGGCTTGGTCACATAGTCATCAGCGCCCCTCTCCAGGCCGGCGATTTGGTCCGCGGGTGCGTCCTTCGCCGTGAGGAGCAGCACTGGAAGCGCCGGGTCGGCGGCCCGGAGCCGGCGGCAGACCTCTAGGCCGTCCATTTCCGGCATCATGATGTCCAGCACGACGAGCGCCGGCGGTCGGTCGCGAGCTAGGGTGAGGGCCTCGGTCCCCGAACCGGCGGTGATCACCTCGTAGCCTTCGTAAGTAAAGCCGCGGCGGAGCAGGCTGGTTACTGCGGGGTCGTCATCGACGACGAGGAGCCGTAGTCGTTGCTCGCTCACGCTTACAGTATAAGACGACGGCTTGGCTAAGGATGCATATCTGCTAGCGGCGCACGAAGAGCGTGCCTTGGTACATACCCAACTCACAGGTGAACAGGAAGTCACCGTCGCGGTCCGGCATGAGGTCGAGTTGCGTCGGCCGATGAGCGGGGAGCGTGCGCGAGACCCCGAAGTCCGGGAAGATCACGCGCCGAGAGCACGCGACGTCCTCATCGCGGAGGAATATGAGGCGCAACGGGAGACCGCGTCGGACGGTGATGGTGTCCGGCTGATACCTCCCTCGCACCACGATGGTCGCTTCCTGCCAGCCATCGGCGCCAACGGGCGCCAGGCGTCTCCGTGTGCGCAGGAATACCCAGCCCGCTGCCGCTGCGGCTAGTCCGACGATCACGGCTACGGCTACGATTACTTCCACGAGAACAACACTCCGCGCCGGTAAGACCTGTTCGACGTGCGGCTACGCTTCATGCTATAGCCCAAGCCTGAAGCTCCGCTGAAGGAGCCCTGAATCGCGGCTGAGACCCGTCTCCCTACGGCGATGCGGGTAGGCGCGTGTCTTGGATCGTTATCACGCCAGACTGATGCCGCTTCTGGTCAACCGAAGCAGGAAGGGTTGGAGCAGTGTACGTCCCGGTAGTAGGACAGGAGCTCTTCGAGCAGCAAGGCCGGCTCGGTCCCGTAGATGATGTGGCCGCCGGCCTCTTCCTCGCAGACGCGGGCGAGCAGCTCGACTTGGTCAGGCGATGCCTCCTGTGCCGTTGACGACTCCGATCAACTTTCCCGCATCGTAGGCGATCGCGAACTCGCCGACCGTGCCGGAACGCCCGCCGATGATCACGACGATGTCCGAACTGCGAATGTTTTCGATTTCCCGGCCCATCAATCCGCTTCCTGTGTGAATCAAGACATCGAACCCGTGACAGGGTGAGCCGTACCTGCCGACGTGCTCGGCGAGGCTCAGCCCGGGAGAGATTCCAATGGTCATACTTGTTTACTCTTGGCGCCAAGCACGGCTTCATAGGGAAGGCCCGGACTGGCGCCAGTGATCAAGACGTAGTCAGAGCGTGCGATTGCCGCACCGAGTTCTGTTGCCTTCGATCTCGCGAATTCGCTGATGGGTTCGCTACAAGAGCCCATCACACCGATCTTTGGCTTCATTCCATGGATGGATCTGCTACGGTCGTGGCTTCGGATAAATCTGCACCTCCTCCGTTCAGTGTGGACGCTTCCGCTCCAACGGGGAAGGCGGTGGCTTCTGAGAACGCGGCTCTGGCCGCAGCCATGTCATCGAAACAGTTCGCCCACGCGGCCGCACGACCAGCTTCGCATATCTTCAGGCCCGGCTCAGGTGCCATTCAGAGGCGTTTCAGCACGTGGGGTAAGGTGGTACCAAGAACAACATCGGGATGGCTGGCGGTTAGTCAGCCACCTATGAAATGACCGCCGTAGGAATAAGGCGGTGATCACGGCGGGTTGAGTTCTCCGACGGAGCGGCGAAGTAATGAATGGTAACACTCCGGTCAGGCCCGTAACCGCATTAGGACTCGTGGAGTTATCACTCCAGCGAACGGTTCTTGAGACATTCGAACCGTTCAACGTGAGGATTGAGATGTCTGACACCGCAGACCTCGTGGTCGCCCGCATCGAGAGCGGCTGCCCGCAGATCCTGTTGCTCGACACCGAGCTCATGGGCCGTCCGGCGGACTTGTGCTGCTTCGCCCGCGGCCTTCGTCCCGACCTGATCGTACTCGCCGTTGCCTATTTTTGGTCCGAGCGGGAGGAGGCATTGCGGGAGTGCGCGGACGCCGTCTTGCACAAGCCGCCACGCCAGGCCGAATGGCACATGACCCTTCGCCGCTTGCAGGTTCCCGAATCCGCGAAACGAACGCCGCTGCCGGTGTATGCGGCCTAACCAGAAGGAGGAACTTCAATGACTTCGATCTCCACGACCGATCCTGCAGCCGAACTTGTCCGGAGACGGTATGACCGATCGGCGCCGTTCTATGACCTGGAACAAGCTCTGCCGGAACGATTCATCGTCAGCCGGCTTAGACGCGACCTCTGGTCACGTGGTCACGCGTACGCGGTCAGGCCCGCATCCTGGAAGTCGGCGTCGGAACCGGCATCAACGTGGCCCATTATCCCCACGCTGGCAACGTCTCGGCGATTGACATCTCCAAGCGCATGCTTGAGCGAGCGAAGGCTCGCACCGAGCGCCGTGGCGTTTCCGTCGATCTCCGGGTGATGGACGCTCAGCACCTACAGCTCGAGGACGCGTCATTCGACACCGTCGTAGCGACCTTCGTGTTCTGCTCGGTACCGGATCCGGTTGCGGGCTTTCGAGAAGCGCTTCGCGTTCTCAGACCAGGCGGCCAGTTACTGCTCTTGGAGCATGTCCGGAGCGAGAACGCGTTCGTCGGCAAGCTGATGGACTGGCTGAACCCGTTGGTCGTGCGGCTGACCGGTGCCAACATCAACCGGCGGACGGTTGCTAACGTTCGACACGCAGGGTTCACTGAGGTACAGGATTCGAACCACCTGTTCAACATCGTTAGGCTGATCGAAGCAACGAAGGCGCCGGAGACTCCGTCCTGAAGGGTAGCGGTCCACGCGTGCTACTAGCCATCCAAGGGCGCCCGCGCACGAAGCCTATGGCGAGCAGCATGGTGTCTTTCGTGGAGCGCATCGGTGGGCGTGCGGAGCTTACGTTTGGCCCGGATCCCGGCCACAAGCGACATGGCAGAAAGATGTTCCCGATCATGGCGAGGCAACCGGCCTTGTTTCGACTGGTTTCGTTCCTCTGGAGGATGGGTCAGCGTTCCACGACTTTCCGACCGACGCCCTCAATGCGTTCGCCAGCGTGATAATTGTGATGAGCCCGGCAAGCCCGACCGTTCGCATGTCAGACTGCCACAGCTACGGCGCGGCGGAGATGACGAGCCAATCAGTCGACATGCCGATGAGAGTGAGTGTAGTAAGGCTCCCACACAGGCCGCGACCTGGCAAACGCTGACTACATCTCGCCAAGTATGATGCCATAGGGAGGGCGGATCTGGGCCTGGGAAGATCGATCATGTCGGCAGTGCTCTCTTCGTCCTGTTAATTGTAACCTCTCGTCCGGTGCCAAATCAGACCAGCTGCATAGGCCAAGGCAGCGCCGACAACCGCAACCAACCAGTGGACTGGGTGGGCGAAGGAGCCAAGCGCCGCTTCGCCAATGAAGTAGCCGGTCAGCCCGAAGATAAGAACGCCAATAAGCGCGGGCAGCGGCATCAAGTCGGTCTCGGGTGCTGCGACGGGACGAGGCCTCCGGCGTGAGAGGAAGTCCGGCTCCCGTCTCGCCTCAGACGATGTCATCTCGCCGCTAGGTCCGCGGGCCCGCGAGGTGTGACGCCTGCGAGGCTGCCTTTTGCGTGACTTGCTCATCGCACTCCAGCGACGGCGGCGCCATCTGTAGACATCCGCTGATGTGAAGTCGAGCTAGTGCTTGCTGGCATGGCAAGTGCCTTCTGCATCCAAGCGAAAGGATCGTGTTTGAGCATCTAGGGTACTACTACGTCCGTGTAGTATAACGGCGTGGGCAGGTGCCGCCAAGTTCGATTACAGGACACTGCCAACTCGGTCAGCCGCGGGCCCTTGCCCTGCCAGAAACTCGAGGTCGTCTGCGAGAGACTACGATTATGGCGTCATCCTTGCCTTGTACTCCAATTCAGACGCACGGATTGCCCTCACATCCTGGGGACGGATCGATCTGTTAGACGAGTTCGACCTAGAGCGCATCCAGGAATTCGCCAGCAAGCACCGCGGGCGCGCCCCAGAACGTGTCCAGTAAGGCTCAACCCTGGGCGCCTACTGATCAGTGATAGTCTCGGTACCCCGCTCGTCGCACCTGACGGCATCCGTCGCTGCAACGTAGACGATGCCGTCTCCATGTCGTGCCTTGAAAAACGGGTTGTTGAACAGGTTCTCCGGTATCTCAGCCAGGATTGTTCCAGCAGCAAGCTCTTCAACAGAAGCCGCTTTGTGAGACGGACCTACTCGCCCAATAGAGTTCCTGATCAGTCTTCGATACTCGGGCATGGAAACACCGCTCGCCATGCTCGTTGGTGATTATGTTGCATACTTTTGGGGTTCCGCCATGAACTCGGAATGGCAGGCGTCCGAGCAGAAGAAATAGGTCATGCCTTGATAGTCCATCTTCGTCGCCGCCGTCTTCGGATCGATCTCCATACCGCACACCGGGCCGTTGACCTTCTCTGCCATAGCTTCCTCCTTCTGTTGTTCTCTGTCCCTCGCATCGAACGCGAGTGACTCCCCTTGTTACCCGGAAGCGCCCAGACGAGGACCCCTGTTACTACTTCAACGTAGTAGATTCTAGATGGGGAAATCTCGGTGATCAAGGTCAGTCCTGCGGCGGGCTGGAACGATACTTAGGGGAAGATGCCTCGGTCTTCGGTCGCTTCGACCACGCGGCCTACCGCGAGCCTGTAGGCTGCGTCTCGCAGCGAGCCCCCGTTCTGCTCTTGCTCCTCCGTCACCTCGAGGAACGCCGACTTGATCATGCGTTCCAAGCGCCGGTTGATGTTTTCCTCTTCCCAAAAGAATGACTGCAGGTCCTGAACCCACTCGAAATAGGAGACGATCACGCCGCCCGCGTTCGCAATTATGTCAGGGATGACCGCGGTGCCATTGCCTTCCAGGATCGCGTCTGCCGAGCAGACGACCGGCCCGTTCGCGCCTTCCACGATCATCTTGGCCTTGACTGCGTCGGCGTTGGCGCCGGTGATCTGGCCTTCGAGAGCGGCGGGGATAAGGATGTCAACGGGTAGCGCTAGAAGTTCGGCGTTAGTGATGTGGTCGCCGGGATGCAAATGCTCAGACGGCAGGCGCCCGGCTTCACGTTTGCTCGCCACAATTGCATCGATGTCACCGAGGCCGCTTGGATCGTAGATGGCTTCAGCCGAGTCGCTCACGGCGACGACGTTCGCTCCCGCCGCCGAGAAGATCCTCGCTGCGGTAGAACCGACGTTGCCGAAGCCCTGAATCGCCACCGTGGCGCCCTCTAAGCTAAGGCCGAGCTGTTTGTATGCCTCCTGTGTGACGAAGAATATCCCCCGCCCGGTTGCCCCCGCGCGGCCGACGCTACCGCCGATGGATGTCGGCTTGCCGGTGAACGAGGCAGGCACGGAGTATCCCTGACTCATACTATAGGTGTCCATGAGCCAGGCCATAACCCGGTCGTTGGTGCCCATGTCCGGAGCGGGGATGTCTCGCTCCGGGCCGATGAAGGAGCCGATCTCCGATCCGAAGCGTCTGGTGAGGCGTTCCAGCTCGCCCTCGCTGAGCCCGCGTGGGTCAACGGTCACCCCGCCCTTTGCGCCGCCGTAGGGGAGGTGGGCGACAGCGCACTTCCACGTCATCAACATCGCAAGCGCGCGTACTTCGTCGAGGTTGACGGCCAAGCTATAACGGAGGCCACCTTTGACCGGGCCACGTGTGTCGTTGTGGTGGACTCGATAACCATGAAAGACTTGCAACGATCCGTCGTCCATTTTGACCGGGAACGAGACGGATAGCTCGCGTCTGGAGTTGGCGAGCATTGCCCGCATTCCGTCGTCGAGCTGGAGGCGTTCAGCCGCCTGCTCGAAATGACAGACAGCGCACTCGAGCGGGCCTGCCTCCACGTGTGTAGCCGTGTGTATCATGGTGACCTCCAAATCTATGGTTGACTCATGGCTTCCATGGACCGGTTACTCGGACGCTGCCGCCGCTTGATCCAGCCGCCTCAGCCTCCCTTCGCCTTCAGGCTGAAGCCGCTGTCGGCCTTCATCAGACCGACGATGATGCGCATCAGCACGCTCTTGCCCGAGCCATTCTCGCCGACGAGGCCCACTAACGTGGCGGGCTTGAGGGCGAAGGATACTCCGCAAAGAACATGGTTGATTCCCGACCAGGGCAGCCATGGTTGGCGGCGGAACGACTTGCTGATGTCTGATACCGTCAGGACAGCGTTGCCGTTCCGCACCACCTCCTTCGTTTCCGCTTGCACGTCCTAACCCTCCCTCGGCCGCCAGGGCGGCCGCCTCCCGGATGCCGATGCTGCGCGGTTAGACATAGAGGTCGGCTCGGGTGAGCGGAATATTGGCATTGCCGTCTGCCTGCTGGCTCAAGAGTGTCTGGTTGACATTGATGCGCGCGGCTTCGAAGCCATAGGCGGAGGCTGCCATATAGAGCCGCCAAGTGCGATAGGTGACTTCACTGGTGGCATCGATGGCCTCGTCACGCCGAGCCTCCAGACGGTTGACCCACTGACGTAGCGTGAGGGCGTAGTGCTCACGCAGATTCTCTACATCGCGCACTTCGAAACCCGCGCTCTCGGCGATGAGGTTGGCCTCGCTTACAGGCACCAGTTCACCATCAGGGAAGA
>QIFC01000094.1 GCA_003228685.1 Chloroflexota bacterium
CCAACGCTCGCTCGGTCATCAACCCGCCGGACATGAACCTGCTGGAGATGGCGCTGCAGTTAAAGGATCAGCACGGAGGCGAGGTCTACCTGCTCTCGATGGGCCCGCCCCTCTTCGAAGAATACCTCCGCGTGGGGCTGAGTCTGGGCGCCGATCGAGCGTATCTGCTGAGCGATCGCGCGTTCGGCGGCGCCGACACGCTGGCCACCTCCTACACGCTCGCCGAGGGCATCAATCGAATACGAGCCGAACGGGGCTGTGACTTGGTGCTCTGCGGCGAGGAGTCATCGGACGGCGCAACCGCCCAGGTGCCTCCGGGCATCGCCGAGTGGATGGACATGCCCCAGGTGACGTATGCCGGCGAACTCTCGCTTGTGGACGGCCATCTTCGTGCGGTTCGGGAGGTGAAGGGCGGGCATGAAGTGCTGAAGGCGCCCTTGCCCGCTGTGGTGTCCGTGCGCGTTGGCGTGAACGAGCCACGGTTCATCGATTTCGAGCGGAAGATCTGGGCGGAGAACGAGGCACCGATTACCGTCTGGACGGCGGCCGACCTTGAAATCGATGCTGAAGCGATAGGGCTAACCGGCTCTCCTACTTCGGTCTCCGACCTGGGCCAGGCCCGATCTGTCGAGCGGCGGCGCGAGGTCATCAACGGGACGCCAGAAGAAGAAGCACATGCTCTCTTCGAGCAACTCCAGACGTTCCTTCGCGTCCACGCCTAGGCGGCGCGGGTTCAGGAGTGTTCGTATCTGGCGAAGGGAAGCAGCGTTGTCAGAGGGTGCACGATGCAGACGTAGTGTCACGTCTGGGCCACGCGCGCCCGGCGTGCGAGAAGAGAAGAAGTTGGTCGCGCAAAAAGGGCTGGACGGCTCTAGGAAGATCTGGCGATGAGTGGTACGTCATGGCCTAGACCCACTACACGGCCCCGCGAAGGCTTCACGTCAAGCAAAGGAGGCTGTATGCCATCCAACGTAGGCACCCCGTTGCAAGACAAGAATACCTCTGCCGAGCGCTACCGAGACCGCTGGAGCTGGGACAAGGTTGTCTGGAGCAGCCACTGCGTCGACTGCTACCCGGGCAATTGCCCGATGAAGGCCTACGTGCGCGATGGACAACTCCTCTGGGAGGAGCAGGCCGGTACCTATCCCACCATTGAGCCCGGCGTTCCCGATATGAACCCGATGGGCTGCCAGAAGGGCGTCGGCTGGGCCCACACGCATAAAGCGCCGGAACGCATCAGGTTCCCGATGCGACGCGGTGGGCCTCGGGGCTCGGCTCGTTGGGAGCGCTGTTCCTGGGACGACGCGCTAACTGAGATCGCTGATGCCGTCATCGACTCGATCGAGGAGGAAGGCCCTGAGTCGGTCTTCTACGAAACCTCGCCCGCTCAGGGCGGCCTCCTAGGCGTGGTATCCGTCGCACGCTTCGTGGGTCTGCTGGGCGGCGTGGCCATTGACCTTGAAGGCGTGATCAACGACTTCAACGTCGGAATGTACATGACGTACGGGAAGTTCAACGTCAGCAGCGTGGACGACTGGTATCACGCCGACCTGCTGCTGATCTGGCACATGAACCCTGCGTACACACGGATCCCCTTCTACCACTACATCGCCGAGGCGCGCTATCGCGGCGGCCAAGTGGTCACGATCGCGCCGGATTTCAGCCCATCGGCCGTCCATGCCGACTACCACGTACCGGTGCGCCCCGGCGCGGATGCCGCGCTAGCCCTGGCGATGTGCCAGGTCTTGATTCAGGAAGGGCTCTATGACGCCGACTTCATCAGGGAGCAGACCGACCTCACGCTGTTGGTTCGCCTCGACACGAAACGCTATCTGCGCGAGTCAGACCTCGAGGAAGACGGCTCGGACGAGCAGTTCTACTCCTGGGATACGGCGAAGCGCCGGCCCGCGCCCGCGCCGAGAGGCACGCTGCGCTGGGGTCGCGTGAAGCCAGCGTTGAAGGGGCAGCGCCAGGTCCGCCTGAAGGACGGCACGCGGGTGAAGGTCGCCCCGGTGTTCGATCTCCTGCGCAAGCATCTCCGCGCCTACACGCCGGCGCGCGCGGAGGCGATGTGCGGCGTTAGCCCGAAGTTCATCCGCCAGATCGCCCGTCAGTCGGCGCGCGGACGCACGTCGATTCTGCTGGGCTTCAACTCCTGCAAGTACTATCACGGTGACCTCATGGAGCGGTCGATGATGCTCTTCCTCGCGTTGACCGGCAACTGGGGCAAGAAGGGAACGGGCGCTCGCAGCTGGAGTGTTGGGCCCTTCGATGGTCCCTTCGTCTTCGGCGCCAAGGATAAGGTGGGCCGCGCGGCAACCCGGAAGGTCATGGCCCAACGCGAGCAGGTGGTTGCGGGTCTTCGGGAACTCGATCCGACGATCACGGACGAAATCGCAATGTGGCAGATCACGCAGATGGCCGCGATGCACCGGCGGTGGATTCCCGCGTTCATCATGCTCTACGACTACGCAGGCTACCGAGAGATCTGGAACAAGCGCTCCTGGGGAGACCGCTCTCTCCCGCATAGCTTCGACGAATACCTGAAGAAGGCATCGGACGCCGGCTGGTGGGATGGCTTCGGCTGGCCGGAAGGCACATCGCCGCGCGTCTTCATCGAGGTCGGAGGGAACATACTCCGGCGAACGCGAGGTGGCCAGAACATGCTGCTGCGCGACTTCTGGCCGAGGCTCAAGTTGGTCGTCACGGTCGACTGGCACATGACGACCACGGCTCTCCAGTCGGACATTATCCTGCCCGCCGCGAACCATAGTGAGAAGGTCAACCTGCACTACAGCACGCCACACGTGCTGCAAACGCTCTTCGCGGACAAGGCCGTAGAGCCGGAGGGCGAAGCGAAGCCGGACTGGGAGATCTTCCAACTCCTGGCGCGCAAGGTAGAGGAGCGCGCGGCCGCCCGCGGGCTCACTGAGTTCGTTAACGGCTATGGTGAGACGTATCGCTATAGAGGCCTCTGGGACGGCTACACGTTAAAGGGCGCGGTCGCGGACGACGAGCGTGTGCTGGATGAGTGGATCCGGGACAGCGCGCAGATGGGCAACATTCCAAAAGGAACGACGCTGAAGACCCTCCGGCGAAAAGGGTACGTGCGCCCGATTGACCTGGGAGTATCGCCACTAACCCTGTCCCAGGCCTCCGACATCGAACCGAATGAGACGTTCGTCCCGAACCGCTGGCATGTCGAGAAGGGCCTGCCTTACCCGACGCTGACCCGCCGCGCTCAGTTCTACATCGATCATCCGTGGTTCTTGGAGGCCGGCGAGGCGCTCCCCACCCACAAGGAGACGCCGGCCATGGGCGGAGACTTCCCTCTCCAGATGACGAGCGGGCACATGCGCTGGAGCATCCATTCCGCGCAGGTTACCGACAGTCTGATGCAGAACACCCACCGCGGACAGCCGTTCATCTTCATCAGCCCCGCGGACGCCAGGCACCGCGACATAGAAGACGGCCAGCGCGTGCACGTCTTCAACGACATGGGCGAGTTCCGGGTGATGGCAAAGGTTTCGCCAGCCGTAAGGCCCGGTCAGGTCATCATGTACAACGGCTGGGACCCGGCGATGTTCCCTGACTGGCGCGGTCCCATGGACCTCGAGCCCGGGATGGTCAAGCCGCTCCACTTGGCAGGCGGCTATGGGCATATCGCGTATCGCCCGGGCTGCTGGCAACCGGTGCCCGTGGACCGCGCGACCCGTGTAGAGATGGAGGCTGACGCGTCTCAGTAGGTGGCTGGCAGCCTAATCGCCGCGCTAGAGACCAGCAAGCCTACCCGCAACAGCCCTACCGATGTCGACCAGCCCATATTAGGGCCATTCGGCCCCTATTCGGCTTATTCTAGCAGGTGCTAGATTAACAACGTTCGGTAGCCCTGCAGATCGATATCGTCGGGCGGGATCCCTGGGCGAAAGCCGATAGCGCTGGCAAGGAGGAACGCATGGCCCAGAAAGTACGCTCCACGAAGCAGAACCGCCAGATCGCGATGGTCTTCGACCTCAACAAGTGCAGTGGCTGCCAGACTTGTTCCGTGGCCTGCAAGATGCTCTGGACCCGCGATGAGGCCGGCCAGCCCGGCACCGACTACATGTGGTGGTGCAGCGTCAACACGCAGCCTGGCCGCGGCTACCCCAAGGACTGGGAGCAGATGGGGGGCGGCTATCGGGACGGCATGCTCCAGCTTGGTACACTGCCCGACCGCGAGTCGTTCGGCGGCGATTGGGACTTCAACTACGATGAGGTGTACTACGGTGGCAAAGGCACCTCAGTCCATCTGGAACCGAAAGGGGAAGCACCCACCTGGGGCCCGAACTGGGATGAGGACCAGGGCGCGGGCGAGTGGCCCAACAGCTACTTCTTCTACCTTCCCCGCCTCTGCAACCACTGCACGCACCCGGCCTGCGTCGAGGCTTGTCCGACGGGCGCGATGTATAAGCGCGATGAGGACGGCCTGGTGCTGCGAGACGAAGACAACTGCAAGGGTTATCAATTCTGCGCCAAGGCTTGTCCGTACAAGAAGATCTTCTACAACCACGTGCGCCAGGTCAGCCAGCACTGCATCATGTGCTTCCCCAGGCTGGAGCAGGGCGTCGCGCCCGCCTGCGCCAGGCAGTGCCCGGGACGTCTGGTGTTCGTCGGCTACCTGGACGACGCCAAGGGACCGATCCACAAGCTGGTGCACGAGTGGAAAGTGGCGCTGCCGCTTCACGCCGAGTACGGCACGGGCCCCAACGTGTTCTATGTGCCGCCCATCTCATCCGCTCCGCTCAAGGAAGACGGCTCGCCGGATGACAAGAACCCGCGCATCCCGAACGAGTACATGGAGGAGCTGTTCGGGCCCAACGTCCAGGACGCGCTGGCGACGATACGCAAGGAGATGGCCAAGACTAGAGCAGGCAAGAAGTCAGAGCTGATGGACATCCTCACCGTCTATCACTGGAAGGAGCTGTTCGGCGAGTTCACGCAGGACCCGGCAGCGATCAAACTCCGCGAAGTGAGGTCGAAGTAGCCATGGTATTATCCAGACCGTCCACCCCAATCAAGAGAACCAACGGCCAGAGTTGGGCAGACGCATACCGCGACCAGATCCGGTGGGACGAAGTAAAGTGGGGCACCCACTGCGTCGACTGCTATCCGGGAGGCTGCCCGATGCGCGTGTTCTCCCGGGATGGCAAGATCGTGCGCGAAGAGCAGGCGGCCACCTTCCAGCCGATTGAGGAGGGCGTGCCCGATTTCAACCCCATGGGGTGCCAGAAGGGCGTCGCCTGGAGCCAGACGCGCCACGGGGAGGAACGCCTGCTCCGTCCGCTCCGCCGGGCCGGCGAACGCGGGGAGGGCAAATGGGACGAGGTCTCGTGGAACGAAGCGCTGACGGACGTAGCGGACAGCATCCTTGATGCGATCGAGGAGTCGGGTCCGGAATCGATCATCAGGCTATCGGGCGCTGAGTCCGCCAACCCCGTCACGAACGGATTCGGGCGCGTGATGGGGATGCTTGGCAGCCTGACGACGGATGTCAACGCGGAGATCAACGACTTCAGTCCCGGCATCTACCTCACGTTTGGCAAGTTCAACGTGTGCAGCAGCCTGGACGACGAGTTCCATGCCGAGCTGGTGATCTTCTTCATGAAGAACATCACGTATACACACATCGCGACCTCGCATTATACGGCCGAGGCCCGGTACCAGGGCACGGAGGTGGTGCTGTTCGCCCCCGACTGCAGCCCATCTCACATGACCGCCGATTACTACTACCCGGTCAAGATGGGCAGCGACGCGGCCTGGGCGCTGGGCGCCTCGCAGGTGATCATCAAGGAGAAGCTCTACAACGAGCGGTTCGTCAAGGAGCAAACAGACCTCCCGCTGCTCATCAGGCTGGACACGGGGCGCTTTCTGCGCGAATCGGATCTTGAGGAGGACGGCGACGAGGAGCAGTTCTACGTCTGGGACACGGCAACCCGCCGGTTGGCGCCCGCTTCAAAGACGACGTTGCGCTGGGGCCGAGTGAAGCCGGCGTTGCGGGGCCACCGCACAGCGCGGCTGAAGGACGGATCACGCGTCGACGTGGCGCCGGCGTTCGACCTGCTTCGCGAACACCTGAATCGGAACTACACGCCGGAGAAGGCTTCCAAGATCTGCGGCGTTAACGCCAACGAGATCCGCAAGCTGGCCCGCAAAGTGGCCAAGAAGCGAACGCTGGTTTGGGCCGGTGGCACGTCGCTCAAGTACTACCACGCGGATCTCATGGTGCGGGCCGTCAACGTGATGCTTGGCCTGACCGGGAACTGGGGCAAGAAGGGTACCGGGATCACCTGCTGGTCCGTTGGCTTCTTCGACGGCCCCGGCATCGTCGGACAGAAGACCCGGCCCGGCAGGCGCGCCGCGCAGGCGGTCCTTCGCCAACGGGACGAATTCGTCACCGCGTTCAAGGCGCAGGACGACACCTGGACCGACGAGATGGCCGGCATCGAGATGGCCCACATGGCCGCATCCACGGGCTCCCTTGGCATGGTCCCGCCCGCCTTCTTCTGGTACTACCACTGCGGCTACAAGGAGCGCTGGAACAACCCTGAGTGGGGCGACCCCACCATGAAGCGCACCTTCGACGAGTACTTCGAGGAAGCGCTCGACAACGGGTGGTGGGAAGGCGTGGCCAGGCCCGGCCCGGAAACGCCACCGCGCGTCCTCCTCCAGGCCGGAGGCAACACGCTGCGACGCGTTCGCGGAGGCGGCACGGCGCTCTTGAAGAACCTGTGGCCTAAACTCGACAAGATCATCACGCTGGACTGGCGCATGAGCAGCACGGCGAGCTGGTCCGACATCGTGCTTCCCGTCGCGAACGAATACGAAGCGCCCGGCTTCCATCTGTCGACGCCACACATGCTCACGCTGTTCCATTCGGAGCAATCGGCCAAGCCGCCCGGCATGGCGAAGACCGAATGGGAGATCGGCCTGTTGCTGGCGAAGAAGCTGGAGCAGCGAGCAAGGAAACGTGGGCTGAAGGAGTACGTGGACGCACAAGGCAATACGCGCAGCCTTGGCGATCTCTACGACCGGCTCACACTGGGCGGCAATCTCACGACGGAGGAGCAAGTGGCGACCGAGATGGTCCGCGACGGAGCGCTGACGGACTCCTTGCCGGATGACATGTCGCTGGCCAAACTGAAGAAGCAAGGATACCAGCGATTCACGGGGCTGGGCCTCTCCGTGCTGGACCTGAACCAGGCGGGAGACATTGAGCCGGACGAGACGTTCAATCACTCCACGTGGCACACGCAGAAGAAACTGCCATACCCGACGCTGACGCGTCGCGCCCAGTTCTACATCGACCATCCTTGGTTCCTGGAGGCCGGCGAGGAGTTTCCGACTCACAAAGAGAACCCAAAGATGGGCGGCGACTATCCGCTGGGGCTCACCTCCGGCCACAACCGCTGGAGCATCCACTCCATACAGATCGCGAACAAGATGATGCTGCAAACGCACAGGGGCCGGCCGCATCTGGTCATGAGCCCGGTGGACGCGGCGAAGCGAGACATTGAGGACAATGAGGAGGTCCGGGTCTATAACGACGTGAGCGACTTCCTGGTGCCGGTGAAGCTCTCGTCGTCGGTCCAGCCGGGACAGGTGATCTGCTACAACGGCTGGGATCCGTACCAGTTCCGCGGTTGGCGCGGCCCTATGGACGTGGAGCCGGGAATGGTGAAGTGGCTGCACCTGGCCGGAGGCGAAGGCCACCTTCGCTACTGGCCGCTCCAATGGCAGCCCACGCCAATCGATCGAGCCGTGCGCGTGGATGTCGAGAAGGTCAACGAGAAGGACCTTGCAAAGATCGCAGCGAAAACGTAGGAGGTTCCGATATGTATGCCGCACCGCTGATTCTGCCAAAGGACTTCGGGAAGAAGAAGGTAAAGGCTGCTCGAAAGCCAAAGAAGGCCGCCTCGAAGACGAGATCCACTGCCAAGACGGGCACCGCCAGCAAGCCACGCGCCAAGGCGAAGGTTGCCGCCAAGGGCAGCGCGAAGCGCGCCGGCCGCACCCGAACCGCTGTGGCGCAATAGCCGAGCAAGAGCGAGCCCTGATCGAGGCGGAGCGCATCGCTGAGGAGTATGGCGTCGAACTCGACGAGGTGCTGCGTGAAGCTCAGGAGATCGGAGAGCGGATCCAGCGCGGAGGGCTGAAAGCCGAGCTGCGGCGCTTCGCGCAGGAGTTCCGTATAAGCGACGAGGAAGCGCAGGCGCAGTACCAGGCTGTGCTGAAGGAGTCCGGCCTCTAACTCGGCAAAGGCTACCATCTTCAACGCAGACGTGAGCGTCAGGGCCATCAGACGGCTCGTTAAAACCCCCGACTGATACCAATAAAACAGGGCGTATCTAGTATCACGTTGGACTCACGTTGGACTCGCGGATGCGACCGAGCATCGGTCTCATTAGCTCAGGAATTTGAGACCGATCTAGCGCCCACCCAGTGCTTCCCAAGCAGAGGGTCTGCCAGCTACGCGACACTATCTCGGGACTCGACCTGCAGACTGCCCACTGTGGTAGAATTCCGGCACAGCTACGAAAAGCCGGCCACGGCGGAAGGGATTCTTAGTGTCTGGCCCGTTCTTCGACCACCCGATACTCAACTCCCCGTACGAGCAGCCCACGCGTCATTGGGAGTTGGACGATGATGGTCAACCGACGCAACAGGTCATCGAGGACCGAAGGCAAGCCTCCTACATCACGCCGATCCCCAAACCTCGCAAGCGCAAGAAGGCCGCAGAGCAACAGGAGCTGGGCTTCGCAGATAAGACAGGCGCTTCCACGATTGAGCAGGAGTACGACCCGACGCCGGTCATCAACGAACTAAGGCGCGTGGACCAATGGCGAAAGCTGCCCAACCCAAACCAATGGGGCGTGACGCCTGAGACCGCGTCGAGCAGTGCCACCACAGGGCGTTCGTTGATCGACGACCTGCTTCGCCATGCCGCTAAATCTGCCGACAGTCCGATGCTCTGATCGCAGGCCCTTCCAGGGCATCGGATTCGTCACTCCCGAAATGCCGTACAAGTTGCCACCCTGGCAAGCAGTGGCTCTCTCGAGCGCGCCAACCGATCATGCTGCCAGCTGAGGCCTGGAGTCAAGCAGGGGTCAATTCTTCGCAGTCCGTTGCTTTTAGGAGGGCCATTCGGCCCTCACGACTCCTCCTCTACGCAGCACAGCACTCGCGCGCCGGGTATGGCCCAGGCCGATGGTGCAGAACCGGGGCCAAGGTCTAGGGCGGCGGGAAGTCTGCCACCCGCTGCGCCCGTACAATCAGCCTCTGATCGTACGACCCTTTGATCGGGTCAAACGTGCCGATGCAGGTGATGATGGTCACCACCTCATCATCGGTTGATCCAACGATCGCGGCGATATCAGGCGTCTCGGCGTCGACGCTCTCCATGGCGACGACCTGATACTGGTAGACCGTGCCATCGGTGAGCCGGACTTCCACGAGGTCGCCCTGTACGACATCTTTTAGGT
>QIFC01000097.1 GCA_003228685.1 Chloroflexota bacterium
ACCTAAAAGATGTCGTACAGGGCGACCTCGTGGAAGTCCGGCTCACCGATGGCACGGTCTACCAGTATCAGGTCGTCGCCATGGAGAGCGTTGACGCCGAGACGCCTGATATCGCCGCGATCGTCGGAGATACCGATGATGAGGTGGTGACCATCATCACCTGCATCGGCACATTTGACCCCATCAAAGGGTCGTACGATCAGAGGCTGATTGTACGGGCGCAACGGGTGGCAGACGTGCCGCCACCCCAGAGCTAGGCCCTGCTGAGCGCCGATCCGCCAACGCTGAGAGTAGTGACAGGGTTCGCATCGGGGCACACCGTGAGATGAAGCACCTGACCGACAGCGAACAGCCCCCGGGGGATCGAATAGACATCAGTGTCGCGGCAGCGGACGCTCTGAGGGACCTGCCCTACCTCGTGCCGGCAAACCTGGTCGCGCCTCTGGCCACGTCGCGAGGGTGGCGACGTTGGGCGTCAACCGGGCTCGCGGTGCTCGGATCGCTTGCCGTAGCAGGGGGCCTATTCGTGGGTGGATGGTGGGCGCACGTGGCCCTGCGGGAAGGCGCATCAACCTCTTCCACGTCCGAAGAGTTGGCGGCGGTCCTATTTCCTGATGAAGGCGTGACCCTCGAGGTTCGCTGGGGTGACCTGCCACGACGGCTAGTCGAGGAAGGCGTCATCGACGTCGAGAAGTTCAAGGCGGCTGCGGAGCGGGCAGGCGCGCCGCTCACGTTGGCGCAGCTGGCGCTCCTGACTGAGGGCTCCGGCGAACGTGTCCATATCGACGCGCAGAACGCCTATTTCGTGCTAGACGTGTTGTGGGCGCTTGGGCTGAGCAATAGCAATCGGCTCCTGACTGAAGGTCCCCTGGCCCAGTACGGCCGGGATCGTGCGGGAGGTCTCGCCGGAACAGGTGGCTGGACCATCGGCGTGAATCCCGGTTCGCAGTACCTGGCGGCACTTGAACTGCTTCCGCTGACACCGGAGCAGCAGACCGTGGTGGACGAGGTGGCCTATGAGTCCTACCGGCCGTGCTGCGAGAACATGACCGCCTTCCCGGACTGCAACCACGGCATGGCCGCACTGGCGCTCACAGAACTCATGGCATCGCAGGGGGCCAAGGCCGACGAGATATTCGCCGCGTTGAAGCAGATCAGTCCGCTCTGGTTCCCCAACCAGTACCACCACCTAGCCCTCTATTTCGAGATGCAGGACCAAGAATGGGAAGAAGTGGACGCGCGTTTGGTCATGGGCCAGACCTACAGCAGTGCCGGTGGCTGGCGGCAGGTGAACGCTTGGCTCCGGCAACAGGGAGCGATCCCTGGCGCTGGGGGAGAACAAGGCGGCGCCAGTGGCTGCGCACCGTAGGCTCGCTGCGACACGTTGAGCTGTCGGCCATGCCCGACACAGCCAACACAGATAGGTGGGCATTACGGCCGCCTCAATGTTGCGGACTGGCTCCAGGCGCGTGAAGGTCGATCTGTGCCAAACCGAGTTCGTCAAGCCGCCCGGCCTGAGGCCGGTTCCTGGGGAGAAGGCCTCAGCTGGAGTCAGCGCAAGACGTGGAGGACACGGACCATGAGTGCCTTGGAAGTATTCTTCCTGACCGAAGGGAACTGTCCGAACTGCAACAGCATCCGGGCCGTTCTCAGCGAAGTGCATCACGACTATCGTCACGTTGAGATAACGGAGGTGAATCCAAGCGAGCCGCTCGGCCGTTCCCTCGTGACCGAATACGGGGTTCGGAATCTTCCGGCGCTCATCATCGGTGGACGTCTTCGTCTCGTCGGTGAGATTGACGCGCGGGACATCCACCACGAGATTCAGAAAACCAAACATCACAAGAGGCACTAGCCGGGGCATGCGCCACGGTAGAACAAACGCGCTCACGACTCCGGATGCCCGTGTCGCCTGCGGGCGGCGCGGTGCTAGGCCCAGCGCCGTTCGACCTGTAAGAAGTAGGCCCTTTGGCACTCGCCAAGGCTGCCCAGATTGGCCGAAGATGGCTAGGAAGAAGGAGAACGTACCGGCCTTGAGCATTGATTTAGGAGGAACGTTCGAGCATGAAGAAGAAGCGCAAGAAGGCCAGGCTCAGGCTGCCCCGCCTGGGGAGCTTGATAACCGGCGGCGTCCTGGCTGCCATCGCCGGGTTCATCGGGCTGATTGTGGTCTACGGAGCGATGGGCGGGGGAGGACCTGCTGAATTCGTTCCGGATCTCACCGAGACGAACTCGGAGAGCCACGGGGGAGAACCCTTTGCGGGCGGGCCGAGGCTGCACTTCCCGGTGGATTCCATTGACATGGGCCAGGTGCCGCTGGGCACGAAAGTGAACTACGCGTTCGCCGTGACGAACGTCGGAGACGTCGCTGCTCATATCGAGGACGTGGACGTCAGCGTCCTGGAGGGGTGCTGACCGTTCCGACCGGTCATCGGTGCGATGACCATAGAACCCGGCGAAAGCAGCGAAATATCGTTCGAGACCCACATGGGGACGGGCATGGACGGCGCGCACGTGTTTGAGATCTCGGTTAGCTCTGACGACGCCGTCGAGCCGGTGCAGAAGCTATATGTCAAAGCATTCTTTGGGCCTTGACGGGCCAGACCGCCGAAGGGAGGCCGGATGAATCGCAATAAGACCATCGCGCTGGTGTCGGTTGCTCTGGTTCTCGCAGCAGGCCTTATGGCGGGTTGGGCGCTTTGGGGCTTGCCCGGCACGAGCAGGTCCGGCGAATTCCCCGCGTTCGTATACCATTCGCCCGAGGCGGAACGCGGTTACCGTCTCGCCACTCAGCAGCCGCAGCTCTTTTCCCAGCTTCCCTGTTACTGTGGCTGTGGTGTCTTCCTCGATGATCCTCACCGCAGTTTGCTGGACTGCTTCACGAATGACGACGGTTCATTCGACCCGCACGCCAGCGGCTGCTCCTTATGCCTGGACATCGCCTTTGATGGCGTGGACTGGCAGGCGCAGGGAAACAGCCCGGCCGAAGTCCAAGCCCTCGTCGATGAGAAGTACGAGGGCGTCGGGCCTCGGACCCGTCAGGAAGGCATTCCGCCAGCCGGCTAATGCAGGAGCGAACCGAGCCGCCGGCAGAGCAGGCACCCAGAGCGGCGCCCCAGAGCCGGCGCGCGAAGTCAGGCGTGATTCGTTCCGCCGTGCTGCCCATCCTCGTCCTCCTGCTGATCGTAGGCGGCCTCTGGTACTGGGACAGCCGAGGCGGCGGCGGCGTGAGCCGCAGTGGCGCCTTCGGAGCTGGCAGAGGCGAAGAATCCCACCGGCCGTTCGCCCGCGCCTGAGGCCGGCCGCGCTGGGCCGGACTTTCTGTTGGAGACTCCTCAGGGCGGCACCCTCCGCCTGAGCGATCTCCAAGGACAGCCCGTGCTGATCAACTTCTGGGCCACGTGGTGCCCACCCTGTCGCGCGGAGATGCCTGAGCTGGTAGCCGCTTACGACACGCATCAAGAGCACGGGTTGGTGATCGTCGGCGTTGACCTCCAAGAGACCAACGGCCAGGTGCTCGACTTCGCCGAAGAATTCGGGATCGTGTTCCCGCTCGTGATGGACCGCAGTGGAGAAGTGGGAGACGCTTGGCGTCTGGGCGGCCCAATAGAGGGCATCCCAACCTGCTACTTTCTCGATGAGACCGGCGTCGTCCGCGCTTTCTTCTACGGGCCGATGACGGAAGAGATCCTAGAGGGCCGCCTGGAAACGATCCTGCCCGACTAGGCGGCCTTCGGGAGCGCTCATCGCCCGCCATTCAGCCTGCACCGCCGAGAGCTAGCCGCCCGAAAGCCATTCGACGCGTGCGGGCCGCGTCATCGTATCGCTGACGCGGCCCGTCTCGACGTCGAGGACCGAAACCTCCGAACCGTCGCCGTGCAACAGCGCGATACGCCACTCATCGAGCGGCGCGACGTGTTGTACGGCAAACGGCAGTTCGAACGTCTGGAATTCCTCTGGGGCGGCTGCATTCAGAACCACGACACCCGAGAACGAGTGGTCGAACCTAGCACGCGATGCCAGCAGATAGCAGTCGTTGCCCAGCATGGGGCCGGTGTTGAATCCGAACTCCCAGTCCACCTCCGGCAGCAAGTCGGCAATCGGCTCCTCGCCACCAGCGTTGAACACGGAGCCATCGTTGTACACCGCGGAGTATGTGCCGTCCTTCCTTATGCCGGCGACCAGCACCGACTTGATCCAGTTGGCTCCCCGCCTTGCGGGGAAGGCCGCAAGTTCGCTAGCCGCGCCATCGGGAGAGATCCTCAGGAGCCTGACAGCGTCTGGTGTGAATTCGACCAACGACGTCCGTGGGACGCTGCCGCATGTGACGAGCGCTGAGTTTTCCATCTGCGGGTCCATCAGGAGACGCGGCGCGCAGCCCAGACCGATATCGGCCTGCGCGACCTGCTCGCCCGCGTCGAGATCGATGACAGCGATCGACCAGTCGGTGCACAGAGCGGCATCGCCTCCCTCGGGACAAATGCTCGTCGCCCGCGGGTAGTAGAGGTAGCGTTCGTCGCGAGACAGCACGGCGTGTGGAACATACACGATGTATGACGGCCTGCCGGGCATCGGGATGATCGCCGAAGGAGCGGAAAGGTCGTCTAGATCGAAGACGGCCATGTTAGACTCGTCCGCCTGTGCCCGACCGGGTCCGAAAGCCTGCGAGACCAAGATCTGCCCGCTCGTTCGGCGAAGCAGCACCTCGGGCGTGTAGCCGGAATCGACGCTGCCGATCACGTCGCCCGCGAGCGGGTCGATCAACGGAAGAGGACCTCCCACCTGGTCGATCCCGATGACGAGCGCTTGCCCAATCGCCTGGCGTTCCGGCGTTTGGGTTGCAGCCGGTTCCTCCCCGGGCTGCGTACCTTCGCACGCCAGCGCCAACAGCGCTACAGCCACCCCGGCGAGCATGGCCCACTTCGCATACGTCATGGCACTACTAGTACCTACACCGTCCGGACGCCGAGCGTTCCATACCATCATCGCCTGCCCGTTCTCAACCCGCTATCCTGCCCCCGTGAACCCGAGAAGCGTGGCCGCGATCAGCGCCGGACGGCTCGCCGGCATGGCGAGCCGCGTGCTCGGACGCGGGGGCGGCACGGCAGTCGCCGGACTCGTCGCCAACAACGTCGACCCGCAGCTCGCTCAGCGCCTCGCCCGGCAGCTCGGGCACGGCAGCGCGGTCGTCACCGGCACGAACGGCAAGACGACCACGTCCAGCATGCTCGTCGCCATCGCGCGGGCGGCGGGCCTGGACACGCTCGCCAACCCCAGCGGCTCCAATCTGATGCGCGGGATCACCAGCGCCCTGATAGACGCATCCGGCCTCTCCGGCAGCCTGCGCGACGCCGATCGCTTGGGCGTGCTGGAGGTCGACGAAGCGACAGTCCCGGAAGCCGCCCTGGCCCTCACGCCGCGCGTCATCGTGTTCACCAACCTCTTTCGCGACCAGCTCGACCGCTATGGCGAAGTCGATACCGTCGCGCAGGTCTGGCGCGCAGCCGTTGCGGAACTTCCTGAGAGCACGACCCTCGTTCTCAACGCCGACGACCCGGCGGTTGCATCACTGGCCGGCGACGCTCGCGGCCCTGTGCTCACGTACGGCATCGAGGACACCAGCGTCGCCTCCGACGCCGAACTCGGCCTCGACCACGCGGCCGACTACCGCTTCTGCCTCGCCTGCGGGAGCGAGCTTGAGTACTCTGCCGCGTTCTACGGCCACATCGGCCACTGGCGCTGTCCCTCCTGCGGCCGCGCCCGTCCCGCGCCCGACCTGAGCGCAAGCCAAGTAGAGCTGGAGTCGAACTGCTCTCGCGTGGCGCTGCAACACGACGGCGAACAGCTCCTGTTCGAGTTGCCGCTGACCGGGCTCTACAACGTCCAGAACGCGCTGGCAGCGGCCGCCTCAGCGGTCGCCCTGGGGCTGCCCCACGAAGCAATCACGAGCGCGCTCGGCTCGTTCGAGCCCGCGTTCGGACGCCAGGAGCGCTTCGACGTCGACGGCCGCGAAGTGCTCGTCTTCTTGGCCAAGAACCCGACCGGCCTCAATCAAGTGCTGCGCACGATCACGGGCGACGCAGGCGTCGCAACGCGCCCCGGCTGGGCGCGCCACTTCCTGTTCTTCCTCAACGACGGCATCGCGGACGGCCGCGACATCTCCTGGATCTGGGACGCCGACTACGAGCTGATCGCTGAGCGTGCCCGGAGCGTGACCGTCTCCGGCACGCGCGCCGAGGAGCTGGCGCTGCGCCTGAAGTACGCAGACCTGGCCACGACGCCAACACTAGAGCGCGACACCGCAAGGGCGCTCGCTAGCGCGATCTCCGCCACGCCGCCGGGAGAGACGCTCTATATCATCCCCACGTACACGGCGATGCTCGAGGTCCGCGAGTTGCTCGCAAAACGCGCCAGCAAACTGCCCTTCTGGGAGCAGGCGTCATGAGCGAGCGCCGCCTGCGCATCGCGCATCTGTATCCGAAGCTGATGAACATCTACGGCGACCGCGGGAACGTGCTCACGCTCCTGCGCCGCTGCCGCGACCGCGGGATCGACGTCGAAGTCGACGAACTCGGCCCCGGCGACACGCTTGCGTCAGACGCGCACGATCTGATCTTCATGGGCGGCGCGCAGGACCGCGACCAGCGCCGCGTCTCCGAGGACCTGCTCGCGACCAAGGGCCCGGCGTTGCTGGAGGCTGCGGAGTCAGACACGGTGATCCTGGCCGTCTGCGGCGCCTACCAGCTCTTCGGCAAGCACTACGTCGCGGCATCGGGCGAGCAACTCCCCGGCCTCGGCCTGTTCGACTGTTGGACGGAGCACCCCGGCGACGCCGACGACGCCCAGGCTGCGGCAGGGCGCCTCATCGGCAACGTGGTGGCAGAGCTACTCGCACATCCTTCGACTGGCTCAGGATTGAAGGAGGCCGCTGCGGAGGAAGACAAGCCCGCCATCCCGAGCTTATCGAGGGGCGGCGGGCTCACGTTGGTAGGCTTCGAGAACCACGGCGGGCGAACGTTCCTCGGCGCCGACGCGCAGCCTCTCGCGAAGGTCCGTTCAGGCTTCGGCAACAACGGCAAGGACGGAACGGAGGGCGTTCGCTATCGAAACGCGTTCGGCACCTACCTCCACGGCTCGCTGCTGCCGAAGAACCCCGCCTTCGCGGACATGCTGATCGCCCTCGCCCTCGGCGATGACCAGCTAGAGCCGCTAGACGACGCGATCGAAGACGCCGCACACCAGGCGGCGCTCAAGCTCACGGGGCGGCGACGTTAGCGTTCAGCGACGTCGCAATATCAGACTAGCCGCGCTGATCAACGTCAGACCAGCAGCACCGGCCAGTGCCGCGAGAACCAGCGCATACGGAAACGCGTCCACCCCTTGACCGCTGCCCGTCTCGGGCAGTATCTCCGGCTGGGGCGTGCTGCCCCAGCCTGGGCACTCTGCAATTCGCCCCCATCTACTCGAGCTCGTCTCGCCAGCTTCGTTGAAGGCCGATAGCCGATATCGTGTGTCACCGCAGATTGGCAACAGGCCCTCTGGGTACTCGAACACCGTGATATCAGGACCTACCTCAAACACGTGCTCGCGACCGTCGACCGTGATGTACACGCGAAAGCCATCCTCATTATCAGAGTTGTCGATCCATGTCACACCATCATCTATGCCAGTGAGCTCCGGCGCTGCCGGCGGCGCGAGTTCCGTCGGTGATGGTGTCGGTTCCTGGGACTGAGCGCGTGGGGTCATGCCAGCTAGCGAGGTCAGAACCACCACCGCAGCAACGGCTGCGATAACAAGCGAAACCCAGAAGATCTTCCGATGTGTTGTAGCCGCCATGCTCTATCCTCCGCTAGTAGTCCCCCACTCTAGGGTCATAGTCGTAACACAGCCCGGGGCGAAAGTCTACCCGCAGCTAGCTCAGGAGAACGAGATCGCGCGGTAGAGCCGCATCGGCTCGGGCAGGCCCTTCATCACGACGGGGCCCAGTTCGTCGAACTCGACGTCGGGCAGCTTGTCGCCGATCTCCTCCAGCGTGGCGTACGAGATCAGGACCTCGGCCGGGCCCGCCACGTCGGCCACGCGCGACGCTACGTTGACGTCGTGGCCAATGAGGTCGTCGCCGCGATACGTCTGGCGTCCGGAATGCACGCCGGCGCGTACCCATAACGGCATGTCCGACTCGGAAGACTCCTGCTCATAGAGCTGCTGCAGGCGTAGCGTTGTGCTGAGCGCTTCGCAGGCGTCGGCGAACCAGAGCAGCAGGCCATCGCCTAGCTCCTTCACGATGCGAGCCTTTCTGGGAAGGACGCTCCGTACCAGCCGCTCCTGCTTGGAGAGCAACGCGACTGCCTCGTCGTCGCCACGCAAGGCGGTAAATTCCGTGAACCCAACGATGTCCGTGAAGACCACGGTTCCCTCGGTGCTCGTGGCCGTGTGACCGGCCTCAGCCATCAGGCCGGCAGCACCTCGATCTTGCCGCTTAGGGACCGTGCATTGATCGTGCAGTCATCACCGCGTTCACAACTGAAGCGCGGTTTACTTGAGAGGCTACGTAAATGCGGGTGCGGCCGAACGCCCTTGGGGACTTGCACTCGCACCGCGCCGGACATCGTACGGACAGCGACATCGCAGGCCGCCAACAGGCCGACTTCGATCCGGCCGCTGGCGCTGTTGGCGACGATCTTGCCCGAGACTTCGTCTAACTGGATGCGGCCGGAGATCGTCGATGCCTGCGCCTGGCCTGCCGTGTTGCAGGAAACGTTGCCGCTCTTGCTGCTAAGCCGGCAGCGGCCCGAGCACTCGCCGACCGTGATCGTGCCTGAGATGCTGCGCGCATCGAGCGCCTCCGCCCGCTCGACGTCGATCTTGCCGCTGACGGTCGTGACGCGAGCGCGGCCCAACGGCCCATATAGCTCCACATTGCCAGAGACCGTCCCGACTTTCAGGTCGGCGCCGGCAGGAACGCGGAGCTTGAGCCAGCCAGAGCCGCCGCGGCTCGACTTGAGCGAGACGCGGCCCGTGGCGTCGACGCGGATCTTATCCTCGCGGATCGGCGCGTCCGACTCGATGTGGAGGTCCTGGCGGTCCTCGCCCGTAATTGAGACGCGGCCGGAGCGCGTGCCGACGTGCAACTCCAGACTGCCGGGGATCGCTAGCGTCAGTTCTGGCATATATCTCCCTGCTGTTACTGTCGCCAAGTATACCACCGGCGAGTACGCCCCGCTGTGAGAGAAACCTCACACTTGATACTGCTGAGAGGGCCGTCTTTCTAGCGTCCCGCGGGTCAACCGCCACTGTTGGGTTGCAGGTAGAATGTCCTCCTTTACGTTGCAGCTAGAATGTCCTCTACGGCCTGTTCGGCTTTAAGCGGCGCATCGCGCAG
>QIFC01000128.1 GCA_003228685.1 Chloroflexota bacterium
AGGTCCTACAACCCCAGTGGTGCATAGGTCAGCACGACCACTAAGTCACCGCTGGTTTGGGCTCTTCCCCGTTCGCTCGCCGCTACTAGGGGAGTCTCGGTTGATTTCTTTTCCTCCGGGTACTGAGATGTTTCAGTTCCCCGGGTTCCCTCCATCAGGCCTATGTGTTCAGCCTGCGGTGCCTGGAGATGAATCCAGGCGGGTTGCCCCATTCGGGAATCCCCGGCTAAGTCTGCTAGACGACAAACCGAGGCTTTTCGCAGTCTTGCTACGCCCTTCTTCGGCCTGTGATGCCAAGGCATCCACCGTGTGCCCGTAGTAGCTTGACCTACAGTAAAGCCCACGCACTACGTGTGTGGTTTTTGCCAGCTCCGTTCCAGGTCTTCGTTTGAAACGGAGCGCATCTATTGCTATTTCGGCTAATTTTTGCTAGCTCCGTTCCGGCTTGCGATTGGAACGGAGCGCATCGCATTGCTTGTTCGGTTGGTAAGGTGCCATGGGCGGTCAAGCCGCCCTCCAGCTTAATCGCTGGCCCCAATCGCCCACCGGAGTGAGCACTTGGCGTCCGCGGTTGAGCCTCTACACAAGTTCATCGGCCTGACGTTCAGGCCGATGACACGGTTTCACATCAGATAGCTATGGTAGCTACTTGGTTGCGCGAACCTGCTTCTGCATCATCATAGGCTGTCTCTTAGAAGTCCTAACCGGAGTATACTCATCGCCGCGTATAAGGACAAGGCCTTGGAATGGTGGAGCTGGCGGGACTCGAACCCGCGACTTCTGCCTTGCAAAGGCAGCGCTCTCCCAGCTGAGCTACAGCCCCATAAGATTCGTCCGTCAGAGGTTAGCAGGCGCTCTCATGCTGCGGCAAGCGATCACTCTCCAAGCAGGCTACCCAGCTTTCGGGCCGCCTGATAGAGGGGTCGCTCGAGCTGTTCGTACGTGGCCTCTTCGGTGAGGTGCGTGAGGCTGGTTGAGTAGGTGGGGTAGACCTGTATTAGGTCGCGAAAGTTCGGCACCAAAGGGATGTTCTGAGCCATCGCGAGCAAGAACTGGCCGATCAGTTCGCCCGCGGAAGGCGCCAGAATGTGGGCGCCTAGAATCTTGTGCGATTGCGTGGCGACGACGAGGATCGTTCCTGACTCAAGGCCTTCGGCTCGCCCGCGGTCCCCTTGCGAAAGGTCGAACTCGTGCAGACAGATGCCGTCTTCGCCGTACTCCTTGCGCGCCTCGGCGGATGTCATGCCGGCGTGCGCCAGCTCGGGGTCTGTGAACGTTGTCCAGGGTACGTCGGTAGGTGCGTCTTGCGAGCCGGGGTAGAACATATTGCGGAGCGCCACGCCCGCCTCCGCTCCGGCGCTATGCGTGAACAGATAGCGGCCGGCGCAGTCGCCGACGGCGTAGATCGATGGCACGCTGGTCCGTAGATGCTTGTCGACGGCGACGCCCTTTGGTGTCGTCTTAACTCCGGCCGAATCCAGGTTCAGCGACTCGATGTTCGGCGCGCGTCCGGCCGCGACGAAGATCTCTTCCGCTTGCCAGACCTTCTCGTGGGCACCGGCCCGGCCGCGCAACGACTTTAGGTCGCCTCCCGTGGCGTTCTCGAGTCGAACACCGAGGTTGATGTCGATGCCTTCGTCGCGCAGGCCCTCAAGGAGGAGAGCGGCCAGGCTGGGCTCGTCGCGCGTGAGAATGCGGTCGAACGCCTCCAGGATCGTGACCTTCACCCCAAGACGGTTCATCGCCTGCCCCATCTCGACGCCGATCGGCCCGCCACCGATGATCATCAGCGATTCCGGAGCCCGTTCGAGTTGGAAGAGCGTTTCGCTTGTCAGGAAGCCAGCTTCAGTCAATCCCTCGATCGGCGGCGCCGTGGGCCGCGATCCGGTGCAAAGCAGAATGTAGCGTGTCGAAAGTGTCCGATTGCCGACGCGCACGGTATGGCCGTCCTCGATCGAGGCCTCGCCAAAGACGACCTCAGCCCCGTTCGCAGCGACTGCTTCAGGGCTGTCGTCGTCCGCCGCGATTTCCTCCTGCACGGCTCGTATTCGCTGCCAGACCTTGCCCGTGTCGATAGGTGCGTCGCTGGCGGGCAGGCCGAAGCGGGCCGCGTGACGCATGGTGTGGGCGGCCTTTGCGCTGGCGAGGAGCGTCTTGCTGGGCACGCACCCGGTCCAGAGACAGTCGCCCCCGAGGCGATCGCGTTCGATCAGGACGGTCTTCGCGCTGAGGCGGGGCGCTACTCTGGCCGCGAGCAGGCCGGCGGAACCGCCGCCGATGATCGCAAGGTCGAAGTCGTATTTCATGATCGTCGAACCAGTGAAGAGACCTGGCGCCTAAGAGGCCTGAGCGCGCTCAGCAACGTCGCCGAGCTTCTGCAGATACTGGCGGACCATCAGTAGGGCAGACGCGCCCTCTCCAGTGGCTGAGGCTAGCTGCTTGGTGCTGCCTGCTCGCAGGTCGCCGGCAGCGAACACGCCTGGCAGCGACGTCATCATGGAGTCGTCCGTCTCTACGAATCCCCACTTGTCGAAATCGACCGAACCCTTGAGGAACTCTGAGTTCGGCGTGAGGCCGATGAATACGAACGCGCCCTGTGGGTGAAACTCGAGCCGTTCGCCGGCCTCACGATTCTCGGCGATCACGGCGTCCAGCTTGCCGTCCTTGCTCTTGAACTCCTTCACTTCCGTGTTGGTGTGGATCTCAAACTTCGGGTGCGAGCGGATCTTTTCTTGCAGCAGGGAGCTGGCGGCCAGTTCTGGTGAATACTCCAAGAGGGTCACCTTGTCGGTGAACTCGGCCAGGAACAGTCCTTCTTCCGCGCCGGAGTTGCCGCCGCCAATCACCATAATCTCATCTGACCCCTTGTAGAACGGGCCATCGCACGTGGCGCAGAAGTGGATACCCGCTCCGATGAGGTCCGCTTCGCCCGGAGCCCCGGTTCGGCGGTACGTGGACCCGGTCGTGACGATCACGGCTCGCGCACAGTACCCCTCGCCGCTGTCCGTTTCCACGACAACGTAGCCGTCTTGCCGCTTGAGCGACTTCACGCCCACGGCCGAGAGCAACTCAACGTCGTAGCGTTGCGCCTGTTGGACCATCCGGGCGGCCAGTTCCGAGCCGGCGATGCCCTCCGGGAAGCCGGGGAAGTTATCGATGCGCTCGGTCACGCCTGCCTGCCCGCCGAGCGCGCTCTTCTCGATGACGAGCGTGTCGATGCCTTCGCGAGCGCCGTAGATAGCCGCCGTGAGTCCAGAGGGTCCCCCTCCGATGATGATCAGGTCGTAGTAGCTGCGGCTCGCCTTCATGGTGACGCCGAGCTTCCGCGCAAGCTCATCGTTGCTCGGCTCGGCAAGGAACGATCCGTCCTGGAAGACGATCGTCGGTATGATCTGCTTGCCGTCGTTCTTCTCCTTAACAACGCGCACGCCGTCTTCGTCCTGGTCAATATCGATCCAGTCGTAGGCGATCCGCATCTCGGCGAAGAACTGCTTGGAGCGCCGACAGTCCGGGCACCACGGTGCGCCATAGACCTTTATATCTGCCATGTTTCCGTTCCTCTTTCGCTAGACTCCTGGGAGCCAACTTGTCCTCGATCCCATCATGGGGGATGAGCGCGATCTGCTTGGTGATTTTGATCACCAAACTAGAGGCCTGATCCGAACTCCGGAGCGATGCGGAGACTAGACGCGCCCGCGCTTGATAATGATAGCTAGGCCGGCCGCGGCCACGACGTAGCTGATCATGCCAATCCAGAACGAGATAGAAAGACCCCAACCCAGCGCTACGGCCGTGGTCAGGACGGAGCCCGCGACCGATGTCGCGCCGTTGACGCCCCAGAAGAACGCCGTGGGAGCGTCCCGGCGCATGGCGGCGACCTTCATGCCGATAGGGAAGGGCATTCCCATGAAGAGGCCCATCGGCGCAAGCATCGCGCCCGCGACGAGAATCCTCGTGTTCGTCCCTGAGGCGGAGAATGCGTCGATGATGGCCGGCGTGAACAGCCCGAAGGCGACGAGGATGAGCAGCAGGGCTCCGAAGGGAATCAGGAGCGCCGATGTGAGCGCTGGTTTGATCAGGTGCTGCGTCGCATAGCTCCCAATGCCACCGAACACCAGGAGCGTGAACAGCACGACGGAGAGGGAGAACGTAGGGTGGCCGAGGAAGATGATTAGCCGCTGCATCTGCGATATCTCGATGAAGATGAAGCCCAGACCGATAGCGGCGAAGAAGATCACCATCGGCGCGAGGCCGCGAAGGGCCGTGCGCGTGGTCGATAGCAGCGTGGGCACGAGAATCACGGCAAACGACAAGCCGATGACCGAGATCGCGAGACTGAAGAGCACAAGCACGGGCCGTGTGAGGAACTCGGCGGTCGCGTCGTCGTAGAGCGACGAGTCGAAGAGGTCCTGGTAACGGACCATTTGGAAGAAGAACGGCCG
The DNA here is from genome assembly GCA_003228685.1 of Chloroflexota bacterium. Lineage (GTDB taxonomy): Bacteria > Chloroflexota > Dehalococcoidia > DSTF01 > RBG-16-68-14 > SZUA-185. The sequence continues at coordinate 4,443 of QIFC01000128.1, forward strand.
GTCATCGGTGGGGGCGGACATATCTCCTGGGCCCCCGATGTCCACGGACGTGGGGTCCTTGGCTGCCGCTATCGCGGCAAACGTCGGGTCTCCCGCCACATTAGGCGCCAGAAGCAGCTGGAACTCCAGCCGCTTGGCCACCTCCTCCATCTCGCGAACGTCGACTGCATCGAACGGCTCGTTGCTGACGAGGACGGTTCCTACGGAGGGGAAGAACTCGTCCTCCCCGGGGCTTCGGACGAACATCAGGTGGGCTTCCGGGTCCGCGTATCCGGCTTCCCGAAGTGAGGCCGCCGCTAGCGACGTGAGCCGGTAGGACGACGTTGGCTGATCGTTCACGAACCAGTGGGAGACGCTCAGCACGCCGCCAGGGGCGAGACGGTCCAGGAACACGTCGAACGCCTCCACCGTGTACAGGGCGTTCTCTGACAGAGCGAACGCCCCCGCGGCGGTGGCCGCCCAAGTATCGATCAGGGAGATCTGGATGATATCGAAGCTCTCGTCCGACGACGCCAGATAGCTGCGCGCCTCGCCGGAGATGGTGCGCACGTCAGGGCGCTCGTCTAGGTGGCCCGTAAAGTCGCCGAATCGCTCGTTGGTGATATCGAGAATATCGCCGTTCAGCTCGATGCCGATAACGGACGTCTGCTCGAACGCGAGCGCCGTGAGGATGTCGCGGCCTCCGCCGCTCCCCATGATGAAGACATCCGCTTCCGGCCGAAGGTAGTGGGCGACGCTGGTGACGTCGTACTTCAGATACTCCAACCTACTGATGTCGCCATCAAAGCGGGTGAGCACGGTACCGGCAGCGGAGTCGATCTGCAGCAGCAGCTCTTCCGGAGGGTCACCGCCTGGATAGGCTGGACTCATGCCCCAGGCGAAGGGATTCGCCGGGTCGGGGTCCTCGCTGACCTTGATCCGAGAGAAGGCGTTCCAGGTCTCGAACACACCGGGGGATTCCTGCTCACCCTTGGCCCAGAGGATCCGCAACACGGCTGTTTGGTTCTGCGCGGCGTAGGCGTTGGCACCGGCAAGAACGATAAATAACGCCGCGACAATGCCGCAGAGCTGCGTCAGGCGAGCGTGCCTGCTCTTCAACGCGAAGGCCATCGCGCCGATCGCCGCAATCCCAGCGATGGCGATGACCGCGGACGGGCCGTCTTTCGTGAGGTCCACCAGCCAGATCACCGCGATCGCGCCCAGGCCGGCGCCGGCCAAGTCCGCAGCATAGAGCCGACCGACCTCGCTCGGGAAGCGTGACAGCGCGAGCGCCACGACGATCCCGCTGAAGATGAACGGGATGGAGATGACGGCGAAGAGCAGAGCAGACGAGTAGACGCTGATGAAGCTCCACGCTGGGTTGAAGGGAATCGCAAGTTGCGTCACGAATGTGAGCGCAATGCTGATGCTGAAGAGCGCGGCCGCCTGCGCCAGCCGCTCATTCGTTCTCTCGGCCGGGAACGTTGCGGGGCGAAGGTGCACGATCAGAGCGCCCACCGTGAGCCCGAAGAGTGCGACCGAGACTGCGATGAAGGCGAAGTGATACCACATGGTGACGCTGAAGATACGGGTCAGGAGGACCTCGTACGTCAGCGTGGCCATCGTCGTCAGAAACAGGCCCAGCAGGGTAGGGAAGCCGGCGTTGTTGTTCTGCAGCGAGATGTTCCTAGCGCTTCGGTCGCTCTATCTTGGTCACGCAAAGGGCGAGCGGCTGGAATTTTACATGATCGCCTCACTAGTAGCTCGCGTCCGATGCCGTGACGGGCCGATTGCTCCCCGGGAGGATGGCGCGATAGGTTAGTCTCCAGCGTGACAATCAACAGCCTTCGCAGCTGGTTCCGCATGTACTGGGGGTTCGTGCTGTTAGCGACCGCCGTGCTGTTCCACGCGTTCATGATGGGCTCGCTGTTCTGGGGCTACCTCGATAGCCTATTCGACAACTCGCACAGCCTGCCGCAAGGGATCGACTTCTTCAGCGTCTACGAGGCGGGTAACAGCGTCTTGGAGAATCGCTCCGTCTACTATTTCGATGGCGCGGACAGCTCAGTAACGCCGCACCACAATCCGTTTCGATATCTCCCACTGATTGCCTACGTGGTGGCCGTGCCGTTCAACGCGCTCCCAGCCTGGGAAGGATATTGGACGTGGGTTGCCATCAACGAACTGCTCCTGATCGTCTGCGCTTATCTCACGTGGCGCGTCGCGGGCCGGACCGACTGGGCGCTCGTCGCGGCAGCTATGTGGTTCATGTTCACGCCGTTCTACGTCGAACTGTACGTCGGCCAGTTCTCGTTCCTAATGGCGACGCTCTTGCTGCTCACGGGGATCGGGCTCGTCAGAGGACGCGAGCTGCAGGGGGGGCTGCCGTGGGCCGTATCGATCGTCTCCAAGAGCAACAGTGCCTTGCTACTGCCGCTGTTCGTCCGAATAGGCTGGTGGCGGGCCATCGCGGCAGGTGCGGCGCTCGTAGCGTTGAACGCGGCCTACTTCGCGGGGCGGCTGCGGGACCTGCAGTACTTTCTCTGGATCAATCTCAGTCAGGTCCTCGACGGAGGATACGGCCTGCTGGACTATCAGCTCAGGCCGGGTGAGATGCGCTTCCTGGAGGACCCGGACCAGCGGTTCCTCCAGTTCTCTTCCGGCGAACATGGCCTGCTGGCGCTGGTTCGCAATAGTTACCTGGCGTTTGATTCGACTGCGACGAACCTACCCGGGCCGTTCGCCCTCGTACTGGTCGGGGCGGTGGTGAGCATCGGTTTGGGTGTCACGTTCCTCTCGCGCCGCCCAGACGTGGTCGCGCTCTTCGGCGTCTGGACGAGCACGTTCTTTCTCGTGTACACGGCGTGGGAGCACCACTATGTGATGCTGCTGCCCGCGCTCGTGCTGCTCGTCGCCCTCAGGCCGGCGAGCCGTTGGTTCGCGCTGGTCACGTTCGCGTTCGTCGCGCTGCCCTCGCCGTACTGGCTGGTCAACGCCGTCAGCGGCGCGTCGCTACCGCCGCCGGGCTCCCTGGTTTCGATTCAGGAGTCGTGGCCGGCCTGGGGTGTCGTTCTGCATCACGCTGCGAAGCCGCTCCCCGTGCTCGCCCTCTGGGCGCATTTGGTCTACGCGCAGGTCCGCAACGACACGATGCTAGGGGAGGGGACAGGCGAGTAGGGATGAGTGCTGATGGAGGTCTGTGCTGAGGAGTCGGGAAGCCCGTAGCGTCACGGTGTGGCCTCCGTGAACGCAGCGAGCGAATTGCACCTCAGGTATCCGACGAGCAGGCTACTGTCAGAAGAGACCCCCTCGCGTTTCGCTTCAGGCGACGCAAGATCGGATGTCTTGATTCTTTACCTCAAAAATAGCTTCGGAAAGTGTCTTCGCCGACGCCATTCTCAAGCAACCTATGCCAGCCCTTTTAGGTCCCTTTCCCGCACCACTGTTCTGACAAAACTACTCGCCTGCAGAACAAAGAGGGCGAGCACCATTCCTAGGAATGGATAGCGAAACCAGTTCGGATCGGGCACCGGGCGGTGGAACGAGGCGGTGAAATGGATAAACAGAAAATACGCCACATGAGCCGCCACCAGGTAAAGGATGATGTACGCCCCATAGTGAAGCCATTTCCACGAGGAGAGTCCCAAGAAGCGGACCGCTCGATCTGTTGATGTTGCCAGTAGTACGATCGTCCAAAAAATAGCTATAAGACCAACGAGATTGGCAAGGCCAAAACCGGGCTCAAGCCGTGCCCAACGATCAAGCTGCGGAACGAATTCGTAGCCTAGAACTCGCAACGCATTCCACCCCGTCCAGCCGTTCAGAATGAGAACGGTGTGGGTAAGAGCAAGCAGGGCAAACCAGATACTGACCTCTCGGCGCCAGGGCACAAAGCGCGCGGCCGGCTTCCACAGCTTTGCCAGAGGCCCAACGGCGAGAGCCACCAACAGCAACATGGTACTTGCGTCACCGAATGCTCGCCACAGCCGCATTTCCGACACCCACTCCGGGCGAGAGAGCCAGAACACATAGAAGGTGGCAGCAGAAAGCGAACCAATTAGCGCGTGGCGCAAGACGAACACCCTCTGGCTCTTGACTGACACCAACATGTAGTTCCTCATGTGTCCGGCTGCCGATGAATGAGCAGTGCCCACGACTTACCGTGGCAAGGAGTGGCACCATGGGGCTCTACGAAGAATAGATGAAAGTGACCGTTTGACCAACTCGGTCCTACGCTGCCCATCGGTCAAGATAAGTTGGTGGGCCATGGTGGACTCGAACCACCGACCTCAGTCTTATCAGGACTGCGCTCTAACCAGCTGAGCTAATGGCCCGGTTGCTTACAGTTGAGGATTATACAAGTAGCGGGCCCGAAAGAACCACCGGCCTGCTCGCCCCGGGGGCCGCGCTAACCAGCTGAGCTAATGGCCTCATGCGAATTGGGCGTTTGGGTGGTCTTACCAGATGAAGAACGACAGGAAGTTCCCGCGGGGAGCGGGGCCCGGACAGGCTCCGGGCGGGCCTAACGGTGGGAGCCTCTGACGAATCAGAGGAGCGCACCGAATGACCTATGGAGGGCTGGCTTGGCGAGTGGTCGGCTCCTGCACCCCAACACCGTGGCGAGCAGTCGTCTGCGCTTGTATCTCGTCAAGGACCCAGACTCTCCCTAGAAAGGAGGTGATCCAGCCGCACGTTCCCGTACGGCTACCTTGTTACGACTTCGTCCCAGTTGCCGATTTCATCCTCGACGCCTGCCTCCCGAAGGTTGGCGCAGCGGCTTCAGATGCAGCCGACTCCCATGACGTGACGGGCGGTGTGTACAAGGCCCGGGAACGTATTCACCGCCGTATGCTGACCGGCGGTTACTAGCAACTCCGGC
>QIFC01000073.1 GCA_003228685.1 Chloroflexota bacterium
CGCGTGTTCGCGGCCCAAGTCGTCCTCACCAACCTAGCCTCCATTCCACCAATTCTCTTGGCCGGCTTCCTCTCCGAGGTGTTTGGAGTGGCGCCAGTGATGTTCCTCACGATGGCAATCTTGGTTGTCGCCGCCGGCTGGTCACTTGCGCGAGCGATGTCTAGACCGCAACCTTTGGATAATGCTGAGACAGATCATACCATCGCCTGAACCAGCCGGCGACGAACCGCCGGTTCTCTCGAATCAGAGCTTCCGTCTGCTCTGGATCGCCCAGGTGATCTCGCAGACCGCCCAGAACGCCATCCTGTACGCGCTCATTATCGTGGTGCTTGGTCTCACCGAGTCGACCACCAGCACGAGCGGTGTGATCCTCGCATTCGTTATTCCGATCGCCGTCTTCGGGATCTTCTCAGGCGTATTGGCGGATCGTTGGAGCAAGCGGCGCCTGCTCATCCTCACGAACATCGGCCGCGCCGCCTGCGCGATCGCCTTCTTCTTTGCTAGGGAGCACGTCTGGGCGCTCTATGGCATCACGGCTGTGTTCGCTAGCTTCAGCCAGCTCTTCACAACGAGCAGCGCTAGCTCGATTCCGTTCATCGTCAGCCGCAAGCAGCTTATCTCCGCGAACAGCCTCTACAGCGGCGGGTTCACGATCGCGCAAATCGCGGGCCTGATCGTCCTGTCCCCGATCATCTTGAAGACCGCCGGCGCGGGCGTGCTGTTCATCCTCACGGCGGCGATTTTTCTAGTAGCAAGTTCTCTCGCCCGATTCCAGCCAACGATCGGCGAAGAAGACGACGAGGAGGCGCACGGGACATTCCCCGGCCGGGAAGAGCTGCGCGGCGCCGCGACGGACTTCGCTGAAGCACTGCGCAGTCTGCGCTCGGACCCCGTTTCGACACTGGCCATGGCTCACCTCATGCTGAGCAGCACGCTCATCCTGCTCTTCGCCGTGCTGGTACCCAGGTACATGCAGGCGATCCTCAAGGTCTCTCCCGATGACGCCGTCGCGGTGTTCGCGCCGGTCGCCATCGGCGCCTTGGTCGGGCTGCGCGCCGTAGGCTGGATCGTCGACCGCTTAGGAAAAGTTCGCACCGTTGCGATCGGGCTGTTCGGCATCGCGGCCAGCCTGACCATCATGGGATTCGTCGAGCTGATCGGCGCCGGCCTGGAGCAGACCGAATATCTCAACCCGTTCGGCGCCGACCCGTTCTTTGGCCGGTCGATCCTCGTCACGCTAACTGCCGTGATTGCAGGCCCGATGGGCTTTGCCTACGCCATGCTGAACACGCCGGCTCAAACGACGCTCCACGAGCGTACTCCAATCGACATGAGAGGAAGAGTCATCGCGGCCCAGATGGTGCTTGCCAATGGTGTAGCGCTAGTACCACTGGTGGTTGTAGGCGGAATTGCCGACCTTTACGGTGTCAGCACGGTCATTTTGGCCATCAGCGCGTCCCTTGTGGGAGCGGCCTCATTGAGCCTCTACCTGGAGCACGGCTGGCTGAAGAACGGAGGTACTGGCCCTACCGCAGGAGGCGAATCAGCTAGTTGGAGTCGGTCGCACGAGCCCGCTCCAGACTCAAATTGACACCGTGTAGGTACTGGGCTAGACTTGGAAATGAGGAGGTGCCACGTTGATTGAGATGTCTATTGAGGGCATCCGCGTCAGTCTGATGAACTATCAGCGTGTGGTGATCCTCAAAGAAAAGAACGCAGATCGCTATCTACCCATCTGGATCGGTCCTGCTGAGGCTGATGCCATCACCGTACGTCTCCAGGATGTCTCCGTTGCGCGGCCCCTTACGCACGACCTGCTTCGTGACGTGATGGAGAAGCTTGGCGCGCAGGTAGATTGCGTCGTCGTGAACGACTTGGCCGAAGACACGTTCTTCGCGCGCATCATATTGAGCTTCAACGGCGAACGGATTGAGGTCGATTCGCGGCCCAGCGACGCGATCGCGTTAGCCGTACGGGTGCAGGTGCCAATCTTTGCCGAAGACGCAGTCCTCGACAAAGCCGGAGTGGCACTGGACAAAGAGGGCCAGCCCCTGGACGCAACATCGCAACAAGAGGCCATCAGCAAGCCGAATGAGGAAGAGTTGGAACGCATGTCTGCCTTTCGCGACTTTATCGAAGGCCTCGACCTGGACGACTTCGACAAGCGAAAATCCTAACCGGCCCCTCATTCGCGAACACATAGCGCCCCGAGCCAACCGGGGCGTTTCGTTGTTGGTGTTGATCGTCCAAACCGTCTGTGATAAGATTCGCAAAGTTTCTGAGCGGGATGCTGATGGAGGTTCATCATGATGAACCGGTTGCCGCCAACCGCGCGGCTCATTGGCATCGGTTGGTATTTTGCGGTCTGCATCGTCGCCGGGGTAGTGGGTGGCGCCCTGCTTGACGGAGTTGCAGACACAAAGCCGCTACTGACATTGCTCGGACTCACCTTGGGATTGGTTCTCGCCTTCTACGGCGGATATCAAATGCTCATGGAAGTACTGCGACCGCACGAAAAGAAAGAGGAGTAGCGACACGTGGCCCGACTGCGAGTGGCCGGTATCGTCCTTGGCGCACTAGTTCTGCTAGGCGTCGGTTTCCTGTTCCTCGGGGCCCCGAAACCGCACATCGAGATTAAGGCCGAGCCACTCTGGACCATCGGCTTCCTCGAGATTACCAACACGCTCTTCACTGCTTGGATAGCGACGGCCGTTCTCTTCCTCATCGCGATCTTCGCGACGAGGAAGATGAGCTTCATTCCATCCGGCCTCCAGAACATCATGGAGGCCATCGTAGAGATGCTCCTCACGCTCGTCGAAAACACGGTTGGGCCAAAGCACGCTCGCCGCTTTTTCCCGGTCATCGCGACGATTTTCCTGTTCATCGTCGTGGGAAACTGGATGGCCCTCCTGCCGGTCTTCAACACGATCGGCAAGATCGAGCCAGTGGGCATTGAAGAAGAGGAATTCAGCGAAGAGGTGATCGTCTTCGAAGACCGTGGAATCTTCATGGTCATGCCCAACTCCAGTGAGATCGAGATCAACTTCGACGAAGCCGTCTGCGATGGCAAAGCCGAAGGGCATGAACGTGAAGTTTGTCTGGAGGAAGGACGAGAGGATGCCATCGCAAAGGCGCGCGTAGACGAAGGCGTCCCTGACGACGCTCAGATCGGCCTCTTGGCGCCTTACTTCCGGAGCATGAACACGGACCTCATGACACCGCTGTCGCTGGCGATCGTCGCTGCCATCTTCGTCGAGTGGTGGGGCATCAGCGCGCTAGGCCTGGTCGGCTACGGGAAGCGCTTCTTTGCCTTCGGCCGCCTGGCCGGGGGCGACCCCATGGGCGTCATTGATATCTTCGTCGGCATCCTTGAATTTATCGCCGAGATCGCGCGCCTAATCAGCTTCACGTTCCGGCTCTTCGGCAACATGCTGGCAGGCGAGATCCTGCTGCTGGTGATGACGTTCTTGATTCCGCTGCTGCTCGCCCTACCCTTCTACGGACTCGAACTATTCGTTGGGGCGATCCAGGCGTTCGTATTCGCAATGCTCACACTCGTGTTCGGCGCGCTGGCCGTGACCAGCCACGACGACCACGACGATGAAGAGACGCACGTATCAGGCGGCGAAATTGCCGCTGCACAACAGGCAGAGTAGGGAAAGGAAGGCATCATGGACATCGCAGCATTGGTTCCGCTTCTGGAGCTCTCGGACGACTCCATGCGGTTCATCGGCGCGGGGGTCGCCATCGGCATCGGCGGCGCTGGACCGGCCGTCGGTATCGGCTGGCTCGTGTCGAAAGCGATGGAGGCATTGGGCCGGAACCCGGAGGCGAATGCCGTGATCCAGACCAACATGATCCTGGGTATCGCGTTCGCGGAAGCTATCGCGATTTACGCCCTGGTCGTCGCGGTCATGATCGGGTTCGTATTCTAGCCCACCACTCAAGATACGAACGAAGGGAAACGGCTCGATATGGATGAGCTAGGATTGAACTTACCGGTTCTGATCGCCCAGTTGGTGAATTTCTTTCTCCTGCTGGTGCTGCTCCGCATCTTCTTGTACAAGCCGATCCTGGAGATGCTCGACCGCCGCGCTCAACGCATCCGCGAGGGCGTAGAAGCGGCCGATCAGTCGAAGGAGCAGGCCTCGCAGGCGGAGGCGGAGGTTGCCAAGCAGATCGATGAGGCTCGCCAACAGAGCCAGACGCTGGTCGTGCAGGCTCAGGAAGCAGCGAACCGGATACAGGAAGAGTCCCGCAACCAGGCGCGCCAGGAAGCGGAGACGCTGTTGGAACGCGCCCGCAACGAGATCCAGCTCGAACGAGACCAAGCGATCGCGGAGCTGCGCGGCGAGTTCGCCGAGATCACGGTGAGCGCAGCTGAAAAAGTGATCAGCCAGTCCCTAGACCGTCAGGCGCACCAACGGCTGATCGACGAAGCGCTCGCAGAGTCGACGTTCGGAGAGGGCTAGCATGCTGCGCGACCCTGCCGCCAAACGTTATGCCCAGGCGGCATTCGAGCTCGCCCGAGATCGGAATGAGCTGGAAGTTTGGGAGCCAGCGATGCGTTCGTTGGGCGAAGCGACAGCATCGGATGAAGCGATCACGTTCCTCGACGACCAGCGCGTGCCAGGCGAAGCGAAGGAAGCGTTCTTGACGCTGGTGACTGGCGAACTGCCGGCGCTCACCAGCAATCTAGTGAAGCTCCTTGAGAGCAAACGCCGCCTGCCGCTGCTGCCACAAATTGCCGAGTCCTTCCAGTCGCTGTTGGACGAGCACAATGGCATCGCTCACGCACAGGTGCTAACAGCGGTCTCGTTAGGCGAAGACGAGCGGCGAGCGTTGACGAGCCGCCTCTCGGAGCTAACCGGCAAGCAAGTGCAGGTTGAAATACATGAAGCGCCAGAGATCCTTGGAGGCCTGGTCGCCCGCATCGGCGACCGTCTGATCGATGGCAGCGCGAAGACGAAGCTGCTGGCGCTCAAACGTCAGCTAGCCAGAGGAACCCGCTAGATACACGGGAGTAGAGAATGGCAGTACGAGCAGACGAAATCACATCCATCCTCAGGGAGCAGATCGAGAAGTTCGGCGCGGAGGTGACCTCGACGAACGTGGGGACCGTCGTCGATGCCGGCGACGGCATCGCCCGCATCCATGGCCTCTCGAACGTCATGTCGAACGAACTCGTGGAGTTCCCCAGCGGCGTCTTCGGCCTCGCGTTGAACCTTGAGGAAGAGAACGTCGGCGTCATGGTCCTTGGCGACTACAGCGATATTCGTGAAGGCGACGAGGTCCATGCCACCGGCCGTGTCGCGGAGGTTCCAGTAGGCGAAGCCCTCATCGGCCGGGTCGTAGACCCGGTCGGCAAACCACTGGACGGCAAGGGTCCGATTAACACGGACAAGACCCGCCCCGTAGAGCGCATTGCACCGGACGTCTCAAAGCGGCAGAGTATCGACACACCGGTGCAAACCGGCATCAAGACAATCGACTCCATGACGGCAATCGGCCGCGGCCAGCGCCAGTTGATTATCGGCGACCGCTCCACCGGCAAGACCGCAATCGGCCTCGACACCATCATCAATCAGAAGGGCCAAGGCGTAATCTGTATCTACGTCGCCATCGGCCAGAAGGCCGCCAAGGTCGCACAGCTCGTCGGCGTCCTGGAAGAGCATGGCGCCATGGAGCACACAATCATCGTCTCCGCCTCCGCGGCGGAGGCCGCGGCGCTCCAGTACCTGGCGCCCTATGCCGGGTGCTCCATGGGTGAAGAGTTCATGGCGCAGGGCAAGGACGCCCTGATCATCTACGACGATCTCTCCAAGCACGCTTGGGCGTATCGGCAGGTTTCACTGCTATTGCGCCGGCCACCCGGCCGCGAAGCCTACCCAGGCGATGTCTTCTATCTGCACAGCCGGCTGCTGGAACGCGCAGCGCGGCTCTCCGATGAAGAAGGAGGCGGGTCGCTCACAGCGTTTCCCATCGTTGAGACGCAAGCGAACGACATCTCCACCTACATCCCAAGCAACGTCATTTCTATCACCGACGGTCAGATATTTTTGGAATCGGACCTCTTTAACGCAGGCTTCCGGCCCGCGATGAACGCCGGCGTTTCGGTCTCCCGCGTGGGAGGCGATGCTCAGCGAAAGGCGATGCGTTCGGTCGTGCGCCAGCTCCGGCTGGACATGGCCCAGTTCCGGGAGTTGCAGGCCTTTGCCCAGTTTGGTACGAGCGAGTTGGACGCCGCTACCAGGCTACAGCTCGACCGCGGCCAGCGCCTGCAGGAGATCCTCAAGCAGCCACAATACCAACCGCTCGCGCTGGACAAGCAAGTCATGATCATCTACGCCGGAACGCGCGGCCTCCTTGATGACGTGCCCGTTGATAGAGTTGCCGATTTCGAGAACCAACTCTATCAGTATATGGATGCCAACCACCCTGAGATCGGAAAGTCGATCATGGAGACAAACGAATTGCCGTCGGAGCGAGAGCAGGCGCTGGACGCCGCTATCCGCCAGTTCAAGGAGACGTCCGGCTTTGCTGCCACCGAAGCATCTGCGTCCGAGTAGCTTGAGCGAGGCGAAAAGCTAACCTATGCCGAGTACCAGAGAGATCCGCAGGCGCATCCGTTCCATCGAGAACACCGCCAAGATCACCAAGGCGATGGAACTGGTTGCCGCGTCCAAGATGCGACGTGCGCAGGAGCGCGCGCTCGCGGGGCGCCCCTATGCTGAGCGGATGAACTGGGTACTAGCGGACCTGGCGGAGACGATGCCACAGATGGACCCGGACACGCTCCATCCTCTGCTGCAGCGCCGCGAGGTCAAGCACGCTGGCATCATTCTCGTCACGCCGAACCGCGGCCTAGCCGGCGGCCTGCCGACGAACCTCAACCGCCGCGCAAGCGCGCTCGCCCTCGACCTGGGCGTGCCGGCTTCCATGGTCGCAATCGGCAAGAAGGGGCGTGATTACTTCCGCCGCACCGATGTGAACATGCGAGCGACGTTTACGGAGCTGGGAGACTATCCCGAATACAACGACATCCTCCCAATCGCGCGGGTCGTGATTGACGACTACCTGGCCCACGAGTACGACCAGGTGTTCATTGTCTACCCGTACTTCGTCAATACGATGAATCAGGAGCCACGCGTGCACCAGCTCCTGCCTGTGGAGCCGCCGGAAGATGCGGCCACGCAGGCCATCGACTACATCTACGAGCCAGACAGAGATTCCGTACTTGCGGAGCTTCTGCCGCGCTACGTGGAGATGCAGATCTACGAGGCGATCCTGGAATCGATCGCCAGTGAACAGTCGGCGCGGATGGTCGCCATGCGCAATGCGACAGACGCCGCGGAAGAAGTGCTTGAAGAGCTTACCCTCGCCAGGAATAAGGCGCGCCAAGAGCAGATCACGAAGGAGCTCCTGGACATCGTGGGTGGCGTGGAAAGCTTGCAGGTGTAAGGGGGTTTCATGGCTGAAGGAACCGTTCGACAGATTATCGGCACTGTGGTGGACATCGAGTTTCCACCGGACGCCCTGCCGGAGCTGTACAACGCGATTGAGATGGAGTTGGAGGGTGGCAAACTCATCGCGGAGGTAGAGCAGTACCTCGGCAACAATTGGGTACGCTGCCTCGCAATGGATTCCACTGACGGCCTCCGGCGTGGAACGAAAGCCCTGGATACCGGCAGCGCCATCTCCGTTCCCACGGGTGACGGCACGCTGGGCCGCCTATTCAACGTCCTCGGTGAGCCGCTCGACGGCCTCGGCGAAGTCGTGGGCACCCGGCAGCCGATCCATCGGGAACCACCCGCATTCGACGAGCAGGAGACGCACGTCCAAGTCCTTGAGACGGGTCTCAAGATCATCGACCTGATCGCGCCGTTCACCCGTGGTGGCAAGGTAGGCGCGTTCGGCGGCGCCGGCGTCGGCAAGACCGTCATCATCAAGGAGTTGATCCGCAACATCGCCACCCAGCACGGTGGTGTCTCCGTATTCGCGGGCGTGGGAGAGCGCTCTCGCGAGGGCAACGACATGTGGCACGAGATGCGCGAATCCGGCGTCCTGGAGAAGACTGCGCTCATCTTCGGCCAGATGAACGAGCCGCCCGGCGTGCGACTGCGCGTCGGACTGACGGCTCTCACGATGGCAGAGCACTTCCGCGACGAAGAGGGCCAGGACGTCCTGCTCTTCATCGACAACGTCTACCGCTACACGCTGGCCGGCATGGAGGTTTCGGCGTTGCTGGGCCGGATGCCGTCCGCCGTCGGCTATCAGCCAACATTGGCGACCGAGGTGGGCGAACTTGAGGAGCGGATCACAAGCAACAAGAAAGGCGCCATCACCTCGTTCCAAGCCGTCTTCGTGCCCGCGGACGACTACACAGACCCCGGCGTAGCCACGACGTTCGGCCACTTGGACGCGACCGTCGCACTGGAGCGTGCGATCTTCGAGCAGGGCCTCTTCCCCGCCGTGGATCCGCTCGCCTCAACGTCGAACATTCTGGACCCGAACATCGTTGGGCAGGAGCATTACGACGTCGCACGGGAAACGCAGCGCGTGCTGCAGCGCTACAAGGACCTGCAGGACATCATCGCGATTCTCGGCGTGGAAGAGCTGTCGGACGAGGACAAGCTCGCGGTATCCCGCGCTCGGAGGCTCCAGCGCTTCCTCAGCCAGCCGATGTTCGTCGCTGAGGTGTTTACCGGCCTGGCTGGCGAGTACGTGTCGATCAAGGAGACGGTACGCGGCTGCAAGGAGATCCTCGCAGGCGACCACGATGCGCTACCAGAGCAGGCCTTCTACCTGATCGGGACCATCGACACGGTACTGGAAAAGGCTGCGAAGATGGAGAAGGAAGCCGGAGGCTAAGCAGGCATAGGTCCTGTACTCGTTCAGATACATTGGTGACACCTAGAATGGTGTCGCTATGCGTATTGTCAGTGGAACCGCACCGAAGGCGCTCTGGCTCTCGGGCCGGAGCGCGGAACTCTCAGCCAGCGCCCGGAGACGGCTGAAATGGATGGACTACTACGAGGGGCATGGAAGGA
>QIFC01000038.1 GCA_003228685.1 Chloroflexota bacterium
GTGGCACGTCGTCGTTCGGCGCAACGCCCCAGTTGGGGATGTCATTGTTGCACTGCTGGGCGGACTGGATCGCGTTCGTCAAGGGGTTGTAATCCACCTTGGCGATGCAGGAGAAGAGACCGATCCTCTCGAATCCTGCCAATGGCCAATGCACCAGGACGTCGGAAACGCTGCTCTCGCAGTCGAACGGGTTGAACGGGTCGGTCGTGCCGCCCAGCTCGCTCCAGTCCGTGCAGCCATCGCCGTCCGTGTCCTCACCTATGCCGAGCGGCGTCATGGTGAGCGAACCCGTGGTCTCCGTTCCGGTTGTGCAGTCATCCATCGTCCAAACTGTAAAAGGACCGGAGACGAAGCCGCCTTGCTTGTCCAGCGGTATCTTCAGGTCAAGCTGGGCGACCGAACCACCCACGGGCAGACAAGGAAAGATATGAAGCGTCAGCATGTTGCCAACGAGTTCGCCGGATAGCAGGTTGTGAAGTGCTTGAGCATGAAATTCCGGCAGCGGGAGCGAGGGAGGTGGGTCAGGCGGAAACGATGCATAGCAGTCTGCAATGGCACTCACGTTTCCCTGTGCGTCATCCATTCGCACCAAGCAGAGCAGTTGCGTCTCCGGTAGCAGAATCCCTCCGGGTATCGTGGCTGTGAGTTGCGAAAGCGGAGGAACTGAGAAGGATGATGCCGACGCTGGTGCAGGTGAAGCGAGGAATGCTACTGATAGAGCCAGCAAGATCAGCGGGAATCGGGCGAGATCACGGACTAGCAACAGGACACACCTCAAGGCGCGCATCCCTGTCTACCTGGAAACATCTTGAACAGCTCCCTTACACACGAGGCCTCATCAGGATATAAAAAGAGGATAGGAAACTCATCAAGATCTTCCGCCGTGAAATTCAGAATCTCATAGTCCCCTGGGTCATCACACGCGTTTAGGGCACATGTTCCGTCCATCATTCCTGTGTATGGTTGAAAATCATCATCTTCGTTGTCGTGGTCCTTTAGTGAGAGAAGGTGCCCGATTTCGTGTGTGAACGTACGCTCAACATTGGCATCATCGCTGGCTGCTACAAAACCGCTAGTAGCATTGTAGACTACGAACATAAACGGCTCGCCTTCCGCGTCATCTTCGTGAGCGACACTAGCGGTGGCACCTGCACAGGGGCACTCGAATGTGAAAGTGAATGAAGGTGTATCGCCGTTGTGATTCGTGTACTCTATCTGCTTCACGCCGCCCTCTGCCAGGTCGAAAAAGAGTGCATCGATTTCCGGAGCACCAGGCGTCACGAACCAGGAGACTACCGTCCCATTCACAGCGACATTCCAGGCCTTAACTGCCTCCTGGGCGAGCAGATTATACCTTGCGTCGATCAAGAAATCGAAATCTTCTGTTAGGTGAACTGGCCGGTGAGGATGGATGAGGGGATATTTGGGCGGGGTTTCGCCTGCATTGGAAGCCCCTCCCAACAGAACCAACAAGACCGCGTTGCCTACAAGCGAGGCCTTTACGACGGCGGTCAAGATAGTAGACAGGGGCCCGGGCCACCGCAGCTTCATGGCACTACGAGCACTGCGCGTTTGCGACCTCTAGCAGGAGCGTTGTGCTATAGTCGTCTCTACCCGACTGAAGGTCCGATGTTCGGACGAAAGCTTGGAATGTCGGCTGCTCGCTCTCCACGATAAACGCGGGTAGCTTAGCCTCGACCGTCGTGGCCAAGCTGTCCCCAGTGTCCCAGGGCCGTTCGCCCCTCACGGACACCGCAGAATCAGTAGAGATGACCGCGGCGTCAATAGAGCGCAGGCCGCCCACGGCGTTAAACGTCGTCTCTGATGGTCCTGGTGACAGCGGACTGACCCGCAGCACCGTGTCAGACCCAAGAGTTGGCCCGATCACAACTACGGTCAGCCAGGCTTCTCGCCCCCTGCACTCAAGAACGGGGTCGTCTAGTATAGAATACGCTAGCTTGGGCCCGCTATCCTGTCCGGGGAAGCTTATGGAACCCCCGCCTGGAGGGCTAATCAGGGACGGCTGATCCTTCGAGTCCGCGTCTTCGGAGACCTGGCTGTAGATGAGGAGTCCCAGCAGTGTAAGAAACACGGCAACAGACGCCACTCCAGCAATGCGTGAAATTGTGCTATTCAACACAGAACCGCCTCTCTATAGCATATCTTCCAATATGCCCGGCTATCACACTACCATGCCTATGAGGCCATGTCAATCAGTTGGCCTCTACTGCGAACCCTTGTGAGTAGACCACAATTCGGCTAGCATACGCGGCGCAACATGCTCGATCTTGATTGGTCTTCGCTCTACACGTTCTCAGGCCTACTATTCGTTGGCGGGGCGCTCCTCTATTCGCTTGGGCGGCCCGCAGCAGCAGCGACACTGCTCATCATTGCCGGTTCTGGCGGCTCGGCCGTTGCCTGGGATAGGTGGAGCGAGCGCACGGGAGAACAGGTCCATCTGACTGCGTTCCTCAGTCCCACCGCGCCGTCAGCGGGTGAGATAACGATGATTGTTACGCACCTGCCCCTGTTGATCATCGGCCTGGTGCTGCTGGTGATAGAGCTTCGCCGGGGGAGCGCCTAACTTCGCACGGTCCCCAACGTCACCAGCCTCTACGCGCTCGCGCCGCTCCGTGCCACGCTCAGCCCTCAGGCTAGCCATTCTGCCAAGCTGACCGAAGGTCAGCCGTGCTTGCCCGCACCATCGCTCCTAGCTACCCTTCCCTCCGCGATGCGGGACTCCCCTATCGACCTCAAGGCGCTCATTCGCGACGTGCCGGACTTCCCGCAGCCCGGCGTGCTCTTCCGCGATATCACGCCGCTGCTCCACGACAGCGCCGCCTATCGCCACATCATCGATGAGCTAAGCGGCCGCATCAGTGAGCGCACCCCAGACGTTATCGTGGGCATCGAGTCGCGCGGCTTCCTCTTCGGCGCCCCCGTCGCCTACAAGCTCGGCCTCCCCTTCGTGCCCGTGCGCAAGGCGGGCAAGCTCCCATCAGAGCGCATGAGCGTCGAGTTCGCACTCGAGTACGGCGAGAGCCAGCTTGACATCCACACCGACGCGATCGAACGCGGCCAGCGCGTCGTCATCGTCGATGACCTGCTCGCCACCGCCGGCACAGCCGATGCCGCCTGCAAACTCGTCGAGCTACTGGGAGGATACGTGAGCGCGCTCGCGTTCGTAGTTGAGTTAGCGTTCCTCAATGGGCGAGAGCGGCTCCAGGGACGAGACATCATCAGCCTTGTCACTTACGACGCGTAGGCTTGACTCAACCGCCCTCAAGGGAGAGAATCCACATAGCCGACTACACTCCGGTGGCCCCGGAACTATCCTGGCACGAGGTTTGAAAGGGAGGGAACCATGCGAACCAAGAAGCTGCTCATTGGAGTAGCGATCATCGCGGCTGTGCTCGCCATCGGCGCCATCGCCTGCAGCAGCGACGACGATGACGACGGCAACGGCGACACGCCGATAGCCACCGACGCCGGCGACAACGGGAACGGCGATGCGTCCGGCAGCGTCCTGGACGAAGTCATCGCCCGCGGCACCTTAGTCTGCGGCGTCAACAACTCTGTCCCGGGCTTCGGATTCGTTGACGCGGACGGCAACTTCTCCGGGTTCGATGTCGACTTCTGCCACGCGATCGCGGCGGCCGTCTTCGGCGACCCGGATGCTGTAGAATTTAGCCCGCAGACAGCAGAAACAAGGCTACCTGCCGTTCAGACTGGCCAGGTAGACGTCCTGATTCGCAATACGACTTGGACCCTTACTCGCGACGTCGCGACAGGTCTGACATTTGCGACAACAACGTACTACGACGGCCAAGGCCTAATGGTTCGCTCAACCGACGGCTTCACGTCAGTCGACAGCCTTGCTGACGCCACCATCTGTGTCCTCTCTGGCACGACGACGGAGCTAAACCTGGCGGACAGGCTGCCCGGCAGCACTGCTCTCGGCTTCGAGGATAATGACACGCTTCAGACTGCCTTCATCGAGGAGCGCTGCGACGGCTGGACGTCAGACAAGTCCCAGCTAGCAGGACGGCGCTCAGAGTTCCCGGCGGAGGCTGGCGGTCCGGACTCGCTGGTGATCCTCGAAGAGACGTTCTCTAAGGAACCGCTCGGCCCCGTTACCATCGACAACGACGCTACCTGGTCACAGGTTGTGGATTTCGTTGCCATCGGCATGATCGTTGCTGATGAATTGGGCGTGACCAGCGCCAACGTAGCGGACATGGCAGCCAACCCGCCGAACGTTCGGGTCGCCCGCCTCTTGGGCGTCGCGTTTGGCGAAGAAGGCGCTGCCGCGTTCGATGCTGAACTCGGCATCAGCGCGCAGTTCATGCAGGACGTGATCAGCATGGTCGGCAACTATGACGAGGTCTACGAGGCCAACGTTGCGCCCATCGGCATCCCGCGCGAGGGTACGCTGAACGCATCGTGGCTTGACGGAGGCATCATCTACTCTCCACCCTGGAAGTAGCCTACGTCTAGAGACTGAAAAAAGCGGCCCAGCTCGGTTGGAGCTGGGCCGCTTTCTCAAAGGGGCCTAATGGCAGCCGCCAACCAACCGAGCCCAAGCCATCCCGCAGACTCATTGATGGGCCTGGCAGGCCCCAGGGTGCTTCGTCTCCTGATCGCCGCGGTGATCGCGATCGTCGGGCTCGTCGCGGCGTTGGTCCTCCCGCTTGCATTCGTCCTGATAGCCGCCTGTGGGTTGGCCATCGTTACGCTGGCCTCCAGAAACGCTCGGCTCCAGAGATATGCATTCCAGGCCGCATTCGCGGCTGTTATCATTCTGGTCGGCCGGGTGCTCGTCTCGAACCTCACGACGGAACTCGATAAGACGAACCTGGAGTCGCTCCCCTTCGTCGATCTGTCTGGTAGCTTTCCCTTCATCGACTTCAGTATGGATTTCCTGGATCGACGGGCTGGCTTCGGACTCCCGGAGACATCATTTGGGCAGGAGTACACGGAGAACAACAGCTACGGGGACGCGTATCTGGCGGGGCTGCTGAACACGCTCCGCGTCGCGATCATCGGGATCTTCCTTGCGTCGATTGTCGGCCTCGCCGCGGGCGTCGCGCGGCTATCGAACAATTGGCTGCTTTCGAAGCTGGCTACCGTGTATGTTGAGACGTTTCGAAACGTCCCGCTCCTCGTCCAGCTCATCTTCTGGTACACGGCAGTCATCTTGAAACTGCCCAAGATTCAAGATGATGCCAGCTTCCTCAATGTCATCCTCATCTCGAACAGATCGGTCGCCGTTCCCGGGATGAACACCTCGGACGGCTTCGGCCTCTGGCTCCTCCTGCTCCTGGCAGTAGCAGCCATCTCCATCGCCGTCTGGTACCTCAGGAACCAGTCACAGGAGACCACGGGCAAGCCAAGCTACCCCGCATGGTCGGCGGCCGGTGTCTTCGTCGTGCTGGGAGGAGCCACATTCCTGCTCACAGGCTCACCGATGACATTCGAGCTGCCCGAACTCATAGGGCGTTCCCATGAAGGTGGATTGCAGGTGACGCCCGAGTTCACGGCCCTGCTGTTGGGACTCACGCTCTACACTGGCGCCTTCATCGCCGAGGTCGTGCGGGGAAGCATCCAGGCCATATCAAAAGGCCAGACAGAAGCTGCCTCCGCCCTCGGGTTGAACGGCTTCCAGCGCCTGCGGTTGGTGATTCTCCCGCAGGCGCTGAGCATCATGATCCCGCCGCTGACGAATCAATACTTGAACCTGGCCAAGAATTCGAGCCTTGGTGTAGCCGTCGCATTTCCTGACCTGTTCCGCGTCACCAAGATCACGATCAACCAGTCCGGCCAGACCGTCCCGATGATCCTACTCGTAATGGTCACGTATCTAGCGATTAGCATGCTCATATCGCTGATCATGAACGTCCTGAACAGCAGGGTCAGGATACGGACGAGATAGCCATGGCTGTCCAGACGCGCCCCATCTCTACATCGCCCGTCACTACCAGAGCTGTCCGCTGGACGCGTGAAAACCTATTCAGCAGCATCCCGAACTCAGCAGTGACGGTAGCCGCACTCGCCCTCCTCTACCTCGTATTGTTCGGCAGCGATCCAGTTGGCCAAGCCGGTGCGCTGGCCACGTTCGATTGGCCGGATCTGTTGGGAGGCGGGCTCATCAAGTTCGTATTTGACGGCGCGGACTGGAGCGTCGTCCATGCCAACCGGAGGCTCTATTTCCTGTTCCGCTTTCCGACCGCAACGCCGACGGCCGCAAATCCAGACGAGACGTGGCGCATCTGGGTCATCCTCTACATGCTCAGCGGCCTGGCGGGCGCGAGCGCCGGCCTGTGGACGCGCATCGACCTGAAAGTCGCGGTCGTCTTCCTCCTCCTCATGGTTCCGGTCTCGCTGTTCATTGGTGCAGGCGCTGTGCTGCTCTTGACGGGTGGCGCTGTAGCAATGTTCGCCGCCAGCTACGTCGCGGCGCATTTCGCGCCGGGCATCAAGACGTATCTCGCAGTCGCCAAGAACGTGGCAATTGGCGCCTGGATCGTAGCCTTCTTTGTCGCTTGGACCCTGCTGAACGGCGTCGATAGCCGGCTCTGGGGCGGGCTGTTGCTGACGCTCTTCCTGACCGTCGTCGGCATCATCGCCTCGTTCCCGTTGGGCGTTCTGTTGGCACTGGGTCGCGCCAGCACGTTCCCTGTCATCAAGGGCTTTTGCACAGCCTACATTGAACTGATCCGAGCTGTTCCGCTCATCACGATCCTTTTCATGGCCCTCGTCTTCGTGCCATTGATGCTGGAGCCTGATCGCAGAATCGTAGGACTCCCGATCACGGGCGTCGACTTTGATCTCGTAGCACGCGCGACGATCGCGATCACGCTCTTCTCGGCCGCCTATATCGCTGAAAACGTGCGCGGAGGCCTGCAGTCGGTTCCGCGCGGTCAGATGGAAGCGGCCGAAGCACTCGGCCTCAGCACATCGCGCATCCTGGCGTTCATTGTCCTACCACAAGCGATCCGAGCCGTAATACCATCGCTCGTGGGTCAATTTATCAGTCTTTTCAAAGATACGTCGCTCGTATTCATCATGGGACTCACCGATCTCCTTGAGGTTGCAGGCATCGTAACGAGCCAGCCAGGTTTCTTCGGCAGGCAGGCGGAGTCGTTGCTGTTTGTAGCGCTGATATACTGGATCATCGCCTTCTCCATGTCGCGAGCCAGCCAACGATTGGAGCGCACGCTCGGGGTCGGCGACAGGTAAGACCATGACTGCAGCAGACGGCACGCGCGATATCATCATCTGCGAAGGCGTCAAGAAGTGGTTCGGCGACTTCCAGGCGCTTCGCGGCATCACCACGACCGTCGCGGAGGGCGAAGTCGTCGTCATCTTCGGGCCGTCCGGGTCCGGCAAGTCGACCTTCATCCGTACGCTTAACCGCCTCGAAGAGCACGACGAAGGCCGCATCGTCATCGACGGCGTAGAACTCAACAACAATCTACGCAACCTCGAGAAAGTGCGCTCAGAGGTCGGCATGGTCTTCCAGCAGTTCAACCTCTTCCCCCACCTCACCGTGCGCCGAAACATCACACTCGCGCTCACGCACGTGCGACACAAGCGCAAGAGCGAAGCCGACGCCCTCGCGGAGCAGCTCCTGGACCGCGTCGGCATCCCGGAGCAGGTCGACAAGTACCCGGCTCAGCTCTCAGGAGGCCAGCAGCAGCGCGTCGCCATCGCTCGCGCACTCGCGATGCAGCCCAAGATCATGCTCTTCGACGAACCAACGTCGGCCCTCGACCCAGAGATGATCAAAGAGGTCCTGGACGTGATGACGCAGCTCGCCCATGAAGGCATAACGATGATCGTGGTCACGCACGAGATGGGCTTCGCGCGCGAGGTCGCCGATCGCTTCCTCTTCTTCGACTACGGCCTGATCGTCGAGGAAGGCACGCCCGAGCACTTTTTCGAGAACCCTCAGGAGGAGCGCACGAAGCTCTTCCTCTCTCAGATCCTTTAGCGGTGGAGTTGACTCTAGGCCCCCTTACCGGCGAAGATTAGTACATAGCAAAGCACTACATGTAGTAAGGGAGGGAACTCATGAAAACGAAGTGGCTGCTCATTGGAGTAGCGCTCCTCACCGCCGTGCTCGCCATTGGCGCCATCGCCTGTAGCGACGACGACGACGAGGAGGACACCAACGGCGACACCAACGGCGACGTCATAGATGACGACATCGACATCGGCGGCGACCTCGGAATCTTTCAGCTTACGGCCAGTCTTACCGGCCCTGAAGCGTCAGGAGAAGCTGATATCAGCCCGAATGGCGAAGGCATCCTCGTCTCGATCATCATGGAAGGCCTAACTGAAGGCGAGCATGCGAACCACCTGCACGACGGAAGCTGCGACGAGCAAGGCGAGGTAGTTATAGCCCTCGACAACATCGTGGCTGACGAAAACGGCGATGGGTCGCAGACCACGGCCAACGACGAGGGATCAATCGATCACTACGCGACCGGACACTATCTGGCGGTACACGCGGAAGACGGCGAAGTCATATCTTGTGGCGACGTCGTTAACCCGCTCGCCTAACCACCAGTCGAATAACGAAAGGGACGCCCCTTCAGGGGCGTCTCTTTTAGTGTCTTGTTGGCGAGATGCTAGACAGCTTGGGCTTGCAGCGCGCTTTTCGGCAGCATCCCTTCTAGAATGCGCTCCAGGGCCATTGTATGAGCGCAGGCTCCCCAGCCAACGAAAAAGTCACACGTGCAGCGCCATGAGTCATCTTCCAGCGCCACTTCATGGTGGTCGTTCTCCCCATCGAAATCGACCTTCAGGCCGGACACGTGGATCCTGCTGCGCTCCTGAGCGTACCGCTTCGCCTTTTCGATCTTGCCGATCAAGCCTGAGTTCATTCGGCACCCCTTTCCTACCAGGACAAAACAAATCGGCATCGGTGGATACACCGATGCCGAACGATTAGCAGCATTAGCAGCCAAAAGGAAGGTGAATCATAGCGAAAAACCCCTTCTCACGCGTATTGTACGACGGCTCACCCTAGGCCGTCAAGAGGTTCGACCAGGAAATCTCGTTATCGTCCGGTAGGTCGCTCCTCCCGCGCCAAGAATGCTCTGGATCAACGCCGCTCGCGACAGTAAGAACTCCGGCAGCGGGGGCATCCGGTAGCTCTCGAGCAAGCCTGAGAGGCGCTCCCGCTCGGCCGCACTCGCCCGCTCGCGGACGCGAGCCAGCGTAAGATGCGGAGTGAAAGACCGGCGTTCCGCCGGGAAGCCCAGTGGCTCAAGCGCCCGATCCACCATCTTCGCGAGGTCTGACAGCTCCTGAATCTGGCCATCCAGGCCCACCCACACAACTCGTAGCCGCCGGCCACCGAAGCCGCCCAGACGGCTCATATTCAGCCGGAGCGCGAACGGCTGAATACAGGCGCTGAGTGACGCAATCACGTCGTCGACCAGCGCAGCTTCGACGTTGCCCAGGAACTTGAGCGTGAGATGGATGCCCTCCGGACGCACCCAGCGCAATTGCTCGGCGCCGGCCCGCTCAAGATCGTTCTGCAACTGGCCGAGCGCATTCAGCACCTCGTCCGGCAGTTCGGATGCGACAAACAAGCGGAGCTGCGCGTCAGCCATCCGCCAAACGCAGCAGCTCACGAGCGTTTTCGCCTTCAATCAACGCACGCGCCTCCCCGTCCATGGAGACCGCTCGCAGCGCATCCAGCGCCTCGGCCTGGCTCACCAGCGGGAAGTCCGAGCCGAAGAGCACGTGCTTCGCGCCCACGAGATCGATCACACGCGACACCACGTCCGGGCTGTACAGCAGCCCTGTCGCCGCCGAATCAACGTAAGTTCGTCCCATCGCGTCAAGCATCTCGGGCATTAGCGCATAAAACGGCAGCCCGCCGCCCCAATGCGCGCCGATCACCGACACGCCTGGGAAGTCCGAGATGAAGCGGCCAAGCTGCTCGACCGGCAGCCCCTTCTTGCCGGGGTAGGCGTGGCCTACGGGCTCAGACGCGTGAAACATCAGCACCAGATCGTAGGCGTCCCCGGCCCACGAGAGCAGGTCGGCCTCATCGCTGTCGATCAGGCTGTAACCCTGGCTCATAGGGCGCAGCTCGCCCAGCCCGCGCGCCCCGCGTGCCGCCCAGCGTTTGAGGTCGTCGCGGGCGCCCTTGTCCGAAGGCTGGATCGTGCAGAACGGGATCAGGCGTCCGCCCGAACGCTCCGCGGCCTCCAGCAGATAATCGTTGTGCTCGCGGCACAACTCGGCATCGCTCCAGCCGAATCCGCAGGCCACGCTCTTATCGATGCCCGCCTCGTCCATCGACGCGATCAGCCGACGCGATGCGCGCCTTCGGGTTCGTGTACAGCTCGCGGAACGTCGTGTCGCGCCGCAGGTAGGCGTCGCGGTCCTCGCTGACCGCCGGCGGGAAGATGTGCGTGTGCGCGTCGATGATCATGCGCGCATGGTAGCGCAACACTACGAACGCACGTCGCGTCTAACAGCCGCCGGGGTTGAACTGCAGGTTTGCGCCGAGGATATCGTTCGCCAAGTCGATCACGCCGTCCGGTGAACCGCGGTTCCAGTTGCTCCCGGCGCCGCGGCCGATCATGGCCGGCGGGCGGTCCCAGTTCTCGTCGCCCGGTAGATAACCCCCGGGCTGGAAGTGGATGATGACGCCGAGAATGTCGTTCGACAAGTCGATCACGCCGTCGCGTGGGATCGAGACGTCATAGTAATCGTACGGATTGAACGGGTCGCGGCGCCCGCAAGCGT
>QIFC01000032.1 GCA_003228685.1 Chloroflexota bacterium
CGCGTTCCCATCCTCTCTGCACAGGCGCCTCCTTTCAGAAGCACCCTGCCACAAGAGGACACTCTTCCCGCAACCTAAACAGGACATTCTAGCTGCAACCCAACATGGCGGTTGACAACCCCGTTCAGGTTGTGGTAGGCTTTAGTGTACTAAGTACACTAATTGCATTGTCTGTCTTGGGAGCGCCTCCATGACAATCCAGACCGTACCTGAGCAATTGACCGTCCTGCCAGGCATCGCGTGCGAAGCGGATAGCACAGAGACCGTGCCGCTGACGGAGGAGCGCTCGTTCCGATTCTGGCAGCAAGACATCCCTCCGGAGTATCTGGCGCTCGAGCCTCAGGAGATCATCGAGCGGATCCGCGTCGCGCGGCGCAAGCTGGGCGAACGTTTGATTATCCTCGGCCACCACTACCAGCGTGAAGACATCATCCAGTTCGCCGATTTCAAGGGCGATTCGTTCAAGCTCTCGCAGTGGGCGGCGGAACATGAGGAGTCGGAGTTCATCGTCTTCTGCGGCGTCCACTTCATGGCGGAGGCCGCCGATATCCTGAGCGCGCCCCACCAGAAGGTGGTGCTGCCGAACATGGCGGCGGGCTGCTCGATGGCTGACATGGCGGACCCCGAGGATGTCTACGCCGCCTGGCAGGAGCTGGAGGAGGCCGGCATCGCGGAAGAGACGCTGCCGATCACGTACATGAACTCAGCGGCGTCGCTGAAGGCGTTCGTCGGCGAGCACGGGGGCGTCGTCTGCACGTCCAGCAACGCCGGCAAGGTGCTGGAGTGGGCGTTCGAGCGGAAGCGCCGCGTGCTCTTCTTCCCGGACCAGCATCTGGGACGCAACACCGCGCTGAAGATGGGCATCGGGCTCGATGAGATGCCGTTGTGGAATTATCGTCTGCCGTTCGGGTCGCTGGGCGGCAACACGCAGGCCGAACTGGAGCGAGGCCGCGTGCTGTTGTGGCAGGGGCACTGCTCCGTCCATCAGCGCTTCACGGTCGACCAGATCAGCGAGGCCCGCGAGCGGGGCGCGCAGGTGGTCGTGCATCCGGAGTGCCGGGCGGAGGTCGTCGAGGCGGCCGACTGCGACGGTTCGACGGAGTTCATCGTGCGGGCGGTGAGCGATTCGCCGCCGGGCAGCATCTGGGGCGTCGGCACCGAGATCAATCTGGTGAGCCGGCTGGCGAAGGAGAACCCCGACAAGACGGTGTTCTGCCTGGACCCGGTCGTCTGTCCGTGCAGCACGATGTACCGCGTGCATCCGGCCTACCTCTCCTGGGCCATCGAGGCGC
Organism: Chloroflexota bacterium; assembly: GCA_003228685.1. Lineage (GTDB taxonomy): Bacteria > Chloroflexota > Dehalococcoidia > DSTF01 > RBG-16-68-14 > SZUA-185. The sequence goes on from QIFC01000032.1 coordinate 1,293, forward strand.
TGGCCGACGGCGAGGTCGTGAACCAGATCGTCGTGCCTGAGGTCGAGAAGCGTTGGGCGAAGGTCGCGCTGGACCGCATGCTGGCGACCGTTTAGTCGTACAGGCAATCCCTCAAACACTGAATTGGCCCGCGACAGGCTGAAGCCTGTCCCACGGGTGAAGGAAAGGGGCGTCTCGCCAGCGGCGTTTGATTGACCGTTTGTTTTCGCGAAAACTCACGCGGCCCAGGTTCGATAAGCGCGCTTTTGGGCGCGTTTCCTTGATTGACTGCGGCTCCAGGTACGCAATTGTTTCCGGGAACCGCTGACTTCCCACGGTTGGTAATGTGCGTGTCCGCTTCTAAGCTGGCTGCTCTAAAGCAGATGGCTACCCGGTGGGTAGCTTGCTAACGTAGCAGGCGGGAGTGAGAGCGCGTAGGCGCCGGTGGCGTTGGGCGCAGGAAGAGTTCCTCGGGACTTGCTGACATGAGGTAAGTGACGGGTCCGAGGCCGCACTTCAAGAGGGACTGACCCGGGCGATTGTGTAGCTGACATAACTAGCCCTTGGCTCACCAGGCGGCCGGCTTGCTGATCGCCAGCCCAGCGTTGTCGGTTAGGTTCGTCGGCAACTGGCAATTGCCAAGGACGACCCTACTAATCTTCTGGTAGTGGTAACTGGCAGCATTGCGCAGATTGTTGTTCATTTTGCTTTTCGCTTGTGGATTTATGACCCCGATCCTCTTTTTGAACTTGTTCCTGACCATCTCAATCGGGAGGGTTAGGTCAGAGTCGTTCGAAATCACAACGGCCTCGTCAAAATCACCAGAGAAGCAATCGACAAGCAGATGCGTCGCCAGATCCACGTCGGTTCTCTTTTCCTCCAACCTCCAGACTTGAACGGAGATAGGAGGCTTCGTTGGATTGTTCCTATACGCCAGCGGGTACTGCGGGAGCATCTTCGCGTGCTTTGAGAACCAGCCTTCCCGATGGATGACAACGTTAGGTAGAGTCCCGAGCGCCCGAAGATAGACTTCCTGCCGAATGGAGGCGTATGGATCATGCGGATAATCGACCACTGTGGCCGTGAAATATCTGATCGTCTTGATCGTGCGTCCCGGCAGCAACGTTGCACAGAGAGCCGCGAGGTCCAGCCACCTGTGAGGGCCGTACTTCAGCGCTCCGTAGTAGAGGTTGAATCCGTCGATGTAAACGATAGTGCCCATATTGGCCATCCCTTCAACCGCCCTCAATCCAATGAAAAAGGCCGCTGGAATGAACCAGCGGCCTTTGACGGCCCAGCCATCGAAGCAGCCGGGGAGTTATAGCTCATTATCGTCACCAGGAGCGTGCTGATCAAGAACTACTTTCGCACACTAGCCAACTCATAAAATGCACACCGGCCCCGTAGAAGCGGTGCCTCGTTTAGCGGGCTGCCTGATAGAACATGGGCCGCTTTGCGATCTCCTGATGGCGCTTCTGGGCCTTCTCATAGAGGCTCAACGCTTCTTCCTTTGTAGCTCCGTGGACTGCCCAGCCATCACCGTGAGCAGCCCAACCTCCCTTGATCTCAGCGAGCCGAGGACGTTCCTCCATAGGACATCACCTCCAGGCTCCATATTGGCCCGCCTCGCTGATTGTGACAACTGCATTGCTAAGTTAGTCTGTGCGCTGGACACATTGTGCGGAATGCACTATACTATCGCACATGAGCGTATTCCCAACGAGTGCCCCCTAGCGAAAGGGACTGCAGATGGTATCCGAAGTAGAGCGCCAGCCCGTGCCGTACGCTCCGGTGAACAACGTCCTGACGGTGATTCGACGCTTCCGAGATCACGGCCTCGGCGACACGCTGAGCATCGGTGAACTACAGCGTATCGGTATTCCAGAAGGCAATGCGCCGCGAACGTTGGCAGCCCTTCGCTTTCTTGGTCTGATCGATCAAGAAGAGCACCGCACAGCTGCGTTCGAACGCCTAGGCCGCGCCAAGAGTAACGAATACAACGAGACGCTGAGTGAGATCATTCGTGACGCTTACTCCGAAGTGTTTGCCATCGTAGACCCTGCGCAGAACACTGAAATCGAGATCGCGGACGCCTTCCGTGGCCTCCAACCAGAACGTCAGCGCAATAGAATGATCACGCTGTTCATGGGCTTGTGCCGAGAGGCAGGCATTGTCACAAGCGGGCGGACGCCAGAGGCGAGACCAAGGCGACGGCAGCTACCGAACGGTGCGGTTGACGAGCAGTCAGCCGCCACACGTCCGCCGCTTCGTCGCCGCACTACGTCGCCAACCGCCGAGCAGCCAGTACCCCCTGGCCTTGATCTGCGACTGCTGTCGGGACTGATGCAGCAACTGCCCAAGGACGGCAAGTGGACTCAGGCACGACGTGATCGGTGGTTGCAAGCTATGGCAGCCAACCTCGATGTGATCGTTCAAGTGGCGGAACAAGATCAGAATGCCGATTCCGGCGCGGAAGCGCCGCTAGAGGGGTAAGTCGGTCAGGCTGACCGAAAACCAAGGGCGCGAAGAGCGAGCCTTCAAACTCACGCTTCCTCGCGCCCATCCAAGAAAGGAGTCGTGATGCAGAACATCACAGTTCCTCGGTTGGCTGCTAGGAGCCTGCGGGGATTCGACTGGCCCAATACGCCTGAACCGAATCGTCCGCGTGGTCGAATATCCAGCGGGGTTACGAGCCCCGCACCATCATCGTATCACACGAAAGTTAGCAGAGCGACGGTCGCACCCCGCGGTCCCCAGGTTCATTCACCCCTCCCGCTATCATGCAGCTCTGATGCCCTCCGACGAGCTAGCAAGGTCGTTCTTCGCGCATTGGGCAGGGCTTCGCGAGGCGAGCGAGTTTGTGCGCTTGGGTGGCGGCGAGCTGAAGGACGTGTATCGCGTCGATCACGAGGGCGGGGCATATGCGCTGCGCGTGTACACGCCCGACGTTTCGGCGGACGTTGTGGGGTCCGAGCTGGCGCTGGTGTCGCCGTTCGCGGAGCGGCTGCCGGAGACGCCCGCGCCGATCTCGACCGCGGGCGGCGAGTCGCTGGCCGTCGAGGGCGGGCGCGTGGCGGTGCTGACTCGCTTCATCGAAGGCAGGCGGCCAGACCGCGGCCAGCCTGCGGAGCGCCGCGCGGCCGCCGAGCTGCTGGCGAGGGTACATGAGATAGCAGCAGGCATCGCGGTGCCCAATCCGCGTGCGGCGGTTCCCGCGTACGCCGACCTCGATTTGCACGAGAACCGCTGGTGGTCGTGGGCCGGCATCGAGGAGTATCTCTCGGGGCGAGACATCGGCCTGGCTGTCGTGGACTCGGCCGGGCTCCGCCAGCACGTGAGTGACGAACTAGCGGCGCTGCCCTCGACACTCGCCGAACTCAGCTCGCTCGACCTGCCTACGATGCCCATCCACGGCGACTTCTTCCCCGGCAACTTGCTCTGGCACGACGGACGCATTGCGGGCCTGATCGACTGGGACGAGTGCGGCGTAGACTGGCGGGCGCTGGAGGTCGCGAACGCGGCTATCGAGTTCTCGCACAGCGACGGCATCCATATGGACCCGGAGCTGGTGCGTGGCTTCTTGCGCGACTACGTCGCGGCAGGCGGCGAGATCCTCGATCGGGAACGCGCCGCGATGCTCCGCCTGCGCAATATGAGGCTCCTGTGGGAGACGCTCTACGAGCTGGGACGCGCCTGCCGGGGCGCGACGCTCGACTACGCGTATCTGTGGGGGAACCTGACGTCGCTGGAGCATGCGCCGGATGGTGTCTATCTGGAGGACAGTTGATGCGAATCGAATTCAAGGCATCAGGCGGCTTCGCCGGAATGAACATTGACGCCTTCGCTGAGTCCGAGGAAATCGACGCTGAGCTGCTTGAAGAGCTGGCGAGACTCATCCAGACGTCGGCCTTCTTTGAGACGAAACAGGGCTTATTTCATAGCCCGAAGTCGGGTCCCGGCGAGATCGCAGTCTACCGGCTGAAGATACAGGACGAGGAACGAAAGAACAGCCTAAGCTTCTCAGACATTGACATGCCGCCCGAGATGAGCAAGCTGTTCAACTTCGTGCTTCAACTAACGAACCAATCCCGCTAAGAGCCCGACCGAGCTGCACACCGAACGCCTTCCGCTGCGTCCATTTCAGGACCGGAGGCAGCCAGGTAACGTCGCGACAGGAATGCGTATCGAACCGGCGATTCGTCGTAGGGGCCGGCCTTTAGGTCGGCCCGATCTCTGCCTGGCACAGAACTTGGTGGCGAAGGAACTAGATTCTTCGCTGCCGCTCAGAATGACGGGTTGCGGCGTCGGTTATACTAGCGTCACTGGACGCTTACTGCGCCAAGCTGAGGAGGCCGCCATGGTGATCGAGAAGAAGACGACCATCCCCGAAGCGTGGGTGAAGATCCCCAGCAGCGACGACTTGATTGGCAACTTGCCGGCAGACAGGACGGCGCCCGTCCACGCGTACGACTTCGGCAACTTCTTCCCCGCGATGGGGCGGCTGATCATGGCGCACGGGCGCATCGGCGCGAAGTTCAGCGCGCTGTTCAGCGAGGTCATGTTCAGCCCTGATGGGACGCTGGACCGTCGCGAACGGGAGATGGTGGCCGCTGTCACGGCGGCCGGCCAGGACTGCCACTACTGAACGTTCTCCCACGCAGAGTTTCTGCGTACCGAAGGCGGCGACGACGAGCTGGTGAAGGCAATCGAGGAGCACACCTGGCAGGAACTGGACCTCTCGCCGAAGGACAAGGCGCTGTGCGAGGTGTCGCACAAGATGAGCGCGACGCCCACGCGGATGGTGGAGGAGGACTGGCAACCCCTGCGCGACCTCGGCTTCGACGATGAGAAGTGTCTGGAAGTGGCGCACATCGTCGGTATCTTCAACTACCTGACGCGCATGGCGGACGGCCTCGGCCTGACGCTCGACCCGGAGACGGAGGCCGCGAGCAAGAGCGGCGGCGCGCTGCGCCGGCCTGGCGAGTGACCGGCTGAACCGCGGTCAGCATGCAGGAGGCACGATGGCCCGGCCACGCATTGATGAACTGGTGAGAATTCTCAATCGCTCCTTCGAGGACAGTGAGCACTCGCTATTCAAGAATCTGGCCAGCGTGACGGATAAGGACTGGGACGTCTTGCCGCCGGGCGGCCGGCGTTCGATCCGGACGATGGTCTTGCACGTTGGGCTGTTCAAGTACATCAACGCAAACCACGGCTTTCGCGATGCCTCGATGGCCTACGTTGATCCTCCCGCAAACCCGCCCAAGGAGCGGCTGGCAACGCCCGCTGCCGCGACTGAGTGGCTTACGGAGGCACACGCCTATGCCATCGAGGCCGTAGACGAGCTAGCTGATGACGCGGAGCTGGAGCGACCTCGCAAGGCCCATTGGGGTGAGATGGTGCCCACGCTGCTGCTCATCGATACCATGCACGAACACGACATCTATCACGCGGGTGAGATCAACAAGACGCGAGCCTTGCTGCAGGACGGCGACAAGTAGCTGATCGGCAGTACTTGCGTCCATCACAACAGGAGGAGGCGAACATGATCTTGGCGTTCGCAGTCGTCCTCTTCATCGTGTCTCTGTTCTTCCTTCTCTCCGCAACTGTTCACTACCCGCCCGATGACGCCGTGTTGTTCTTCGCACTGGCATGTGTGGCGGCTGCGGGAGGGATCGCCCTGCTCGTGCTGGTTCGTTAGCGGACAGGCTCTCCTACACTCGGTCGACCACCGCGGCAGGTGGCACGGGAGGGCTGACCTGCGGTCAGCTTGGCCTACCCAACGATTCTGACTGTGCCCGCCGTTCCATCTACCTCCACAAGTTGGCCGTCTTTGAGCAGACGTGTAGCGCCCGCGACGGCCAGCACGGCCGGAAGCTTGTACTCGCGGGCGGTGATAGCCGTATGGCTGAGGATGCCGCCGGTCTCGGTGACGACGGCGCTGGCAACGGCAAACAAGGGCGTCCACGGCGGCAGGGTCGCGACAGTGACGAGCACGTCGCCGGGACGCAGGCGGCCGGCGTCTGTCAGCGCGGGCACGATGCGCACGGCCCCCCGCGCCACGCCCTCCGACGAGCCGTTGCCGCGCAGTTCGTTGCCACGCATCTCAGCCTGCGGCCGCGGGATGTCCTGGTCGGCGCCTTCCGGCGGCGGCGCGCCGATGTTGCGCGGCGGCGTGACCTCGCGCCAGCGCTTGAAGTCACGCTCCCGCGCGATTGAAGTCTCGCGAATGCTGGAGCGGTGCCCTCCTAGAGCATCGACCACCTCGTCAGGGTACAGGAACCAGACATGGGTCTCGTTTTCTAGTTCGTTCCCTGCGGCGAGACGCCGACCGGCTGCCAGCACCATACGGCGGGGCAGGGTATAGAGACGCTGGTCGATGTAGTAGTTGTGGTCCTCCATCAGACGCGACACGCTGCGAGCGGCGTCGAGGACATCCTCGAGCCGCACGCGAGCCTCCGGCTCCAGCTGCGACATCACTTCCTTAGTCGCGGCGGCGCGCTCCTCGATCAGGAGGCGCTGCTCCGCGGCGGGATCGTAGTCATTTGTCTCCAGATAGGTGCGCAGCATCGCGAGCGGCGTTTCGTGCGCTTCGGCCCAGGTTGGCGAAGAGAACTCGCCGCCCGAACGCCAACCGAACTCGTCCAAGTAGGCGTCGAAGGCTTCCAAGAACGGCACGGCATCGGGAACTGAGTCCAGGTCTTTGCAAACATCCGCTTCGGGCTCGGCTTCGAGCAGGTAATCGTTGACGGCCGGCAGCGACTTCACCAGCTCGCTCACCTTCCAGAGCGCTTCGCCGGCCTCGATGCTCTTGCTCCCGTAGCCCTGCACGAGCCGCAGCGCTTCCAGCTCGCTGCCGCCGGTCAGCTCCGCGTAGGTCTTCGAAAGCAGTGTCATTGCGATGTACGCCGGCGTGGTCACCTGGGTGTGCAACCGCCCTGAGCGGTGACGCAACTCCGGCAGTCGCGCGACCTCGTCCGCGAGCGCGGCGTCCGACATCGCATCGAAGTCGGTGTTGCGGTAGAAGTCGATGTGGCCTTGGACCTCTGGAATGATCTCCTCGCGCCAGCGGCGGCCGCCCTCCCGCAGCCGGTCGAACGTTCCCGGCGGCAGGGCTGTTTCCGGGCCGGGAGGCGCCGGTGGCGCGGCGGCCTGATAGTAGATGTAGTTGTTGACGAGTATGGGGTCCTGCGCCATCCAGCCGAACCCGGCGACAAACGGCTTGCTCGCGAGTTCGAAGGAGAGCGGCTTAACGGCGTTGGGCGAGTGGATGGGATCGTGCTGCCAGGCCTGACGGGCGTGTGTAGGGTCCTCCCACTCGATAGGAAAGGCGTCGGGTTCGTCGGGCATTAGATCTCCTAGCACTGGGTCTCGGGGCGGTGGCCGTATCGCACGTTAGCATGGACTAATGCTTCTTCGCATTGGCTGAGCCACTTGCGCCCATGACAGACTCCGCTAGGATGCTCGTCCTCCACGTTCGACGACGGGCGCCCTTCGACAGGCTCTGCGACGAATCTAGTCCATCAGCGAGAACGTTGGGGCTGTAGAGATCAGATTCTTCGGGGATTGTATACTTGACACGGAATTGTATCTGTGCGATACTGTGTTCATGGAGAAGTATTCATACCTGAGTTGCCCTGTTT
>QIFC01000005.1 GCA_003228685.1 Chloroflexota bacterium
AGTCGAGTAGCGACATGGGGAACAAACAGTCGAAACGGCGCCGCAAGAAGTACGAGCCTGGCAGCGCTTACGCGGGCCACGTCAAGCCTACCGGTGTCCTCGGTTTCATGTCGAGCGGCATGATGATCAAGTTCATTTTCATCGGCATGGCGCTTGCGCTTGCATTCGGCGGCGGGGCGATGATTTTCGGCGGGAATGTTCTCCTTCGCGATACTTCGAGCGGCCAAGACTTCATCAGTCCGGATGATCAGGACGCCGTGATAGCAACGACGATAGCGCCAGCCGAGTTCGAAGCTACGCAATACACATCGCCACCTCCTTTGAGCATCGATGCGAGCGCGACGTATACCGCGACCATCCGCACGGAGCTAGGCGATATCGAAGTAGAGCTGATGCCGGAGCAGGCGTTGGAGACGGTGAACAACTTCGTATTCTTGGCCGAAGATGGGTTCTACGATGGTCTGCAGTTCCACCACGTCGCAGCAGGCTTCTCGGCCACGGCCGGCGATCCGGCCTGCAGCGTGGCAGCTCCCGCAGGTCTGTGCCGGATGGACGGTGGTCCAGGTTATGACTTGGCCGAAGACGCCACCGGCGAGTTCACTGCGGGCACCCTCGGGATGGCCAATGGAAGCCAGTTTTTCATCGCGCTGACGGACTCAGACCAGTTTGATGACTATCCTCCGTTCGGGATGGTCACGGCGGGCTTTGACGTGGCGGAGCGACTCGTAATCAACACGCCGATCGAGTCAATCGAGATACTCATTCAGTAGAGGCGAACTGAGCGTCAGCAGCGATCCGGCCCCGCGATGCGGGGCCGTTTTTGTTGTGCCCGCCGCTATGGAGGAGACTCGGGTCCCTGCGTCCGCTCCGCAAGGCGCTCGGCAAGCCGCATCACCGCAAAGAATGGAGTGGCAAGGGCCAACGAGGCAAGGCCCTGCCAGTAATAGTCGCCGATCAGGAGGATGAGAATCCCGCCAGCCGCGAAAAACGACATGCCGAGTACGGCCCCGATCCGAATGAGCGCGACGTAGGGAGGTACTCGGCGTTCTTCTGGTGTTGGTCCAGCCATCGTGACTCCATGCTATCTGAGTGTGCCAGCGAAGACCAGCCGTGCCGCGCTGGACGACCGGTCGTGATAAGCTGCCCGAGCCATGGAGGGTCAATCAGCATGAATCCGCCAGAGAGACCGCGTGCCTATATCGCAATTCGTCTGCCACCAGATGCTCGGGCGCGAATCGAGGCGGAATGCGGTGCCACGTTCTTCGAAGGCAAGGGCGCGCCATCGCGGGAGGAACTCATGGCGGCGCTCGCGAACGCGGAGGGTGTCCTCGGCAGCAATCAACTGCCGATGGATGCCGAGGTGCTTGCGTCCGGGCCGAGGCTCCGCGTGGTGTCAAACTTCGGTGTGGGGTTCGACAATGTCGACCTGAAGGCCGCGCAGGAGCGCGGCGTGCTGGTGTGCAATACGCCGGGCGTGTTGTCCGATGCGGTCGCCGATCTCACGTTGGGCCTTATCGTGGCACTGGCGCGCAGGCTGCCTGAGGCCGAGCGCTTCGTGCGGGAAGGCGGCTGGGGAACGCGCCCTGGCCTCGCGTTGGGGACGGACGTCCGTGGCAAAACACTCGGGATCATTGGACTCGGGCGGATCGGGATTGCCGTTGCCGAACGCGCGCAGGCATTCGGCATGTCGATTGTGTTCCACGACGTGTTCAGCGAATCGCCAGACGAGGCGTCGTTCTGTAGCTATCGTGAGCTAGACGATCTGCTTGCCGAAGCCGACTTCGTGTCGCTGCATGTGGATCTGCGGCCGGAGACGCACCACCTCGTCAGTGAACGAGAGTTTGGCCTGATGAAGCCCACCGCGTACCTCATCAACACGTCGCGCGGGCCGGTCGTCGACCAAGCGGCCCTCGTCGCTGGTCTGCGAAGTGGAGAACTAGCCGGCGCCGCGTTGGATGTGGTGGAGGAGGAGCCGCTGCCTGCCGATGATCCGTTGACGACGTTGCCCAACGTGATCTTACTGCCTCACATCGGGTCGGCCACGGTCGAGACCCGGCAAGCGATGCTCGATCTCGCGATAGACAACCTGCTGGCGGCGCTACGTGGAGAGCGGCCGAAGGCGGTCGTAAATCCTGACGTGCTGTCTTAGGAGTAGGCGGGACCGCCAGAAGCGTCGACATCGCGCAGTGACCGGAGATGTTCGCCGGCAGCGCCCGCCATAGCACCCACATCCGACGATATCGTAATCATCCGGTAGCCTGCCTCCACGTGCTTCGGCGCAAGCGTGGCGCTCGCGTGGATGCCGGGCGTCACGCCCCGCTCTCGGCAGGTCGACGCGATCTTGATGCGCGCGTTTTGGAACGTCGCATCATCATGGTCCATGCGAGGTGGCAAGCCCATTGTGAGGCTCAGATCTGCTGGGCCGACGTAGACCGCGTCGATGCCAGCGACTGACAGGATATCGTCGAGGTTCTCGACGGCGGTCTTCGTTTCGATCATGGGAATGCAGGCGATCTCTCGGTTCGCGTGGCTCGCGTAGTCGCTACCACCGTAGTAGGCGGCTCGCGTTGGGCCGTAGCTGCGAGCGCCCTCTGGCGCGTAGCGGCAGGCGCGGACGGCGGCCTCCGCCTGTGTACGGTCGTTGACCAGTGGAATGATGACGCCGTAGGCGCCGGCGTCCAACATCTTGCCGATGATACCCGGCTCATTCCAGGGTACCCGCACGAAGGGCACCGTATCGGTCGTTCCGATGACTTGAAGCATCGTGACAGCGACCTGATAGTCGACGACGCCGTGCTGCATGTCGATACATAGCCAATCGAAGCCTTGGTGGGCCATGACTTCGGCGGAGAAGGCGCTCGGGATCGATAGCCAGCCGCCATACGTCACCTTGTCGTCTCGCCAGGCACTCTTGATCTTATTCTCTCTCATGACGGGTTAGTCTCACTCCTCTGGCCGTGGCAGAACGCCCCATACTGACGCGGATTCGACCGTGTGTCAAACACGGATGGGTCGGCCACAATGGCGGGATGGGTTGCTCACAAGGAGGAGGGTGCCAGGATGGCCCTGCTGCCTACGCGGGCGGTGGAGGCTAAACTCTGGCTCGCGATGGGTCCCAGGTTGCGAGCCTCTGGGCAGCTACTCCTCGGCGATGGCTTGAAGGGCGTCCCGGTCGAGGATCGCCACATTGAGGCGGCCGAGTTCGATGTAGCCCTTAGCTCGGAACTCGTTGAGGATGCGCGTCACGGTCTCTCGATAGGTCCCCACCATGTCTCCGAGGTCTTGATGCGACACGCCTTCGATCTTGCCGGTTTCCTCGTTGGCTAGCTGCAAAAGGAACGTTGCGATCCTGGTGGGGACGCTCTTGAACGCGACCGTCTCCATCCGAGCCTCGACGTCCCTTAGCCGTGCGGCGATCATCTCCATAAAGCGGAGGGCAACCCGCGGCTTGCTCAGGAGCAGGTGCTCGACATCGGAACGGCTCATCACACAGAGGGTGCATTCTTCGGCGGCCTCCGCAAACGTGTCGTGCATCCCTTGAGCGACGAGCGACATCTCACCAAAGACCGTCCCGGCGCCGATCGTTGACGTTACCAGCTTCTTGCCATCAGCGTTGATCCGGTAGAGGTTCACGCGGCCGCGCTTGAGGATGAAGAGCACTTCGCCTGTCTCACCAGGCGTGTAGAAGACTTTGCCTCTCCGGCAGGTGCTCATGGCCGTCATCCGGTCCAGCTCTTCCAGTTCTTGAGAGCTGAGATCGCGAAAGATGTCGGTGTCGGAAAGGAACGCGGCCTTGCCTGTCAACTGTGGCTGCGTCGGGACGGAGGCCGGCGAACGGCGGAACAGACGCTTTCCTATGCCCATGACTTCAGTTTACACCAACCCTCGTTCACTCAGGATCGACGCCACTTCGTCGTGGAGTTCGCTCTCTTGGGGGTTTCCGAGCGAAAGGACGCGACCTTCAAGCACAAACGTGGGAACGGCGAACACGTCATCTCGTTCGGGTCGCATCTCGTTCATGTCAACGATGTCTACTTCAAGGTTCGGGAACTGCTCGTCTGCGTGTTTGGCGAGCTGTCGGGCGCGGCTGCACACTTCGCAGTCAGTCTTGACGAACACTTGCAGTTTCACGACGTTGTTCGTTTGCATGACCCTACTATCTCAGGCAATACATGGGATGTTCGTGAGGAGGATCACCAGCGGCCTAGATAGGGCCCCATGATAAGATCGAAGAGACATGAGCAAGGACCATAGTTCAGGCGAGGCGACTAGCAGGGGAGCGGCATCTTCCCTTGCTCAGCGCTTCGTTGGCCTCACGCCGATCCGGCTCGTACTCGGGCTGGCTGTCCTAGGAGGGATCGTAGGAGCCCTCGTGCTACTCGACCGCAGTGGTGACAGCGCATCGGCGTTGGGGGCGCTGGATAGCCGGCCGCCTGAGGTGGGGAAGCCCGCGCCGCAGTTCGCCCTGCGTAACCCGGACGGGCAGGTGGTTCAGCTAAGCGACTTCGATGGCGAGGTGGTCTGGATCAACTTCTGGGCGACCTGGTGCGGGCCGTGCCGCAGGGAGTTGCCCGACATCCAACAGCTCGCCGGCGAGTTCGAAGATGATGGCCTGGTGGTGCTTACGCTCAACCAGGGTGAGTCCGCCAACAAGGCGACGGATTTCTGGGAGGAGTTGGGACTCGATCTGCCGATCCTGCTGGATTCGGACGGGGAAGTGGCAGACCAGTACCGGCTGATCGGATTGCCGAACAACTACTTCATCGATAAGGATGGCATTCTGCGAGCGTTCCAGCACGGGTTCCTCACGGAGGGCCAGATGCGAGAGAAGCTGGCCGCCGCGGGGATCAACTAGGGCTGTACTCCGACAGGCGGGGCCTGGACGAATTCGATCATCTCGACTTCGAACACGACCGTGGCGTCCGGTGGGATGAGATCGCCGAAGCCGAGGTGGCCGTAGGCGAGTTCTGGCGGAATCGTAAGCTCCCGAACCTCTCCGGGGGACATGCCTACAAGACCTTCGACCCAGCCGCAGATGACGTTCTCTGTGCGGATACGGAACTCGAACGTGGTGCCAAGCTGCTCTCGCGAACCACCGAACTGTGTGCCGTCGGTAAGCGATCCCGTGAAATGCACGGAGACCGAGTCGTTCGCCTGAGCAGTGTCCTCTTCGGGAGCCTCCGTGACTACGACGACGTTTACTCCGCTGGTGGTGACGAACGTCTCGCCTTCGGCTCGAGCGGGCGCGTTGCTTTCTGGGTTGCAGTCAGTGGCAAGGCCACGGTCGTCGATGCCGCTACTACCGCTACAGGCTATCGCGATGACGGTGGCGGCAAGCAGCGCGCCTAAGACAACTCTCATGAGATTCAGCTCCTCCGCATTCGTCACCTCGCGGGAGGCACTACTCGACTGGATCCAGACGCCCGAACGCGATCAGCTCAACATCAAACGTGAGGCTGGAGTTCGCAGGGATGCTGCCGCGGGGCTGTTCGCCATACGCGAGTTCCGGCGGGATGATGAGCCTGCGGACGTCCCCCGGAGACATGCCGAGGATGCCTTCATCCCAGCCCCGGATAACCTCGCCATTACCGAGCGCGAAGTTGAACTGCTCGCAGCGATCGTAGGAGCTATCGAACATGGCGCCGTTTGCCGTAAGCCAGCCGGTGTAGTCCATGGATATGGCATCGCCGGCCTGCGTAGGATCTTCTTTGCTGCCCTTTTCGATGACGATGACCTGAACGCCGTTCTCGGTGGTAAAGGTCTCGGCGTTGACATCGACCGGCGGTGGCGAGGCGGCTGGAATCTGGCACCTCGTGACGGCGATCAATTCGATGTCGAACGTGAGCTCGGCACCCGGAGGGATGGCCCCTTCGCGACCAGCATCGCCGTAGGCGAGTTCGGGGGGGATGATGAGGCGGCGGACGCCACCTTGCGCCATGCCGGCCACGCCGTCGTCCCAGCCAGGGATGACATCCCCGTTATCCAACTTGAACGTGAACGTCTCGTCACGGTCCAGCGAACTATCGAACTGTCTACCGTCGCTGAGGTAGCCGGTGTAGTGCACCTCGACTCGGTCGCCGGATGTCGCCTCGAGACCGGCGCCGGTCACGACTTCGATGACCTCTACGCCGAGGCCGGTCACGCTGGACGTTCCTTCGACCGGCGGAGGAGCGCTCCCGTTGTCGTCGCTGCTGCATGCGACGGCAAATAGTGCGGTGACGGCGACTAACGCTAGGGCTGTTCTCATCTGGAGCGGCTCCTTCGTTTCTTGGGCTCGGTTGCGGTGTTTGCCGGTAGCTTGCTGAGGCCGTCAGCGCCGGCACCGTTGAGCGGGCCGACGAGCGGGTCGTGAGGTGAGTCGTCGAATAGGAGCTGGACGACGTCCGGGCGGCTGTAGTGGCCGGCGACGTCGACTTCGCGTTTGGCGAGGGCGACCTTGCGCAGGTCGATGTCGCCGTAGACGACCGTCTCTTCGTCGTAGACGGGCGCCGCGACGTAGCTGCCGTCCGGCGCGATGATAGCGCTGCCGCCATCGGCGACGCGGCCCGACGCCGTGCCAGGGCCGCGCCAGCGTTCAGGTACAGCGTCCGCGCTCAGCACTCCGCAGGAGACAATTACAAAACTCTTGCCTTCGTAGGCGTACTGGCGCGTGCCAAACTGGATGTGGTCGCGCTGGAAGGTCCAAGCGGGCCAAACGCTGGCGTGGAGCTGCTCGCCGCGAGCGTACATGGCGTACTTGACGAGCGTCATCTCGTGCTCCCAGCAGATCAACCCGCCGAGACGGCCGAGCGGCGTATCGAAGATGTGGAGGCCGGAGCCGTCGCCCATGCCCCAGACGAGCCGCTCGCTGACGGACGGCATGAGCTTGCGATGGACGCCGAGGACGTTGCCGTCCGGCCCGAAGTAGAGCATCGAGTTGTAGAGGGTGCCCTTGGTCTTGGCGTCGCGCTCGTTGATGCCGAGCACGACGTACGCCTTGGCCTTCTTGGCGGCGGCGCCGATCTGCTTCGTGGCAGGGGAGGGGACTTCGACTGAGTTCTGGTAGAGCTCCAGCCAGGCGTCGGGGCGGCCCATGTCCCAGAAGGGGTACGTGGGCACCCAGGTCTCCGGGAAGACGATGAGTTGCGCGCCGTTCTTGGCCGCCCGCACGATCAGGTGGCAGGCCTTTTGGACGGTGGCCTCGCGGTCCATGAACTCGGGTGCGGCCTGGACGGCGGCGGCGGTGAACGGTCCTGGGAAGTCGTCGCCCACGCTATTTGATCTCGTACTGCGCGATGCGTTCTTCGTCGAGTTCGATGCCGAGGCCGGGCTTGTCGGGCAGGACGACGTCGCCGTTGGCGTCGATGCGGATGGGCTCGGTGAGGACGAAGTCGCGGATCTCGGGCGTCCAGTTCGGCGGGTCGTAGGGGAACTCGATGAAGGGGGCGTTGGGGACGGCGGCGGCGAGGTGGAGGTTGGCCATGACGCCGATGCCGTTCGACCAGGTGTGGGGCGCGAACATGTGGCCCGCGGCCTGGGCCATGCCCGCGACTTTCTTCGCGCCCGTGATGCCGCCCGCGAAGGTGGCGTCCGGCTGGTAGACGTCCAGGCAGCCGTGGCGGAGGTACTCTCGGAACTCATGGACGCCCATGTTGAGTTCGCCGCCGGCGATGCGGAGGTTGGCCTGCCGCCGCAGTTCGGCGAGGCCGTCGTAGTCGTAGTTCCAGAGCGGCTCCTCCAGCCAGTAGACGTCGAATGCCTCCATGACGCGGGCCATGGTGATGGCGGTCCGCAGGTCCCAGCGCGGGGTGAGGTCGGAGGGGTAGCGCCAGCCCTGGTTGGCATCGACCATGATCTTCATGGAGCCGCTGACGGCCTGGCGCACGGCTTCGAGCGTCGGAATGTCGTCCATGGGGTCCGGGCTGTGGAAGCGGAGCTTGACGGCGCTGAAGCCCTCTTCGCGCATGGCGAGGACGTCGTCGACGCGCTGTTCGGCGGGTCGCAGCTCGCCGGTGGAGGCGTAGGCGGGCAGGCGGTCGCGATGGCCGCCGAGGAGTTTGTAGAGAGGGAGGCCGGCGGCTTTACCGGCGATGTCCCAGAGGGCGATTTCGATCGGCCAGGGGCGGCCCATGAAGAACGCAATCGTCTTGAGCATTTCGACGTGCTGCTCGATGGCGAGCGGGTCTTTGCCGGCGAAGAGGCCGGCGGCGGTGTTGAGGCTGGTGAGGACGCCGCCGGAGCCGATGCCGGTGATGCCTTCGTCGGTGTGGACTTCGACGACGGTCATGCGATGGCTACGGCTGGCCGCGACTTGCCAGGTGGGGTCGAAGGGCGTGTCCTCGTGCGGGAGGTCGAAGATGCGGGTGCGGACGTCGGTAATCTTCATGGGCCCAGTGTAGACCTTTTGTGTTCAAGGCGGAATTGTTGATTGATCGTCCGTTTTCGCGAGTTTTGCGTCGAAAACGGCGCGGAATTCTGAAGCTGTTCAGATAGAGTTCGTTTTGCAGAATCACTGTCCTGGAGTGCCATGCACGGGTTGTGGATGTGTTGCAGGGGCGCACGGCCAACCTTCGGTTGGCTTGAAGAACGCTGCGCGTTCTTCTGCTTCCTGAGCGTCGTAGCGTCGCCGAGAATGCACGTGTCCATGCTGCGATCGTACGGCAGGGGAGGGCGAACGGCTACAGCCTGTCGGCAGTAGCTTTGCAGTTGCTGCGCAACTGCGCGGAGAGGTGCGTGGCGTGGGGCGGGCGACGCGGGTGAGCAATTACGGCCCTGTTGGGTTGCAGGTAGAATGTCCTCCTTTACGTTGCAGCTAGAATGTCCTCTACGGCCTGTTCGGCTTTAAGCGGCGCATCGCGC
>QIFC01000018.1 GCA_003228685.1 Chloroflexota bacterium
CTGCGCCGGATCATCCCGCGCATGGGCATGATGGATCTGACGCCGCTCGTGGCGATTATCCTCCTCTCGGTGATCGCTTCGATGGTGGCCGGGATCGGGATCTAGGTCTCGCCTCGACAAGGTGCCAGGCCTCTAGCCAGTAGGTGATGGCGCCTGATCAGGCAGGCCGACGACGTTCCTCACCTGCGACAGCAGGAGCCAGAGCGCGGCAACGAACGTTCCTCCCGCGCCGATCACCAACGTCCAACGCAGGCCGATCAGTTCGCCGAGGATGCCGCCAACGAGCGTTCCCACTAACATGGCGGCGATGCCGCCGAATCGATAGCTTGCGTTCATGCGCCCCAGGAACGGCTCCGGCGTAATCGCCTGGCGAAGGCTCATCTCGCTGATCTCCCGCACGACGTAGGCCCCATCCCCCAGCTGTTGCACGATCAGGAACACGGCTACCACGGCCATGGGACCTTGGGCGATCGGGATCAGTAGCTGTGAGAGGCCGAAGATCACCAGCCCCGCCACCATCGCGCGGCCCAACCCCAACGCGCGGCCGGCGCGGCCCGCCACGACCGACCCGAGCAGCGAGCTGACGCCGCCGACCGCGAAGATCATGCCCAGCACGCCCGGTTCGAAGTCCAGGTCGCGGATCATGTAGAGGAGCACAACAGTGCCGAAGACACGCATCGAGAAGTCGAGCGTGATGGAGCTGATCGCCGTCGCTCGTAGGAGCGGGTCACGCACAACCACTCGCAGGCCTTCCATGGCCTCGCTGATCACGCTGCGCCGCTCCTCAAGCGAAGGCGCGGCTTCTGGCGCCTCGATCGAGCGCAAGAAGAGCGCGGAACCGAGAAACGAGACCGCGTCCAGCAGGATCGTGAGCGGCCCTGTGATGAGCTGAACCAGCCAGCCGGCGATGCCGAACCCGCCGACCTCGGTCACAGCGGCGCTCGCCGTCAGCTTGCTGTTCGCTTCGATCAGGTCGTCTCGCTGGACGAGGGTCGGCAAGTAGGAGCGGTAGGCGACGTCGAAGAGGAACGTGAACGTTCCGGTGAAGAAGGCCACGACATAGAGGTGCTCGATGCGCAGAACGTCGAACGCCCAGGCCAACGGGATCGAGGCGAGCACCAGCGCCCTGCCGATATCGGCCGCGATCATGATCGGGCGGCGTCGCAGTCTGTCCACCCAAACTCCCGCGGCGAGGCCGAACAGGAAGCCGGGGACCAACGTCGATGCCGCAAGCACGGCGACTTCGAGGGGAGAGGCGTCCAGCACAAGGATTGCCGTGAACTGCAGCGCCGCGCCGCCGACCAACGAGCCGAACTCGGAAATCGTCTGGCCACTCCAGAGCCTGAGGAAGTCCGGGTGTCGCCAGAGGCCGGATCTGGGGAACCTCAAGCCCCCGGATCCCTCCACCTTCGCATGGACCAGAGAAGGCTCGCCGGCAGCGCGATGGCGAACGCTGACCAACTCGCGAGTGAGATCCAGTTAGCGATGCGGGCCGTGTTCGTGCTGCCGAGCGTCAGCTCGATATCGTGTTCGCCCTGGGGCACATCGAACGTGATGAGGCCATGGGGCTCGCTCGCTGAGTGCGGTACGGCCTCGCCATCGACTCGCACTTCCCATCCGGGGTAGTCGAAGACGGACGCCTCAAGGCGAGCCTCAGAGGACGCCTCGATGTCGAACACGAGGGAGTCGCTGTCGCGTTGGGTCTCGCTGACAACTGCAGCGCCTTCGGTGACGGTGATCGTTTCGGTGGCTGGCTGCGGGATGACGTCGACCGCTTCCGGCAGGTAGTCGCGGATCGACCCGAGTTCGCTCGCGGCGTACGGGCCGTCCGAGAAGTATTCGACGTCGGAGCCGGCGCAGGGGACGGCGCGGTTAGGCTCGACGGTGCAGCGATAGAACGGCTCGAAGAACCCCTGGCCACCGGCGATGAAGAGCGCGACGAGTCCAGCCGCCAGGCCGAGCTGGAGCCACGCCGGCTGATCTCGGATGAGTGCGGACCAGGTGCCAGCGAGCGCGGCCGAGGCCAGGCTGATCAGCCCGACGTAGCGCCAGGGGAACTGCAGGAAGCGCAGGGCGTCGTACGTGTCCCAGATGCCCTCCGAGACCGAGACGGACATGAAGACGCCCGCCGCGAAAAATCCAACCAGGAGCAGGGCCGCGAGCGCCTGTACGCGGCGGCCGGATAGCAACAGGAGCGCTCCGGCCGGCAGCGCGAGTCCGGCGAGTGCCCAATGGAACCAGCCGATCTGAATCGGCGTGCCGGGGCCGCCGTTGGCGGCCAGCAGCGCACTGTAGTCGGAGGACCGTTGCCAGAAGAGGTCGCTGACGGTGGTGAAGTGCGCCTGGTAGCGGCCGGGGAAACTAATTGTGTTCTCGAGCTGAATGTTCCCGCCTTCTGCGAGCATGGGCAGCGTGAAGAACGCGGCCAGCCCAAGGCCCCAAAGCGCGGCTATCGATCCGAGCAGAGCGGGCCTCCAAGCGTCGGGGCCTCGCGTGGCCAGCAGGGCGCCGGCCCAGATCGCGATCATCGGCAACAGGATCAGCGTCGCGAGGCTGTGCGACAGCAATAGGAAGGCCGAGAAGAGCGCGACCGGGAAGACGTACAGAGCGCGGCCGGTCGTCACGAGGCGGAACACCGCCCAGAAGATCGCCGGCGCGATGGCGAGCGCCCACAGCTCGCCCAGGGCGCCGCGAAAGTAGGTGTCGAGCGCAAGATAGGGCGCATAGACGTACGCGGTCGCCGACACCACACCTCCCAGATTGCCCCAGAGGCTCCTGCCCAGCAGGAACATCGAAAGCCCCGCACCAACCAGTCCGATCACGAAGAGGGCATCCACTGTGTTGAGGTAGGAGAGGCCAAGCCGGTGCAGCACGTCGCCGGCGTAGTAGGGGAGCGGCGGGTAGAAGTTGAAGAGCGGCAGGCCGTATCCGTTCCCCAGTTCGGCGGCCCAGCGGCACGGGACCTGCCCGTCGTCGATGCAGTGGCCCATCTCGGAGAGCCGCCAGGCGTGGAGGTTGTCGCCGGTGAGGATCATGCCCTCGCCGAGGAGGGGCGCGTAGGCGAACGCGGCGAGCGCGACGACGGTCAGGGCGCCCCCGACAGCGAGCCAGGCGGGATGGATGGCCCGCAGTTTCTCCAGCAGCGGCTCGATGCGAGTGAGGCGGCTCACGTATCCTCGCGCCCCAGAAGATCGTGGATCTCGACCTGGCTGTAGCCCTCGATCGCGACGGTCTTCTCGCGGCCGCGCGCGCCGGAGACGACGCTCACCGCGCCCTTTCGCACGCCCAGGGCTTTCGCGACGAGCCGCTCCAGCGCGGCGTTCGCCTTGCCGTCCACGGGCGGCGCCGTGACGCGGACGCGCAGCAGCCCGTCCCGCCAGCCGGTGATCACGTTGCGTGCGGACCTAGGCGTGAGGCGAACGCGAATGCGAGTTTCCAAACCGGCTCCCGTTGCTATATGCGCCGTTGCTGTGCGTGCTGTTGCGCGATAGTATCGCATGCCACGCGCCGAAGCGCAGGAGCGACAGTTCGCGGTCCAGCGGCGTAGTGCACGAAGGGAGAGGTGCGGTGTGGATCGATGCGCCAGTCACAGATGCTGGTTAGCAGACTAGCTCTCCGCCACCATCCGCACACACTCGCAGGCCTCCACGCCTGGCACACTGACGTCTTTACGCCGCATCTTCCGCAGCCCCTGCAGCAGGCCGCCCAGGTGGTCACGGGCCTGTTCCAGCTCCCCGATCCGGGCGTCCAGTTCACGCAGCGTCTTGGTAAACGTCTTGGTCATGCTCTCGCGAATCTCGCCGCAGGTCCCGTCGTGGGCGATTGAGAGAATAGGCGCCACTTCTGCCAGAGGTAGCTCCAGCTCCCGGAGCCCTTTCGCCAGGCGAAGGGTGGAGACGTGCTCTTCGGTGTAGTGCCGGTAGCCGCTCGCCAGCCGAGGCGGGCGGGGCAGAACACCCTTCTTCTCATAGAAGCGGATCGTATCCGGCGTTAGACTCGACGCGTTCGCAGCCTCTCCGATGTTCATTGTATTACCCCCTAACGGACCGCTTGACCTTGGAGTTACTCCAAGGTCTATGATGACAGGCAAGAGCCATGATCGCAACTCCGGAGGCGACGCCGAATGAAAGGATTGGTTTTTGATGACTGAGAATTGTGAGTGTCCCTCCGAAGCAGGTAGCGAAACCTGCGAGCCTGCGACGGCAACGTCGAGTGTCGCCTGCCCGGCCTGCGCTGAATCCGGAAAAACGATCGACTCACTCACCCTCAAGGCGATGCTGGCGCACTCGCTGACCGAGTTGCGCGAAACTGAATATCGCTTCTGCCGCACAACGGATTGTTCCGTCGTGTA
The DNA here is from genome assembly GCA_003228685.1 of Chloroflexota bacterium. GTDB lineage: Bacteria > Chloroflexota > Dehalococcoidia > DSTF01 > RBG-16-68-14 > SZUA-185. The sequence continues at coordinate 4,352 of QIFC01000018.1, forward strand.
CTACAGCGTAGATGGCAAGCAGCAATTCTCGGAGAGAGACCTCCGGGAGGCCGTCCACAACAAACACCCGGACGACGATAGCGTGTTCGTCTGCTATTGCTTCCGGCACACTCCACAGAGCATCAAGGAAGAGATTGTTCGAACGGGCGGCAGCACCGTCGTCGCGTCGATTACCGCCGGGATCCAGGCTGGACAGTGCGCCTGTGATATACGGAATCCGCAGGGCAGTTGCTGCCTCGGGAACGTCCGCGCTGTGGTTGACAGGGCCGAAGCCGCGGAATCCGCAGCGGTACAGCCCACCTCTTCCCCAAGATGAGCGAAGGGATCAGGCTCGCGGCGCAGTCGTTTGTCAGGGACATCAGCGTGATGAGTTACTGCGTTGACTAACCGGCGGAGAGACCCCCGCAGGAGGGATATTCACCTCACGAAGAGGAGGTAGGATCATGCTTAGGACAAGTCTGCGAATCACGTTAGTGATGGTTCTCGCCGTCATAGGCTTCGGCCTCGCGAGCGGCGCCGCATCGGCCCAAGAGAGGTCAGCGGCGCGGTCAGTAGCGCTTATCAATTTTGGGTGGGCGCCGGGCGTTGAAGGTGGCAGTGGCTCGATCACGTATGAAGGACTGAACGATCCGTTTCAGGCTACTGTCGAAGTGGATGGGCTCTTGCCCGACCATGAGTACGGTGTCACCGTCATGGGCGTAGCGGTGGACGGCACTACTACGGCTGACAACAGCAGTTTCACGATTACAACTGATGAAAATGGGGCGGGCACGGCCGATGTTACGCTTGACTTGCCGGCTGGCGAAGGCATCCCGGCCTACCAGGTGCACCTCCTCATCGTCGACACATCCCAGCCTGTCGAGGAGCCGCTGCCCAACCCGCTCGGTGTCGAGTTCGGAGTGCCACTGGCCTGCGAGTTTCCACTCGGTTTCCGCGTGGCGGAGCCGGGCTCTGCATTGCCAGCCGAGGATGATGACGAAATCGCTCTGGTCAACCTCGGCTTTGCGCCCGAATTCGAGGGTGGAGCTGGCTCGATTACTTGGGACGGCAGGGGTACCAGCTTCGAGGCCGACGTGACCGCTACGGACCTGCTTCCTGACCACGACTACGTGTTGTACGTCATGGCGGCCGGTCTCGACGGCACCGTGACACTCGACTCTACATCATATCCCGTGACCACAGATGCCAATGGTGCCGTGAGTGCTCAAGTAAGTCTCTCACCGGCGGCTGAAGGAGCGCCAGTTCCAGCATTCCAGGTGCACGTCCTGGTGGTGGACGAAACCGTGACGCTAGAAGAGCCATTACCGAACCCACTGGGGATTCCACACCCGATCGCTCTAGCGTGCGAGTTCCCGGCGGGCTTCCTTGGTCTTCCCCGAGGTGTGCCGGAGACCGCTCCGGGCCTTCCATCGACCGGGACAGGCGGTTCGCCTGATACCGGTATTTCGCTGTGGGTGCTATTGCTGCTGGCTGGCACAGGGTCCATCATCCTGGCCGGCGGTGCTGCGCTGGCGGTTGCACGTAACGGTCGAAGAGCGTGGTGAGTTGCTGCGTTGAGTAAGAACGACGAACCGCGTCTGATAAATCGAGCGTTTCTTGGAACTGAGATGAAGTTCAACGCTGAGGGCGCGTGATGCGAAGGTCATGGCCCCGCATACCAGGGTTCGCCCTCGCTTGTGTGCCTTGCCTCCTCGTGCTCGGCGTGTTCGGGTTTGCCTTTGTCGGTTTTGCCGCTATCGGCGCGTGGTTCACAGACAACAGCTCTGCGTTGGGAGCGGCTGCCGTTGCGGCCGTGGCCTTCGCGGCTCTCCCATGGGTTGTGTACGTGAGGAACGCGGGAGAAGCCGCCTGCGATGTCGATCCCGCGGAGGAGAAGTTCACGCGGTCTCAGGGAGAGCCGATCGCCGCGACGCCGGAGGGGTCGACTGTAGTGGGAGTTGATAAGCGGTGACGAACGAGCAAAAAGTGGGGGTCACGACAACGGCGAAGCAAGCAGCCACGCAGACGGCAGACCTGCCGGTGGCCGGTATGGACTGCCCAAGCTGCGTGGTGGCCATCGAAGGCGGACTGGAGACGTTGCCTGGTGTCGAAAACGCCAAGGTCGATATGGAGGCGGGCTGCGCCAGCGTCCGCTACGATCCGGCTCGGGTGGGGGTCGACGCCCTCGCAGGGCGCATCGAAGAGCTGGGGTTCGAGGTAACTGACAATGGCTCAGATCCGGCGGAAGCAGGCCGGCGCCCCTTCATCCCCGCACCGCTCGTCTTCGGCGCGATCGCTCTGCTGCTACCACTGGCTATCGTCTTCCGCGACGAGGTGCGCTATATGGGCGGCCTCAACACACTGTTTACGCCCGGCGGGCTGGAGGATCGCTTTGATGAGGCGTCATTCATCGCCATCGGCTTCGCCTTCGTGATCGGCGTGGCCGTCTTTTTCAGCCCAGGCATCTTAGCGATCACCTCAGCCATCACGGGGTACGTCAGCGGTACCCACGAACGATCGCGCCTGGACGTGCTGCGCGTGACGTCCGGCTTCGCCATCGGCCTGATCGTCGTCGACGCGGCGCTCGGCGCTCTGTTCGCGCTTGGGGGCAAAGGGGCGATCCGTTGGTTCGGCGACAACCTGCCGTCCTGGAACTTGCTCCTCGCTGTCGTGTTGCTGGGTATGGGACTGATCCTGTTGCGAGTCTGGAGGCCGGAGTTCCCCTTCACGGGGCCGAAGACGCAAGGGGTGAGCGGGTTCAAGGGGGCGCTGGCGCTTGCCGTTCCGTTTGCCCTCCTGGACTGCCCGGCTTGCACGCCGTTGCTGCTGCCTGTAGCGCTTGGCGCCGCCGCGACCGGCAACCCGCTGTACGGCGCCGCCATCATGGGGGCTTACGGTCTAGGCCGTGGCGTGCTGCTGATGGGCGTCGGCACGTCCGCCGGGCTCTTGAAGCAGACCAGGGGCTTCGCCCGGCACATGATGCTCGTTGAGGCGGCGGGTGGCGTCGTGCTGGTTCTAGCCGGCCTCTATTTCTTTAAGGAGTTCTTACGTCTGGCTACTGTGATCGGCCTCTAGCTCAGGCGATGCGAACGAAGCGAGGAGAGAGCAGATGAAATGGTTGCAACTCGGGGCCGCTCTTGCCGGAATGCTTGCGCTGCTGGCCCTTGCTGTTCCGCTCCCGGTCCAGGCCCAGGCTGGCCCGGAGGTCGTAACCATCCCCGTCAGCGGCATGACCTGAGTAGGGTGAGAGCGATTCACCGAGTCCGCCGTGAGCGGGCTTCCAGGCATCATCGATGCAAAGGCGAGTTACAGAGAGAGGAATATCATCGTCCAGTACGACCCAACGGTAGTGACACCGGCCGAGATGGCCGGCGCGATCGAGAGCGAGACGTACTACACCGTTGGCGAACCTATCGCTGGTGGGGAACTCGGCGCGGACGGGAGTGGGCCGGTCGCTGGGTCGAGGCTCGTGATACAAGTAGATGGGATGACCGACGCCCGGACAGCGATCCTCGCCACCCAGGCTGTGGGGGAGGCGGCACCAGCGGTCGCTCTTCCGGGAACGGCGCCAGCCATCCTTGACGTGGTTTCGGATACAGCCGAGTCGACGTTAACCGTCACCTACAACGCTGAGCAGGTTTCACCCCAAGAGTTGGTTGATGCGGTTCAGCAGCGAACGGGGTTCCCTGTGACGCTTGATTCGACATCTGGCGTTGGAGGTGGCGGAGCGGACTACACGCCCTATGTGATCATCGGCATCGCCGGCCTCTTTGTGGCCGCGCTGGCCTGGCCCGGTGTCTCTTGGGGCAGGCGGCGACTGGCTCGAGCCAACGCCCCGTCGCGATCGACGCGCCGTAGGGCAGGGCGGAGACGGCGATAGAGTGAGTAATCTACGTGCGAAACGCACATCAAACAGCCGCAGCGCCGCCGGCGATGCTATGCGTCACTGTGGAACGTCCTTCCGTCTTCGTTCGCCGTCCCCGGCGTTGCCGAGGCCATTTGGCTACTGTGGTCGGTCTCTAGCTCAGGCGATGCGAACGGAGCGAGGGGAGAAGAAATGAAGTGGCTGCAACTCGGGGCCGCCCTTGCTGGAACGCTAGCGCTGCTGGCGCTTGCTGTCCCGCTCCCCGTCCAGGCCCAGACTGGCCCGAAGACGGTAACCATCCCCGTCAGCGGCATGACCTGAGTCGCCTGCGAAGGACTCGTCGAGTCCGCCGTGAGCGGGCTTCCAGGCATCATCGAGGCGAGGGCGAGCTACCAAGAGGGTAGTGTCATTGTCCAGTACGATCCGGTAGCCGTTACGCCCGCTGAGATCGCCGGCGCGATCGTCAC
>QIFC01000006.1 GCA_003228685.1 Chloroflexota bacterium
CTAAGGCACCTGGTTGTGGCCCAGGAGATCGAGGGTTCGAATCCCTCCGTCCACCCCACTCACCACCAACAGAGAGGCCCGGATGACGTGCAGCCCACGCCCAATTTTAATGCCGCTTGTTGCGCTGCCGCTGCTCGTTATCGGCCTCTTGTCTGCGATCGGATGCAGCGGCGGCGAGAGTGCTGACGATGAACGCATTGCCGGCGTGATCCACAACCTGCTGCTGGCGGCCGGCACGGAAGGCGCGGCGGCGCTGGAGAGCTTCCCAGGCAGCCTCCCGGACGACATCCCGGTTGAGCCGCCGATCTACCCAGGCGCCGAGCTGCTCGTCTCCAATCGCCAGCCCGCGCCGTTCACGGACGTCGATGCGGCGTCCGCAGCGCTGCCCCAACCGCTGCTCTACTTCATCGTGCTCGATACGGAGGACTCGCGGTCCGACGTGTTCGCGTTCTACGAGGAAGCGCTGGACCAGGACCCCTGGCAGATCCAGAGCACGTTCTCGACAGAGCAACTAGATACGCTCCAGTTCGTCGACGTCGAGGACCTCGACATCGGCGGCGTCGTGTCGATCGCCAGGGGCGAGCAGGGCGGGCGCACCGGCGTGCTGATCTCGCTACAGGACTCGGGAGCGTTCGTCGAAGAGGAGCCCGCGTTCGAGCTGCCGCGGAGCCTGTTGCTGCCGAAGGAGTTTCCTCCAGACATCCCTCTCTTCGAGGGCGCCACTGTTACGGGCACGGCGTTCTTCCGCGAGCCCGGCCTCGAGAGCTTCCTGATCGTGTTCCTCACGACCTCCAGCCAGGACGACGTGCTCGACTTCTATCGGGGCGCCTTCCAGGACAACGGCTGGTCGGTGCAGGACACGGCGGCCTTCGGCCTGGAAGACAGGATCGACTTTCGCGATTCAGACAACGAGGTACAAGGAGACGTCTTCGCGGACCGCTTCGCGCGGGCGCGTGAGTACACAGAGGTGAGCATTCAGGTCCAGGTCAATCCAGCGCGGGACGCCGCTGAGCCGCTCGAAGACGGTGACGAGCCGATGCTGGAACCAACGGAAGAGATCGAAGGGGTCGTCGCGCCTTAACGTGCTCGCCGTCTGCTTCCGCGGACGCCTTCGGCGTTGCCTTGAAGCTAGTACCGGCACCTTGGGCAGCGGGCCAGCCTTGAGGCTGAACGAACCGACAGGCTAAAGCCCCCAGACGGGGATCCGTCCGGGCCTGTCCCACGTTGATTAGGGAGCTGCCGACCAAGTCCTGACGTCAGCGCGAGTTCGTTAGGCGATCCAGTCGAGCAGGAGCGTGGCGAGGCCCAGGAAGAAGAAGAACCCCAGCACGTCCGTAAACGTTGTCAGCACCGCGCCCGAGGCGAGCGCCGGGTCCATGCGCAACGCTCGGAGTGACACGGGCACCAGCACGCCCGCGATCACCGCCATGGCCATGTTGAGGAGCAGCGCCAGGCCGGCGACGACGCTCAACCCCAGGTTGCCTTTCCAAAGAAAGACGATCACGCCGAGGATCAGGCCGATGATCAGGCCGTTCAAGACGCCGATCAGCAGTTCTCGCTGGAGGGTACGACGGATGCCCCGCAGGTTGATGTCACCAAGGGCCATCGACCGGACGACGAGCGTGACCGTTTGCACGCCCGCGTTACCACCGAGGCTTGCGACGAGCGGCATGAATACCACCAGCGCCAGCGCGCGGTCCAGGGTGTTGTCGAACGCGTTGACGACGGCGGCGGCGGCGAAGCCAGAGGCCAACGCGACGAGGAGCCACGCCAGCCGGGGAAGCAGCGACCGGCCGATCGGGCGCAGGAGACTCTCGTCTTCGCCAAGGCCCGCCAGGAGGAACATGTCCTCCGTCGCCTCCTCTTCCGCGACGTCCAGGAGGTCGTCCACGGTGATCACGCCCTCCAGGCGGCGGTGCTCGTCGACTACGGGCAGCGCGACGAAGTTGTAGCGCTCGATCTGGCGCAGGACCTCTTCCTGGTCCAGCGAGGCGCGCACGCTCACGACGTCCGGCGTCATCAGCGCGCTAATGGCCGCCTCAGGGGCCGCGACTACCAGCTCGCGCAGGCTAACAACGCCCGCTAGCCGGTGCTCCTCGTCCGTCACGTAGAGATAGAAGACCTGCTCGGCGTCGGGGCTGGTCGTCCGCAGATAGTTCAGCGCCCGGTCTACCGTCCAGTTCTCGTGCAGCATCACGAAGCCGCTGGTCATGCGCCCGCCCGCAGTGTCGTCACCGTACGGGAGGAGCGGCGCAACGTCGGCCGAGGTCGCCATCGAGTTAAGCGTCTCGCGGGCCAGTTCGGCCGGCAAATCATGGAGGATGTCGACGGCGATGTCGAAGTCGCAAAGGTCCAGCAGTGGCCCCAGCGTTTCCTTGGGCAGTTCGCTGACGATCTCGATGCGGGCTTCTTGCTCCAAGTAGGCGATGATCTCTGCGAACGCCTGCGTCCGCATGCCGGGTAGGAGCTGCGCGCGGACATCAGGACCGAGCTGGCTGAGAACGTCGGCTTGGTCTGCCGCGTGCAAGGATGCGAGCTGCTCACGCGACGAGGGCGTGACGCCATCGTCGAAGAGGCGCAGCGTGTCCTCTATCGTCGAGTCGTCGTGCGAATCTTCCGGAGAAGATTCGCCCTCGTCCTGCGCTGCGTCATCGGCCATGCAGCTCTCCTCTGCCGGTGCGAGTCTTAGTCTTAGTGTGCTGCTTTGGCGGCGTTGATGCCACAGATGTAGCCCCAGGTCATCGCCAGCCCGATGGTCGCGCCACCTCCGAAGTAGCCCGGCCCCGAAATGCCGGCCATGACGTTCCCCGCCGCAAAGAGGCCGGGAATGACGTTGCCGCGCACGTCGACGACTTGGCCCTTGGCGTTCGTGATAGGGCCGCCCTTCGTGCCAAGCGTGCCGGGATGGACCGGCAGCGCGTAAAACGGCGGCTCTTTGATTGAGCCCATGCTGGGATGGGGCGCTTCAAGATCGATGGGGGAGCGATGCCGCTCGAACTCGGCGTCCTCGCCTTGGAGCACGGCATTGTTCCAACGCTCGACGGTTGCCGTCAGGCCCTCCGCGTCGATGCCGGCCTTTTCCGCGAGCGACTCGAGTGTCTCGGCCCGCATCAGCCAGCCGGGGTCCGGCGTCCCCGCGAAGACGGTGAGGACGGGGTAGCGCTCCCGATACTGGCGGTCGAAGATCGACCAGCACGGCAGGTTGCGATGCTCGAATCGGACGGGGTCGAAGTCGTTGAAGACCTTGCCCAGGTCGTTGTAGCTGGCCCCTTCGTTGGCGAACCTCCGGCCCGCTCGGTTGACGAGGATGGTGTGCGGGCACATGCGCTCTGGCACGACCAGACGGCTGAGCTGCCTGCCATCGTACTCCTCGCCGGGGACGGCCGCCGAGGGCGAGCCCCAGACCTCGGTCATGTTGCCCAGCGCCGCGCCGGCCTCCGCGGCCATGATGAGGCCGTCGCCCTCATTAGAGGGAGGCGTGTTCGGGTGCGTCACGGGCCCCGGCAGGAACTGGCGTTTCAACTGTTCGTTCCACTCGAAGCCGCCTGACGCAAGCACTACCCCGTTTGCCGCAATTCGCACCTCCTTGCCGTTCCGCTCGGCGTGCAGCCCCACGACGCGAACGTCCTCACGCGCCAGCCCTCTCGCGCGGGTCTGCAGCATGATCTCGATACCGCGATCTAGGCAGCTCTTGAGCAGCCGCCCGATCAGCGCGCCGCCGCCTCCTAGCACGCCCTGCTTGCTTCGTTCGACGAACACGTCGGCGGGCAGGTTCCGCGGCTTGATGTGCGCTTGGTACTGGAAGATCGTCTCGTGGAGGGAGAATGGGATGCGCAGAGGGCTGTCGCGCAGCGAGTCGCTCCACTCCCCAAGCTCCGAACGACGAAACAGCTCTGGTTCGATGCTGCGTCCGCCGGGCCGCGCGCCGTCCAGCTCCATGTGGTAGTCGGGAATTGGCCATGCTGCGAACGTCACGGGCGTGCGCTCTTCCAGATAGCGCACCATCTGGTGCCCGCTATCTATGAACGTCTCGATCAGGCCGTCATCGGTTTGGCCGGCCGCCATGCGCTTGCAGTACGCGAGCGCTTCATCTCGCGAGTCTTTTCGCCCGCCTGCGGCCATGGTGTCGTTGAGCGGTATCCAGAGCGCGCCGCCGGAGACGGCCGTCGTGCCGCCGATCTTGTCCGAGCGTTCGACGACGGCAACCTTGGCCCCGTGGTCGTGCGCGAGGATGGCGGCGGTCAGCCCTGCGCCGCCCGAACCGACGACCACAACGTCGAACTCTTCGTCCCAGGTCTGGGGCATGTTGGGCACTCTACCACGACGTGGGGCTGCGGTCGCCCGGCGCTGTAGCCGGTCGCTTCTATGCGGAAACCACTGGCGACCTTGACAACGTAGTGAGCACCTCTAATATTGGCCACTAACTGGTGGTTCTAGCAGCGCTTCCTGCCCTAGGCGAACGCGAGAAAACTGATATACTCCTGCTGCATAGGCTCTGAACTGAATGTCAACTCTGTGATTATCCACCGTAGACTGTTCGCCGCAGCAGCATGAATGCTGGACGGCAAGACCCCAAGGCACAACTGGAGCTGGCGCTCAAGGTCGCCCGCGAGGTTGAAGCTCTTGGCGGAAAAGCGCTGATCGTAGGTGGTTATCCTCGCGACGAACTCCTGCGCCGTGCCGGCCGCGATGTCACATCCAAGGATGTTGACCTCGAGGTCTATGGCCTGAATGTAAATGAGCTGGCCGCGCTACTGGCCAGCTTCGGAGAGGTCGACCAGACAGGCTCAGCCTTCTCCGTGTTCCGCGTAGGCGGTCTAGAGGTGGCGGTTCCGCGCCGCGATGCCAAAGTTTCAACAGGACACCGCGGATTCGACGTTACAGGCGATCCGAACCTTAGCTTCAAGGACGCATCGAGCAGACGGGACTTGACAATCAACGCAATCGCCCTCGATCCAATCACTGGGGAAATACTCGATGAGTGGGGAGGGCGGGAAGACCTGGAACGCGGACTTCTCCGCGCTGTGAACCTCAAGGCCTTTAGCGAGGACCCGCTTCGCGTCCTGCGCTTGGCGATGTTCGCAGGCCGGTTCGGCTTTCGGCTCGACGCCGCTACTGCGGGCTCGGCGCGCGGCGTCAACCTGACCGAACTTCCTGGGGCCCGGATTGGGGCGGAGTGGCGCAAGCTCCTACTTGAATCGCCAAGACCGAGCGACGGGCTTCATGCTATGCAATCGCTTTCGGTCTTGCGCCAGATTCACCCGGAGCTAGCCGCGCTCGCTGGCGTACGTCAAGATGCGAAGTGGCATCCTGAAGGGGATGTGTGGGTACATACGACTCTCGCCGTCGATGCTGCAGCCGACATAGTTCGTCGAGAGCATCTCGAAGGGGACGCAGCACTCGTGATTATGGCAGGAACCCTGTGCCACGATCTCGGGAAGCCTTTGACTACAAGAATGGTGGACGGGAGACTGAGGTCCTACGGACATGAACGCGCCGGCGTTTCGCCAACTGAACGGTTCTTGTCAAAGCTCGAATGGGGGGCTGAACTGACGAGGTTCATTGTCCCACTCGTTCGGTCCCATCTGTTCCCGACGACCGTCAGGGAACCAAGCGCGAAGGCCATACGAAGACTGGCTGTGCGCCTTCAGCCTGCCTCGATTCGCGACCTCCTGCTGGTTGCGGAAGCGGATGTGAGAGGAAGAGGGGACCCTGATGTAGGCTTTCCCACGCATGATCTGTTATCTAACTTTGCAGCACAACTTGGCGTCGTGGAGCAGCCACTAAAGCCGGTGCTCCTCGGCAGGCACCTCATCGAGATGGGCTTCCAGCCCGGCCCCTTTTTCGGGGAGGTTCTGAAGCAGGTTCAGGAGGAGTTCCTAGATGGCAAGGTAACATCCATAAACGAGGCGAAGGAGCGTGCTGGCGAGCTTATGAGAGAGCTAAGTGCTATGCAGCAGATGACGTAATGGGGCGGCTTGAAATGTACTTGCCCTTCCCATCTGGAACTCTGGGACTAGCGATTGGATTTGCGCCTTTGCGCGTCCGAGTCTAGGTGCGGAAAAAGACCCCGATGGTTCCCATACATGACGGTAACAACGCAGGCAAGTCCGACCACTCCAGCAAAAACGAATATCGCGAATGCCCAACCCAACGACAGACCGAAGTTAACGTGCCAACGAAGCCCTTGGTCTTCCTGGCTGATGCCAAAGTCAAACAGCGAAACCAGTAGCGCGATTGTCCCAAGAATAGAAACGAGGCCCACAACGAGGGCATTGATTCGCCCCTCGTCCGTATTGATCTCTAAACCGACCGTTTCGATCAAGAACCCAAGTAGACCCTTGAAGAAAGGTAGTCCGCTGAAGAAATCAGCGACGGAGCCTATTGCCTTTCTAATGCAGCCCGCCTTTTCAGAGATTCAGCCACTTGTTTATCAAGCGGCTGCTGACGACGGCCAGTCCGGAGAGTCCTATCGCCCCCGCAAGAGACGGCAGAGCCGGCAAGGGCGTGCCCACGCCGACCATCGCCAGCGCGGCAAAGGCAAAGCACGCGGCCGCCAGCGCAGACTCCACGAACCACGTCACGAGAAGAGCTGTAGGAAAGCCAGGGACGCGTACATAGAGCATCAGAAGCCGGAGATCCTTCCAATCTAAGCTTACCTTGCCGATGGCCGGTCGAAGGGCCTGCACCTGCATCCAGGGCGGTTGGATACGCCGAGCCAGCTCAAGGTCCGCGCTCGCGACGCCGAATACGGGCTGCACTTCGTCGCGCCCTTGGAGCGCCTGATGGCTGTAGGTCCAGTACCCTACAAACAGCCTTTGCCGTTCTTCTTCAATCTCGACTGCGAGCATCGATTTCTTTCCCGCTAGCTAGGGGTCTCGCTGCCCGCGTCATGCGGGCCGAGGCCGCTCTCTCTTATAAGCATCGGCAGCGACTCCAGGGAGAGGTTGAGTAGTATTCTCCTGTCGAACGTAGAACCGATGGTCGTCCTCGATATAGTACCAGTTTGCGGTCGTTTGCAGGACCGTAATAACGCACAGGGCGGACCCTCCGTATGATTCCATTTCGATCCGAATCCACGGGCCAGGTTGCGGCGTGATTCGCTGGTTCAGGACGCCCAGCAATCGCCGCTTATAAGCCTCCCAGTCTCTTGGCCTCATGTCTTCCTCAATGCCAACTACATAGTATTCATCAAGCGTCGGAAACCTGCTTTCAAGGAGGCTTCGGATTGGGTCCTTGGGAAACTGCCGCTTTTCCAGCGCACCAAGGACGATCACTCCGGCTTCCGCGTTGAGGAGTCCGACGACTGCCCTGATCACGCCCTCATTGGTCACGTCGTCTGAAGCTTGCGGGTGATCGCTAGCTTGCGGTTGATCGGTAGCTTGCTCGACAAGCCACCGTGCCCAGTCGACAAAGGCTGACGCCTTTACTTCCAGTCTCTTGGACTCGTACGTCGTGAGATAATCAACCACCGTCATGGGAGCCGCCTCTGCGATGGTGGGCATCTTATCTTGGAACAACTCGCCGACGAAGTCATCGCGCAAACTTAGGAAGGTGTAGGTTCTTACGCCAAAGATTGGCGAAATGCCACGGCTGTTAATCGCCTCGATTATCTCCGTCCTCAGGCAGTCGAACTCGTCGAATGGGACTCGGCCCATGATCAGGAATTGGGCAAATCCCTCGCCCTGATACAGGGATTTCTCTGTAATGTTATCTGCCGAGCGAAGGATATGTTCGAGTTCTGTCTTGAGCGCGACAATCGCAGTTGCAAGTGCAGCCTGGAGCGTGGGAATCACAATAAAGAACTTGATCCCTTCGTGCGGCGTGGCGGCAGCTATCAGGTTTTGGTGCTCATACTGAATGCGCCGATCTTCTGGCAGTTTGCCCTCGTTCAACAGTTCGATTTCAGAGTCGGGCAAACGGCTTTCGAGATCGGGCTCTTGGAGAGCTCCAGTCTTGGGATCTTGGAACACCCAATGCATGATGGGATCGGTGGTGGCGATAAACACATCAAGAACTACCACATCCTTGTCTGCTAGGTGATGCAGCAGAGCTTGTCTGAACTCCTGGAGGGTGCACGTCAGCGGGAGCCACATGCGGATGATGATGTCGTGGATTCCCGTCAACTCGTAGACAGCGTATGACAGTATGCCCTTCTCTTCGAAGGTCTGTCGGATCGAAGCAAGAATGGCATCGTGGTCATAGGTTGGGGCGAATCCCAACCGCCAAAAGTGGAGTCGCTCCCTCGCCCAATCTTGGTGAACACGATGGTTCCAGTGGATTCGGGGCCCCTTCCTGACCGCCGCCGGTAGGTGCCGCCGAACCGCCTCCGCTATCGGGCTAACGGTGTTGAGCATGACCGCTGCATCCCAGCATCAGTTCAAGACGTTGTGGAGCCTAGCTCGATGTATCGTCATAATCGCGTCCCGCCTCCTACTATAGTGTTGCGCCACAAACAACTCGCATTCTACGGTATGACCCTGACCCGGTATTCCGGACACCTAGACTGTAGCGAGATGCTCGCTCAGAAAGGAGTCCAGGATGGGCAAACGGTACCCAGGAGAG
>QIFC01000121.1 GCA_003228685.1 Chloroflexota bacterium
AGCGTATGCTAAACTAGGCACTTAGCGAATACGAATGTACATCTCGTGACAGACTCGCCCGAGGAGGCACGACCATGGTGAAGGCAGAAACGCTGGCGATGCTCCGCAAGGAGCCGGACGCTGAGGACCTAGACCTGTCCTGGCTGGAGAAGCCCGCAGCGGAGCGTGGCCTGCGGGTAACGCCCGGCAAGCGAGGCCTCACGCTGGAGGACATTTCGGTTGGAACGTACGGCGACCCGGAGGAGACAACCCGAAACCAGAGCGGCCGCATGCGAGGCTCCGCGCCTCGGGATGACGCCCAGAACCTGGGCAAGCACTGGACGCTCAAGGCGGAGTCGTGGTCTGACTCATCGATGATGATCTACGAAGAGGCTCTCCAGCGCCAGTGGAGTTCCGCCACCGACATTCCGTGGGCGGAGATGCCGGAACTGGATGATGATATAGAGCTGGCAGTGTCGCAGCTATGCACGTTCCTCACGCAGGTGGAGTTCATCGCCGGCGACCTGCCCGGCAAGTTCGCGCCCAACGTCAGCGCCGAACACTTCGAGACGGGGCTCTTCCTCGCCTCCCAGATCATGGACGAGGCGCGCCATCTGGACGTCTTCCGCAAGCGAGCGCTCGCGAATGGCATCGGCTTGCTGCAGGCCGGCCCGGGCGCCGTCGGGCTGCTCACCGCTGAGAGCTTCCTGGATATGACAGCCAGCCTCCACCCTTCGTACAGTCGATGTTCCGCATGGGCGAACTGTTCGCTCCGAGTGAGGTTGACAAGCGGATCTTCCGCCTGGCCGCACAGGACGAGAGCCGCCACGTCGCGTTCGGTGTCATGCACATGAAGCATATGCTCGACCATGAGCCAGAGCGTCGCGAAGAGGTGCACACGTACTTGGACCGCATGGAGGGCCGGGTTGGATCGACGCCGAACCAGTCGGGGCTGACAGGCGGCGGAGACGCGACCGAAGCGCTGGCGATTCTGCTGGGCGGCGGTAAGGACGAGGAGCACCTGAACGAGGGCTATCGCAAGCTGATGGCCGTGCGCCGGCGTCAGTTCACGGAGTACCTGCAACGCCTGAAGGTCGTCGGTTTGGACGACCGGATCGAACGCCTGCCGGAGCGCATCCGGATGTTCTTGGGGGACATTGCATAATTACGGAAACGTAGCGAGTAGCTTAGGCTGACCGAGGCCAGAAGTCGGCAGCCTTACTGAGGAGACCAGTTCATGCCAGACACGACGACAGAGAGCAAAGCGAAGCTAGAGGCCGAAGAGAAGGAAGGCCAGGGCCCACCACAGGCCGGCGCACCCGCGTTCCAGCCGCCTCCCTTGGATGGGCGCTGGGCGAACGCGCCGACGGAGCGGCCGCCACGGCCGACCAACCTGGGCGAGGAAGGCTTCACGCTTGCGAAGGCCGACTCCGGCTCCTATGGCTGGGCGCCCGATCACTGGCCCTACCAGAACGACACGCCACGCGGCGCCTGGCCCGCGAAGGACTCTGCCCGCGGGCTGCCCGCGCCCTACACGATCTTCGACAAGCACGAGGTCTGGGCTGACAATGCCGCCGACCTCTACGAGCTGGCGATCCGCGAGCGCTGGATCCCGGCAACGGATGTCTCGTGGGGGTCGATCGAGCCGCTGGACGACCACGTAGAGGCCGCGCTGGATCAGGTCTTCACGAACCTTTCAGAACAGCAGTACAACTCGAACCAGGTGCTCCTCGGCTGGCTGCAGGAGATCTCCTACGGCTTCCATGAGATTAAGCTCTATCTCTCGACACAGATTTTCGATCAGGCGCGCCACGTTGAAGCGTTCCGCAAGCGGGCGCTCGCTAACGCCGGTGGACTGGGCGTCCAGATGCCCGGGTTTATGCATAGGACGGTGTACGCCGCGTTCAAGTTCACGGAGCTGATTTGCTACGTCAACATCTTGCGCGGATCGTTCACGCTTGCGCTGGCGCAAAACGAGCACCTGCCGCGCTCTCAGGCGGATCACCAGCTCTTCGACGGCCTGGCGAGGGACCTTGAGCGGCACCTGGCGTACGGTGTGGACCATCTGAAGCACTACTTGCGGCACGACACGATCAACCGCAACCACGTTTCCACGTGGCTGGCCCGAGGCGAGGCGATGATGGGTGCAGACCTGAATCGCGACAAGACGCTGCGTGAGGCGCTGATCCTCGGTCTTGGCGAGACGGTTTCGGAAGGCAAGGCGCGCTTGAAGGAGTTGCGCCAGGCGCAACTCGAGAAGTACTTGAAGACGCTTGAGGCTGCCAGTATCTACAAACACGGCGAAGCGGTGACCCCTGCGCTGCAACGAGTGATCGACGAGCCGTAGAGCCCAATTCAGAGCATTCTCAGCTTGAGGCCACCCGAGGAGGGGGGCCTTAAGTTGTGCCTGCTAGAGGTGGTGGTGTACGATCAGAAGCAGTCGAAGGACTGCATTCATATGGGATTCCGCTTCCAGCCACCATCTGATGATGGAGATGACCTCGGCCCGCCGCCGGGGCCGTTCCAGTTCAGGAGTCCGCCCCGGTTACGCATCTCCGGCGGCCTACTGCGCTGGGGCGCGGTAGTTATTTTCCTCATTATCCTCTTCATCATCGCCAACCTGGCCAAAGGCATCTATGCCGACTGGCTCTGGTTTGACAGCGTAGTAGACGCCAACGGGGACGACTACAGTTCGGTCTTTAGTCTGCGCATCACCACGCGTATCTGGATGTTCTTCGCTGGGGCAGGCGTCTTCCTCGCGTTCTTCGTGACGAACGTCCTGCTCGCGCTGAGAGCGATGTCCTCGGGTGAAGACGGCTCGCTTCAGATCGGCGGGATGGACGTTGGCTCAGCCAGGCGAGTATTCCTGATCGCCGGCATTGCGATTACGCTCTTCCTGGCCGTCATCTTCGGCTCCCAAGCTGGCGCGCAGTGGGACACCATCCTGTTGTTCATGAACAGCGAGCCGTTTGGCATCGAGGAGCCCGCGTTCAACCAGGATATTGGGTTCTACGTGTTCGAGCTGCCGGCCTTGAACTTCATTCTCGGCTGGTTCATGGGCCTCACTGTGCTGACGACTATTGTGGTGGGCGGGCTCTACGGCTTCCGAATCATGGTCAGCGGCTTGTCGACGCCGCCACCGCGCTTGGCGCGGCCGCACATCTCATTCTTGCTCGTGGCCGTGATCGGGCTGTTCATCTGGCGGTACTGGCTCGGGCGATACGCGCTCGTCTACTCCGAGCGCGGCACCACGTTCGGCGCTAGCTACACAGATATCAATGCCCAGTTGCCGGTGATCTACATCTTGATGGGGCTGGCGGCACTGGCGGCCGTGGCCATCATCTTCAGCGCATTCAGGCGCGGCGTTGTCTATCTGCCGATCGGCGCGATCGTCTTGTGGGTCGTGGTCGCCATCGTTGGTGGCGTGATCTATCCGTCGACGGTCCAGCGATTTACTGTGGAACCGAACGAGCTGGTCAAGGAACGTGAGTTCATCGCGCGCAACATCGAGGCCACTCAAGCCGCCTATGGCTTGAAGCCCTGTGAGGTTGGCGATTCCGGGCAGGGCTGCGTCGACGTGTTGCCGGCGGATCAGACGCCGGCTAACGACTTCGTCACGGCCGCCGAGATCGAGGCCAACCCCAGTACAGTCAGGAACATTCGCTTGTGGGACAACCGGCCGCTGCTGCAGACGATCGATCAGCGCCAGACGATCCGGCCGTTCTACGACTTCCTGGACGTGGACGTGGACAGATACGTGATCGATGGCGAGCTGCGGCAGGTGATGCTATCGGCTCGCGAGCTGAACCCGAACAGCCTCCCAGTAGACGCGCAGAGTTGGGTGAACAAGCGGCTGCAGTTCACGCATGGCTTCGGGTTGGTCATGCTGCCGGTGAACGAAGTGATCCAGGAGGGCCTGCCTCGGTACTTCATCGAGGGAATCCCACCTTCCGGCGAACTGGAGATCGAAGAGCCGCGCGTGTACTACGGCGAGATGCCCGAACAGTACGTGATCGTCAACACCGAGGAAGACGAATTTGACTTCCAGGGCTCGGGCCAGCAGGTACGCAACCGCTACGACGGTGGCGGCGGCGTCAAGTTAGACTCCTTGCTGCGCAAACTGGTGTACGCCTGGGAGTTCGCGGACACGAACATTTTCATCAGCGACGCTCTTACGGACGAGAGCAGGCTCCTCTACCGGCGCAATATCCGAGATCGCGTGGCCGAGATTGCGCCGTTTCTCCAGCTAGACGGCGACCCGTATCTGGTCGTCGCGGACGGCCAGCTTGTTTGGGTCCAGGACGCATATACTCACACCGATCTGTATCCCTACTCCACGCGCAGCTTCGGGTTGAACTACATCCGCAACAGCGTGAAGGTTGCCGTCAACGCGTTCGATGGTTCGACGACGTTCTATCTCCTTGATGAAGACGACCCTATCGCCAGCGCGTACGGGAATATCTACCCGGACCTTTTCACGCCGTTCGAGGAGATGCCGCTGTCGCTGCGGGCGCACATCCGCTACCCGATGGACCTGTTTACGATACAGTCGCTGATGTTCACGACGTATCACATCACAGACGCCGACTCCCTCTTCAACCGCGAAGACCTCTGGGCGATCCCGACGGAGAAGTTCATCGGCGACGAGCAGACGATGGAGCCGTACTACGTGGTCATGAAGCTCCCGGGCGAGGACGAAGAGGAGTTTGCGCTGATCCTGCCGTTCACGCCGGAAGGCAAGACGATCTCTATTGCTTGGCTGGCGGCGCGCTCCGACGGCGAGAACTACGGCAAGCTGCTCTCGTTCCGGTTCCCAACAGATACCGGCATTTTCGGCCCGATCCAGGTTGAGTCGCGAATCGACACGAACACTGCCATCTCGCAGCAGTTCAGCCTCTGGGACCAGTCCGGTTCGCAGGTGATCCGTGGCAACCTCCTGATGATCCCGATTGGGGAAGGAAACCTCTTTGTCGAACCGATCTATCTTCGCGCGAGCGGCGCCAACAGCATCCCGGAACTGAAGCGCGTGATCGTCGCGAACGGCAACAACATTGCGATGGAACCGACGCTGGAGGAGGCGTTGGAGGTTGTCCTTGGACGCGCCCAGCCTACAGCGCCCACGGATGACGAACCAACCGTCGAGCCGACGCCCGTCGATGGCGCAACACCGCAGCCCACCGCGACGCCTGGACCGACTGTCGCGCTGCCGGATGACGTCGACGGCCTAATCACGCAGGCCAACGACTCCTTCGAGCTAGCCCAGCAGCTGCTCCAGGCAGGCGACTTCGCCGGCTACGGTGAGGAGATCGAACGGCTGGAGGAGATCCTCCAGCGCCTGGCGCAGCTAACCGAGTAGAAGCTGGATTCACGTTAGCCGGCTGAAGCCAGCGGTATGAGTGCTAGCTCGTTCTTGTTCCCTGAGCCAACTCTTCGCGGATGCGCCGTGCTTCCCAGAGGTGCTCCAAATCGTGCTCGTTTTGCTCTCGCACGAGCTGTTCGATACTGATCTGTCCCAGATAGGGGTGGCGTCCCGTGCGCTGCCACGACCCGGCCGCCGGGCTCCAGAGCACGTTCATCGAGCGGTGCCGCAGGTACGTGTACTGCTCGAGCGTCTCCGGCAGATCGATCTCCTGATAGTCCCGGTCTAGCACGAGCGCGTCGCCGTCGAACGAGGCGAGCTTTGGCTCGTCGCGGGAGGAGATCAGCTCCAGCGTCTGGAGGAAGTGCTCTTCGCAATCGCGCAGGTGGGCGATGAGTTCCTTGAGCGACATGGCGTCGTCCCTGGGCCGCCAACGTAGCTCATCCTCGCCGAGGCCCCAGAGCTGCGACTCCAACTCGTGCGCCGATTCGCGCAGAGCCTTCATCAGCCAGCGCGATTCCTTCGAGCCTTCGACGTCGTGAGGATACATGCCGGTAGGCGCTATTGTAGCAGACGTCAGCCGTCAGCTATCAGCGTAGAGACAGAGCTCGAGGCCTGTCCGGCGTGAATCGTGTCTTGCAGGCGGGCCGACCTGAAGGCCGGCCCCTACAATGATGATGACTGGGGATGACGAGTGAGGTTTGAAATGACTGCCACGTTCGACGACCTCTGCGCGCGGGTGCAGCGCTGCTTCGCCTGCTCGTCGATGAACCACGTGCACGTGCTGGGCGACGTAAACGGCCGCTTGGACGCTGACGTGCTCTTCGTGGCGGAGGCGCCCGGACGGCTGGGTGCGGCGCGGACCGGCATTCCCATGACGTCCGATGTGACGGGCCGGCGTTTCCACTCCTTCCTGGCAGACGCCGGCCTCGACCGGGACCGCGTGTTCATCACCAACGCGATCTTGTGCAATCCGCTGTCGGCCTCCGGTAATAACCGCCGGCCTCGCGCGAGCGAGGTGGCAGCCTGTCGCGAGTTCCTGGCGGCGCAGGTCAACGTTGTTCGCGCGCCCGTGGTGGTCGCGCTGGGCGGCGTAGCGCTCGAATCGCTGCGCCGCATCGAGCCGCACGACGCGGAGCTGGCGAGCCACGTTGGCCGGGCGATCGCGTGGGCGGGACGCACGCTGGTGCCGCTCTACCACCCGAGCATCCAATCGACGCTAACGCGGCCGCACGATCGCCAGCGGCGCGACTGGCGCCGCCTGGGCAAGCACGTCCGGTTCGCACTGAGCAAGAACTAGGCGAAGACTATTTAGGGGGTCCGGCAGAGCCGGACACCTTGTCCGACGAAGGCGGACACCCGTTTGCGTCGGTCTCGGCCACCTCATACGATGATTGCGCATGAACCTGGACGCGCTCCCGTACGCGGTGCTGCTGATTCTGGCCGAGTTCAGCGTGGGCAGCCTGATTGCCGTGCTCTTCGTCGATGCGCGAGGCATGGCGCCGTCCAGCTATGTGAAGCTTTCCGCGGAGATTGTGAGCGTGGCAGGCTTGCTGACGCTGCTCTCCGCGCTCAACGTCAGCAGCATCGACCTGGAGGGCTACAGGCTCAAGGACGGCTTGTTCGGCCCGATGCGGGCGTTCGCGGGCGGGTTCTTCGCCATCTCGCTCGTCTACTGCGCGCTGGCCTTCCGTGAGGACCGCGAACGCTCCCTGGTTGCCGGCGCGCTGGGCGCCATCGTGGGCGTCGTGATGATTGGTCTGCTTGCGTATCAAGTAAGCCCGCCCACGTGGGGCTTCCCCGGCGCGCTGGCGAGCCTGCTCCTCGGCACGCTGGCCCTGGGTTTCGTGAGCGAGGCGATGCTGCTGGGCCACTGGTATCTTGTATCGCCCAAGCTGGCGGGCCGGCCGCTGGAGGAGCTGACGGCGGTCCTCTTAGGCGTGCTGGCCCTGCAGGCCGTCCTGGTGGCCGTGAACGCCGTGATTCCCGTGCGAGAGGCACCAGAGACGACGGCCCTGCTGGCGGGGAGCCTGGGCTCCAACCCGGCCTTCTGGCTTCGCGTGGGCGTGGGCCTGCTCTTTCCGATTGCGCTCTCCTTCATGGCGTGGCGTTCCAGTCTGGAGTACTCGATGATGTCGGCGACGGGTTTGCTCTACATCGCTGTTGGCGCTGTCTTCGTCGGCGAGGTGCTCGCCCGCGGGCTGCTCTTCGTGACTGGCGCGCCTGTGTAGTGGCCGTGCTGGCGTGCTGCTAGGTATCCTGCGCGGGTCCGCGGGTGACTTCTGGTCACCTTGCAGTTGCTACGCAACCGCTGGCGGGTATGCTAACGTCTGTCCGGCATGATGTTAGGGGCATCGATAGGCTGAAGCGTGTCCCGCATGATGTAGGGGCACCGACAGGCTGAAGCCTGTCCCATGGGGTTAAGCTGTCCCGCGGGGCAATGCTGACCCACAAGAGGAGGGAACTGACATGGAGCGAGACGCTGCCTGGGAGTTGCTCTGCGAGTACACGAAGAGCGAAGGCCTTCGCAAGCACGGCCTGGCTGTGGAGGCTGTGATGCGCCGCTTCGCCGGCAAGCATGGCGAGGACGAAGCGGCCTGGGGCGTGGCCGGCCTGGTGCACGACTTCGACTACGAAGTTCACGGTGACCGCCATCCCATGGACGGCGAGCCGATCCTGCGCGAGCGGGGCGTTTCTGAAGAGATCATCATCGCGATCCAAGGCCACGGGAACCACACCGGCGTGCCGCGCGAATCGCTGATGGCAAAGGTGCTGTTCGCCGTCGATGAGCTGGCCGGTCTGGTGACGGCCGTCGCGCTTGTGCGGCCGAGCAAGAGCATTCACGATGTGGAGCCGCGCTCGGTGCGCAAGAAGATGAAGGACAAGGCGTTCGCGCGCACGGTCAGCCGCGAGGACATTGCCCAGGGCGCCGATGAGCTGGGCGTCGACCTCAACGAGCACATCGCCGAGGTGATCGCCGCGATGCGCACGGTGGCGGACGAGCTGGGTTTGGCCGGCCGGTAAGGAGCCGCCGATAGGCTAACGCCGGTCTCGCATGGTTGGGGCGGCTGACGGGCTGAACCTGCGCGGCCCTCTCCACGGACTGCCGGAGGCCTGAGTCTTTCAGACTCCGGCGCGAGGGTCTGTAGGCGCTCGCCTGCGGTATGGATTTGCGTCGTTCGTAGCAATGGTCCTGGAGCCTACTAACAGCGCTAGCGCCTGCGCCGACAGGCTAAAGCCAACGCGATTTCCTCCTCGGACTGCCGCAGGCCTGAGTTTTTCAGACTCCGGCGCGAGGGTCTGAAGACCCTCGCCTACGGTATGAATCTGGGTGGATCGTTGCGAAGGTGCTGGAGGTAAAAAGGAGCGCCCCAATTGGGGCGCTCCTTTGCGTACTCGGTTTTGCTGCGTACCGCGTCTAGGAGTTCGCGGGGCAGCCTCCTGGGTTGAACTGCAGGATCACACCGAGGATGTCGTTCGCCAAGTCGATGACACCGTCCGGTGAACCACGGTTCCAGGTGCTACCCGCGCCGCGGCCGATCATGGCCGGCGGGCGGTCCCAGTTCTCATCGCCCGCCGGGTAGCCGCCGGGGGAGAAGTGGACAATGGTACCAAGGATATCATTGGCCAGGTCGATGACGCCGTCACGCGGGATGGAGGTGTCATAGTAGTCGTTCTTGTTGTACGGGTCGCGGCGGCCGCAAGCTGCGTCGTCGCCAAGCTCGCGCTCCGTCGGCACACCGTCGTCGTCC
>QIFC01000011.1 GCA_003228685.1 Chloroflexota bacterium
TGAGGATCATGTCGCTCTCCTGGATCTTCTGGAACCCGCGGATGCTGGAGCCATCGAATCCCACGCCCTCGCGCCAGATGCTCGAGTCCAGATCCTCAATGTCGGTTACCTCGGAGACCGGCAGCGAGAAGTGTTGCCAGAGGCCTGGGAGGTCGTTGAACTTCAAGTCAACGAACTTGATGCCTTGCTCTTCGATGAGCCTTACAGCGTCCTTTGGTGTCACGCGCTCTCCTCCTCACTACTGCCGTCTCTAGACGACCGATCGTCCTTAGACGACCGATCGTCCTTAGACGACGTCCTCGCCTCGCTCTCCAGTTCGGACGCGGATCACGTCCTCAACCGGTGTGATGAATATCTTACCGTCCCCAATGTTGCCAGTCTTCGCAGCACCGATGATCGTGTCGACGACCTTCTGTGCGTCCGCGTCCTTCGCGACAACCTCGATCTTGAGCTTCGGCAGCATATCGACGGTGTACGTCTCCCCGCCTCGACCGCCGTGGACGATGCCCTTCTGGACGCCTCTGCCGGTGACATGCACGATGTTCAGCCCCAGGAATCCGGTGTCCTCAAGCGCGTTCTTCACTGCGTCCAGCTTCTCTGGCCGGATAATCGCCTCGATTTTCTTCATTAGTCCTCCTCCGTTACGAAGTAATGTGTAACGTTACCTCAGTCTTAGACGTCGAACACGTACCCTGTCTCGCCATGCTCTGACATGTCCACGCCCACGCGTTCCGCTTCTTCATCGACACGTAGGCCGACTGTAATGTCCAGGACCTTCAGGATGACGAATGTGACGATAAACGAGTAGGCGAATACCGCGCCGATGCCAGTGAGCTGCCTTGCGAGTTGCCCGGCGTTGTCGTCGATCAGACCTGCGCCACCGCCAACGGCGGCAACAGCAAAGATACCTGTCGCGAACGCGCCCCAGGCGCCTCCGACTCCGTGCACGCCGACGACGTCAAGCGAGTCGTCTAGGCGCATGCGGATGCGAAGCTGGACGGCGCCGTAGCAGAACAGCCCGGCGCCTACGCCAATGGCCAAGGCAGGCATGACGTCAACGAAGCCTGCTGCCGGCGTGATGGCAACCAAGCCGGCGACTGCGCCGGCTGCTACTCCTACAGCGCTCGGCTTGCCGGCCAACATCCAGCTCAGCATGGCCCAAGTGACCATTGCGCCGGCTGTCGCTATGAAGGTGGTCGTGAACGCGTTGGCGGCGCTGCCGCCAGCGGTCAGCGCGCTGCCAGCGTTGAAGCCGAACCAGCCGAACCACAGGATGGCGGCTCCCAAGAGCACGAACGGGATGTTGTGCGGCTGCATGGGCTCCTGCCCATAGCCGAGGCGCCTTCCGTACAGGACGGCGGCGACGAGCGCCGCGGCACCGGCGTTGACGTGCACCACGGTGCCGCCAGCGAAGTCCAGCGCACCTCCGCCCCAGAGGTCCTGCAGCCAGCCGCCATCGCCCCAGACCCAGTGGGCTACTGGCGCATACACCAGCAGCGACCAGAGGGCCATGAAGATCAGAAGCGGCCCGAACTTAGCCCGTTCCGCGAAGGCGCCCGTTATCAGAGCGGGCGTAATGATCGCGAACGTCATCTGGAATACCATGAACAGTACGTGTGGAATACCCGTTGCCGCAGCATCCTCCGGATCCGTAACTACCTCACCTGCAGCATTTAGATATTGGCCGGCTTCGTTTACCAGCTCGCGCGTTCCGTATGGCCCCAGGCCTTGGCCTACGTCCTTCATTCCGAAGAAATCGGCTGGATTCCCGATGAGGCCCCAGAACCAGTCCGATCCGAACGCCAGTGAATAGCCGACGATCACCCAGATGACTGAAACGAGTCCGATCACGATGAAGCTGTGCATCATCGTGCTCAGCACGTTCTTGTTTCGAACCAAGCCGGCGTAGAAGAACGCTAGCCCCGGCGTCATGAACATGACCAGGGCCGTGGACGTCAGCATCCACGCAGTATCGCCGGAATCGATCATGGCAGTAACCTCCCCAAAACACCACTACTGTCCTGTTTACCTGTGCAGTGTGGGAGCTGGACGTTTCTGTAATGTTTCGCCCATGTTACGTTCGTGTTACAGGATTCACAATCTGGATCCTGCCGCGGACGCCGGAAACAGAACTCGATGCCTGTATTCTAACCGCCGCCACCGCCACGGCGTCCGCACCGGCCGCAAGGGTTATGTTGACAGCCACCTTCGCGGCCGGTTCGGCGAATCCATCGGTGAGACCGAGCGTCGAACCGGGGTTGAAGCCATACCAGTCGAACCAAAGGATGAAGACACCCAGAGCGGCCAGCGTGATGCTATGGCCGCGCCACCGATGGCGACCTGAATGCCCACGCGTTTCAAGAAACCCATACCAATACCTCCTCAACTGCTCCTCGTTGATCGCAGTCTAAGGATGGGAGGTTTCGGTGCCGTTGCGGCCAGGATACGACTGAATTGCGAGTAGGTTACGGGGGCGTTACAGGAACGCTATAGCCGGCGTGGAGGCGATAGCCGACGTTGCGGACCGTCTCGATGAACGTGTGGCCTCGATCTTCGATCTTGCTGCGCAGGCGGCGGATGTGCACGTCTACGGTGCGGCCGCCGCCGTAGAAATCGTAGCCCCAGACGCGGCTGAGCAGCATCTCTCGGGTGCAGACCTTGTCCTGATTGAGCGCCATGAACCGGATAAGTTCGTACTCCTTGAACGTCAGGTCGATCGAACGGTTGCCCAAGAAGACCTTGTAGCTCGCCTGGTCGATGGTGAGGTCGCCGCAGCGGATCTGGTCGGACGTCTCGTCGGCCGCCTTGTGCCGTAGCTCTCGCTGCATGCGCGAGCTCACCTCCTCGTGGGAGGCAGGCAGCACGATGAAGTCGTCCAGCGCGAGTGTTGGATCCAGCGTGGCGAGTTGCTCCGAGCGAACGATCGCGAGCACTGCGGAGCGGGGAGAGAGGCGTTCAACGCGGAGCAGGTCACGCACGGCCATTGGGTCCGGCTCATCGATCAGGCTCAGCAGCAGCACATCGACGAGGTCGCCATCGGAGAGGTGATCGCCGGCCTCGCCCAAAGGGCAGGCCGTGACGTGGAAGCCAGCATCCTCCAGCCCAGCCGCCAGGGATTGCAGTTCCTCTGTCGCCTCCACCAGTAGTACTTCGCTCATGGAACGCTAGTATACCTCAAGAAAATGTGAAGCGAGCTTAGGATCCGTCCTGGAAGCCTTCCACGACGATCGCCTTTCCCTTCGTGGATCGTTCTCGCAGGGGAGCGATCGCACTGTATTCGGGCGACGTTAGCCATTCCTGAAATCGCTCCATTGTCGGGAACTCAATCACGACCATCCGTTGCGGGTCCCAGCCGCCGGCGAGCGCTGTGATTGCGCCTCCGCGCACCAGGTAGCGGCCGCCGTACTGCTCGACCGTCACGGGCGCCTGCTGGACGTACTCCCTGTACGTCTCCGCGTCGACGACCTCGATCTCAAGGATTATGTAGACAGCCATTGCTACTGCTCCAAGGACTCGGTCGCGACCTCGACGCCGTCACGCAGCACCTTGGTATAGATGGCGGTGCGTTGGTCGGCGTGCATGCCCGCGCGCTCGTAGACGCGTGTCGCGCCAGTCAGGCTCGACGAGTCGACGGTAAGACCCACGTTTCGCTGGCCGCGCCGATAGAACTCGGCGAACGAGTGATGCAGTAGCGCGACGGCTAGGCCGCGCTTTCTCCAGGGCCTGCGCACACTGAGCGACCCGACCCAGCCCATGTCGCCCCTGTAGCTGCAGAGGGACGCTCCGGCGATCTCACCGCCATCGATCGCAAGGAACCAGAGCGAAGGTTCGAACGACTCGCGCTCGTAGATGTGGCTCCACTCCGCGAAGCTGGAGCGCACGTTTCCCCAGTGGTCGTCAAACGCCTCCTCGACGGCGTGCCATGTTGGCTCATCGTCGGGGCCTTTTACATACAGCCTGACCTCAACGCCGTCGGGCCACTCCGGATTCGCCATTGGCTCCCGCAACTCGACGATCATGCGCTGGAAGGAACGCTCCGAAGCGTAGCCACGGTCTTTCAGCAGATCCTTCGCGCCCTCGTTGCCATGCGCGGCGCCAAACTGCAACCGTACCTTCGCCGCCTTGGGGGCGTCGCTGATGCGTTGCCCAGCCCGCCACTCCACCCATTCGGTAAGGACCGTCCCGATGCCTCGTCCGACCTGTTCTGGGTGCACGCGTGCGTGTCCGGAGAGCCGGACGGGGCTTCGCTTGGACTGCTCCGCGTAACCCACAACGCCTCCATCGGAGTCGAGAGCGATGCGGGCGTCACGTTCCAGCGATATCGGTCGCCAGTAGTCGCCGACGGTCTGCTCGGTTTCGCGGGCCTCGCCGTACTCGTGCAGGTCGCAGGCTGTCAGCAGCGCCGCAACCGCGCTGAGATCGTCGAGCACGGGCGGGCGTATGGCGCAGCCGGCAGGCAACGGCAGGGACGTCTCAGCCTCGGACGTCGTTGTCATGCTGGTCATGGTACAGGAGCCGCCAGTCTCGATCCGGTTGTTGTGTGAAGTATCCAACGTTAGACTAGGGCGCGATGAGCAAGGTCCAGGCAGGTCCGTTCAGCCTTGAGTACTTCGACGCTGGCGAGGGCGATCGCGTGATGATGCTCGTGCACGGCGCCTCGTCTTCCGGTCGCATTTGGCACAGTGTTCAGGCTGAGCTAGTCAAGCAGGGCGTTCGCTCAATCGCGCTGAGCCTGCTGGGAGCGGGCGGGTCCGACCGCTCCGAACGCGAGGAGGACTACCAGCCGGAGTCGTACGCCAAGCAGCTCGCGGATGCCGTCGACGCGCTAGAGCTCTCGAAGTTCACACTGGTGGGCCACTCACTGGGCACGATCGTCGCTGCCTACTACGCGCGAGACCATGCTAACCGGCTGGAAGCCCTCGTGCAGATGGCCGGACCGCCGATCATCAACGAACTGCCCAAGCCCGGCGGCGCCAAGATACGGGTCCGCAACCCGGACAGCCCGGACGTGCAAGCGCGTTGGGAGGAACAGCACCTAGGTCTCCCCGCAGAGGTGCGAGAAGCGCTACGGCGTGACATCGATAACAATCCGCCGGAACGGCCAAAGGGCCAGCGGCCTCCATGGCAGGGCATCGACGATGTCGCGGAGCAACTCAGCGTGCCGACGCTCGTGATCGGCGGCGATGCCGACGACATCGTTCACCCGCAGTACCCGTTGCAGTACTACCTCTCGCTCCCGGAAGATATACGCCACCTGCATGTCTTCCATGGCATCGGCCACTTCCCGAACGGGCAGATCCCGAAACGCTTAGCCGGCGTCTTTGTTCGCTTCTTGCGGGAGAGCGTCAGCAGCTAGGGCTACTGTTGTGCGCTCTGCGCCTGACGGCGGCGCTGCATCATCATCACGAGTCCGGACGGGTACGTAAGCGGGAGGCGGGACACGCGGTCCAGTTCCTTCCACGCGTCTCCTTCCAGCTCCAAGTCCACGGCACCCAGGTTGTCGTCGAGCTGCTCGACGTTTCGCGCGCCGACGATGGCTGACGTGAGACCGTCTTGGTTCATCACCCATCGCAGGGCGACCGCGGCGGGCGTTGTGCCGAGCCCGTCCGCAATCTTGATCAGCGTATCTAGTATCGCTTCGCGGTCGACCGTTGCTCCCATGGGAGGACGTCCCGGCTGGTTGAGTCGCGCATCCTCCGGTACGTCATCACCACGGTACTTACCGGTGAGCCAGCCGCTGGCCAGCGGGCTCCATGCAATAACGCCGACGCCTTTGTCGCGGCAGAGGGGTAGCAGCTCCTGGTCGACGCCGCGCTCGATCAAGTTGTAGAGCGGCTGCAGGCAGTCGTAGCGAGCGAGTCCGCGCGTTTCCGACGTCCAGAGCGCGTCGCTGAGACGCCACGCTGTGTGATTCGACGCGCCGATGTAGCGTACCTTCCCGTCGCGCACGAGCTGGTCGAGCGCCCGAAGTGTCTCCTCCAACGGCGTGTTGTTGTCGTCGGCGTGTACCTGGTAGAGGTCGATGTAGTCCGTGTCGAGACGGCGCAGCGAATCCTCACAGGCTTGGATGATGTGCTTGCGTGATAGCCCCATGTCGTTTGGCCCTGGTCCTTGTGGGTTGAAGACCTTCGTCGCGATCACCAGGTCCTTGCGATGCTCCTTCATGATCTTGCCGAGGATCGTCTCGCTCTGGCCACCCGTGTAGACGTTCGCGCTGTCGAAGAAGTTGACGCCCTTCTCGATGCATCGGTCGAAGATCTTCTGCGCCTCGGATTCGTCGGTCACCCCGCCAAAGGTCATGGTGCCCATGCAGACCTCTGAGACCTGTAGGCCTGTTCGGCCCAATCTCGTGTACTTCATGTGGTGCCTCCGCTATGTCTCGTTCACCTGGCTGTCTAGGACTGCGAGTCCGCCAGCTTCTTGAAGTCCTCGATTGCATCGATATGTCCCTGCGGGAACGCGAGGCCCCCACCCATCGTGTTGTACGAGACGTGCGAAGCGCCCAGCTTCTTCCAGCCTTCGAGCATCTCGCCGCGTCGATCATCGTTCGCGCCGGCGATGCTGATGCGCCCCTCGATGCCGATGTCCTCTACCTTGCGGCCCGCTTCCCGAATCGAGTCCCGGAAGCGCTCGATCGCCGCCTCGCCTTCCGCGTTCGGTCCGAACTGCGGGAACCAGCCATCGGCGATGCGTGCCGCTCGTTCAACCGCGGCGCCCGCCATCGCGCCCATCCAGATCGGGATCGGCCGCTGGACGGGTAGGGGATTGATGCCCACCTGCGATGCTGTGTGGTACTTGCCCTCGAAGTCGACCAGCTCGTTTGTCCAAAGCTGGCGCAGCAGATCGATCTGCTCTTCGACGCGCCTGCCTCGATTTCGGAAGTTCTCACCCAGCGTCTCGTACTCGGTGCTGTTCCAGCCGATGCCGACGCCTAGGCGCAACCTGCCGCCGCTCAGCACGTCGATAGCCGCCGCCTGCTTGGCGACGAGCGCGGTCTGGCGCTGAGGCAGGATCAGGATGCCTGTGACCAACTCGAGCTTCCCTGTGGCCGCGGCGAGGAATCCAAAGAGGACGAACGGCTCGTGAAACGGGGTTTTGAAATTGTATGGCGGCCGGAAGCCCAGGTCCTTGAATCGGTCCTCATGCGCGCCCAGCACGTGGTCGTAGACCAACACGTGGTCGTAGCCGAGTTGCTCCGCGGCCTGCGCGTAGTCCTTGATCGCTGCCGGATCGCTACCGATCTCCGTCTGCGGGAAGATAACGCCGAGCTTCATGTTGGTCGCTCCTTCTCCTATGCGAGCGCCTCGGCGCTCTTATGAATCGCCTGGGAGTGGATTTCTAGTGAGCCCCAGCGCAAGCATCTTACAGTACCAGCGTGGGCTGGCGGCGGCTTAGTAACCTTCTCTGTGGGGGCCAGACTGTCTCGCAAAGGTGGGCACTTACGCAGGCCCCGCATCCAAAGTGCAAAGCAGCAACGTTACCCCAAGTAAGATGGAGAAGGGGACAGACTGCCAGAGCTGCTATTCGCTCTCTCTTCGCCGAAGGAATTGCCTAGGGCGTGCGGGTCGCTGTGCTCGGACTTCTGTGTACGCCATGATTATGGAGTTGACGGTCTGTGTTGCCAACACATCAGCGCTGGATGGCTCTGTGCCCGCCAATTCTGCGAGTTCACTTGACGCCTTGAGAAGCTCTGAAGTACTAGTCTCAAAGTGACGCGCCAGAGCGGTACGTATGTCTGCAACGAGGCTCTTGCTCTCTTCGTTGTCTCCTGGGGAGAGGGTTTCCCAAAAAACACCCGAAGCGAGGGGCGAACTAGTCTTAACAACGAGGTCAGCAGCCTCGGTAGCCTCATAGTATGAAGGACCGTACACGCTGCTGTAGCGGCTTATAAGGTCGTGTGTCGAGCGCAGCCATCGGGTGTAAGGCATGTACGGTTCCTCCTGCGACAAGACAAGAACTAGGACAGGAACAAGTGGCGGTAACGTAAGCGGTAGCGCTATCTCAGCACCGTCCTTCCAGCCGACCTATCGCATCCGTGTCACTCATTAGCCCCAACTGTAAAGGTTGGAAGTCAGGATCGCTATCGAAGTCTGTGAGTAGTAGTTCGAACTCCGACTCGTCGAGATCAGTGATCTTATACTCATCCGAATGGACAGCGAGGCCGGAGCCGCCCCTAATCAGGCGCGCATTGTCGATGTCGTCCACGTCCTGACCCTGCCCCGGTTTTCCGGACTGCTTGCTTCTTGATGATCATGCCGCATGCACCGTCGTGGTGTACAGCCGTTCGTAGTCGACGGGG
>QIFC01000046.1 GCA_003228685.1 Chloroflexota bacterium
CCAGCAATAGCACGACCACCACGCCCGCGAAGATCCAGCTCGCGGACACAAGCGGCGTGGCCGATTCTCGATGTACGTCCGGCAGAGGCGGCAGCTCCGGCTCCGGCTTCGCGCCGGGTAGTTGCTGGACGAGCTGAGAGGCATCCAGGCCCAGGTACTGAGCATAGGTGCGCATGAACGCGCGCGCATAGACGGGCGCTGGCAGAACCTCTAGCCGGCCCTCTTCCAGCGCCTTCAGGTACTTGGTGGAAATTCGGGTGTCGCGCTCTATATCGCGGAGCGTGAGTCCGCGAGCATTCCTCGCCTCGGCGAGCGCGTTCCCGAGCCCTTCAGCGGTCATAAAAGTGCGTCACGCCGACTATATCCAGGGTCGAGCCAGGGAGCAAGTGAATAACAATTGTCGCTCACCGTTATGGTCGATATCATGAGGTTGGCGATCTTATAGAACCCCTGGCCAGCGGAGGAGCCAACAACAGTGCGCGTGATGATCATCGGTGGCACACGGTTCATCGGCCCTCCGGTCGCGCGACAGCTGACCGAGGCAGGCCACGATGTGACGGTCTTCCATCGCGGACAGACCGAGTCGGAGCTGCCTAGGCGCGTCGCGCACATCCACGGCGACCGGCTCCAGTTCGCCGAACACCACGACGAATTCAAGCAGCTCCAGCCGGACGTGGTGCTGGACATGGCGGCGTTCACCCAACAGGACGCGCTCGCCACGGTGACCGCGTTCAGGGGCGTCGCCCGTCGGCTCGTCGTCATCAGCAGCCAGGACGTGTATCGCGCGTACGGCCGCTTCCATGAGAGCGAGCCGGGCGTACTGGAACGTGTGCCGCTCACGGAAACGGCCCCGCTGCGTGAGAAGCTCTACCCGTATCTCGGAGAGGGACGCGGCCTGGATAGCTACGACAAGATCCTCGTCGAGCGGGCGGCCCTCGGCAGCACCATCCTGCCTGCCACCATCCTCCGCCTGCCCATGGTCTACGGCGAGGGCGACTACCAACACCGGCTGCTGCTGGAACTGAAGCGCATCGATGACAGGCGCCCCGCGATCCTCATCGAGCAGCGCATGGCAGCCTGGCGCTGGACTCGCGCATACGTGGAGAACGTGGCGGCGGCGATCGCACTCGCCGTGACCGACGAACGCGCCACGAACCGCATCTATAACGTCGGCGACACGGAGGCGTTGACATACGCCGAGTGGGTGCGCCTCGTCGGCCATGAGGCCCGCTGGGGAGGGAGCGTCGTCGTCGCGCCGGACAACACACTGCCGCCGAAGCTCAGCCCGCTCAAGGGCAACTACAACCAGCATCTCGTCGCGGACTCCACGCTCATCCGCGTGGAGCTGGGCTACCAGGAGCCCGTACCGCGAATGGAGGCGCTCAGGCGCACGATCGCCTGGGAGCGGGAGCACAGACCTGAGAACGTCGATAGGCTGCTGGATTACGCGACCGAGGACGTCGCCTTGGCGGAACTGCGCGCCAGGGCCGCGGCTGATGCGCCGCGTTCCCCTCTGCTACCCTAAGCGCCATGTGTCGCAGTATCAAGACGCTCCGTGGCACCGAGTTCACCGACGAAGAGATCGCGGCGGCAGCGCTCCAGTTCGTGCGCAAGGTGAGCGGCTATCGCAAGCCCTCACAGGCGAACGAAGTGGCGTTCGACGGCGCGGTCGAGGAGATCGCCGCTTCGTCGCGACGGCTGCTCGATTCGCTGATCACGGGCGCTCAAAGGAGCGCGCCGGTGCGCTCGAAGGAGCGCTCGGTGCGCTCGAAGGAGCGCCTGCGGAGCTAGAAGACCTCAGGCAGCATCAGGCCGCTGGCGCGGGGCTAGAACACCTCCGGCAGCATCAGGCCGCTGGCGCGGGGCTAGAACACCTCCGGCAGCATCAGGCCGCTGGCGCGGAGTTAGAAGACCTCAGGCAGCATCAGGCCGCTGACGCGGGGCTAGAACACCTCTGGTGTCCAGGGCAACGGTGTCCACCCGAACGCGGCGTCGGCGCGGCGGAGCACGTCCGCGTCGCCGTCCACCCGGCCCGCCCGCGCGAGCAGCGAGAACTGCGTCCCGCCCATGTACGCGGCCCCTAGGTCCGCCGCGTTCACGGTGATATCGGCGCTGGCGTCGGTGCGCTTGCAAGTCGCGCCGTCCGGACCGCCATCGAGTTGGTAGCGCCCCTCCGTCCAGTCGCAGAACGGGTCGCGCACGTCAATGACGAGGCTGACGTCGCCGGCGTAGCGTCGCGCCTCCAGCGCGGCGGGCACGTCGACGACACGCACCCAGAGCGAGTCGTTGGGCGTGCGCACGAGCCGGCGCGGGTCGGCGAGCATCCAGTAGAGGGGCTCGTCAACACGGCGCAGGCGCGCCTGGATCGTACCGATCAGGTCGACGCCGAAGAGGTAGTGCCAGAGGCCCGCGTACGCGCTGTCCGTCGCCGACATCAATTCCTGGACGCCGAGTACGCCGGCGGGAGCGTAATTCTCGTCGTCCTCACGCGTGCGGTAGCGGGCATAGCCAAGCGGTTCGCCGTCCTCTTCGTAGGTGACGTAGAACCGGCCGCCGAACCTGCCACCCCTCCCCTCCTTCTCCGGGATCGTGTGATTCTGCCACCAGGTCTCGCTGCGGGTGTACATGCCAGGCTGTTCCGCCCGCACGTTGTCGTAGACCTTGGGAAAGACCGCGAGCGCCTCGTCGCGCGAGATCAGGCGCGTCCGGCCGTTCGCTGGCGGCTCGTGCGCGAGCGTCGCGCGCAAGCGGTCGATCTTGAGCCCGTGGCACTGCGCGGCGAGGCCGTATCCGAAGCGGCCGTAGATCACGCTTTCGGACGCCCAGAGCGCGGCGATCGGTTCGTTGCGGTCGCGGACGTCGCTGAGCTGCTGGCGCATCATGTTCGTCAGCAGGCCGCGACGGCGGTGCGTCGGCTTGACGGAGACCCAGGTGACGCCGGCGGTCGGGAGCGAGCCGCCGCCGGGCACCGTCATTTCAAACGAGAAGATGCCCGTGGTGCTGACGACCTCCTCGCCGTCGAAGCCGGCGAGCGTGCGGTCGTACTCGCAGAGCGCCTTCGTGTTCGCGGTCTCGTTGGGTTCCGTTGCGGGCGAGCCGAAGCCAATGTATGTCGCCGTGACGAAGGTGTCGAACTCTTCCGGCACGATTGGCCGGATCTCGATGCTCATGGTGCCTCCTCCACTTGTGGGTAAGGCGCAGTGTAACATGGCTGACCCTCGCGCCCGCCCCCTGCCCCCTACGGGCAGGCTCTCTCCCTGTACACTCCCAGAGGGAGAGGGAGCGGCGGGCGACTGAGCTGCGCTCAGCTTAGAAGAAGCTTCGCCTCTTCCGGTTCTCATCAGCGCCACTCCCAGCATGGAATTCGTTCTGCAATATGGCCTGCTTTCGTGTTCTTATGTTCGGCTGTGTAGCTAATTCATGGGCCGTTATGTCTCGCTGCGATCCCGCGACCGGTACCTGCGGGCAGAGCTTCACTGTACGCACCTAGGCTAGCGCCGATCAGAGAGAGCGCGGAGGGAGATGTGGCACGGGTTCAGGCATGCCTCCTTGGCCAAGCTAGCGCTGATCAAGGAGAGCGCGGAGGGGCAGGTGGCGCTGTATGATGGCTATGGCGAAGGAGGTGAAGCGGCCATGCAACGTTGGTATGACATATATGGCGGAATCGCTAGGCGATTCACAGGATCATGTACGGTTCCCGGAAAGTCCGCACTACTGCAAGGCACGTTCGATTGTGTGCAGATGAACGACGGCAACATTGTTATGAAAGTGGAGACCATAGGGGACTCTGACACCATGCAAGAGATCGCTCAAGGATACGAGATGGCCCAAGAGCCAACCGTATCCGGGGTCACGAAGGAAGGCAGACCGTTTCTTGCGAAGTGCTATGCAACAATCAGGAGGCAGGCCCAGCTCTTTGGCGACCCTGGATTGGTCTTCGAATACGGCGTGACGGAAGTGGTTGTCGGTGAAGAGGACGTAGCCGCCACCAGATTTCGCTATGGCCTGACCAATCTTAGGTGGTAACTATCCCTTGACAGCACGTATCGATTCAGGTAAGATGAAGTCACGAAAGGGGTGGCAGCGATGGAACGCTACACGATTCACGACTTCAACCGAGACTTTCCCGACGATGACTCGTGCCTGACTTTAGTACGCGACCTGCTCTACCCTGACGGTATCCAGTGCCGGACGTGCGAGGAAGTGCGCCCGCACCATCGCCTCGCGAAGCGCAAGGCGTTCTCCTGCGACTACTGCGGAACGCATGTCTACCCGCTCGCCGGTACGATCTTCGAGAAGTCGCGGACGCCCCTCAAGTCGTGGTTCTACGCGATGTATCTCATCGCCTCGACTCGCTGCGGCATCAGCGCCAAGCAGCTAGAGCGTGAGCTTGGCGTCACCTACAAGACCGCGTGGCGCATGTTCAAGCAGATCAGGTCGCTGCTCGGTGAAGAGGTTGACAAGCTCACCGGCCCTGTCGAAATGGACGAAACCTACGTCGGCGGCAAGAGCCGAAAGATGGGACGACCTAGCAAGGATTCCAACAAGACGCCCGTGTTCGGCATCGTAGAGCGTGGTGGTAAGGTTGCAGCTTTAGTCACCAAGGATGTGAAGCGAAAGACCGTCATGCCCATCATCGAGGCTAAAGTGATGCCGAAGTCGTTGATCTACACCGACGAATACAGCACGTATAACGTGCTGACGGAGAAGGGCTTCACGCATCGGCGGATCGCCCACAAGGAGAAGGTGTACGTGGTTGGCAACATCCACACAAACACGATTGAGGGGTTCTGGTCGATCCTGAAGCGCGGGATCGCGGGCGTTTATCACTCGGTGAGCGCCAAGCACCTACAAGCTTATGTAAACGAGTACGCGTTTCGCTACAATCACAGAGACGACACTCAGCCGATGTTCCAATCGGTAGGCGACAGAGTTAGGCAGGTGAGGGCCGGACGTTACGGAACCTATTCTCCAGTGGGCCGATAAACACCAACGCCATCCGCCTCTACACGGATAGCGTCAGGTCGAAGACTATAGGGTCAGTCCTATTGACATTCTACAGCCTACGCCGCAGCGTGTCTAACGCGTAGGCGGAAGGGACTGACGACCAATGGCCGACGACCTGACCTTCGCCATCTACCCCGAAGCTGAGACAATCTCTCTTAGCCTGCTACTTAGGACGATTACGAACGTAAAGCGCATCGTCCAGGACGTTGATTATGCTGTCACGCAGGAGAAAAAGCGGCGCTGGATCGTGACAAAGCTTCAGTCTTCAACGCCGACGATCACGATCAAGCCAGTACTCGATGGAAGTGAGACAATTGACGCTTTCGGCTCTGGCCTAGAAACCGTAATGGCAGGTCGCCAGATTGACCCGCCCCCCAGCTTCACCGCAGATGCCCTTGATCATCTCAAGGGCATGAAGGGCATCTTCACTTACAAAAGAGATAGGGCTAGCCGAGTCGTATTCACATCCGACGGACTAGAGGTCACTGTAGATCAGCGTGTCGGCGAACGAGTCGAACGCATAGAACGAGGCACGTACTCTGTGCTTGGCTCGATGGAAGGCATACTAGACGCAGTCAATTTCCACGCCAAGAGCTTCCACATTTGGGACCGCGTCACTGGCCTGCCCATCAGGTGCTCGCTTCCCAAGAATATGACCGACCAAGTGAAGGAACTCCTGCAACATCGAGTTTCGGTTCAGGGGCAGATCAACTACTACAGCAACGGGATGCCTAGATCGCTGACTAAAGTCAGTTCCCTAGTGGATGGCTCGCCTGATCCCAGCCTGCCCGAAGCTTCGTTCGGGAGCATTCCTGACATCATTGGGGACAGAGAACCAGCGGAGTATCTGCGAGCGATGAGGGAGTAGTATGCCACCACCGAGGCGGCTTTGGGACTCATGCACCATTATCTACTATTTGGCGGGGAAAGCTGAGGCCAACCCTGATTGTCCTGAGATAATCGCTCAGGCCAGACGCGGCGAGCTAGAAATCATGGTGTCCATGCTTGCCGAGGCAGAAGTAGCAAAGATCGACAACGAGCTTGGGCCAGGCGATGACTCAGAATCAATGATCCGCGAATTCTTTGGGCGAAGCTACGTTGTTCGAGTAGCACTGGAAGTGGAAATTGCCCGCGAGGCGCGTAGGTTGGTACGCGCATACAAGGGCATGAAACCTCTGGACGCCGTCCATATCGCGACGGCCCTTCGCTACGCAGTGCCGATATTAGAAACCTACGATGCTGAAATGCTCAAGAGAACAGAGCAAGAAGGCGATCCGCCATTGATTATTAGGAAGCCTGACGCCGGGGAACCGCCCTCCGCAGCAAAGCAAGGAAACCTTTTCGAGTCAGACGAGTCTCCTTCTGCATCTTCTTGATGCCTGGGTCACGTAACTCGCCCTCTTCGTAGGACGGGCGCGGGCGCCTCTTTTTCCCCATGCATTGAGTATACCACCACTGGCCAAGCCGTCAGGGTACGTGCCTTGAGGGTATAGTTACCTCTTAGGTTTGCGCCGAACGCCGGAGGATCTCGAAGGTACGGCACGCTTGGAAAAATGGAATTCCGTATTGCAGAATTGGAACCGATAGTGGTAAGACCCATTGGCGACTATTCGAGAATCGAGAAGGTCCTGCGGGCGCAGCGGTCGATAGCTGTAACGACAATCGCCTCCACGTCAGTGCCAGAAGAGGAATTCCAGCGATTTTGCTCTGTGCTCTCTATTGCTCAAGGAACAGTAGTGAACTGGATATGGCGTGAGGAGTACAAAGGCAAGCGGAAGATCCGAACGCTTCTGAGATCAGCGGTCACAAGGCCGTACTCTATGAGACATCCGATACCCACGGAATCGACCGGGATCGGTTCCAGCCTTCGTAGAGGAGGTATGGCAGCAGTATGTGGACATGGCGGACAAGTACCGTCTCAGAGCAATCACGCACATGATGGCCTTGGCCAATAACGATCGGAACACCTTTTTAGAAGCTCGCGGTATCCAGTACGTAATAGTCTTGGAGATCATCACGGCAATCCATGCTGGTTTGGTAGGCGAGACCCGTCGAATGGCTCAGAATAAATTCGACCAAGGGGCACGGGTTTGGGCTAAAGAGTTGGAGTCTAGTCTGTCCAAAGCGTACGCAGACGAGCCGAGTATCGCTCAGATGGCGCAAGTCGCACGTAGTAGTCTCAACAGAACGCCGTTCAAGGAGAGGTTGCTCCGGATCGCGTCAGAGGTGGGTGTTCCTGCTGAGCAGCCATCACTAAGAGAAGACGTTGACCTTGTAGGGCGGACCCGCAACAAGCTCATCCATGAGGGTCGGTTTCAGAAAAGCGGGCCAGATCAGACAACTGAGTTCTTCTTGCTGCAGACATTCACCGACCGCCTTCTGTTGAGACTGCTCGGATACAGCGGCCTCTACAGAACGTTCTCCGGAGGAGAGTTTGTCGTCGCCGAACTATGCAAAGATGGCAGGGCTGGTGATAATCGAGCGTCAGCCTCTCGCTAGCCCGCCTCTATGAGCAGTGCCGTGGAAGTTGGCATGGCGATAGCCACGTTAGTACTTGTGGCGCTCACCCTGGCAGTGAGCCTGTACTTCGGGTTCCGCAGCGTGCGTGTAGGTGAACGCGGAGCGAGGGCCTCAGAGCGCGCCGCAATCGCATCAGAAGAAGATCTGGACATGCTCAAGACCGATGCGACCGCAAGGGCAGACAATACGCGGCCTGAGGTCGATGTAACCCTG
>QIFC01000017.1 GCA_003228685.1 Chloroflexota bacterium
GCACAGGCGCCTCCTTTCAGAAGCACCCTGCCACAAGAGGACACTCTTCCCGCAACCTAGACAGGACATTCTAGCTGCAACCCAACATGGCGGTTGACAGCCGCCAGGAGCGTTCCTACAATGCCTCAGTCGAGCAGTCGTCAGCCGTGAATTGATCAGTCAACATGGAGTTACTAATGGCACAGACATCCACCAGCGGTAAGATCACCAGGCCGAGCGCAGCGTAGGCGGCTCTCCTTGCCGTTAACAGACATCTTCCATAGACAGCGTGACGAGGCGTACGAACGCGACCTACAGGCCGAAGCCGAGTTCTGGAACAAGCAGGACTCGTGTCTCCTGGCGATGGACGCCGAGCCAAGCGTACAGCGCTACCAGAATGAACGGCTGTCCGGCCAGCCTGAACGGGAGTGGTATGAGACGATCAGCGACCACGGGGACGCCCGCCAGGGATGCATCTTAGGCGCCGGGCCTGGCAAGCTGGAGGCGCACCTCCTTCAGCGGAATCCCAACCTGCAGCTCACGGTGTACGACATCGCCGAGGACACCTTACGCCGCCTCGTGGAGAAGCTTCCCACAGA
Organism: Chloroflexota bacterium; assembly: GCA_003228685.1. GTDB lineage: Bacteria > Chloroflexota > Dehalococcoidia > DSTF01 > RBG-16-68-14 > SZUA-185. The sequence goes on from QIFC01000017.1 coordinate 579, forward strand.
ACTCAAGCCGCGCGTGGAGACGCGCCAGGAAGATCTCAATTTCGTCGAGCTGCATGCTGATGGCTACGACCTAGTAGTAGCTCAAGCCTGCATTCACCACATCGTGAATTTGGAGCACCTTGCATACCAGGTGAATCGGAGCCTGACGCCGGCCGGACGGTTCTTCATGTACGACGTGGTCAGCGAGTCGTACTTACAGTTTGAGGAGAAAAAGAAGCGCCTCTTCGAGCTGCTGATGACCGCGACCGGTGACCAGCGAACGGTACCGGAGCGCATCAACTGGCCAGACCGTTCGAACTGGACAGGCAGCCCATTTGAGAGCGTGCGGTCTGGCGATATCTTAGAAGTGTTCGGCAGCTATCTGGAGGAAGAGTCGGTCCGAACCGCAAACAGCCTCGTTGGGTTGACGATCATGAGAGGCGGCGCTCAGAGGAGAGGAAACAGACTCTCTCGCGCGGTTCGCCGAGTGCTCGACACAGCACTCGACGTCGTGGCAGGGAGAGGCAAGATCGCCCGCGGCATTGCGAGCGGCGAATTGCTGTTCGAGATCGACAGCCTCTGCTGCGACACCGGCTACCTCAAGCCCGGCGTCGCGTTCGGCGTGTACCGGAAGCGATCTTGATCGCAAGCGCGCCGTCATGGTCCGCCGTCATGTCCGGTGGTGGGAGAGGCGAGCGGTAGCGACTCTGTAGACACGATCGACGCTGCGGCCATCCTCTAGCGCGGCATGGGCGAGGCAGCATCTCTTTTCGCGTGACACTTTATGGGCAACTTTGGGTATGGCAAAGGCGGCTAGTCTCCGCTAGACTCGCATTTGCTAAGGCGCAAGGAGCACGGCTTACAAGCAAGGTTGCCCCCGCGGGGTGGGCCGCAAGGCCCAAAGGGCAAACCTGCCACGGGCCGTGCTTCTTGCTGTCTGGCCGCGCTGCCGTCCTGCTTAGCTTCGCCGGGTCAGCTCTTGGATGAGCCGCGTTTCTTCATCGTCATAGGGTGTGCCGTCAGGGCGCAGGACATCGTGGAACCAGGGGTCGGGCTCTTCGGCATAAGTCTTCGTCCAGGAGTCCCAGGGGTAGATGGTCTGCGTCTTTCCTGAGACGAAGCCCCAGTTGTAGGCGCCAATGTTGCGTTCTTTAAACAGCGGAAGCAGCGCTTGGAATGTGCTGCCGACGGTTCTCGCCAGGTACTCGGTAATCAGTAACGGACGGCCCTCTTTGCCGAGCTTGTCGATCAGTGTGCGCACCTTGTCGGGCGGTGCGTAGCTGTGGAATGAGATGACGTCCGACTCGGCGAGCATGAGCGTGTTGATCTCCGATGACGAATCGCCGGCAGTCCACGGTCCGCGCCACAGGCCTGCCGTGAGCGGCTGGCGGGGCTGCGCTTCGCGAGCCCAGCGGAAGGCCCTGCCGAGCAGCGCCGTCGCAAGCTTTGGTTTGTCTGGTGACTCGTGCTGGCCGTAGGCGGGGTTCGGACTGTCGGGCTCGTTGAAGAGATCCCAGGCGAGCACGCGAGCGTCGTCGTTGAATCGCTGGATGACGCCTTGAACGTAGGCCTGTAGTTCGTCGTGGCGAGCCGGGTCTGACAGAATTTCAACGCCGGGGCTCTGAACCCAACCGGAGTTGTGCACTCTGTCTCGCGCTGGTTGTTGCGGGCCGAGCTTGGGGTGCGGGTCCCAGACGCCGTCAAAGAGAACGAACATGGGCCGGATGCCGGAGCGCTCCGCGATGGTGAGAAAGCGCTCGATGCGCTCGGCGAAGCCGTGTTCATCCTGCTGCCAGAGCAGGTTATGGAGGAAGATGCGAGCTGTGTTGAAGCCGATTTCAGCGGCCCAGCGTAGCTCTCGTTCGATCGTGTTCGGGTCGAAGGTCTCAGCTTGCCACATTTCGAGCTGATTGACCGCCGTGCTCGGGATGAAGTTGCAGCCGACCAGCCACGGTTGCTTGGCGTACCAAGACTGAGCCTTTTCGACCGTCCAGCGGACACGCGCGGCTACCATTCGAGTTTCCCTCTGCCAGCGACCACGCCATGCTGGCTGATGATCTCGACGTTTCCCTTAGTCTCGAGCGCGCCGTGGCCGTCCTCATCGATGCGGAACGAAGGACTCTCGAAGGACGCGCCGCCGCCGACGCGCAGGGCGCCCCCCGCGTCGGGCTCGACTCCCAGGAGCCGAAGGTAGGAGAGCAGCGGCTGGGAGTGGCTGTGCAGGTTGTTGACCGGAAACTGTTGCATCGCAAGCAGGCGAGTGCCCCAAGTGCGGCCTGGCCGGGACGACTCCGGCGAGTTGTAGGCGTCGGGGCCGGAGAGCGTCCCCTCCCAGATGTCTGGGTAGGCCGCGGTGTGGGCGCTGAGCGTCATGCGCCGCCACTCGTCGAGGGCGAGGCGAGGCAAGTAGCGGGCGGCTGCCCAGATGAGGGTCATGTTGATCGAGAACCAGATGCCGCTCGATAGGCCCTGGCCGGGCTGGCCGGTCATATCGCCCCGTTCAGGCAGTGGCCATCTGAGCCGAGCGCCCAACGGAGAGTCGGTTCGGAGGATTTCGTCTATCGTTTGCAGGAGCGCGATCGACTGCTGCTCATCGGCTGCGCCACAGAGGATGGCCCACGGCTGCACTTCCAGCCAGCAGTCGTCGTCGCCCAGGGCGCCCTTGCCGGGCGCGTAGGCCCGGCGGAACCAGCGGCCGTTCCACTCACCCGCAACAGCGTCGACCAGATCACCGGCTAGCGAGCGCGCTTGTTCTCCGGTAGCTGTGTCGCCAAGGCGATCGCAGAGGCCGGCGTAGACCGGCAGGACCCAGCCGGCGAACGCGGAGTTGAGGACCGACTCACCGTGCTCGATCATGACGGCACGGTCGACCCCGGAGAGTTCGATCGCGGTGTCGTTCCAGTCAGCGTTGCGCATCATGACGTGGCCGTGCTCGCCTCGCCCGACGCCGTTCGCAAAGAATTCGAACTGCCGCTGGAGATGCTGCATTAATGACGCGGGCTCCGCGTTCCAGTGCGGGTGGTACGCCAGTGGCTGGGCGAGACTCTCTAGGTCTCCCGTGGCTGCGGCGTACTCGGCGGCTAGCCAGAGCGCCCAGAGATTCTGGTCTGAGGGCTGGAAGACCTGGGTCCAAGGCCGCTTGGCGCCGTCCAGCGCGTAGGGGAGGTCGCCGTTGGGCTGAGACCAGGAGCAGGTGTTGCGCAGGACCGAGAGCGCGAGGTTGGGGTCGATGTAAACCAGCGGAAGCGCGTGTTGGAGCGGATCGCGAGCGGCGCCATTGAAGCCCATGCTGAACGAATAGGCCGAGGCCTGATTGAGGGTGTGATCTCCCAGGAATTCGTCACGGCTGGCGCCACCGGTTAATAGGGCGGCGTGCCAGGGGACCTCCATGGCCGCCTCCTCGGCCTCGACGGCGCTGGCCTTTGGAAGCCGCTTCGCAAGCGAATCGAGGCTCGATTGGAGGATGGAATCGGGCGGCGAATCGGGCGCGCTCTCGTTCGCGCCGAACCGGAACCAGAGGACGCGCTCCTGGCCCGGGTCGAGTACCAGCTCAGTCTCGAGTTCTAGTGTCGGGTGGGCGGCTCTGTCGGACCGTGGCGTTACTTCCGTGTCGCCGAGGGCCTCGAGTAGGAGGTCGATGGCAGGCCCGAAGACCTGCGGCATCGGGCCTGCGGCGAGTGCATCGCCGGCGGCCGTGCGCCCCTCGATGGCGACGAGGCCTCGTGGGCGCGGTTCGACGCGGTAGGAGATGGCCGCCCTGGCGTCCGGCGCGCGCTGGTCTGGCTGGAGGGTCAGACTGACGAAGCGAGGAGCGAGCGTCCAGCGCTCGATATGTTTGAGAGCCTGCTGAACTGATGCATCGTTCCTGAGCACGACGCGAACGAGCAGCCACGGTTCGTTCGTTTCAGGACAGAGAACCAGGCGGCTTAATGAGATGCCGTTGTGGGCCGAGGTGACCTCGAACCAGGTAGGGCCGAACGTGCGAGCCGGTGGATCGCCAGGCGGGCGGTGGCGCCAAGCACTTCCCCAGGAGTCGCCGGCCGCGGTCTCGATCAGGGATACGCCGGTACCCGGCTCAGGTGCGGTGAGCCAGCGCTGTCCATGACGCTCGTCCCAGAGGGCAACAGTGCCGTCATTGGCGGCATGCATCTGGATCGCCTCGTTGCCGAGCATGACCCAGTGCTTGTTCGTGGGAGGTCCGACTATTGGATCCCACTCAGCCGCCTCAACTGCATCTTGGTCGGCCGCATACTCGAAGGCCGGGAGGCCGAATCGCGTCGTCCAGGCGCCATACCTGCTCATGGCGCCTAGACGCGAACCCGCGAGACTCGCAGGTCGTGAGAGAGGTCTTCGCGCGTGTACTCATAGTAGAAGAAGATCTCGTCCTCAACACGCAGTCCGTACACGTAGCGAACGCAGCCATATGGGGAACGAACCCACGGTTCCTCAAGAGGAACGCGCTCGAATGAGTAACCGTCCGGTGACCAGGCGATGCCGCACCACTCTTCGTAGGTGTCGTAGCTGGTCCTGCCGCCGTCGTAGAGCGTCAGGAAGCCGCCGTCGAGTTCGACTAGCGAGTTGATCCGCGCTCGCCGGCCATCCCAGGTATCTGTATTGGGCGCCTCGAACACGTAGCGAATATCCGGAAAGTAGACACCGTCGTCGGACTTTGCCAGGAACGTGGCCTCGAAGCCGGCGGCGCTGACGGTGTCGCCATCGAATGTAGGCCGCGTGCGCCCCATGCCGGGCGCGTAGACCCAGTACGCGCCCTCGCGCTGGTAGACGGTGGGATCTTTGATGAACCTGAGACCGTAATCAAGCGGTTGGAGCACTGTCCGCCTCGATTGGACGTCAAGCGTCTCAATCTCGTTCGCGCGGATCAGGTCGATGCGCCAGAACCCGGCGGCTTCGTAGCTAACGTAGAGACGCCATTCGCCGGAGCGCTCGTCTCTCACGCAATGGCCAACCTCGATCGATGTCGCGGCGAACTGCTCCTTGGTCGCGGACCAGACGTCCTCGAAGTGGACGCCGTCGCCGCTCACGGCGATGGCGCACGCGGCGCCTCGGCCGGCTTCCAGGGGAGCACGTTGGCGGTAGAAGAGCACGAACCGGCGAGTCTCGGTGTCGTAGAAGACCTTGTGCCCGCCAGCCCAGTAGCCGTAGCCGCTCCCTTGAGGCTCACGGATCACGGTACCCGAGGTGGGATCGAACTTCAGGGCATCAAGGTCGATGGATGGCGGCAGAGGTGAGGGCATGGCGCAGCAGCATATCGAATGGCCGGAGATGCGGCCAGTGGCCACGCCGGAGCGTCCTCGGTGTTTGACTGCTTGCGAGTTGCTATGTCAGAGTTGAAGGACCATGGACGAGCGCGTTGAAGCCAACCGCAGACACTGGGACGAGGCCGTGCCGGTTCACGTTGCGTCCGCGACGTACGACGTTGCGAACTTCGGCCATGGGCGAGGGAGATTGAAGCCGGTTGAGCTGGAGGAGGTGGGCGACGTGCGGGGCAAGTCGCTCTTGCATCTGCAGTGTCACTTCGGCCTGGACACGCTGTCATGGGCGATGGAGGGGGCCCGCGTCACCGGCGCGGACTTCTCTGAACCGGCAATCGAAGCCGCGCGGAAGCTGGCGGAGGAGCATGGAATCGACGCCCGATTCGTCGTGTCCGATATTTACGATCTGCCTGCGTGCCTTGATGGCGACTTCGATATCGTATTCACGTCGTACGGGGCGCTCAACTGGCTGCCGGACCTGGAGCGCTGGGCAGGGGTGGCATCGCATTTTGTAAAGCCGGGTGGAACGTTCTACGTGGTCGAGTTCCACCCCGTCTCAATGATCTTCGACGATGACCCCGATGGCACCGACCTCAAGGTCCGGTACCCATACTTCCCCGAGTTCGGGCCGATCCGGTCTGAGGATGACGGAACGTACGCGGACCTAGACGCAACGTTCGAGAATAAGGTGACCTACGACTTCCCTCACCCGACCTCGGAGGTCGTGACGGCGCTGATCGACGCGGGGCTGCAGATAGAGTTTTTCCACGAATTTCCGTTCGGGAACTGGAAGTTTCTGCCGTTCATGGAGCATGTCGACAGGTACACGTGCCGGTTGGTCAAGAACCACGGCAGCGTGCCGCTGCTGTATTCGATCAAGGCGACGAAAGCGGCATGAGCGAGCGCACCACGATACTTGTGGTGATCCCTGATCTGATGTTTCAGTCGCGCGTGCGCGAGCAGGCGCAGGCGCTCGGCTTCGAGATCAAGACCGCCGACACGACAGACGAGGCGAGCGATGCGCTGGAGCGTGCGCCGGGCCTGCTCGTGCTCGACTTGCACGCGATCGGCATAGACACCGCAGCTCTGGCCACGGACGCGAAAGCGCGTGATGTGCCCGTGCTGGCGTTTGGGCGGCACACTGAGACGGCTGTGCTTCGGGCCGCGCGTGAGGCGGGCTGCGACGCGGTCGTCGTGAGGTCTACGTTCGTAGAAGAGATGCCGCAACTCCTACGCGAGTTGGCTGGATAGCGGAGATCAAGCGAGGCCCGCGCTGGGGAACTTCCAGCGCGGGCCTCAAGCTTAGCAGCGGGCCGCCGTTCATCCGAGATAGGCAGCTGAAGGTTTGCTAATGAAGCTGCATGACTGTCCGGAGTTCGGCCGGGAGCGTACGGGTGATGTCCAAGGTGGCACCGACGGGCGTCTGGACCTCGATGGTGAATCGCTCGTTCGGGTCCAAGGCCGGATCAGGCGAAATGTCCCCTCCCGTTGAGGCGTCGATCGTGATGAGCTTGAGTTCGCCAGGTTCCAGCAGCGTATCACTGTCACCAACGATGTCGACCACCGTGAATCCTACATCGTTATCCACGATGTTGTCGTCGCGGTAGGCGAGAACAGTTCTGTTGTTGGTACCGGACGGATTGATCGGTACAGGTTCGCCGCCGGCGCTGGTGGCAACGGCGAACTGGAGTGATTCGACCGCCAGGGTCGTGCCGGTGGCCGTTACGACGATGCCGCCGCGAATCTCCATGCTGCCGCGGGCCTTTTCGAGACCTGCGAACACCGTTTCTTTGCCACGCTCAGCGCTGAAGACACCAGTCGTCAGCACGACGAAGGCGAAGATGGTGGCGACGACCACGAAGGCGAGCCGTTTCCAGGCCGGTGATGCCTTGCTCGTTGTGAGCTGTGCGGTTGAGGAGCCTCTGAATCTTCTTCATGTCCTACGTTTCCCCCTCTGGCTGTGCTTGGTTGCGCCGCGCTGTCAGGTCGCGCAGCGTATCTGATTGACTGAGGCCATCCTGCCTCGCATCTGTTTCATGCTCCGCCCCCTACTTTTCTGAACTGCCTCCCTTCGGTTAGGAAGCATGTGCTAACGAGTGAGGTCAGCATGTGCCATCGCTCGAAGCTATCGTAGGCGTGTTCGCCATTCCAGCTAGGGGATCAAATGCAGGGATGCCCGCGACTGGCGTGTCCAAGTGCATTACGGGCTAATCATGATACCTACGTGGCGTTCGCGGCTTGTGGCAGCAGTGCGAGGAGAGATATCGAGTGAGAACGGGGGCCGAGGGCTCATGCTTGTCGTTGAAGTGACACCAGCCGAGAAGGACGCGCGCAGTGCAGGGCCATGGCGACGTTAGCGTGACAGTCGAGTAAAGAAAATACGCGCCGGGCATTGCCCAGCGCGTATTCGTCGTTGACCAGCAGGGTGGCGCGCCGTCCTGAGCGCGCGCCTGAGGGTTCTGGCTAGTGGAGCTGCATAACGGTGCGCAGTTCAGCCGGCATGGTGCGGGTGATGTCCAGGGTGGCGCCGACGGGCGTCTGGACCTCGATGGTGAACCGCTCGTTCGGGTCGATGGTCGGGTCGGGCGTGATGTCGCCTCCTGCCTTGGCATCGATCGTGATGACCTTGAGCTCGCCGGGCTCCAGGAGCGTGTCACTATCCCCGACGATGTTGGTCACGGTAAAGGACACGTCGTTATCGACGATGTTGTCGTCGCGGTAGGCCATGACGGTCCGGTTGTTGGCGCCGGACGGGTTCATGGGCACGGGCTCGCCGCCTGCGGTGGTGG
>QIFC01000109.1 GCA_003228685.1 Chloroflexota bacterium
TCGCGGGCACCGTTACCAAGAAGATGGGCCCCGCCGTCAAGCTGCTGTACGAGCAGATGCCGAACCCCAAATGGGTGATCTCCATGGGCGCATGCGCGACGAACGGCGGCCCCTACACCAGATACGACCGCGTGATGCAAGGCGTCGATAAGCTGATTCCCGTCGACATCTATGTGCCCGGCTGCCCGCCCAGGCCGGAAGCGCTCATGGATGGCTTCATGGCCCTGCAGCACAAGATCACTGAGGAGCGCGCCACGGTCTAATGCCGGACGAAGATTCAGAAAAGGACGCCGGAGCGTCCGCCGGGGACCAGAAGGAGGAGGAGACTCCGGCCGCGGCGGAACAGCCGGAGGATTCGAAGGTCGAACAACCCCCAGCGGCTGAGCAAAAAGCGGAAGAGGAAGAAGACGCTAGGCCGCGTCCGCCCGCCGGCGGCATCGCCGATCTGCTAGCCGCTGCGGTCGCCGAAGCGCTTCCAGGCGTCAAGCTCGAAGCTTATCAGGGCATGACCGACGTCATCGTCGAGGTCGAGCGAGATGACATTCTCAAGGTGATGTCCGTTGCGAAGGACGACCCGCGCCTGGCTCTTAACTTCCTGCGCTGTCTCTCCGGCGTTGACCAGGAAGAAGACGGCTTCGAAGTTATCTACCATCTCATGTCGCTCGAGAAAAAGCACGACGTGGTGATCAAGACCAACGTAGCGCGAGATGATGCCCACGTAGCCTCCGTGGCGTCTGTGTGGAAGGCCGCCAACTGGCACGAGCGCGAGGCGCGCGATATGTTCGGCATCACATTCGATGACCATCCGCATCTTGTCCCGCTGCTTCTGCCCGAAGACATGACGGACCACTTTCCTCTCCGGAAGGACAATCCGCTCGCTGAGATCGAGGAGTGGCAGGGCGACGAGCTGCCTGAAGAGGGGTTCGGCGGGAGCAAAACCCGATGAGCTTGCTTGCGAGGGTAGCCGGCGTCGCGATTCTTGGGCTTGTATTGGCCGCCTGCGGAGGCGGAGGCCCCGGAGGCGACGAGGGAGCTATCAAGGACGTCTTTCGCGATTTCTTCCAGGCTTTCGCGAACGAGGATGCTGAGGCCTTAGCCGGACTGCTCACCGCCGACTGCGAAGACGCCGACGCTCGCGCTGCCGAAGCAATCGACGACTTCGTTGATAGATCTCTTGATGTCGATATCGAATTCGACATCACCGGCGTCGAGATTCGTGATCTGACGGAGACGATGGCAAGAGCGATACCTCAAGGCACGAGTAGCGTCGATGGCGAGGAGTTTCCTCTGGTCGACTCCGAAGACCCGGAGTACGCAAGGCTGATTAAGGTAGACGGCGAGTGGAAGCTCGCAGACTGCAACATCCTATTCTGAGCTGAGAGATGGTACAGGAACACGAGCTAGAACCAGAAACGGTCGACATCGGCGTCAACATGGGGCCTCAGCACCCCAGCACACACGGCGTGTTCCGCATGGTGCTGACGATTGATGGCGAACGTGTCGTCGACGTCGAGCCGCACATCGGCTACATGCACCGTGGCGCGGAGAAGCTCTCCGAGAGCATGGACTATCGCGCGGCCATCGGCTTTCAGGACCGCACGGACTACCTGGCTCAGTTCATGAACGAACAGGCCTACTGCATGGCCGTCGAAGAGCTGCTTGAGTTGGAGGTGCCGGAGCGCTCCGAGTACATCCGCGTCATCCTCTGCGAGCTGAATCGTGTCACGAGCCACCTGATGTTCTTGGGCGCGTTTGGCATCGACCTCGGCTACTTCGGCACGTCGTTCACGTACGGATTCCGCGAGCGCGAACGCATCCAGGACATTTTCGAAGAGGTGACGGGTGACCGTTTGATGTACGCATATTTCCGGCCTGGCGGCCTCGCCTGGGATGTGCCGGACAACTTCGTTCAGATGGTCCGGGATGTGCTGCCCCACACGCGACAGGGTCTCAAGGACCTCGATCTGCTGATGACGCAGAACGAAATCGTCGCCGTTCGCACGAAAGGCATCGGCGCGATGAGCGCGGAAGAATCGATCAACTGGGGGCTCTCCGGCCCGCTGCTTCGAGCTGCCGGCGTCGACTGGGATCTGCGCAAGGACAAACCGTATTCGATCTACGACAGATTCGACTATGATATTCCGCTGGGCTCTCACGGCGACCTCTTCGACCGCTTTCTGGTGCGTCTGGAAGAGGCGAGGCAGTCGCTATGCATCGTCGAGCAGGCGCTCGACCAGTTGCCGGACGGGCCGATCATGCCGGAGAAGATGCCGCGCCGCCTGCGCGGGCCGGAGGCCGAGGTCTATACGGCTGTTGAAGGCGCGCGCGGCGAGTATGGCGTCTATCTCGTGTCGAAGGGTGGCGACAAGCCGTACCGGCTGAAGATGCGCTCTCCCTCTTTTTGCAACTTATCCGCATTGCGTGACATGACGGTCGGCAGCTACGTCGCGGACGCTGTCGCAATCCTTGGTTCAATCGACATCGTACTTGGATGCGTGGACCGCTAATGCTGGCACTAACGTATGACGTCGGGAACATCTGGCTGGACTCATTGCTCGGCGTCCTCGCGCTCGTCGCGCTGATGACCGTTTCCGCCCTCATGCTGATCTGGCTCGAGCGCAAGATCTCGGCGCGCATTCAGATGCGGCTCGGGCCGATGCGCGTTGGTCCATATGGCCTGCTGCAGACCGCGGCAGACGCGCTGAAGCTGATAGGCAAAGAGGACCTGCGTCCGAAAACGGCGAATCGCTGGGTCTTTGAACTGGCGCCGTTCGCTGTCTTTGTACCGACGTTCGCTGCCCTCGTGACGATCCCGTTCACGCGCGATTGGGCGATCGCCTTCTTAGACCTGGGGCTGTTTTACGTGGTCGCCGTGACGGGCCTCGCATTCGTCGGCTTCCTGATGGCCGGCTGGGCGTCCGACAACAAGTACGCACTGCTCGGCGGCATGCGCGCGGCTGCGCAGCTCATCAGCTACGAGGTACCAATGGTCGTGACGCTGGTAGCCGTCGCGATGGTCGCGGGGTCGCTCAACTTGAGCGAGATTGTCCTGTTTCAAAACCGAATCCCGTTGTTTGTCTGGCAGCCGCTGGGGTTCTTCATCTTCATCGTGGCCGCGCTGGCCGAGTTGGAGCGTCAGCCGTTCGACATCCCGACGGCGGAGTCAGAAGTCGTCGGCGGACCATTCATCGAGTACAGTGGCATTCGCTGGTCAATGTTCTTTCTCGCTTCGTACACGAGCCTGCTGATTTACAGCCTGCTCGGCTCGATCGTGTTCCTGGGCGGCTGGGAGTGGCCGCTTGGCACGGAGGCGGGCCTCTGGCTCCAGATCCTCCTGATCTTGGTCAAGACCTCTCTGTTCATCGCGTTCTTTATGTGGGTTCGCTTCGCGCTCGTGCGGCTCCGCATCGACCAGCTCATGAGCTACTGCTGGAAGGTGCTGATCCCGTTGGCGTTCCTGCAGGTGTTCCTCAACGGTCTGGTGCTCGTCTACGGCTGGCCTGACGGCTTCCTGTTGCTGACCTCAGGCGCCGGATTGGCGCTCGCCATGTACATCATCTATCGCGCCGTCGACACGGAGCCTCGCGAGTTGCGCATGGTTCCCGCTCGCGGCGGCGGATCTTCGGCGCAGGCCGCAACAGTGGACGCGACGGGATCCGGATGACTGGAGCAAATCGATGATCGGCATCTTCAAGAGCATGTACATCACCTTCGCGACGATGCTGCGCACGCCCGTCACGATCGAGTATCCGGCCAAGCACCGCGACGTGCCTCAGCGCGACCGCGCGTTCCCGATCTTGCTCTGGGACAAGGAAGTCGACGAGCCGTTCTGCACGGGCTGTCATGCCTGCGAGCGCGCTTGCCCCGTCGAGTGCATGACAGTGACGATGAAGGACAATCCGCTGCACGCGGACGAGAAGAGCACACGGCGCAAGATCGTCGACGAGTTCTGGATCGACTACGGACGCTGCATGCGTTGCAACATCTGCGTCGAGGTTTGCAACTTCGAGGCGATCGCGATGAACAACACGTGGGCCGGCCATGAGTTGTCGAAGTTCGACCGCAACGATCTAGTGCTCGACCTTCAGCAGCTTCTCTCCCAGCACAAGCAAGACAAAATCGACGCGTGGGTGGCAGAGTGACGGGAGAGGATAGGACCGCGGCATGACTGTAGCCCAGCTCATCTTCTACGTCATCGCCGCGCTGGCAGTCGCTGGTGGCCTTGGTGTGGTGCTGGCTCGCAACACCGTGTACGCGGCGCTGTTTCTGATCCTGGCTCTGCTCGCGGTCGCTGGCGTCTACATTCTGCTCGCATCTGAGTTCCTCGCGCTTGTGCAGGTTCTGATCTATGCAGGTGCCGTCACCGTGCTGATGCTCTTTGCGTTGATGCTCACGCGCGTGGGGGACTTGCCGGAGACGATGACTGGCGCTCAGTGGCCGTTGGCCGCCGTAGTTTCCAGCTTACTGATGGGGCTGCTGGTCACTACCGTTGCGACCAGTGACTGGCCCGGCGACGCTGACGGGACGATCACACGCATTCCGTTTGAGCAGCTGGGTGAGGCCCTCTTCCGCCAGTGGGCCGTTCCGTTCGAAATCGCGTCACTCGTGCTCCTGATTGCGCTGGTTGGCGCGATCGTTTTGGCACGCGACGAAGATGACGATGTGGAGGAATCTGAATAGCGATGGAAGCTGTCAGCCAGCAAATTCCTCTTGAGCACTTCCTCGTGCTCAGCGCAATCCTGTTCTCGATCGGCGTCTACGGCGTGCTGACGCGCCGCAACGCTGTGCTGATCCTGATGTCGGTGGAGCTGATGCTGAACGCCGCGAGCATCAACATGGTTGCGTTTGCGGCCTACGCGTCGCCGGCGGCCTTTACGGGCATCATATTCGCCATCTTCATCATTACGATCGCCGCAGCCGAGGTCGGACTGGCGCTGGCCATCATCCTCCGCATCTTCCGCAACCGCGGGACCGCGAACGTCGACGAGGTGGACGCTCTCAAATGGTAGGAGATGGCGCCTCATGGGCATGACCGACGCCTGGGTGCTGCCGCTGCTGCCAGCCGCCGCGTTCGTGGTGCTGGCTCTATTCGGGCCGTACTTGCCGCGAAAGGGAGACTGGCTGGCGGTCTTGGCCATTGGTTCCGTCTTCGTACTGACGCTTCTTATCGTTGCCGACTTCACGGACGCGCTGGCCCTGCAGGGCGAGGACTTCGCCGGAGTGACGAACTCCATCCAGTGGATGGAAGTGCCGGGCTACCTCGAATTGAACTTCGGTGTGCACGTCGACGCGATCACAATCGTGATGCTCGTCGTCGTGAGCTTCGTTGCCTTCATGGTGCAGGTCTACTCGCTTGGATACATGAAGGGCGATGCGCGTTACGGCTGGTATTACGCGGTCATCTCACTCTTCGTGGCCTCAATGCTGGCCCTCGTACTCGCCGACAACTTCCTGCTGCTCTATTTCAGTTGGGAACTTGTCGGACTCTGCTCGTACCTCCTGATCGGCCACTATAGTCATCTGCGTTCCGCCGCGGAAGCCTCAAAGAAGGCCTTCATCACGACGCGCCTGGGCGACGTGGGATTGCTGATCGCGATCATCCTGCTCTGGCGCGAGACCGGCACGATGAACATTCAGGGTGTGATTGCAGCGGCCGAGGCGGGCGAGGTGGGACGCGAGATCTTGACGGCGTCAGTCGTACTGCTGTTCCTGGGCGCGATGGGCAAGTCCGCCCAGTTCCCGTTCCACGTCTGGCTGCCGGACGCCATGGAGGGCCCGACGCCCGTTTCAGCGCTGATCCACGCCGCCACCATGGTTGTCGCAGGCGTCTACCTCGTCGCGCGTCTGCTGCCGCTGTTCGAGCTGGTGGCAGGTGGCACGGAGCTGGTGCTGGCCATCGGCCTGGTGACCACGATCATGTCCGCGACGATGGGCCTGGTGATGACCGATATCAAGCGCGTCATCGCCTACTCAACGCTCAACAGTCTAGGGCTGATGTTCGTCGCGTTGGGCGTCGGTTCGCCTGCCGCGGCGATGCTCTATCTGTTTACACATGCGTTCTTCAAGGCGCTGCTCTTCTTGGGCGCCGGCTCCGTGATTCACGCGACGGAGCGGCAGGACGTGAGCGGGTTGGGCGGCCTCTTTTCGAAGATGCCGCTCACGGGCGTCACGTTCGCTATTGGCGCGCTCTCCATGGCAGGGCTGCCATTCCTCGCCGGTTTCTGGGCGAAGGACGAGATCCTAGTTGCGTTGCTTGAGAATAAGATCGCGTTCGCGTTCGTGCTGTTGACGCTGCCGCTCACCGCGATGTACATGATGCGCGTATTCGTCCTGACGTTCCTCGGCGAGCCAAAGGAGCCAGAGGCGCAGGAGCACGCGCACGAGGGTCCTCCGACGATGGCAGTGCCACTCGTGCTGTTGGCGGTGCTCACACTGGTCACCGGCTTCGTGGTGTTCGATCAGGTGGGCCGAGCGATGGGCTTCCCCGGCGGCATCGGCGAGGTGATCTACCTCTACGGTCCGCACGCCTTCGAATTCAACGTCGCCGTCACTCTCGGATCGATCGCGCTCGTCGCGGCCGGACTCGGCGGCGGCTGGTACGCCTGGGTTGTCCGGCCCCAGTTGCCGGCTAGCGTCATGGCGCGCTTGCAGCCGGTGCACGCGCTTCTCGTAAACGCGTACTATTTAGATGCTCTCTATCAGGCCATTATCGACCGCGTGGTGCTGGCAGGCGCGCGGGTGATCGCCTGGTTCGACCGCAACGTGGTCAACGACACGGGAATCGACGGGCCCGCATACACCACAGGGTTCGCGGCATACCTGATGAAGTTCCAGCAGACCGGCAAGTTGCCTAACTACGCCTTGGCGATGGTCATCGGTATTGTGGCGCTCGCCCTAGTCGCGTTCTCGCTGAAGGCTTAGGGAGCTGATGCAAACAGGATACGTACTGCTAGCCACCATCGCGCTGCCGCTCTTCGTCGCGATCCTTCTCCTCGCCGTGCCGTCGAAGAGGGCAGACCTTGTGCGCGTCATCTCCGTCGGGACTGGCTTCGCACTCTTCGGTCTCTCGGCATACGCCTTCTTTGCGTACCAGCTTGCCACGCCGGAAACCTACCAGTTCGAGTTGCAATGGACATGGATCGAGAACGTGGGCTTCCTGGGCGACGAAGGGATCACGCTCCACCTCGGCATCGATGGCATCGGCGCGCCCATGGTGCTGCTGACGGGCATTGTGACGTTCGCGGCCACACTCATCTCCGTGAAGATCGACCGCCGCAACAAGGACTATTTCATCCTGCTCTTCCTGCTCGTCGCGGGCGTGTTTGGCGTGTTTACCTCGCTCGACCTCTTCTTCTGGTTCTTCTTCTACGAGTTGGCTGTTCTCCCCATGTATCTGCTGATTGGCGTCTGGGGCTCAT
>QIFC01000052.1 GCA_003228685.1 Chloroflexota bacterium
CCCCGTCGACTACGAACGGCTGTACACCACGACGGTGCATGCGGCATGATCATCAAGAAGCAAGCAGTCCGGAAAACCGGGGCAGGGTCACTTCCTGAAATTGCACCGGCTGGACTATCCCACTGAAGTGACCGTCAACGGCGTTGAAGGCCTTTCTGGCGCCGGCCTGAAATCGAGCATCTCCTGTGTAAAGACAGTAGCTCTGTGTCACCCCGAACTTCGGGTCTTCCTGAGTCCAAGGTACATCCATAAGTGGAGCGTCACCTGCGGCAGAGTCGCTTCCCAGCAACATGGCCGCTTGAACAATTAGAATCGTGACGATTGCCCAGATGTACCTGCTCATCGGGTCACGTCCACGCAGTCCCGAGGCCCACGCTCAACCGCGCCTTCACCGGAGACCGAAACAATGAATGCTCCAGTCTCGCCGGTAAGAGCGGGCAAGTTGTCACTTATTGCTGAGTCAAATCTGGGGGCCTCTGCTCTAATCTCCTGGATACGGCCATCAGCTACCACCACCACCGCATCAGCGAAACAAGCTTGCTCTTGCGGGGCGATTCCCACTGGGACTACAAAGATGGTTCTCACTCTAATTGCGTCCGTAACGGGACGCGTGGGCGGCGTTGGGGGCGGTGGGTCTATCGTCTGGCCACTTGCGGGGTTTAGGGCGCTCTGGATGAATGCCGCTGTCAGCACTGCCGCCAGCAGCGCGAGCGCGGCCGTTCGTGCTACAAGAGATCGGTGAATCAAGGTTCGCTCCTCCTTAGCCTTAGGAACAGAGCAAGCGCACAACAACCACCTAGAGCAAATAGCGTTGCTAAGGCCAGAAGCGCTGTTGGCTGCTCTTGGGCGCTTTGTCCTGTACCCGTATCTGGCAGGATTATCCGTTGACCGAACGAGAGGTTTAGCTCCTGAGCCCCGTGACCAACGAAGAAGCCTATTTCTGCTGCTACGTGCTCTCCAGTTCGGAACGTGACCCGTCCGTTGTCTGTGCTGCCGCAACCTTCCTGGAATTGGTTGCCTTGGCCGGAGCCGGCGTTGACGCCGATAGCGTAGGTTCCATCAAGCGTTGTGGTTGTCCCACAGACGGTCTCACCAACTAGTGCCTCGATGACGGTGCCGTCAGGAGCTGGGCTACCGTCGATAGTGACGAGCCCGTGAAATTCCGCGCCTGCGGCAATAAACTGAGGTGTAGGGTCGCCCTCCTGTCCCCGTACCAGCGGTGCGAGGAAGAGTCCGGCTGCGAGTGCCGCCAACGTTACTACAAATGCAGAGAGCAGTCTTCTGGGCACATCATGCCTCCCGCCTGTTCGCCCTGGGAACCCATGGCGTTGCTGCGCCGCCTGCGCGTCTGTTCAGTTCCCGCAGATACTACACACTGGCCTGCGTAGGATCAAGAGCCATTTGGGCCCGCACGCCAGCGGCCCCTACGCGCTTGCGCTGCTCCATGCTAAGGTCGCGAAGCAGAAGCGAAGCTCCTGCCAAGCTGAGCGCAGCTCAGCCCTTCTCCTAAGCTGAGCGTAGCTCAGCCGGTCAGACCAGGCAGCCGGAGAAGCGTAGCGCTGCCCTCTTCAGGGCGCCTTCTCCAAGCTGAGCGTAGCTAAGCCAGCAGAAGCGTAGCTTCTCCAAGCTGAGCGTAGCTCACCCGGTTGCCCGACGCGCCTGCGTCGCCCTATCATGAGCCAATGCGCTCGTTGGGAGTAGACACGAGGCCAATCAGTGGACGGTGACTCTGTACGCCTCGATCCGAAGGCCGTCGCCGCCATCGGCGCGCTGGCGCTCATCATCTTCGTGATCATCTTCATCGAGCTGTGTGGCAGGGATGACATCGACTCGCTCGCGCAGGGGAATACTCAGCAGCCGGGCCTGGCGACCGCGACGCTCGGCCCCACCTTCACGCCGGGTCCTTCGCCAACCGTCGGGCCGACCGTGCCAACGCAATCGCCGACGCCGATGCCGGGCGGCCGGGACCGCGACGCCACGCGCGTCGTGGACCTCCAGTCGCTGCAGGCCGCGCTCGACACCTACGCCGATGACAACGGTGAGTTCCCGAGCAATGAGAACACGCTGCAGACGCTCTGCGTCTTCACGGAGTTCGACGTGGGCTGCGAGCTGCTGGACGTGCTGGACCCGCCGCTACCGCAAGACCCGCTCGGCGATGCTTCTCTGAACGGCTACTGGTACGCGTCGGACGGAAGCACGTACGAGTTGTACGCGCAGCGCGAGAGCGGCGCCTTCCCGGAATGTGTCCTAGGGCGCCCTGATTTCCTTCAGGACTTCGATTCCCTTCTCTGTGTCCTCGGGCCCTAGGTTTGCGCCGGCGCAGGCCGCCGAGGCGTCGATAATGTCAGCCACGTAGCAGTTGCGGAGCAAGTGCCAAGCTGACCGAAGGTCAGCCGTGCATGCAGAAGACGTGCGGTTCCGCCATGAGAATCGGGTCTGTCGTGCGGCAGGACTCGTCTTGCAAGATCGGCAGTTCGAATGCCGCGAAGATGGTGAAGGACGCTCCGTCAGACTGGTACCAGTAGCCCCAGCGAAACGGCCTCGCCCGCGCATCGGCCAGCGTCTCCGCGCCTAGCTCGTCCTGGAACTGACAGAGCGCGCCGATCGCCCCGTTGGCACAGCCAACCGCGATCAGGCCACCTGTGCTGGGAAACCCGCCGGTGCTGCGCTCGAACTCACCAAGCGCGCCGGTGATGTCCAGCAGCTCCTGGCGTCGCACGAGATCCCGTTCGGTGGCGCCCGGCTCGGCGTAGGCGGTGAAGTCTGCGCCCGGCCCACCGCCTGGGGGCACGAACAGCACGTTGGCGATCAGCCTATCGTCGGTAGGTCTCCAGATATGATCAAGCTCGGCAGCGGGAAATCGTTCTTGCAGGACGTCCAACGCCTCAATGCCCTCCTTCGGCTCGCTCTGGATGATGAATGCGGTTCCTTCGCTGGATCCCGGCTCGAACCGCAAGAGTTGGTCGTAGTCCGTTGTGTACTGATACTCCAGCGCGAACGGATCGCCCTCGCCCTGATAACTGAAGTACGTAAGCGTATCGCGAGGCCAGTTGCCGGCCGCCACATAGATGGCGTTCTCGCCGGCGATGTCATGCATGTAGCGGCCTACCACCGATGTGTTGGGAAAGAAGCCAACCTGCGACCTCCGGTCGGGGCCCAGGTAGCTATCGAAGGTCGAGTACGTGACGAAGAGTAAGACAGCTATCAACGCCGCGCTGAACAACGGCTGGTAGCGAGGATACGCCTGGTTCAGCCAGCGCCAACTCTCGTAAAGAAAGAGGGCCGCGAAGGCCGTCACGGGGAGCAGCGTGCCGATAGCTCGGTTGCCGTTGGGATCGCTGGCGATGCCAACGACAAGGCTGAATCCCAGCACGGCCAACAGCGCGAAGTAGCCGCGTTGCCGGAACCTGAGTAACGCGATGACGAGGCCCAGGGTGAAGAAGACGGACACGGGTGTATCAAGCAGCGGCTGGTCCAGGAAGAAGTCCCGGCCATTTGCTCGGAAGTTGTACATCAGGAGGGCGTGCTTGAGGTTGATGAAGAGGGGCTCCAGACTTCCGGCCTGTTCGATCTGGCTGCCGATCCAGAGCGTCCTGCCTCGGAAGGTGAAGTCGAACCAGTTGTGTATCGCGTACCACCCAAGCGGTGCGAACGCAACGAGGAACGCACCGGCGAAGGCGGCAAGGTGAAGGAAGTGGCTCTTGATGAACGATGGGCGTCTCACGATCTCATAGAGGATCAGCGCTCCAGCCGCGAATGGCAGCATCCTGGCCCCGTCATAGGTACCGAGGCTGAGACCGAGGGCGAGACCCGCGATGACGAAGTCCCGCATGCGGCGCTCCTCTAACGCCTTGGTCAGGAAGAAGAACACGAGCGCGATGAAGAGCGGCACCAAGATCGCCCGCCAGCCAACGCGGCTGAACGTCAGGTGCCAGCCTGAGGCGCTCAGCAACAGCATCGCGATGAGGGCCATTCGCGTATCGATCAGCCGCCGGACGAGGAAGTAGAACGCCGCCAGCGTCGTGGTGCCAACAGCGACGGCGGCTAGCTGTATCGCTAGCTGCGTCGGCCCGAGCAGCAGCTGGAATGAAGCGATGACGTAGTGGAACATCGTTTCTCGTCCCCACGCTTCCGCGACGTAGGGAGCGTATTCCAGGCCGTTCGTGATCCTGATGGCGTGAAGGCCGTTCCACGCCGCATCGCTGTTGAGGCCTGGTGGGATGGTCTCGATCTTGTAGAGGCGAAAGAAGATGCCAAGAGCCAGTATCGCCATGAACAGGATGGCCTCTGTGCGAAGAGGCAGGGAACTGTCCGTGTCGTGATTGCGTTCATCCGCCGTAGCGGTTGGCACGTGGTCCTCGATGCCTTTGGCCCGCCAGATTCCGAGGAGAAATATAGTGATGGCGACTCCCCAGACGATCAGCCCGGATGAGAGATCTTGACGTTCGACCAGGAGATATTGGCCGCCGACGCCTAGCGCAACGGCGACGGCGGCCGCGGCGATCACTGTTAGCTTGGAAGAGCGCATGCGCCCAAGGATCATCGTGGCCCCTGCTGGTCCGGTCGCGTTCCCTGATACCCAGGCGGCTTAGAATGTGTGAAGCAGCCCCCTGCTACGACAGTTCAATATACATAACATAGGGATTTGCGCTCGCGTTGCGGGTCTAGGATGACACGCACGTCCAATCCAGCAGGTCCGCAGTAGGCGGACTCCTTCGCGCCGGCAAAGTGCCCTCAATCTCGAAGGAGAGAGCAGAGCGCCGGCGTTCCGGACGAATCCAGCCCTCACGGCCGGTCACGAGGGAGATCTCGCGTACATCGTCCTTGGGCGGTATTTTGAGAGTGCGGATGAAGTGGTGCAACCATATCCAGCAGGTACGCGCGTCGAAGGCGAGACGGTTCGAGCCTCCATACGCCCGTGGCCCCTTACTGGCATGGCGACGCAGCTAGGAACCGGAGACGGGCGGCCGAAATGGCGCACGGCGGCCCGTCGTTTGATGGCGTGGCTGAACGAGCATAGGCTCGACCTTGCGATCCTCATCGGGCTTGCCGCCGTAGCGGCGAGCGTTCGCCTCCCGCTGCTCACGGAGATCCCCGCTGGAATCCACGGCGACGAGGCCTGGACCGGCATCGACGCCGTCCGTGTGCTGGAGGAGGGCTGGATCGGCCCCTACGTGAGGAGCGCGCTCGGTCAGGCGAGTGGGCCGATCTATGTGGCGGCGCCGTTCGTCGGCCTGTTCGGTGAGACCGTGTTCTCGATCCGGCTGGCCGGCGCCGTGATGGGCATCGCGACGGTGCTCGTCGCGTACTTGGCGTTCCGCGTCATGTTCGACCGCACGGTCGGGGTCTTCGCGGCGATATTGCTGGCCGTTGGGGTCTGGCACCTGCACTACAGCCGGCTGGCGTTCCCCGTCATCGCCTGGCCGCTGATGGAAATGCTGACGCTGCTCTTCCTGTTTCTCGCGATCAAGAGCGGCCGCTGGCTCCACTATGCCCTTGCCGGGCTGTTCGCCGGCGCGGGGGTCTACACCTACAACGCCTATCCCGTGTTCGCGCTACCGGTGGCGCTCTTCGTCGGATGGATCGCGTTGGGGCTGGCGCTGGCTCGGGAGCGGCGCGCGGAGTTGCTGCGACGCTACGCCGCGCGAGTCGCCCTGATGGCGGGCGTGGCGCTGCTCGTTGCGCTGCCGATGATGCGCTACGTCACCGACTCCAGCAACGAGTACTTCAACCACCAGCAGACGATCTCGCTTTTCGAACAGAGCGAATGGACGCAGGCCGGCACCTGGGGACGGGCGGAGTTGCTCAAGGACAACGCCTGGGACTTCTATCGGGCGGCCTTCTGGAGCGGCGACCCGGATGAGGCGGACGGCGCCGGCCAACAGGCGATGGTAGACCGCGTGTCGCTGGTCCTTATGATTGCGGGGGCGGTCGTGCTTGTGGTCCGCTGGTGGAGGCCGGCCAGCGTCGCCGTCCTGCTGCTGGTTCTCCTCGTGCCGCTCGGGACGATCGTGACGGTTCAGGGCACATACCGTCAGACGCTTGGTGTCGTGCCGTTCCTGGCGCTGCTGGCCGCCATGCCCCTCGCTCTCTGGTGGCAGCAGAGCGCCCGGTTTGTACCTCACTTGCGTTACGCCTCGTACGCCGTCATCGTAGGCGTGGTGGGTCTGATCTCTTTTCTCAATCTCTCCTTCTACTTCGGTGAGTTTCCGGATTCGAGCGTCGCACGGGTAACGTTCAGCCCAGAGCTGACCGAAACGGCCGAGTTCATCGCGGACCTTCCCGATGGCGACGTCGTCTACTTCTATAGCGATCGCTGGGGCTTCGACTACGAGGTGACCAGATACCTGGCCGCGGACCGCGCCGGCGAGGACCGCTCCACGGTGTTCAGCGAGTCAAAAGAGTTCAGTTTGGAGGCCGATCCCACGCAGAATGTCGCCTTCGTGTTCATGGATCCATATCAGGAGCGGCTGAGCGACGCGGCGACACGGTATCCGGGTGGCACGGAGGTAGACGGCGGCGGATCATATGTGGCCTATCTGCTGCCGCGCTCCCAGGCGCCGGCGCCTACGCCAACCGAGCTGTCCGCGGGGGAGGCGGCCAGGCAACGGGACGTGGTCCGCATTCAAGATTTGGGCGAGATCCAGCAGACGATCGCCGCCTATGCGGCAGCGGGCAACGCACTGCCGAGCACGAGCGGCGATCTCCAGTCGCTCTGCGTCTTTCGGGAGCTGGACGCGGGCTGTGTCTTCGCCCCGGTCGCGGAGCTTCCGGAGGACCCGCTGGGGGACGCAGGCTTCAACGGCTACTTCTACGCTTCAAACGGCTCGACGTACAGCATCTACGCCCAGCGGGAGAGCGACGCGTTTCCCGAGTGCGACGAGCATCCAGAGTTCCTCAGGCAGTTTGATACGCTCCTCTGCGTGAGCGGCCCCTAAGCGAGAGTTATCCACATCGCAGAGCCGGGGTGTTGGGTTGCAGGTAGAATGTCCTCCTTTACGTTGCAGCTAGAATGTCCTCTACGGCCTGTTCGGCTTTAAGCGGCGCATCGCGCAGC
>QIFC01000061.1 GCA_003228685.1 Chloroflexota bacterium
ACCTGCTTCTTCGCATCCTGTCCTCCTTCATCTACCCGGAGGACTGTCAGTTTACAACTGGTACAGTTTTCGGGGGGCAGGTCAGCGTCACTGATACGCCGCCCGCCCAAACCGTAAGTTATGAGATCGTCGCAAGGGAGGATACCAGCTTCGGGACTGTCATTCGAACAACCTACCGAGTAGGGGTGGGTGGCCCTCTCACCGAAGAGGACGTCCGCCTTATAACCCAGGAAATCATCGACGACGAGACAAAGCGGCAGGATGTGAATGCGATCATGTTCTTCTTCTACCTGCCGGGAACCGACACCACTGGTGTGTACAGCGCTGGTACGGCACGCTGGGCACCCGACGGCGATTGGGCGAGTGCGGACACGGTGGAGACCGGCGATTATTCCAGGCACGCGCTTGGGGCTATCGAGGTTGGGGGGCTTTCGGCGAATCCGACCAGTCAGACGACACCACTGGACTGAGCGAAGAGCTAAGACGCGATATCTTCAAGGAACTCGTGGCAGCCGAAGATAGGGCCGACGCGGAAGCTGAGGCGGTTTATCCCGTAGACATATTCGATCCGAACTACGAGGGAGGCAATGTCTTGAAGAACGTCACTTTGTCCGACGAGCTGCTAGACGATTATCGGGCAGAGGTACGGGCCAAGTACGGCATCACGCAAGAGCAACAGTCTGCGATCTCCTTGGAGGGCGTGACAAATTACTGGCCTCTCGAATAGAGCTCGCGCTGGACACGTTCATCCCCGCGGTGGCCCGCGAGACCTGGAAGCCTTAACCAAAGACAGGCCTGATGACCCTGGGCGCACGGCCGTGCGCCCCTACTTGTGGCCGCACACGGGAGACCTGGTTGCTGGAGGGCTAGACCCCTCGCGGAGTCTATCCTGAGCGCAGCCGAAGGGCTCGGAGTGACGGGGAGTCAGTGCTCGACAGCAACCTCACGGCCCTCTTCGGCGCTCCGGTAGGCCGCGTTGAGGATGCGCTGGACATTCATCGTCTCCTCCTCTTTCACGGGCAGGTCGCCCGCGCCGCGGACGGCGCGCAGGAACGAGAAGATCTGGGCGGCATGCCGGTCGCGCGTGCCCAGGTTGAGGTACTGCTCGTCCGCGGGGACGCCGTTGCGGAAGTGAAAGAGCGCAGGCGGGTTCGTCGTGATGCCGCCTTCCTTGCCGAGCACCCTGACGCTGAAGTCGTCGGTATCGATGTGGGCGGCCCAGCTCGAGCGGAGGATGATGTCGGCGCCGCCTTCGAGGCGCACGAACGCCATGCCGAAGTCGTCGACGTCGAACGCTGCGGGGTCCCACGCGTTGCCCCGCATCGCCGCGATGTCCGGCCGCGTGCCGAAGTGCTTGCTCATCACCGCCGACACGTGCGTCGCGCGCGGGCTGCCCATCAGCCAGAGCGTCTGGTCAAGCATATGCACGCCGATATCGAACAGCGCGCCGCCGACGGACGCCGACTTCTGCGTGAACTTTCCCCATGTCGGGATGCCCAGCCGCCGCATCGCGTTGGCCTCGCCGTGGTAGACGTCGCCCAGCACGCCCGAATCGACGATGCGCTTGAGTGCGCGCGGCCCCGGGTCGAAGCGGTAGAGCTGCGCGGCCATCACGATCTTGCCCGTTTCGCGTGCCTTGTCGAACATCTCGCGCGCTTCTGCCACGGTCGTTGCCAGCGGCTTCTCGCATAGGACATGGGCGCCCGCATCGAGGGCGCCGAGCGTGATCTCATGGTGGAGTGCGTTCGGCAGGCAGACGCTGACCACGTCCGGCTGTTCCTTCTCGATCATCTCCTGCCAATCGCCGTACACGGTTGGGATCGAGAAGCGGTCGGCGACCTGCTGCGCCACGTCTTGGTTCAGGTCGCAGATCGCGGCGACCGGCTGGCCTACGCCCTCGTAACCGGGCAGGTGCACCACACGGGCCGCGAATCCCGCTCCGACGATGGCGATCTTGAGATTGCTCATATCAGCCGCTCCAGCAATGCCTTGCAGGCCCGGATCCCGTCACGCTCAGGCATGTCTTGGCCTTCATACTCGATCCCGACGTAGCCTGAGTAGCCCGCCGCCTTCACGATCTCCATCATCCGCGGGAAGTCGATCTTCGTCTCGTTGTTGTCGGCGTCGAAGTGATAGCACTTCGCGCTCACGGCCTTCGCCTGCGGCATGAGCGTCTCGACGGCTTGGTATCGGTCGATCTCATCCGGAAAGTTCCCGAAGTCCGGCAGCGTGCCGAGCTGAGGGTCGCCGACCAAGTCAACCAGCGATGTTAGCCAGACCGGGTCCGATGAGAGGCCACCATGGTTCTCCAACAGCACGGAGATGCCGGTGCCGTTCGCGTGGTCCAGCACCATGCGCAGGCCTTCGGCCGCGCGTTCGCGCATCGCGTCGGGGTCGTCCTCTTCGCCGCGGATGTTGACGCGGATGCTGTGGCATTCGAGCACGCCCGCAATGTCGATCCACTTTCGATGGCTCAGCGCCGCTACTTCTCGCTTCGCCTTGTCGACGTGCGCCAGATCGCCCTCCGCGTCGCACATGATCAGCAGCAGCTCGATGCCGGCGTCGCCGGCGCGCTTCTTCATGTGCCGCAGATAGGCGTACTGCGGCGACGGGAAGAATGTGTTCACCAGTTCGAACCCGGAGATGCCGAACTCCGCACAGGCATCGAGCATGCCGAGCTGGTCGATCTTCTTGTCGAAGAACTCTCGATGAAGCGACCACGCGGCGAGGGAGATCTTCAGCGCGCTGTTAGGGGTCATGATAGTGGCACCACACTCACTTCTTTGAACGCCACGACGGAATCACCGTCGTGGTTCTGCAATCCCATGTAGCCGGACTCCTCTCGCGGTCTACGCTCAGGCTCCCAGTCGAACTTGCGCTCCGGCAGCTTGGCGCCCGGGTCGAAGTGGGTCATCGCCGTCCCGTTCAGCTCCACGTCTACAAGCAGGCCTCGCATCGTGATCTCGAGTACGTTCCATTCGCCGGGCGGCTTCGTGACGCCCGTAGGGGCCTTCGTGAGCGAGTAGATGCAGCCCGTCCTGTGGTATTCGTCGTCTGTGTCCATGATCTGTACCTCATAGCCATGGTGCACGGGATACCAGACGTTCTCGGGCCGCTCGCCGATGCGCACAAACACGCCTGAGTTGTCCTCCGGCCGGCTCACTTTGTATACGACGCGCAGCACGGCGTTGCCGATCTTGCGCGTCGTGTTCCAGAGCAGCCCCATGCCGCCCTCCGTCACCAGCAGGCCGTCTTCGACGTGGAAGCCGCCGCGCCCGACCATCTCCCAGCCACTCATGTCGTTTCCGTTGAAGAGCTGCTCTCTCTGTTCCTCGCTCATTGACGCCTCCATTGCACGGTCGGCAGTATACACACACAGCGGCCGTGTTGGGCATACGGCTCTTCTATGGAGAGCGGCCTTGGTGTTGACCGAAACATCGCGATGTGTGCCAATGGCTGGGATGCGGCGCCTGTCTGCTGGATGTGGAGTCACGGTTCTCTAAGGGTGCGTAACGAAGGAAAGAACGAGACCATGATCGTCAGCGAGGCCAAGGATCGCGCGCGCCGGTGGGTTCTGGAAGAGGGTAGCAAGCTGCCCGCCTTCCAGGGCGCCTACTTCACCGGCTCCGTCACCTGGCTTGCCGGCGACGTCCACCTTCCCGCCGCATCCGACGTCGACCTTCATGTGGTCCTCGAAGGCTCGGAACCACCCGAGAAGCTCGGCAAGTTCGTCTACGATGGCGCGCTGCTCGAAGTCTCCTTTTCGACGTTCGAACAACTCGGCTCGGCCGAGCAGATACTCGGCGACCACCAGAGAGCCGGCGCCTTCCGCGCGCCGAACACGATCTCGGATCCATCGGGCCGGCTGACAGAACTACAAATTGCTGTTTCGAGCGAGTATGCCGATCGCGACTGGGTCCACAAACGCTGCGAACACGCCCGAAACCACGCCCTCCGCTACACTCACGCGCTGGACGCTTCAGTGCCATTCCCGCATCAAGTGACAATCTGGGCCTTCGCGGCGGGTGTCATGACCCACGTCCTGCTCGTCGCCGGCCTCAAGAACCCTACGGTGCGGCTGCGCTACCTAGCCGTCCGTGAGTTGTTGGCCAACTATGGTCTTAGCGACTTCTACGAGACCTTGCTGGAGCCGTTGGGCTGCGCGCGACTAAGCGCGCGAGACGTTGGGCGCCATCTCGACACGCTCGCGGCCGCCTTCGACGCAGCCGCCGGCGCGCTCAGGACGCCCGTGTTCTTCGCCAGCGACATCAGCTCTCAGTCACGCCACATCGCCATCGACGGAAGCCGCGAGTTGATCGAGCGCGGAGACCATCGGGAGGCGGTCTTTTGGATGTTGGCTACGTATGCAAGGTGCCAGCAAGTGTTCGCAGCGGACGCGCCGGACGGGCAGGAACAGCACGAGGCCGGCCTGCGCGACCTCCTCCGTGACCTTGGGATTGCCACGTTTGCTGACCTTGAGAGGCGAGTCGCGCGGGTGGAAGTGCTGCTTCCTCGCGTGTCGGAGGTGGCAGAAGCCATCATGGCGGCAAACGTTGAGATCGAAGGGTAACGGGAGGAGAGGCCTGACCTGGCTCGCGCTCGGTCCTTGCTCTGTAGGGGCTAGGCCGCTGTGCTGTCCTGGCCGTCTCCAGCCAGTCCTTGTCTACCCGCCTTCATACTGGACCTCAGCCGCCCGCCGCCCTCCAGTACGTCTGCCGAAGCCCCTGTAGCGGTAAGTAATGCCTCACAGCTTTCGCCATCGGCCGGGAACGAGGCGAGTCCTACAGTAAGGTTGCCAAGCTCTTCATCGGCCAGCAAGTGTTCTCTGACCACCATCGCACCTTGAGCGTCTGTGCTGGCCAGCAGGACGATGAACCGCAGGTTGCCCAGATGTGCGACGAGGTCGCAGTTGCGGAAGGACTCCGCCATGTACCGAAACAGGGCGCTCTCATCACCCGCAGCCCAACGGCCGGTTTCCGCTTCAAGCAATAACAGTGAGAAGGTCTGCCCGTAACGGGAGCAGCGAGCTACTTCTTCTTCCAGGCGGAGGCTGAAGTACCAGTAGGCGAAGAGGCCGGTCTCGCGGTCATAGATTGCCAGCCTCTCACCCATTTCGCGGAGTCGGCGGAGGCCGTCGTGCCTGTCATCGCGGCGCCGTCGCGCCCCAGCCATTATTCGTAGCACCCATGCGGATGCTGCCGCTGAGCTGGCGATGAGGAGGATGGTCCAAGGCAAGCTGCGTACACTCTGGGTTGCCTCGCCACCGACAAGCCCTACGGTCATGCCGGCCAACAGCGCCGCGGCAGCTCGGAACCACCAATCCTGGACGAAGCGTCCTAGCGTTCGGAACAACCTCGCGCCGTCTCTTCCAACATGCGTAGTAATCTCTGAGCGTCCATACTCAGGTTATCGACGTTGGAGCGGGAACTCTGCACCCTAACGCGGGCTGTCCAAGCCTGGAGAGGTGAGTCCGTAAATGGAACGTTGGGGGGCCGGTGGGGATCGAACCCACGACCATCGGATTCATCACGCCCGAAATTCCTCACAAGTTGCCGCGCTGGCAATCGGTGGCTCTCTCGAGCGAGCTAACCGATCGTGCCGCCTCGGAAGAGTACGGTCAAGTTAGGGCACAAGCCTCCCAAGCAGAGGGCCGCGAATCAGACGCCTCTGCTTATGCCTCTCCAACGAGCCTCCGGACATACTGCGCTGAGTCGCGAACCGCCTCTCCTGCCTGGGTGGATAGAGGTTGGCCGAACAGAGGTAACGGGCAATCGCCTCGCTACGTCGCGGCCTCCGAATTCGGTCCGGCGTCATCTTCGTGCGCTGAAGTCATTTGTCGGATCGTTTCCGTTCCTTTCTCGGTCGCATCTCGGAGCGTGGTGGCTCCCTTTTCGGTAGCGCTCGCTACCTTTTCGATGCCAACCGCCACGTTTTCGGCCACGCGAGGCCCTTGCTTGCGAACTGATTCCGCAACTCGAGCAGCACCACTATCGATAGTCCCCTCATCTGATTGGAACAACTGTCTCACTCCAGCGGCAACCACACCGAGCAAGCCAACAAGCACAATGAACCGCTTCACTGCAACCTCCTATGACGCTGTCACACTGTTTGCAGACTCAGCCAACGCGCCTAGGTACGTCCTAACGGTGGCGTCGGCGGGACTCCTAACCAGGCTAGGTCTGGATTGGGCTCCCTGTCATCACAAGAAATAGCCAAAACCGTACCGATGCTTAGCTATGCCGGATTGTTGTGGGTGACGCACTGAGGCTGATGATCACGTTCCTCAATGCGGGTCCAGCTCCCGACGTCAGCGTTTCTGGGCGCGAAGGGGTCAACACCAGAACACACCGAATCGCTTGTCGCGAAGCACAGGAACTGCCGCGGAGGCGGCACTCTCCAACATGCCGACAGGCACCTTCGTCATCCAGCTCGCGCTGTACGCAGCCGGGCGCAGGTGGGACCTACTACTGGATAGAACGCCTGGTCGGTGTTTGTGACGCGAACAGGGTTGAGTCACTGAACCGATCGGTCGTGCGACGAAGCAGTTCGCTCAAGATCTCCGCGTGGGTCATCCAACGTCGAGAGCCGCGACAGCGCCCCCGCGAGCGAGTGACCCTGACCCGGTATTCCGGACACCTAGACTGTAGCGAGATGCTCGCTCAGAAAGGAGTCCAGGATGGGCAAACGGTACCCAGGAGA
>QIFC01000012.1 GCA_003228685.1 Chloroflexota bacterium
GCGCCTTCGGGGGTCACTGGCCCTGCTAAGTTTAGCAGGAGTTCCGTGTGTGGTATATAACCCCCGATTCTTCGCTTCGCTCAGAATGACGATCTGTGCTTGGCCGTGGTTGTGGAGGGCTAAATCCCCGCGCCGACGCCGGTGGCGGAGCCGATGCTCCCTCACCCCCGTCCCCCTCTCCCTGAGAGGGAGAGGGGCGACCAGTTGGCAGCGATTCGAGGCTGTTCCAGCTTGGGGTGAGGGAGGGCACGATCCAGTCCGGCGAGTCGGAACGTAGGTGCCAGGTGGGCCAGCCCCTTCCACCATAGGCGGACAGATCGCTTCGCTCAGGGTGACGGTGGGACGCGGGCTCCGCTGGGGCGGCGTCAATGTAGGCGTTCGGCCTGTCTGAGACGGCATCGTTGCGCCGCTCAGGGTGACGGTGGTGTGTTGGCTGCGCTGTGGGTCGTCGCTAGATATCCGCGCCGACGCCGATGGCGGAGCCGATGCCGAAGGTGATGGCGGCGGCGGCTGCGCCGATCAGCAGTTGCCGGCCGCCGCTGTAGAGGGCGCTGCGGCCGGTGAAGAGCGAGACGCCGGCGCCGACGGCGAAGAGCGCGATGCCACTCATGACGGCGCTGACGGCGAACTGCGGCCAGCCAGCGCCGGTGAAGTAGGCGAGCAGTGGGATGACGGCGCCGAAGGTGAACGCGACGAACGAGCCAATAGACGCGGTCCAGGGCGAGCCGAGGGTCGACGGGTCGAGGCCCAGCTCCTCGCGTGCGAGGGTGTCGAGCGCGATGTCCTTGTTCTCCATGATGCGGGCGGCGAGCGCTTCGGCCTCGGTCCTGGAGACGCCCTTGGCGCGATAGATCATCGCCAGCTCGGCCTGCTCCTCCTCAGGCGCGAGCAGCAACTCCGTCTCCTCGAGGGCGATCTGGCGCTCGAACAGCTCGCGCTGGGCGCGCATCGAGACGTACTCGCCGGCGGCCATCGAGCAGGCGCCCGCGAGCAGGCCGGCGACGCCGGCGAGGATGATGAACTCGGCGCCGGCCTGGGCGCCCGCGAAGCCCATGATGAGCGCGAGGTTCGAGACGAGGCCGTCGCTGACGCCAAAGATGGTCGCGCGCAGCGTGCCGCCGCTTCCGGTGCGATGCCAGCGCTCGTGCCGCACGATCTGCTGGGGCTTGGTGGTCCCGGCTAGGCTGCCGAGCGCCTTGAAGTGCTTGCGCTCGTCGGCGGCGAGTTCCGCGACGGCGGCGTCCTGATCCGGCTCCAGATAGAGATTGACGTCGTCGGCCTCGATCGTCTCGATGATGGGCATGATGGCCTTCGGGCCGAAGAACCGGGCGAGGAGGCCCAGCGTCCGCACGCGCCAGGTCCCTTTGTACTCGGGCAGAGGAACGTTCATCTCCTTGAGCCGCTTCGCCATGACTTCGGCGTGGCGCTCCTCGTCCTTGATCATGTCTTCGAGGATCTCGACGCGCTCCGGCGACTTCTCGTACTTGGCGAGCACGCGGTAGAGGTCGACCGCCTCCAGCTCCCCGCGCCAGTTCTCGAGCAGCAGCTTCGGCGCGATGTCGATCGCTTCTGAAACGGGGGCGTCGGGACCGGACGCGTCTGGAGCGGGAGATTTCGGTGTTGTCATCGCGGCCATTATAGCGTCGCACGGGTTGGCGACCGAATGCTTTTGCTTGACATCCAGGCACGAGATTAGTAACGTTCCAGCGCCATAACTGACTACATAGGAGGTCTACCAATGGAATTGAAGAACGTCGTACTCGTGGATGGTGTTCGCTCCGCGTTCGCGCGAGGCGGCCGCGGCAAGATGGTGGCGACGCGCATGGACGAAGCGGGCGCGACCGTGCTGCGGGCGCTGATGGAGCGCAACCCGAAGGTGAAGCCCGCGATGGTCGAGGACATTGGCCTGGGCAACGTGATGGGCGCGCCGGAGATTGCCGGCATCGGCGCGAACGTCGTCGCGCGGCTGGCCGGGCTGCCGAGCGAGGTCTGCTCATTCGACTCGAACCGGCAGTGCGGCTCCAGCATGGAGACGCTGCACCGCATCTCGCAGTCGATCATGGTCGGCGCGACCGAGGTTGGCATTGCGCTCGGCATCGAACGGATGGGCCGTTCGCTGGCCGGCGGGGGCGGCAACCATGAGCGCAACCGCGTGACCGAGTTCAACAAGAAGCGCCTGGAGCAGACGGAGGAGCAGCGCGACATGGCGTACGACCACGACGAGAACTTCTCGGTGCCGTTCCCGGACTACATCCTGGACGCGCCCGCGATGATGTCGATGACACAGACGGCGCAGAATGTGGCCGAGGTGTACGGGCTCACGCGCGAGGAGATTGACGAGTTCGCCTGCGAGAGCCAGCGAAGGACGGGTGCGGCGTACGACAATGGCATCTACAAGGACGAGATCATCCCGCTTGAGGTCGAAATCCCGGTCTTCAACGACGAAGGCAAGTGGCTACCCGATGAGCGAGGCGAGATGACGATCCTGGATGAGGACGAGGGTCTGCGTCGCGGCACGAACATGGAAGGGCTTGGTGGACTGAAGACGATCAACGGCATCGTCAGCTACGGCGACCAGGAGATCCGCATTACGGCAGGCAACTCCTGCCCGACGAATGACGGCATCTCCGCCGCGCTGCTGATGAGCGAGGACAAGGCTCGCGAACTCGGACTGGAGCCGCTGGCGCGCATTATCGGGTTTGGCGTGGGCGGCGTGAAGCCGCAGGTGATGGGACTCGGTCCCGTGCCCGCGACGAACAAGGCGCTGAAGCACGCCGGCATCACGGCCGACCAGATCGACCGTGTCGAGTTCAACGAGGCGTTCGCGGCACAGGTGATCCCGTCCTGCAAGGAGCTGGGTATCTCGCTGGACAAGGTGAACGTCAACGGCGGTTCGATCGCGATCGGCCACCCGCTGGGCGCGACGGGCGCCCGCCTGGTTTCGACCGTCGCGCGCGAGCTGCAGCGCTCCGGCAAGAAGTACGGCCTTGGCACGCAGTGCATCGGCGCGGGCATGGGCATCTCGACGATCGTCGAGGCGATCTAAGCCGCGAACCCAAGCAAACACGCTGCGTAGGAGCGTTGGCTTGCCAGCGCTCCTACGTTTTTTCCTGCCAGTTTGACCGGCTCCGGTGGTAGAATCGCTAGTCAGGAGGGCTGCTTACCTTGCCTATACGGGTACTCACACCGCACGAGGCCGCTCGCATCGCCGCCGGCGAAGTGATCGAACGGCCGGCCTCCGTGATTAAGGAGCTGGTCGAGAACGCGCTGGATGCGGGCGCGCGCCAGATCACGGTCGAGACGCGCCAGGGAGGCATCAGCTTCATGCGCGTCACCGACGACGGCTGCGGCATCGAGCCCGACGAGCTGCGTATCGCTTTCGAGCGGCACGCGACCAGCAAGCTGACGGCGGAAGAGGAGCTGTGGCGGATCGAGACGTTGGGCTTTCGCGGCGAGGCGCTGCCGAGCATCGCCGCGGCCGCGGACGTTGCGCTGGTGTCGCGGCCCGAGGGCGCGCTCGTCGCGGGGCGAGTGACGCTGAAGGAGGGGGCGGTGGCGCATCAGGGGAGCGCCGGCGCACCGCCCGGGACGTCGGTCACGGTCGAGGGTCTCTTTGTGAGACAGCCCGGACGGCTGAAGTTCATGCGCTCTCCCGCCGCCGAGGCCGGGCAGATTGCGAACGTGGTCACGCAGTACGCGCTCGCGTACCCGGAGGTGCGCTTTACGCTGCGCACCGATAACCGCGAGCAGCTCGCGACGCCGGGGAACGGCGACCTGCGGGATGCCGCAGCGGCCGTGTACAACGTGGACGTCGCGGCCGAACTGCTGCCGCTCGCCGGTGACACGGACGGCCCGATCAAGCCCACGGGGCTCGTCGGTTCGCCGGCGATATCGCGAGCGAACCGCAGCTACATCTCGATCTTCGTGAACCGGCGCTGGATCAGGCATCGTTCGCTGACGTTCGCGATCGGCGAGGCGTACCAGGGCATGTTGCCCGTGGGGCGGCATCCGTTCGCGATCATCGAGATACGGCTGCCGCCGGAGGACGTCGACGTGAACGTGCATCCGACGAAGGCAGAAGTGCGCTTCCGGGACGAGCGGGCCGTGTTCGCCGTGGTGCAGCGCGCGGTGCGGCGGACGCTGTCGGACCGCTCGCCCGTGCCGGGCGTGGAGCCAGCGGCGCCTTCCCTGAGCGCGCCGCCCGCGTTCCTATCGAAGAGCGGCGAAACGGCCGCGTTTGGCGTGCCGCCGACGATCTCGTTCCAACCGCAAGAGTCTCGGCCGGCGCCACAGGTGGCGACATCGGAGCAGCAATCGCTGATGGCCGGGCTGCCCGTACTGCGCCCTGTCGGCCAGCTTGGCAACACCTACGTTGTCGCGGAGGGGCCGGACGGGATGTACCTGGTCGACCAGCATGCGGCGCACGAGCGGGTGCTGTACGAGCGGTTTCTCCGGCAGCAGCGAGAGGGCGTGAAGGACGTCCAGCCACTGCTCCAACCGCTGCCCGTGGAGCTGACGGCCCGCCAGCGATCGCTCGTGGAGGCCTTCGGCGAGGAGCTGGCCGCGATGGGACTGGACATCGAGCCGTTCGGCGATGGCGCGTTTGTGGTGCGCGGTGTGCCTCCCGCGATGACGGGCCGCGATACGTCGCGGGCCCTGCCCGAGCTGCTCGACCTGCTGGGACGCGAAGACGGCCCGAAAGAGGAGCCGGCGCATCGCGTCGCGGCGTCGCTGGCCTGCCACGGATCGGTGCGGGCGGGCCAGACGATGACGGACGAGGAGCAGCGCGAGCTATTGCAGAGCTTGGAATCGTGCGAGCACCCGCGGACGTGCCCCCACGGGCGGCCGACGATGGTCCACATGAGCGCGGATGCGCTGGCGAAGCAGTTCCGGCGGCGCTAGGGGATTGGCAAAGCCCTGTGCTTGGAAAGAGGCTGTTAAGCAGAGGAGAGCAAACGCGCCTCGCCCTCGGTTGTTCTGCTACACTCCGTCCACCAGAGCAGAGGAAGAGCCGGACCCGGTACCGGCGTTGTAGGGAGGTGTTCATAAATGAAGACGATGACATGCAGACAACTTGCAGGAGCTTGCGATCGGGAATTTCATGCGGAAACATTCGAGGCGATGGGGGAAATGAGCAGAACGCATGCGATGGAGATGGCCGCGAAGGGTGACAGAGGACACATCGAAAAAATGGAAGAGATGAAGGATCTGATGAACAAGCCTGGAGCCGTGGAAGAGTGGTTCGAGGGCGTTCAGAAAGAATTTGACGCCCTACCTGAAGACAAGTAATGCCCGGCACCAGCAACCAAGAACGTATTCGCACCAGCGTCCGGCGATGGTGCACATGAGCGCAGACGCGCTGCCGAAGCAGTTCCGGCGTCGGTAGGGGAAGCGGGGCAGGCGGACTCTCTGCTCGCGGTTAGCCTAGCTGATGCGCTACCATAGCGTTCCTGCGGCGCGATTGGATCGCGCGGGAGGGACAGGAGAAAAAGCGACGTAGCCTGGCGGTCGTAGGCAGGTCACTTTGATTGTGTGCAGTTGCTCCGAGAAGTAATGTGCGTTAACGGCTCGGCTGCGCTAGTCACGAGGTGAGCGTTCAATGCAGTATCCTTGGCAAGATCCCGCGATAAAGATACCACCGCTCAGCGTGATCGGCTTCAGTTCGCGACGTGTTTCCTTACGGCCCATAAGCCGCGCCGACTACAAGTTTCTATTCAAGTGCCGGGTCGATGTTGATAGCCTGTATCTATGGTCTAACCGGAGGCGGATTTCTTCATACGATGAGTTCACGCTCCAAGCTGAAGATGAATTTAGGAATGCGATAACGTTCGTCGTAGTCAAGCGCTCGAACCTGCAGCCAATTGGCTTCGCCCAAGCTTACAACCTAAACCTGACCGATGGCTGGGCCTACATTCTTGGATATCTAGTCCCTGAAGCCAGGAGGGGCCACGGTGCGGAAGTTGCCATCCTTTTGCTGAAATATCTCTTTGATCACTTCCCGCTTAGAAAAGTCTATGCTTCCAATTTTGAGTACAATGTGGCGACAAATTCTATGCTTCGGAGGATGGGGTTTAAACAGGAGGTGCGGGCAAAGCAGCATGTGTGGTACGACGATCGTTATTGGGATCTGATAAGGCTGGGTTGCTTTCGTGAGGATTGGGATAAGTTTCGACCGCGGGCAATGAGGCTGGTTGGCTTGGAACAGGACGAATAAGGGCTAGGCTTATGGATTCTGATGACTTGGCCGTCGCGAAGAAGACGCGACGAACAATCCTACGACCCGTCTCCCGAGACGACCTCCCTACACTTTTCGAGTGGAGAACTGATGTAGATAACCTACACTTTTGGAGTTCGCGGCGCCGCATCCCGACATTCGAGGAATTTGTTCTAGAGTTCGAAAGTGACCTTCAAGCGGGGATTACCTTGCTGGTCTTGCGCCGTCGCGATAACCAACCTATCGGTTTCGTCCAGGCGTATGACCTGAATCAGAACGACGGTTGGGCCCACATCCTTGAGTACCTTGTGCCTGAGTGACCTGCCCCCGAAAACTGGTCCAGTCTTTATGACAGTCCGGCCGGGGCTAACCGCGTAGTCCAGTCCGTCCGGAACTCTTCCGTGCTC
>QIFC01000060.1 GCA_003228685.1 Chloroflexota bacterium
CGAAACTCTCCTGGGTACCGTTTGCCCATCCTGGACTCCTTTCTGAGCGAGCATCTCGCTACAGTCTAGGTGTCCGGAATACCGGGTCAGGCTCATAACCGTCCATCCCAGTCAAGGGTCACTCTTCCCAGAGCCAGTTTTTCCGACGGAAGTGCTAATAGCTCTTCCCTCTCAGCCTCCACCAATGCCTCAGAAAGTGCTAGCCCCATGAGGCTCTTCTCAA
This sequence comes from Chloroflexota bacterium, assembly GCA_003228685.1. Lineage (GTDB taxonomy): Bacteria > Chloroflexota > Dehalococcoidia > DSTF01 > RBG-16-68-14 > SZUA-185. The sequence goes on from QIFC01000060.1 coordinate 224, forward strand.
TGTTGATTCCTTCTTCTTGGCTACTCGCTTTCTCGTAGTCCGACCATGAAGGGGGAGGCACGTATAGAAGCTCTTCATGGAAGATGGTAAGAACTTTGGCTTCAGACAAAGAGGGACTATCCCGAAACATCGGCAGCAACCCGCCTGATATAGCCCAAGCTGACACACCGGCTATTGCAACAAGGGCTGATGCGACAAGGACCCAGGCGAACAAGCCCGGCTTCATGGCTACGTGCCCCCGATTCTTCCTCGATTGGCTTGGTAGCCAGTATGGTAAGCAGCGATGAAGAACTTGTCAAATTCCAAAGGGCGACCGTTTGGACAGCATTGCAAGGAGAAAAGGCCCGTCTGAAACATCCGTCGCTTTATGCTACCGCCGGGTGTGCCGCAAGTACAGAAAGAACGTCGAGGAGCACCTCAGGCCACTGCTCATCGATCACCCGGAGGTCGAGTCTTGCCTGCGCGGGCCCGGCGCTTAGCCCGTCAATCTCGACGTGGCGCAGCCGATCTCGGGGTGGCACCTCTCCTCTGGTCTGGATGACGAGGTTGTCTTCGGCCTGTTGGATGCTGATCACGTCGCTTTGCCGGGCCAGAGTGCGGACGCGTACGGCGAACATGAGATTTTCGGCGGCCGGCGGCGGCGGTCCGAAACGGTCACGGAGTTCCTGAGCGATCGCATCAGCGCCTTCGGCCGTCTCTACTGTTGCGAGGCGCTGGTAGAGAGCGAGTCTCAGGTTGAGGTCGCCCACGTACGTCGCCGGTAGATGGGCCGTGAACGGCAGGTTGATGGAGATGGGCGGCCGCTCGGTCCGCGGTTCCGGCGGCGGCTTGCCTTCGCGCAGCGCCTTCAGCTTGTCCACAGCATCGGCGAGTAGCCGGACGTAGAGGTCGAAGCCAACCGTACCGATGTGTCCGCTCTGCTCAGCGCCCAGCAAGTTGCCCGCGCCTCGTATCTCCAGGTCCCGCATGGCGATCTGGAACCCGGCGCCAAGCTCGGTAGCCTCGAAGATCGCCTGGAGGCGCTTCTGCGCTTGTTCTGACAGCGAGCGGAACTTGTCGAACAGCAGGTATGCGTAAGCTCGCGCGGCCCCCCGGCCCACGCGGCCGCGGAGTTGGTAGAGCTGCGCGAGGCCGAGCTTGTCAGCCTTATCCATGATGATCGTGTTGACGTTTGGGATATCGAGACCGGACTCGATGATCGTTGTGCAGACGAGTACGTCAGCGCGTCCTTCGACGAAGTCGAGCATCGTCTGCTCCAACTGGTCCTCGTGCTGCTGGCCGTGTCCGATCAGGATCTCAGCTTCCGGCACCAGCTCGCGCAACTGAGAGGCGACGCGTTCGATGCTGTGTACGCGGTTGTGGACGAAGTAGACCTGGCCGCCGCGCTCAAGCTCACGCACGATCGCCTCCCGCACAAGGCGTTCGTCGAACTCGGACACATAGGTCTTGATCGGCAGGCGCTGTTCGGGCGGCGTTTCCATCGTCGACATGTCGCGGATCCCGCTGAGTGACATGTGCAGCGTTCGCGGAATCGGCGTTGCCGAGAGCGTGAGCGTATCTACCTCTTGACGCATGTGGCGGAGGCGTTCCTTGTGCGCCACGCCGAATCGTTGTTCCTCGTCGATGATCACCAGGCCCAGATCCTTGAAGCGGATGTCACGCTGGAGCAGTCTGTGCGTGCCGATGACGATGTCCACTGTGCCGTCGGCGAGCCCGGCGGCGACCTCTCGCTGCTCGTGGTCGGTGCGGAAGCGCGACAACATCTCGATGTGCACGGGAAATCCGGCCAGCCGTTCGCTGAACGTGGTGAGGTGCTGCTTGGCAAGCACCGTCGTTGGTACAAGCAGCGCGACTTGCGAGCCTTCCATGACCGCCTTGAACGCGGCCCGAACCGCGACCTCGGTCTTGCCGTAGCCGACGTCGCCGCAGACCAGCCGGTCCATGGGCCGCTCGCTCTCCATGTCTGCCTTGACGTCGCGCACAGCGGCGAGCTGGTCGTCCGTCTCCAAGTAGGGGAACGACGCCTCCAGTTCCTGCTGCCACGGGCCGTCAGGTGAGAAACTGCGGCCCGTCACGAGTTGCCTGGCCGCGTACAGCTCCAGCAGCTCCCTCGCTAGGTCGGCGACGGCCCTGCGTACACGCTCTTTGGCGCGCGTCCACTCTTGGCTGCCGAGGCGGGTGAGGCTTGGCGTCTGGTCGCTCGGTCCCACGTACCGGCTCAGGCGGTCGACCTGGTCGGCGGGCACGAAGAGCTTGTCGCCTTGGGCGTACCGTAACTCCAAGTACTCGCGCTCTGCGCCGCCAATCGTTCGTTGCCCCAGCCCAACGAAACGCGCGATGCCATGTTCCGTGTGGACCACATAGTCACCGGGGCTGAGCTGGGCCAAAAACGCATCGCGGCTCGACGAGCCGGCACGCGGGGTGCGCCGCCGCTGCTTAACGAAGCCGAAGACCTCCGCGTCTGTCAGCAGCGTGATCGGGGGCGCTGAGACCGTCAGTCGCCAGCCGTGTGGAACCGAGCCATGCACGATCGTGATGCCGCCTGCTTCCGGCTCTGGCGCTTCGTCCGTCACCGTCGCCCGTATGCCGTCCTCCTCCAGCACCTCGCCGAGCCGCTCCGCCTGCTGCGATACGACGACGATCGCTCGATCTCGGCTCGCGGACTCGGACAGCGCGACAGCCAGGGTCCGCAGGCGCCCGCCGTAGGCGTCGGCGGTCGCGAACGGCAGCCGTGTGGCGCTCTCCGGGAACGCGTGACGGTCTTCGATGTCGTCGGAGGGAGAAGCCGTGTCGCTGGCCCAGCGCGAGAGGTGGATGCGCTGTGATTGTGAGTCGATCATTGCGCGTAGCTCGTCCCACGGCACGTGCGGCGAGGGAAGGCCGCTTGGCAGCTCTCGACGTGATTCGAGTTCGTCGCGCACAGCGGCCGTCTGCACGTCGTGCTCTTCCAGTGCCGCAGTCAAGTCGGCCGGCTCACCGATGATGAAGAGCGTATCCTCTCGTGCGTGGTCGAGGAGCGTTCCCTCCGCGAGAAACGGAACATAGAAACCTTCGTCCGCTATCGCATCGCCCCCTTGCATGCGCGCAAGCTCTTCCTGGAAGCGCTCCCGAACTTCCGTCGAGCAGGTCGTGAGGTCAAGCCGTGCCTCCAACGCTGCGGTTGCTGTCGCCGGGTCTAGGACTTCGCGGGCCATGCCCAAGGTGACGGCGTCGATCATTTCTCCAGACCGCTGCGTGTCCGGGTCGAACCGGCGGATGCTCTCGACCTGGCTGCCAAGGAACTCGACGCGCACGGGCGTGTCGTAGGTAGCGGGGAACACGTCGATGATGCCGCCGCGCCTCGCGGCGTCGCCAGGTGATTCGACGAGTGAGACGCTCTTGAAACCAAGCTCTATTAGAGAAGCCATCAGTTCGTCCGGCGTCGACCTGCCGCCAGCCCGGAGTCTGGCGGCGGCCGCCAACGGCGCGGGACGCGTTCGCTGAGCGAGCGCGATGCCCGATGCCACGATGACGGCGGGCGTTTCCGATGCCAGCGTCTCAAGCACCGCGAGCCGGTTGCCCAGCGCTTCTGGGTCCGGGACCAGGCGCTCGTAGGGAAGGCTGTCACGCTCCTGAAAGTGCAGAACAGGCACGCCTCCGCCAAGCCAGGACCCCAGCTCCTCCACCATGCCAAACGCCTCCAGTTGGCGGGGCGTGACGACAATGACAGCACGCTGCGCCTGACGCGCGATGCCGGCGACTACGGCAGCCTTGGCCGCGTCCGGCAGGCCGAGCGTGATCGGTTCCGCGTTCGACGGCTGAATGCGGTCTAGCTCGCAGGCGGCGCTGATGGCGGGGAGCAGCTTCGAAAGGTCCATCGCCAAACGTATCCTCCTGGGTACGCGAAAAACGGCTGGGCGACGTGCGGCCAGCCTTGCTGATCTAATTGTACCTAGTGTGCGGAAGGGGTCTAGTTGTATTCGCCCATCGCTTGCTCGAGGCCCTTGATGATCGCCAGTTCGATCGCGTCCATCGCTCGCTCCATCGCTTCGTCAAGAGCCGTTTGCTCAGTTGGCGAAGGGTCGGAGAGGACGTAGTCCGCCACATGCGCCGGCTCCCGAGATGGCTTGCCGTTTACCACCGGCCTGCCGATGCCAATGCGGATGCGTCCGAACTTGTCACTTCCTGTGGCATCGATGATCGACGTAACGCCCTTGTGCCCACCGCTGCCTCCGGAGGGATTGATACGCAGCTTGCCGTTCGGGAGGTCGATGTCGTCGCGCACGATCATCAACTCGCTGGCGTCGTCCAGCTTCAGGCGCTTGATCAGGTTCCAGACGACGGGGCCACCCACGTTGACGAAGACGCGAGGCTTCGCCAGCGCGACACGCTTGCCACCAATGACGCCTTCGGCCAGCGCAGCCTTGCCCGCTGAGGCGAACTTCATGCCATGCCGGCGCGCCAGCCGGTTCATCGTCCGGAATCCCACGTTGCGTCGGGTCTCCGCATACTCCTTGCCCGGATTGCCCAAGCCGACAACGAGACGGATGCCAGGCTGGCCCGAGTTGTCGCCGTTGGGCCGTTCCGGCTCTTGCGCGATCAGGTTGCGCAGCCGTTGGAAGAGGCTCTCGTTCATTCGAACGTGCCATCCCATGCTGATACGATCACAAGGTCACCGGGATATTGGTCGCCCGTGTGGTCGTGGGACATGAAGTGGAAGCGTCGCTTAGCCACGGCCTCGATAGTAGCACAGGGTAGGGAGGGGCGTGCCTAGCTGGCGGCAGCGCTTGCCGTCGCGCGAGACTGCTCGACAATGCCCGGGAGTACGCTGAGCAAGCGCTCGATATCCGCATCTGTCGTGGTTGGGCTGAGCGTGAAGCGCAGCGTTCCGACGGCGTGGGACAAGGGTACGTCCATCGCGAGGAGCACGTGTGAGGGTTCCAGCGTCTCTTCGTTGCAGGCGGACCCGGCGCTGGCAGCGATACCTGCGTCATCGAGCAGGTTCAGCATGACGCGGGCATCGGCGTTCGGGAAGCTGAGGTTGAGGTTGTTGGGGAGCCTTTGCTCAAGAGTACCGTTAAGCTGGGCGTCGGGAATGGCTGCGCCGACGGCGCTCAAGAGCGCATCTCGCTTGTCGCGACAGACCGTCGCGTACGTATCGCGCTTCGCCTGAGCGATCCTCAGTGCTGTAGCCATCCCGACAATACCGGCTACGTTTTCTGTGCCGGCGCGGCGCTGGCGTTCCTGGCCGCCTCCGGACTGCTGTGCCAGGAACGGCGTCCCGCGGCGCAAGAAGAGCACGCCGCTTCCTTTGGGCCCGCCGAACTTGTGAGCAGAGAGGCATAGGAGATCGACGCCCAGGCTGTCGACGTTGAGGTCGAGCGCGTGCGCTCCCTGGATGGCGTCCGTGTGAAACGGTATTTGTCGCTTGAACTGGCTGGCGCGCTCCCGGATCGCCTTCGAAAGCTTCGAAATTGGCTGAAGGACGCCGGTCTCGTTGTTGGCCGTCATGATGCTCACCAGGACCGTGTGATCGTTCAGCGCGGCCGAGGCGTCGCCGGGGTCGACGAAGCCATCGTGGTTGACAGGAAGCTGAACGATTTCGAACCCGAACTTCTCCAAGTACTGACAGCTATGGAGCACGGCGTGATGCTCGATAGCGGACGTCACTATCTGGTTGCCTACGCGGGCAAGCTGCTGGGCGAACGCGACGCCCTTGATCGCTGAGTTGACCGACTCGGTGCCGCCGCTCGTGAACACGACCTCGTTGGTGCTACAACCGAGGACCTCCGCGACGGTGTCGCGGGCATCCTCGATCGCCTGTTCGGCTTCCTTGGCCAGCGCGTAGGTAGCGGACGGGTTCCCAAAAGCGTCATCCAGATAGGGGAGCATCGCTTCGCGGACGTCCGGATGGAGGGGCGTCGTTGCCGCGTAGTCGAAGTAGATAGTGTCCTGCATGATGGAGCGTTATGCGCTTCTAGATGATACCCACTGGGGGTAGGGGGGTCAACCGCTATGTTGGGTTGCAGGTAGAATGTCCTGTCTAGGTTGCGGGAAGAGTGTCCTCTTGTGGCAGGGTGCTTCTGAAAGGAGGCGCCTGTGC
>QIFC01000087.1 GCA_003228685.1 Chloroflexota bacterium
ACCGAAGTCCTAAACCTCGTACGACTTGCATGCATAAGGCACGCCGCCAGCGTTTATCCTGAGCCAGGATCAAACTCTCCAAAAAAATTACACTTAAACCCGTAAACGGGTTGTTGTGTCGACGAGTTCCCCGTCACTTCCTGTCGTTCTTCAGCTGGTAAGGTGCAAATGCCCAGGGACGAACCCTGGGTACTGACGAATCGTACACATGAACAACCCGCGCTGTCAAACTCTGCAGCAGCGCGGGCCGATGGCAGACTCGACGAGACGGACGTAGCGTCCATCTCACTCAGTAGGTTATCTACTGAGTGAGCTTCCGTCAAGTGCGGCCGGTGATTCTCAGGAATCGCGTCGTTTCGCTCGTTACCTTGGCCCACTCCGCGGGACGTTGAGTGGCCACCCACGCGATTCCTTCCTTTGCCACCACGAGCGGGAGCGTGGCGCGTTCGCCTCGCGGGACGTGCGCGTCGACGAAGAAGTCCTGTAGCTTCTTCGCATGCTGCATGCCCAATGGTTGGAACCGGTCTCCCGGGCGCCACCTGCGGACGCGGAGATCCTGACAACGGTCGGCGTCGAGCACGGCGATTAGTCCGTCGGGCGTCGATAGCTTACTCGGCCTTCTCGTCAGCAACTCCGTCTTGAGCCGCCACGGCCCGAAGTCGATCAGTCCGGGCACCGAGAGGGATGCCGCCCGCGCTGGCAGCGGCGCGGGCTCGGAACGCTGCGTGGCCAAGATCACCGCGCTACGTGTGACGCTAACTTGGATTCCGCGCGGCAGATCGAGATGGGTTCCCGCAGGCCCAACGCTCGCGTCTATGACGCTGCGGACGTGGCGTTCCGCCAAGTTGCGCGTATCGCCGAGCAGTTGCGCGACTGCCAGGCGTACCGCGTGACGCTGGATCGATGGAGGAAGTGCTGAGAGGCGCTTGCGTTCGATTCGCACTTCGCCCGCGGACCTCGCGCGTTGGAGCGCTGTCGAGGCTAGTTGCTCTAAGAGCGCGACGTCATCGGATGCCGAGGATGCTAGTCGTACGAGCGCCTCTTCGATGCGCGGATTGAAGCTACTAAGTAGTGGGATAAGTTCGTGACGGATCCGGCTGCGCGTCTGCGTTGCGGAGCGGTTCGATGGGTCGTCGACTGGCGCGAGTCCCAGGGCGTCGCAGCACTGGGCCGTGTGTTCGCGAGACGATGACAGGAGCGGCCGGATCAGCGCGAGCGTGTGCTCGGTAGGGACAGGCCACGCCGCGGAAGGCGACATGCCCGCCAGCCCGCGCAGGCCGGTCCCGCGCACTAGGTGGAGGAGTACGGTCTCCGCTTGGTCGCTTGTCGTATGGCCCACGGCCACGCTGGCACAATTTGCCCCGCTGGCCGTTGTGGCCAGGAACGAGTAGCGTAGCTCGCGGGCGGCCTCTTCCACCGACATCTTGCGCTCGCGAGCGTGAAGCCTGACGTCCCCGGCTCCCACGTGGAGAGGTATGCTGAGCCGCTCCGCCAGCGAACTAACGAAGCGCATCTCAGTTGCGGCGGCGCGCCGGCCGCGGAGCTGATGGTCGAAGTGAGCCGCTTCCAGCTCGAATCCAAGGGAGCGCCGCAGTGCGGCGAGGACCAACAGAAGGCACGTAGAATCTGGCCCCCCCGATACGCCCGCAAGGACGCGGTCACCAGGCGAGATCAGATCATGTTCTAGGATGAAGCTTCGAACTCGGGAGCGAAGAGCGCGCGACGGAACGAGGGGATCGTTACCCACGGGCGCAACTCTTTGCCGCCAACGCCCTATGGGATGTAGAGTTCCTCCCACCAGCGCCTCTGCCTGACCTCTCGCGCATCCTCCTCAAGCGCTGGCGTTGCGGTGACGCTGGGAGCGACGATGACGAGCGATTCGCCTTCGCGGACGAGGCCCAGCATTCGCCTGGCAATTCCTTCGACATATTCATCAGTCCAGAGAAACTCTCGTATCGCCTTAAGTGTTGCTTGGTCCTGCTGCAGCGCTGCCACTTCTTGCCGCAAATCCTGCTCTTCTTGGTTGACCCGCTGAGATAAGACCGTGCCGCCGACCGCGACGAACGCGAAGTAGCCAATCACAGCCAGCGCAAAGAGCAGGACGGCCTGAGTGAAGGAGGGACGCGGCAGCTTCGGCAATGCTTCCTTTCACACTACCCACCACCCGCTTGGCGCTACCGTATCATAACGAGTCACGTTCGGCAACCGGGTGAGCTGCGCTCACCTTGGAGAAGCTACGCTTCTCCGGCTGGACCGGGTGACGGAACGTCACCTTGCAGTTGGGCTGACCTCCGGTCAGCTGCGCAACTGCCGGCCTCGCGGGCTAGCTCGCTTCTGCACGGTGACCCTGGCATGGAGCAACGCGAGCGGGTAGAGCCCGCCGACGTGCCGGGGCTACATGGCCCTTGACAATTCGGCATCGACGTGCCAGTATTCTGGCTCACGGGGCATGCGCGCACGGGCGCGGCAATAGGGCGGAGGGCACATGACAACGTCAACGAGGCTTTTGATCTACGATGGCGCGTGTCCCATCTGCTCGGACGTAGCTGACCGTATACACGAATGCTCGCGAGGGGTGGTTCGAACGCTGCCGCTAGCCAGCGAGGAGGCTCACGAAAGCCTCACGCGGTGCTACCCTGATGGGTACGAGCGAGGGTTCTACTTCATCAACCCATCGCACGATTCCGGATGCCGCAGTCGCAAGTCAGCCATCGGGTCCGTGTTCGCGACACTGGGTGTTGTCGGTTCGGCCAAACTGGTCGCCTCCCGCAGCTTCTGGCGAGCAGGCCGTAAGATGTTCTCCCGACAACCCTCATCCTGCTGTGGCGGAACGCCCAACGGCATTTCGCGAAGAAGCTTCCTCACGAAGATCGGCCTTGGCTCTGTTGGTGCGGCAGCCGGAGTTACGGGAGTCGCGGCTGCGTTGCACCTCACCAAGCCAAAGAAGCCCTCCCGCGCAATTGTCGACCCGGTAGAGCACTCCAGCATCGTGAAACGCGTGGGTGCAGGTGCGGACTACAAGAACGCATTCGCAACCCTGCGTGAGCGCGGCTTCGCTCCCAAGTACCCTCTAGAGGAAGCGGTTCCGCTCCGGCAGCACGTTGATGAGACGGGCGACGAATGGACACAGATTGTCATACCGTTCTTCAAAGAGGGCGTGCCAGTGGATCAACTGACAGCGGAGGATGTGGCCGCGGTTGTGGTGGATGCTGACGAAAGCCGCGTAGCTGCTCTTGCGTTGCAGATAACCCGAAATGGGCTTGTGAAGCTCCAGCCTGCATCGGCCGGAGCGATCTCTCTGGAGGAGAAGCTCGTCTGGGGTCCGATTACGCCTGGGGCAAATCACATGTGGTGCCTGGCCAGACTTTTCATTTTTGGTGGCCCATGCATATGGAGAATAAACTTTTGCGACTTCCTCTGCTTCATCCTCGCCGCATTCGGCGCGGCGGGTTGTGGCCTCATATGCAAGGCCGTAGAAGTGGATCTAGGCTATTCACTTGTCTGCGCAACACTTTGCGGTGCTGTCATCAAAGGCACGTGCGGCGCGAGTTGCGAGGCTATACATGGCCACTAATAGGGAGGATCCTGGGAAAGACCAAGGCGAGTCGGGCCGCGGCCGGTTCACGCCGGAGGCCCGGCGGCTTTTCCTTAGGTTTCTTTTCCCAGGAGTGCTACAGGGACTCCTCCTGTTAACTGTCGGTCGTGGCGCGATCAGCGCGCTCGGGCATGATGCAGATCAAGTGCTTGTTTCTACACTCTTGACGGTGGTGATCCTGCTGATAGTGTTCAACACAATTGCTTACACTCAAACATGGCAGGAATCGGTTCGGTTAACGTTGGCGTATGCCGTGATAGGCGGGGCCGTTTGGATCGTCGCCAGCTTGGTATAGGAGACCCTCACATGAACACGCCGCAGCGCAACTCGCTCTGGAAAGAGCGCGGCGTCGGTGCCGTGATCCTGGCCGTATCGCTCCTCGTAGGGCTGACGGTGTCCCAAGGGCCCGTGGAGAGTGCTTCCTTTGACGTCCCGCAGCTTGTCAAAGTGACCTATACCGTACCCGACGGCCCGGTTGCCGATGAGTTCAGCACGACCTGCCTCATGCGCTTTGACCCCACCGGTTTTGTTAATGCTGGCGAGGAGCTTGTGTTTGAAGAGGGCCAGTGTTACACGAACTTAGGCGCTACGCTGCCTCCTCCTCCTCCCCCTCCATACAACCCACCGACGAGCGCGTTCGTGCTGCCCTGGAACTACAACGCGGCGACAGGGGACATGACGACGTCGCGAGAATTAATTTGCGGCGAGGTGGTCGAGGGAGTCCTGGCCTTCGGCTTTGAGTTCGATGTTTCGCTCAGCAAGACCGGCGGGAACAGCACAGGTACGGCCACGCTTGTCACCGACGCCGCAGCTCCATTCGACTGTCTGTCCGGCACGGAGAGCGTAGGGGCGGTTACCATGTCTCCGCTTCTGCTGAGTCACGACGAGGATAGCGATGGCTGCACGGACGATGCCGAACTGGACGGCATAACGGATCCTTTCAACCCGTTCGACTGTACAACTTGGGTATCCGACGTCCTGGTCGGTAGCCTAAACTCTGGCGCCGGTCTCTTCTATTGCATCACGAAGACGCAGCACGCCACTAGCACCAACGAGATCCGAACCTACTCCCAGTGCAACATCGACATCGAGAACGCCGGCATTGCGCCAACGACCAACACGCCGCCGACCTGGGAGGACACATGCGCAGCGCTGGCCGCCAGGCCTACGCCGGAGTGCGTCGCGGGCCAGCTCCGGAACCCATCAGAGCCAGGCCCGGACGGACTAGCCGGCCCGCCACCGCCACCGCCCTTCACGATCTACGCGCCGAGCGAGGGTGAAGGCACCTACTACGCAAGTGGAGGTCCTGGCTGTGGCGCTTCTGCCTGCACGGTCGTCACGACCTGCTTCCGGACCGCTGGACCCGTCAAGGGCCCGGGCCCGAACATCATCTGGACGGCGACGATCTTGAACCCCAAGGTTGGGGCGACGGTCCAGGCGGACGCGGACGGCCACACGGTCAAGGACACCCAGGTGGACCGCGTCTCCAGCGGTACGGTGGACATCTGGTACAACCAGAACAAGGCTAGCTGCGACGCTGGAACGCCCAAGGGCGCTCCGAACTTCGCCGGCCTGCCGCTGGAGTCCATCCAGGTGAACGACAAGGGCGGCACGAATGTGAACGGGAACCCGGCGCCGTGGCGCCCGGGCTCGAAGCCCGGCGCCACCGTCATCGACTTCGACGGCGACAACTGCACGGACGAGGCGGAGCTGGCTAAGTTTACGCGCTTTAACTGTGGCGACGACCCGCAAAACCCGTCCGATTCGTTCGCCGACGCGGGCACGGCCGACCTGAGCGGCGTCTACGACATTCTCGTGACGGTGGAACGCGGCGATTGCACGAGCGCGCAGTGCACAACTGAGGCACCAGGCAAGTACTTCTTCTGCCGCACCGACCTACAGCACGACACGAACAACGACCTTGAAGTCCGCGCGTACTGCTACTGGGACAGCACTGCGAGCGAGATCAACCCAGAAGCGTTTCCCGGCATTGTAGGCGACGGCATGACCGGCGCTCCGCCGCCCGGGCCGCAGAGTGGCAGCGGCAACTACACTTTTGGCGATGTGGACCTAACGCACGCCGAACTAAGCGGTACGTTTGACAGGCTCTTTGCCAACCTGCTGGAGATCAGCGGCTGCATAGAGGACCAGGACGGCGCAGCGGACGAAGGTAACGTCTACGTTGATCTGACGGTGAGCGCGCACCAGGTGCCTGGCACGACCGACATCTGGACCAACCAGACCCTGGCGAACTGCCAGAACGGGACGCCCGTAGGCGCCGCGACGTTCCCCCAAGCAGAGCTGAGCATGGTGCAGGCCAACCCGAACAAGGGTAAGGGCTATGACCAGGACAACGACGGTGTCCCGACTGCCGCTGAGCTTCAGGACGACACTGCTTGCGGACGCCGCGACCCGTACAACAAGAACGACTACTATGACGTCTCCATCCCGCGTGACGGCGTCATCGACCTGGCCAATGACATCCTTGGTACCATTGTCCACTTCTCCCCCGGCGGCTACCCGGCAGGCGATGAGAACTGGGACCGCCCGCCGGCCATGATCGGCCGCGGTGCGGGTAGTAACTGGAACCGTGGTTCACCAGACGGTGTCATCGACTTAGCGAACGACATCCTCGGTGTGATCCTGCAATTCAACCCGGGTGGGTGTCCGGCGCAGCAGTAGCTGGGAGGCT
>QIFC01000062.1 GCA_003228685.1 Chloroflexota bacterium
AAACCCAAACCCGAGAAGGGCTCATGGATATGGCAAAGGGCCTTGGCGTGTCTGGCTACAGCCAGTTGAAGAAGCAGGAACTCATCTTCAAGGTCCTACAGGCCCAGACTGAGAAGGACGGCAACATCTTCGCCGAAGGCATCCTCCAGACCGTCGACGACGGCTATGGATTCCTTCGCGGCGAGTCCATGCTGCCAACCGTCAACGACGTGTACGTCTCGCAATCGCAGGTACGGAGGTTCGCGCTCCGCACCGGCGACCTGGTGATGGGGCAGGTACGTGCGCCGAAGGACAGCGAGAAGTACTTCGGCTTGCTGCACGTCGAAGCGATTAATGGCCTGGACCCCGAGGCCGCAAAGGGGCGCCCCAAGTTTGAAGACCTGACGGCCATCTTCCCCGAAGTACTCATTGACCTTGAGACCAGCGCACCCGGAATCGATTCGCTCTCGCAGCGAGTGATGAACCTGATCTCGCCGATTGGCCGTGGCCAGCGGGCGCTGATCGTCTCGCCGCCCAAGGCAGGCAAGACATTCCTCCTCAAGTCGATTGCGCACGGCATCATGACCAACTACGAAGACATCCACCTGATGGTCGTGCTGATCGGCGAGCGGCCGGAGGAAGTCACCGACATGAAGCGGTCCGTCGCGGGTGACGTTGTCGCCTCGACGTTCGACGAGCCCGTCGAGGACCATACACGCGTTGCCGAGATGGCGCTCGACCGTGCGAAGAGGCTGGTCGAGAGCGGCAAGGACGTCGTCATCCTGCTCGACAGCATCACGCGCCTCGCGCGGGCGTACAACCTGGCGGTTCCTTCCAGTGGCCGCACGCTCTCCGGTGGTATCGACCCCGTGGCGCTGTATCCGCCCAAGCGCTTCTTCGGCGCGGCCCGCAACACGGAAGAGAGCGGTAGCCTGACGATCGTCGCGACCTGTCTTGTCGACACGAACAGCAGAATGGACGAAGTGATCTTCGAGGAGTTCAAGGGTACCGGCAACATGGAGGTCCATCTGGACCGCAGGCTGGCCGACCGCCGCGTCTATCCATCGATCGATATCCTCCGCAGCAGCACGCGCCGTGAGGAGATGCTGCTGGACGAGAAGACGCTGCAGCGGGTCTGGCTCGTGCGGCGCATGATGGCCATGATTGGCAACAACTCGCAGAGCTCCAACGATGCGACCGAACGCCTCCTGGAGAGGCTCTCCAAGACCACCAACAACGAAGAGTTCCTCTCCACGCTCACCAAAGAAGACCTGTAAGCCCAAACCTACGTCCCATAGCGTGGACAACCGACGGATTATTCCGTGCGCGGATCCCTTTAGCTACGAATGCCGAACATAGTAGCTAATCGTCGGCGTAATTACCGACTACTGGGGGTTCACCCTCAAGTCCGGCTGGGGTAGAATACTACCGACTTAGCATCGGAAACTACCGTTCGGAGGCTACGGCATCCAAGCAATTAAGAAGCGCACCGTCTTTGAGACTGGTGCCACTGTTACGGGCGGAGCGCATGTTCCGTCCATCGCGGAAGTTCGGGCCTACGCTCTGGCCAGAGAGCGCCGAAGGCCCCTCGTGCATGGCGTCGTGTTGGCGCTCATCCTGCTCGCGGCCTTTGCCTCTTTCTTCCTCTCGAGAAGCTTCTCGTCCGAGGCGAATTCCGGCGTGCCGATTACGGGCCTGTCGCTGCCCAGCATCGGCGCTTCGCCCGCCTCCGAGCCCGTGTTCGTTGCCGCGCCATTGCCCGATACTATCCGCCGAGAGGAGATTGCGCCCGCCCTAGAAGCGCTCGCAAGGGACTCCGAAGCCGGGGCAGCCGCTTCGGCTCCAGCTCCAGAGGCGGCAGGTGCCGTGGCGGGGGAGGCCGTCGCGGCCCCCTTAGAACCATTTGCCCTCTACTCGGTTCAGCCGGGTGACACCGCCAGCGCCATCGCGGCCGCGGCGGGCATCGATCTGCAGTACCTGCTCTGGGCGAACGCCGACCTGAGCGACGGCGATCTGGTGAGCCCAGGGCAACTCCTCGTCATTCCGGCAGCAAACGGCATTCTCTACGACGTCCGTTTCGGAGATACGCTCAGCGCAATCGGCGTGCGCTATGGTGTCGACGCGGAGGATATTGTTGGCTGGGCAGGGAACGGTATCGGGTCGATCGACGACGTTGTCGAGGACGCCCTGCTGTTTATCCCGAACGGCACTCTCCCACTCTCCATCCTTCCGGCAGAGCAGCCACCCGCTGTGGAAGCGCCGATTGCCGTGGCCGCCCCGCCGGTCGTCGTACCGGATCCGGGGCCCGTCTCAAGCATCGGACTCTCCTGGCCCGCGTACGGACCAATCTCCAGCTATTACGGTGCCAGCCATCCGCTAGGTATCGACATCGACCTCTACAACTACGTGGGGATGCCGGTCGGCGCTGCTACTGAAGGTACCGTCACGTTCTCCGGAGGCGATCCCTGCTGTTCCTACGGGCTCTACGTCGTCGTCATGAGCCCCACGGGCATCGAGACGGTGTACGCCCACTTCTCCAGCCTCGTTGTCAGCCAGGGCGACTACGTGGTGCCGGGTCAGACGCTGGCGTATTCGGGCTGCACGGGCTATTGCACCGGCACGCACGTACATTTTGAAGTGATCGATAACGGCGTACGCGTGGACCCGCTGGCGTACCTGCCGTAGAGGAGACTCCGCTCAGCGCCCAGGGCCAGCCATCCGGCTGGCCTTTTTCGATCCCAGGCCTAGATCTTGTGCCCAGATGCGGTGGAGGGGTCCGCCTCTTTGCGCAACTCCGCGTGGAAGTCTGCCAGACAGCTTCGCTCCGCCATGCTGCTGTTCTGTCAAAGGGAACTGGCCTAAGCGCTTCCTTTGTAGTCGAGCACCTGGACCTTCGTCTCCTGAGGGAGCGTGCTCTTTGTGACGGATAGCTTCGGTTGTCGCTCCTCCATGGCGGTTGGCGCGCCTATCTCTTTGAGAAACGTGTCGATCGAGTCGAGCTTGTCTTTGGAAGCGGGCGTTCCGTAGTGCATCGGGATCACGAGCTTGGGTCCCAGCAGGCTCACCGTCTCGGCCGCGGCAGCGCCGCCGATCGTGGTGCCGCCGCCAACGGGCGCCAGCAGGATATCCGCGCCGCTCAGCTCCTCGACCTGCTCGGCCGTTGGGACGCGGCCGATGTCGCCCAGGTGGCAGATGACCAGTTCATCGATCTCGATGACGTACGCCGTGTTCCTCCCCAGCTCGGAGCCGTTCTCCTGGTCGTGGAACGTGTGCGTTCCCCTGATCAGCACGCCGGCGACCTCGAACTCACCTGGCCCCTGGATAACGCGTGGCGAGCCCGTCACCGCCTTGATGTTGTTGTGGCCGTCGTGGTCATGGCTGATCGTGATAACGTTCGCCGTGGGCCGTCCGATCGTGTACCCGGTGGCCTTCCCAGGTGGGTCGGTAACAACGGAGGTCGTGCGGCCTCGCAGTTTGAAACACGAGTGCCCTAACCAAGTGATCTCCATGTAATTTGCCTCCTGCCCTTAGCTTACGTTTTTAGGCGGTAACAGGCTACGCCAGTCCGAGTGTCGTATTGGGAGCGTAATGGTGAAGTTAACGGCGGTCAGCTACCATGGGCGGTGGCGTGGACTGGCTCAGCCGCCGCCGGGAGTGGGCCCACAGGCACCCAGTCCAGCACCATCGCGGCCCAGGAGAGCCCGCCGCCGAACGTCACCAGCACCACGCGGTCGCCTTCGTGCAGGCGGCCCTCTTCCCAGGCCTCCCGCAGCGCGACTGGTATCGAGGCCGCGGACGTGTTGCCGTAGCGGTCCACGTTGACCATCGCGCGCTCCTCCGGCAGTCCTAGCGCCTTCGCCGTCGCGCGGATAATGCGCGCGTTTGCTTGGTGCGGCACAAGCAGATCGACGTCTTCGATCTTCATGCCCGCCGCCTCGATCGCTTCCCGAGCGGCCGATTCCATCGCCTGGACCGCGAACTTGAAGATGTGACGTCCGTCCATGCTGATGAAGTGGTAATCGTGGTCGTCGATGTCCCGCCGCGTCGCCGGACCGTGCGCGTAGAGCTTGTCCGCGCGGCTGCCGTCGCTGTGGAACACGAACGAGAGCGGCCCACCCCGGTCTGACGCCTCCAGCACCACCGCGCCCGCGGCGTCGCCGAACAGGATGCAGGTGTCGCGGTCCGTCCAGTCCACGATTCGTGAGAGCACCTCCGTGCCGACCACAAGGATGCGCTTGTACGTCCCGGTTTCGATGAACTGCGAGCCGACCGCAAGCGCCGATACGAAGCCGACGCATGCGGCGGTCACGTCGAACGCGCCCGCCCTGCCCGCGCCCACTCCGTCCTGGATCATGGACGCTGTTGCTGGGAAGGTATCGTCAGGCGACGTCGTGGCCGAAAGCACCAGATCCAGCTCCATCGGGTCTATCTCGGCCTGCTCCAGCGCCTGGCGCGCGGCCTCGATTCCCAACGTGCTCGCCGATTCGCTGTCGGCCGCGATGCGACGCTCGCGAACGCCCGTCCGCTCCTGGATCCAGGCGTCCGACGTGTCCACGAGCTTCTCAATGTCGGCGTTGGTGCGAATGTGCGTTGGTAGGTACTTGCCGAGGCCGGCGATGCGGGCGCGTGGATTCAACTAGACTCGCTCCGATCCATAGGGCGGGGGCCGTCGGGCTAGGTGTGCCGAGTATACCACGCGCTGATTCCAGACCCGAAGTCCCACGCCTGTAGCCTTCGCTGCTTCTGTACGCTCGACTTGACAGTTTCGGGCGAAACATGGTAGATTTAGATACGGATTAGCACTCTCGCCTCGAGAGTGCTAAGGATTTAGGACGGATGTTCAATGCTTACTGAGCGCCAGTCACGCATCCTCGGCTTCATCATCGGAGAGTATGTGGAACACGCTGCTCCCGTGGCGTCCCAGTATATCGAGCAGCACTACCCCGTCGGCGCCTCCGCCGCCACGATTCGACACGAAATGGCTGAACTGGAGGAACAAGGCTACCTCAATCACCCGCACACCTCTTCCGGGCGTGTGCCCACCGGTAAGGGCTATCGCCTTTACGTGGAGTCGCTGATGCGGGAAGAAGAGGTCCCCTGGGATGCCCAGCAGACGATCCTGCACCAGTTCCATCAGATCGAGCATGGTCAGGAGTCGTGGGCGCAGCTCGCCGCCGCGGTGCTCGCCCGGTCCGTCGAGAACGCGGCCGTCGTGACCACGCCGCGAATGGACGTCTGCCGCATCAAGCATCTGGAATTGGTGAGCCTCCACGATATGACGTTTCTGCTCGTGCTCGTGCTCGACGAGGGCAGGCTGGAGCAGCAGGTGCTCTCCTCCGGCGACCTCTACACGCAGGAGGAGTTGAGCGCGACGGCCGCGAAGCTGAACGCGCGGTACGAAGGCAAAACATTGAAGGAGCTGGCGGGCGACGACGCCGACCTCAGCGAACTCGAGTTGCTCGTGATGGAGGCGGTCCACTCGGTGATGCGCTCAGTAGACGAAGGAGGCGCCGAGGAGGCCTATCTGGAAGGGCTGCGTCACATCCTGAGCCAACCCGAGTTTTCGGACAGCGAACGCGTCCTTGGCCTGCTGGAGCTGCTGGACGGGCACAACCTGAGCCGCGCCATTCCGCTCCGCGCGCTGGCACAAGAAGGGGTGACCGTCATCATCGGCGCGGACAGCCCGCAGCTCGCCGACGCCAGCGAGGCCATGCGCGCCTGCAGCGTTATCGTCGGGTCGTACGGAGCGCCGGGCGACGCCTCGGGCGCGCTCGCCGTCGTCGGGCCCATGCGCATGCGTTACTCACGCACCATATCCACCGTCCGCTACCTGGCGGACGTGATGAGCGA
>QIFC01000098.1 GCA_003228685.1 Chloroflexota bacterium
CAGCACTGGGGACGAAAGGCTTCGACAGTGGAGCGCGAACCTGAGGTGCAGGTCGAGGTGCCGCTACCTCGTTAAACTGCGGCAGCCTTTTAACAGGCGAACGTGAATTCGCCCTCGCTGCCTAACTAGGTAGTGACGTTGCCCACAGGCCTCCCTCCGACGGGCAGTGGTGCGGCGCCGATAAGCCGGAGTGCCGCGGTCTGACGCCGATACCGGCCGCCTAAGACTCATCGGCTCTGTGCGGTGGAACCGTGCCGGCGACGGCCCTCCGTACGAGAATTAATGCCGGACATGCCTGTAGTACCTCCGGCGGGCCCTTTACTGGACGGGGAGTTCGATTCTCCCCCGTCTCCACCAGAAACAACGCCTTCTCCGGGATCACGCCTGGAGAGGGCTTCTTGTTTGGTGATTGACGCCAACGCTGACAGCAACCCGAAGCTCGCACTGTAGCCGGACGTAGCAGAAGGGCCGGTTCCCGCATGGATGTACCTAAGCTGTCCCTTCAAGACCTAGTAATAACAAGCTGGGGTAGCCTTGAGGAAGAACATAGGCGCAGTCTTGGTGATAGCTGGGCTCTAGCAGAGGAGTATCTGGCCTTGCACGCCGAGGCAACGCGCAAAATCTCAATGGCCGCCGGAATCTCGCCATCGCAGTCAGACCAGGCAACAATTCTGTTGCTCGGTCACGGCCTCAATCTCTTCGTGGAGACGATGGGGCTTCTCGTCAAGGGCCTCTTCGACGTGTCCGCGCACCTCCTGCGTCCGCTGATGGAAACACAGTCGTTGGTGTATGCATGTGCGGGTCGAGAAGACTTTGCTGCGAGGCTGATGGAAGAAGAGGGTGAGCCCCTGAAAGCGG
Organism: Chloroflexota bacterium; assembly: GCA_003228685.1. Taxonomy (GTDB): domain Bacteria; phylum Chloroflexota; class Dehalococcoidia; order DSTF01; family RBG-16-68-14; genus SZUA-185. Next base: position 859 of record QIFC01000098.1, read on the forward strand.
CGGGAGCCCGCAAGCTCTTTGTGGCCCATGTTCGCACCGAAGATGAAGATCTGGCCGACGACCTAGATCGCATACTCAGCGATGATGCCGACGCGGCCAATGATCTGTCCCACGTCAAGCTCCTCCATGGCGACAAGCCAACTAAGGTCGAAGCGGGGAAAGTGACACCGGTCGCCTGGGGAATTCGGGACCCTGCTGAAGCTGTCCGACAATCTCAGGCTGCCCTGTCGCAGGAACACAGACTCCTAGTTTCACTGAAAGCTTTCCGAGCCCAGGTGGTAGGCCAACAGTGGATAAAGGAACTCGACGGGATGGACATACGGCTTGTCAAGCACATGAAGCTAGATCGAACGTCCTGACGAGGACAGGTTCTACCCTGGCGGCCACACCTGGGATACTTGGCCATGATCTGCTACGAGGATTACATCGATAGCACCCAGGTCTTCTGGCTCGAACCCTGCGGCCACCTCAGCCACCCCCGCAACGGTTATGAGGTCGCTGGCTCGGTCAAAGACAACAATATGAGCCGCGACATTCTTTGAGGACGAGGGAGAGTAGGCCGCCGCCCAACAAGCCGTTGCAGCGGACGTGCTCATGCTGCGCGGCTATGATCATGGTAGAATCTCGAAAACCGGAGGTGTGAAGAGGCTGCTCGGCAGATCGCCGCACGCCGCTGAACGCCGATCCGTTAGGCGTCATCGAAGCATCATTCGGAAATGTCCGCTTTCGATCCGAAGCGGAACCGGAAGCGGAAGCCTAGGCGGCGGGTGCGGAGCCATTCGAAACGCGGGAAGAACTCCACAGCCGCATGTTTTATTATTGGGAACGGACATGGGTGCAAAAAACTACTTAATCGAAGGCGTTTCCTGCACCGGCAAAACCTCGGTCTGCGACGAGCTGCAACGGCGCGGCTACCACTCCATCCATGGCGACAGGGACTTGGCCTATTGGGGCGATCCCAAGACCGGTGAGCCCCTGGACGGCTCAGCCTACGAGCATCATACCTGGATCTGGGACGTCGATAAGGTCAGAGCTTTGGTGGCCGACCAAAGTCATGCGGCATCGTTCTTTTGCGGCGGTTCCAGGAATTTCGACCGTTTCATCGATCTATTCGATGGAGTTTTTGTTCTTGAGGTCGACCTGGACACGCTGAACCGGCGTCTTGCCGTCCGACCTGAAGACGAGTGGGGCGATCACGTTGTTGGAGATCACGGACGAGCAAGCGAACGGGAATTCATTGCGCGATTGCATGCGACAAAAGAAGACATTCCAAAGAACGCAATCATAATCGACGCCACGGCACCCATCTCACGCGTCGTCGATGCAATTCTTGGAAATGCCAACTAGGTGTCGCCTTAAGAACCGCGAGATATTAGTGCCCGCTTTTTGCCGAAAGCAGACATAGGAGACTACGAATGACGCCTAACAAGGCGATGAAGCGGACCTCCCTACCTGTCACCTTATCTGCTTGCGCAGAAGAGCCGCCAGCCACGGTCGGCCGCTTATCGCGGCGTTAGGCAGCAGAGCGACGTGATCGAGTACCGACAGGCGCGACTGAGCGACGCACAGGCTATCGGGTTGCTTCACGCGCGGAGCTTTCGAGAGAACGTTCGGGGCGAGTTCACCGACGAGTTTCTCGACGCGGACTTGCCTGCGGAACTGCTCCAGCTATGGCAAGGGAGGCTCGATCTGCCCCCTGAGAACCAGTTCGTCCAGGTAGCGCTCGACGACGAGAACCTGCTTGGCTTCGTGTGCGCATACGGCGCCCACGATTCCCAATGGGGCTCCCTAATCGACAATCTCCATGTTGTCCATTCCGCGAGGAAGACCGCTACACCTGGCCACGTCCACAACGGATGTCTGCTGCCTAACAAGGCACGAAAAATGGTCGGGGAGGCCGGATTCGAACCGGCGATCCCCTGTCCCCCAGTCAGGCGCCTTCTGTGCGACCGCTTGATGTTGGTTGCCTGATAGTGCTGTTGCCTATCTGAAGTCGCCGTCGATGTGGGTTGTTCGTGCCTTCTAGTGACGACCCGTGCCTAAGATTAGGTTTGCGATTAGGTTTGCAGATCGCACCCGCCCGATACATGGGTGACTTCCCCGCCACGGACGAGATAGCGCCCACCGTATTGCTCGACGGTCGCCGGCGCTTGCTTCACGTAGTCCCCGTAGGTGTCCGCGTCGGTGACCTCGATATTGAGGATCAGGTAGACCGCCACGACTAATAGTCCAGCGTTTCCGTGGAGAGTTCTGCGCCGTCGCGGAGGACTTTCGCGTAGACGACGGTGTGCTGGTCGGCGTGCATGCCTGCGCGTTCGTAGACACGCGGGGCGCCGGTGAGGCTGTCCGAGTCGACACTCAGGCCGGCCTTGCGCTGGCCGCGCCGGGAGGACTCGCCGAAGCTGTGGTGGAGGAGCGAGACGGGGAGGCCGTTGCGAGGCCAGGGGCGGCGGACGCTTAGCGAGCCGACCCAGGCCATGTCGTCTCGCATGCTACAGAGCGAGGCGCCGGCTATCTCGTCGCCGGCCATCGCGAGGAACCACAGCGATGGGTCGAAGGAGCCGCGCTCGAATATCCTGGACCAGTCCTCGAAACTGGACCGGGCGTTGCCCCAGTGGTCGTCGAACGCCTCTTCAACCGCGAGCCATGTTGCACGGTCATCGGGTCCCTTCTGGTAGACGCGGACTTGGATGCCGTCCGGCCAGGCGGGCTCGGGTGGCGGCCCGCCGAAGTCGATTACCATGCGCTGAAACGAGCGTTCGTGGGCGTAGCCATGGTCTGTGAGGAGGTCGATGGCCTCCTGGTTGCCGGCGGCGCAGCCGAGCTGGATACGCACCTTGGCTCCGTCCGGCGCGTCGCTGAGGCGCCGGCGGCCGCGCTCTTCCGCCCACTGGGTCAGGAACGATCCAATCCCGCGCCCACGATCGCCCTCGTGGACTGAGACCCAGCCAGGCAGGCGAACTTGATGGCGGTAGCTCGCCTGGTCCGCGTATCCCACGATCTTGCCTGAGGCGTCCAGGACGATGCGCGCGTCGCTCTCGAGCGACATGGGACGCCAGTAGTCAGCCAAGGTCTGCGGTGTTTCGTCGGTTTCACCGTACTCGTCGACCTCGCAGGCGATCACGAGCGCGGCCGCCGCAGGCTGGTCGTCCCAGGTTGGGGCGCGCATCGTGTAGCCGTCCGGCAGCTGGGCGGATTTGGAAGTGGTCTCGGCTGTCATGGTTCGCTCATGGTACAGAACACGCCAGATACGGTCGCGTTTGTTGTGTGAGATTGCGAACGCTAGACTTGCCGCATGCCAATCGTGAAGTCGGCTGGCCACAATATCGAGTACTTTTAGCAGGGCTCGGGCGACCGCAGCATGGGAGTGCAGAGTTCCCTACATCGGCGGCTTCGGTCATGCTCGCCAGAACGCTCGAGTAGACGAGTTGTGGGATGACGGCATGGCAATGAGCGGCTTCCCTTCGCCTGCCGTGGAGTAGGCGATGTTGACGCCGTCTTCGGTCTTCGCGTACTGAATTTGGGGGTCGTCCACAGTGGGGCTATCTTACCAGTCGCCAGTCATTACGGCACTACTCCAGAAACCTGGGGTTTGCAAAAGGTTTGAGTTGGCCACCATGAGCCGCCACCAGAGCCTGTTCTAGATACGAAAAGTGGTCGGGGAGGCCGGATTCGAACCGGCGATCCCCTGTCCCCCAGACAGGTGCCTTCATGCTGAGGCGCGCTCCGACACGATAACTGGACAGGATCTGGCTACAGCGCGTCGTCCTCGCAGATACGAAGTGACGGTCCTACGGAGGCCGATAAGGCGCATGTGGGGGAGTTATCAACTGGGAGAAACCGCATAGAATTCTGACAGCAACGTTGACAGCAACCTGCGTGTTCGCCAGTGGACGTTCTTGGACGTACTGGTGACTCTCCACGTGATCAGAGGTCGCCGGTGGTCTTCAATGGACGTCTGCAGACAGTCCAAGGGCGAGTTCGATTCTCCCCCGTCTCCACCAGGAGTCAACGCCCTCTCCGAGAAGTCGGAGGGGGCGTTTCGTTATCCGCACGAAAACGGCTCTCTAGCGCGATTGCACCAGCCTCCAGTCAAGCTACAATGCGCCTGCTGGCAACAACTGCCGCACTGGACAGGGGGAGCACGTGAAACCTTGGCTCGATGACGCAAGTTCGCTGGCGGACGCCGTGAGAAATCGTGAAGCGTCTGCCGCGGAAGCGTTGGAAGCGTCGCTGGCCGCGATCGAACGGTCAGACCTAAACGCCGTGGCTCACCTCGACGCGGAGGGCGCGCGGAAGGCCGCCGCCGGCATCGACCGTCGCGTTCAGGCAGGCGACGACCCTGGGCCGTTCGCCGGCGTACCGATGCTGGTCAAGGATCTGGAGGACGTGGCGGGCATGCCCACCACACAAGGTTCCGTCGTCTTCAAGGACCACATCGCGGATCGCGACTCGACACAAGTCGAACGGCTGCGCGCCGCAGGCGCCGTCATCGCAGGCAAGTCGACCGCCCCGGAGTTTGGCCTCGTCGCATACACGGCGACCAAGCTGCACGGCGTAACTCGCAATCCTTGGAACCTAGAGCGAACGCCCTCTGGATCGTCTGGGGGGTCCGCGGCGGCCGTATCAGGCGGCCTCGTCCCCATCGCGACGGCCACGGATGGCGGTGGGTCGATTCGCCTACCGGCGTCCTCCTGCGGCCTGGTGGGCATGAAAGGAACGTTTGGTCGTATCCCGCGAGGACCCAAGGCCTTTAATGGGCAGTTGACCTCGCTCCGCGGGGCCGTCACACGCAGTGTCCGCGATGCCGCCCGCTGGTACGACGTCACCTCCGGCTACCATCCCCGCGACCCATTTAGCCTCGCTCGTGTCGACGGGTGGGAAGCTGATCTCAGCGAACAGCGGGTGAAGGGGCTGCGGGTGGCCGTTGCGCCAA
>QIFC01000040.1 GCA_003228685.1 Chloroflexota bacterium
GCGCGATGCGCCGCTTAAAGCCGAACAGGCCGTAGAGGACATTCTAGCTGCAACGTAAAGGAGGACATTCTACCTGCAACCCAACAGGGCCATTCAGGCTCGTACGCCAGCGGCCTCTACGCGCTTGCGCCGCTCCATGCCAGGGTCACCGTGCAGAAGCGAGCTACCCCCCGAGGCCGGCAGTTGCAAAGCTGACCGGAGGTCAGCCGGTTGCGACCACTGTCAACCGCGTATCCTGCCAGTGGCATCTTCATGGCTAGTCTCCCAGCTACTGCTGCGCCGGACACCCACCCGGGTTGAACTGCAGGATCACACCGAGGATGTCGTTCGCCAGGTCTATGACGCCGTCAGGTGAACCACGGTTCCAGTTGCTGCCGGCACCGATCATGGCCGGCGGGCGGTCCCAGTTCTCATCGCCAGGCGGGTAGCCACCCGCGGCGAAGTGGACGATCACACCAAGGAGGTCGTTGGCCAGGTCGATGACGCCATCACGCGGGATGGAGACGTCATAGTAGTCGTTCTTGTTGTACGGGTCGCGGCGGCCACAGGCCGGTTCGTCACCCAGCTCGCGGCTGTCAGGGATGCCGTCCTTGTCGGCGTCCAGGCCGGCGCCGCCGGGTCGGATCGCGCTGAATACGTCGGCGTCGTCATAAGGCCCAACTGGGGGCCCCTCTCCTGAGACCGTGTCATAGTCACCGAACGTTGCGCCAGCTATGCAGGTCGCATTGTCCTGCGAGGTCCAGATGTCCACCGTGCCGGGAAGCTGGTGGGCGCTCAGCGTCAGCTCCATATAGACATCGCCGAGGCTTGCGAATTCCTCGAAGCAGCCGCTAATCTCGATTTGCTGGCTGGTTTCGTTGAAGGCGCCGGTGAGAACTGTGTGCGTCTCATCCACATCGCCGTAGGCGTAGAGTGCCGGCGGGCCGGCGGCCACTTGCGGGCCCGGCGGCGGCGCGCCCCAGAAGCCATCGCCTCTGATGCCGGGGAAGGCCTCCGGGTTGATGTCTGACCCGGCGTCGTCATGATAGCAATAGATTGGCATAGTCACGTTGTTATTACCCGTGTCGTGCTCCAAGTTCGACCTGCAGTTGAAGTACTCGCCGGGCTCGTTAGCTGTGCACTGAGCGTCTGTGCAGTCCCCGCGCGCGATAAGCATCATGATGTCGTAGGCGCCGCTCAGGCCCCCAGCGTCTCTCCAGTCCTGATCGTTAACGTCGAAGGAGTCGGTCGGATTGTAGGGGTCGTCTCCGCAATCGCTTGGAGGAAGGTCAGCTAGCTCGTCCTCATCATCGCATCCGTCTCTGTCGTAGTCTAGGAACGGGCCAAACGGGTTCGGATTACATGGCAGGTCTGGCGGGTCTCCGCAAAGGAATTTCCGCCAAGGTACTGGAAATAAATTGATGTCGAACCCGCCCTCCTCATATGCCTGTACCCAGCGTACCGTAAGATTCGGCCAGTCGGGATTTCCTTCAGGACTCCCCCGCCGGCAATCCGTGCGTTTCTGGTTGAACCAGACCTCGGCGCTGCCAGTAATGACCCTGTCGATCTGTGGATCCGGGACGGTATCACCGTCCAGGTCCAACTGCATGCTTTCGGGATTGGCAGGGTCGAGCAGGACTATCCTCCAACTGATATTGGGACCTACGCCCGCGCCGTCAGGGGAACCTTCCTCCTCGAAGCACCACTCCAGGATGGTGCAGGGCGTAGACCCGCAGCCCGTGGTTCCCTCAGGATAGAACACTGCTGTGGCCGTGGTGTCCGCCGAGTGAAGGGTGTACGGCGGCGGGCCCGGTGGCCCCGGAGTGGCATCGGGGCCGGCCGCACGCAGAGCGCCTGGCGTACATTCGGACGGCGTCCTGGTGGCCAGCGATTCACACGTGTCCTCCCAGGTTGGTGGCTCGCCATCGCCCCTTCCAAGGTCAGGGATGTCATTATTGCACTGTTGATCCGTGTGCAGCGCGTTCCCCACAGTGTGGTTCACTCTCACGATGCAGTGGAGGAACGCGGCGCTTTCCAGCCCAGGCCAATGCACCAGCATGTCATACACGCCGCTCTGGTCAGGCGGCGTATCGATGCATGAGTGGTCGCTTGCGGGTCCAGGGTCCAGGTACCCGTTCAAGGATTGGATGAAGAAGCAGTACCGCGTCCCGGGCGTTAAGCCCGACCACACTAATGTCTCAGCGTCTCTGAGCGCTACCAGCGTATCTTCCGCGATGTAGTTTTCGTCATTATCCATCGCGATGAACTGGAACTTCTCGTTGTAGCTCCTGTCCGTCCACTCGAACGACACAGTAGCAGTGCCGCCAGATTCGTACGTGGTACCGATGGCCTCGAAGTCGTCTATCAGCGTCGGCGGGTTCTTGTAGAGGTCATCGAGATTGGCGATGTCGTGAGAGCCGGGATCATGGAAATAATCACAGTCCATGATCGTGTCACCCACTGCATGGGAATGCGCGGGGTCTAGCCCGCATGTCTGGCCTTCGGGCGTTGGATGAGGAAAGTACAAGTCAGCCAATCCAGCGGCATGCTGCAACTCATGCGCCAAGGCCCACTGGTTGTGTGCGTTAGGGCCAAGAACGATCCGGCCTTTGATAAAAGGATACATGCCGCTGTCCCCTTCTGTCCCTACATCGTCGGCTCTGAACGAAACTATGTCCTTTTTAGCTCCGAAGTTCGCCGTCTCAACTGTATTGTCGAGATGAATACTGATCCGGTCGTCCTGCGTAGGGTAGCCTTTGTCCTCGCCCGTTAGAACGCATGCTGTCTCCGCGCCGGGGGTGTATTCGAATTTCATGCGCCCTGTGTTGTTCAGGGCGTTCACGGCTGCTTCGATTATCGAGTCGTGGTCATGCCCCTGGCCGATGCAGTCGTAAACGGGAATGCCAGAGGCGGAGCCGCCGGAGATATCTTCAATGAATGGCAAGACGAAGTACTTAGTCAACGTGTGCCTATCAGATGCTAGGGCTGTCTTACTAGCGCCGTTGGTGAACAGCAGAACCAGGAGGACCGTGGCGATTAGAAGAAGCCGCCCCATTGGCCACCTCTCTAGCATTCGTACCGGAGGGCTTCTGCAGCCCCAGTTATCTGAGAGTCGAGGGAATCGCTGACCCCTCGAGGTATTCCGATTATCATGACTTCGCCCCACCCGTCAACTGTGAATAAGAGACCGTCTATTTCGATCTGGATGGTGCGGTCGTCCACTTCAGTAATCGTCGCCCCATTCATGCGAGGATCGAGCCGCAGCTTATCGATGTTCAAGTGGTTGTGTGTTCTCTTTGCGCAGTCGGGATCGACTGTCGGCGCCTCGGTCGGCGGCGGCTGCGTCGGCGGCAGCGTAGGCACAGACGTGGCGGACGGTAAAGGCGAAGGTGTGGGTTGGGGGGTCGGCGCCTCTGTGGTTGGCGTCAGCGTTGCTTGAGGGGCTGTCGGGCTTGCGGGTGCGGTCGCGCCCGCCTGAACGGATGTGCCGTCGCTTCCGCCCGGACCGGTCTGGTACGCAAAGTACGCGCCGGCGCTCAGGCCGCCGACGGCTACTACAACGAGGCCAACCTTCGCCAGCCCCGCGAGGGCTCCAGATGAGATCATGCCCTTACGTACTCGCTCCGCCTATTGCTCCTTATGTGATACGAGGATAATGCACGCACCCTAGGTTGTCAAGGGCCGTGTTGGGTAGCAGACACGACTGACCGCAGGCTTCATCACGGCTCTTTTGGCCATCGGACTAACCCGGAGGGTTAGCATTGCTAATGCGGAGCATTAGCACGTCAGCGGCCTCTACGCGCTCACGCCGCTCCATGCTATGCTCGCCAGCAGAATCGAAGCTGACCGGAGCTCAGCCCTCTACCTTACCAACGAACCCACCACAGCCAGCAGCACGTAGGGGCGGTTCGCGAACCGCCCACGACTCAATCAACGAATAGCGCCCGAAACCGCTCATTTCGCATCTGGCCCGCGCGAGTTTCGACGAAAGCAATCAGTCAATCAAACCGCTCAGCCAGCAGAAGCGAAGCTTCTGCAAGGTGACGCGTAGGTCACACACCCGCGTAGGAATGCAGGCCGCTCACCCAGAGGTTGACGGCGAAGTACGAAAACAGCACCGCGCCGAAGCCGATCACCAGCAGCCACGCTGACCCCTTGCCCTTCCAGCCACGCAGATTGCGAGCGTGCAGGTAGCCTGCGTAGATCAGCCACGTCACCAGCGCCGACGTCTCTTTGGGGTCCCAGCCCCAGTAGCGGCCCCAGGCCGAGTACGCCCAGTACGCGCCGAGCGCCACGCCGAACGTCAGCATCGGGAAGCCCACCAGCACGGAGCGATTCGCGATCTCTTCCAGCCGTTCGCCGGACGGCAGCCGGGCGAAGCGTTTTCCCTCTCCGCCGCCCTGGATCAGATACACGACCGCCGCACCGAACGACACCGAGAGCGCCGCGTACGAAAGCACCAACGTCGCCACATGGGCGCCGAGAATACGATTCGCCTGCAGAGCCGGAAGCAGCGGCGTAACATCGGACGGGAAGAACGCCAACGAGACCGCGAACATCCCCAGCGCGACCGGCAGCACGAATGCCCCGACCGTCCTCGCCGATGGCCAACCTTCGCCGTCGAGGCGCGCGCGTAACTCGAACAGCACGTAGAAGAGGATGATGCCCCAGCCGAAGGCGACCGTGAACTCCCACATGTTCGAGAGCGGCGGCCGTCCTCCCGCTATCCAGCGCCCCGTCAGCGAAACGGACAGCGCGGTCAAGGCCAACCAGGCACTGGCGGTCGCCGCGGGCCCGAGCCAGCTCGGCGGCTGCGCTCGCGCCACGACGGTCATCGTGGCCCCGGCGTCGGTCGCCGCCGTCCGGTACGCCACGCGCGGCCAGAGCGGCAGCGCCGCATAGGCGATCGATGCGATCGCCGTCAGGGCGAAGCTCAGGAGAAAGACGTTCTGCGCGAACTGCTCAGCGTCCATCAGCTAACTAAAGCACATCCTGTTGGTGAGATCGCCCGGGTTGGGGCGTTGCGATACCGGTCAGCGCTGGGCCGTTGCCGCCGGTTGGGCCTCAGATGACTCCGCGGACTTCTGTTCCGCTTCCTTCTTCTCTGCTTCCTTCTTGTCTGCGTCCTGCCGTCGCGCCGACCGCCGGATCGAGACGCGCTTGAACGACTCCATCGGCGTGCCGGCCCCTGCCGAACGCATGCGCTCGGTCCAGCGCTTGCGGACCTCCTCCGGCGCCCCGCCAATCTGGCTCTTGTGGCAGATGATCGCCTCGAGCTTCGTCTCCAGGTGCTCGCTGATGTCGACTCGATAATCGGGGTCGTCGCTGCCGCCCATGAGCATCTCGTTCACCTGATGCGCCTCTAGTCCGTCCTCTCTGTCGCTTGGGTAGTACAGGTGGTCCCGGACGGCCGGGTAGATCGCGTCGCGCACCGCGATGCCGATGGCGCGGTGGTCAGAGTGGTTGAATCCCTGCCGGAAGCCGTCCCACGTCAGGACAACGTCAGGCCGATACTGCCGCAGCAGGCGCACGATCTCGCCGCGCAGCTCCTCGTCCGCGGTCAAGAAGCCATCGGGATGGCCTAAGAAGATCACCTCTTTGACGCCCAACGCGGCGCAGGCATCGCGCTGCTCCTGCTCGCGAATGGCCGCAAGCTCCTGGTGGCTCAACTCTTCATCATGCGTGCCCTTATCGCCACTCGTTGCCAGCACGTAGTACATCGTCCAGCCCTGTGCGCAGAACTTCGCGACGGTCCCGCCAAACATGAACTCGGCGTCGTC
>QIFC01000088.1 GCA_003228685.1 Chloroflexota bacterium
GCGGCTTCTCACGCTGCCGCGCCAACTCCACCGCCCGCTGGCGAAACTCTCCTGGGTACCGTTTGCCCATCCTGGACTCCTTTCTGAGCGATCATCTCGCTACAGTCTAGGTGTCCGGAATACCGGGTCAGGGTCACAAGGGTCGCTGGAGGGCGAAGAGGCCGTCAACACCGCTTAGGTCCTGTCGACCTCTGGCCGCGAAGGTCAACATCCATATCGTGATTCGGCCTAGCTGCAGCGGAACTCTGTCGAATCTATTCCTTCGAACAAGCTCGCCGAGTTCAGAGCAATGCTGAACAACACGATTCCAGATGTCTAACATCGGCCGGTGAGCATCGGGGGGTGACCAAACGCGCGCGACATCTTGCACGTAATCGTCAATTGGCACATCGGCCCAGGGACGCATAGCTGTGAGCTGGGGTTGGTCGTTTGACATTTCGTCCTATCAGGAATCGGGTGCCAGGATCAGGCGAAGGCCTGAGTCTGCGGCTATGCGATTCCACAGCTCTTCGAGCTCAGGTTCAAGCGAATAGGTCTCCCGAAACACAACGTCGCGGACGCCAGCTTGAATCAGTACTTTCATACAGCTAAGACAGGGCCTAAGGGTGCAGTAGACCGAAGCGTCTTGAGTCTTTAGCCCCTTGCTGGCAGCGATAGCTATCACATTGACTTCTGCGTGGACACAGGCGCAGTCTTCGTAGCCTTGAAGGCGTGGGATGTCTGAGGCGCACCTGGGGCACCCGCCTCGGTTGCAAGGAGTCGCACCATGCGGTGTTCCGTTGGATGCTTCGATGAGCGCGACACCATCACGAACAAGAACGGCGCCGGTCTGTCTGCGCGAGCAGTCCGACCGCGCCGCGACGCTACGTGCCCTCTGGATGAGGTCGTTCGACTTAGTAGGCGTAGATTGACGAGCTGGTTGCCGCACATCCATATTCTAATGCAGACATGAAGATGTTGCAATCGCCAGATGGCGCGGCGTGGCAGGCCGATGCAGCGTCGGCCGCGACGAGAACGGTGGCCAGCAGAACAAGGCCTCGATACGAATACACAGAGCCCCTCCGGCGCCCAGAGTCGCAGCGGGGACAACTCGAGCCAAGACCACCCAAGAGTGCAGTGTAGCATGGGCGCCGGCGCCACCAGACCCGGACATGCGTCTAACTGCGGCCGAAGCCCCGCGTGCGTAGCTCCCCTCTCCCCCTGGGAGTGTACAGACAGGGAGCCGGGGATGAGGGAGTTAGCGCAGACCGATGGCCGCCCAGGTCTTGTCGTCCGCACCCGCCGGGTCCTGCGAAAAGGCCGCCGTCAGCCGCACGTCCGCGAACCCCGCCTCCTCGTAGAGCGCTCGCGACTGCTTCTGCGTGTACCAGCGCGTCGCGGGCGAGCGGCTGAACTCCTCCGTCTCGACCACATCGCCACCGACCAAGACCTCGTAGCGGTCCTCCGTGTACTCCAACTGCGCATCGGAGTCGTAGCGCGCCCGCGACCAGCGCCGCGCGGACGCTTTCACCGAAGAACGCCCAGCGTTCTTCAAGGTCGCCGCAGGCGACCCACGCTCCCCCAACCGCTTTCGCTTGTGCCACTTCGCCGCCTGCTCGGCCGTCTGCGGCGGACCGGACCACAGCACCATGAACGACATCGCCAGCCTGCCGCCGGGCTCCAGATGACCGTGGAACCGGCGCAGCGCCTCTTTCGCATCGCTCGGGTCGGTCAGGAGCTGGAACGAACTCGACGGCACGATAATCGTGTGATAACGACGCGATAGCTCCAGCGCCTGCATCTGCTGCTGGAAAAGCGACGGCTCTAGCCCCATCGCGGACGCCTTCTCGCGGCAGAGCGCCAGCATCTCCGGCGAGTTGTCGACGCCATCGATGTCGATGCCTTCGGACAGATAGACCACCAGCAGGCGTCCCGTCCCGCAGCCAACGTCCAGCACCGGCTCGCCGGATTCGCGGATCAGGTCCAAGTAGAACGCGCGGTCCGGCCAATTCGACGTGTCGCCGCGCAGCAGGTCCCACGCCTCGGCCATCAGGCCTCGGTACTCGTAGTCGGGCTGACCGTCTCGCGCCCTTGCCGGATTGCAGCAGTGTCCGAACGCAACGCCCTAACGCGGACAGTCCAGAAGAAGCGGAGCTTCTTCAAGGTCGCCTGCGGCGACCCGTTCTTCCAAGCTACCGCGTAGCGGTAGCCCTGGGCTGGCGAATGAGCGCCTCCTGCACGACCGTCGCGACCTGCACGCCGTCTCGTCGGTACATCTGGCCGAGGATCAATGCGCGGGCCGCATGCGCGAGCGGACTCTCGCTCGTGAAGAGCAGCCAGTCGTCGAAGCGCGGCGGGCGGTGAAACCAGATCGAGTGATCCAGGCTTGCGGACGCGCCCATGCCGGGGCTCCACCTGGTACGCTCGCTCGAACGGCTCACGTGCGCGGTTGCGATGAAGCCTCGGTCGCTGGCATAGGTGAGCAGCGCGGCGTGCATGGCCGGGTCCTCCGGCGGTACTCCTCGCACGCGCATCCAGACCCGCCGGCGCGGGATGTCGTCGGGCGGCGGCGCGACGCCGTCGATCGCACGCAGCTCGATCGCGCTGCCGTCCTCGAACGACGCGATGCGCTCGCGATCTTCCGGGCGCGCCAAGAAGTGGAACCCCCACGGTTCCAGCCCTTCGGGGCCGGGCAGGTCCGGCGGCTCCGGGCCGCGAGTCACGCCCTCCTCGGGCTTCGCGAAACTGCAGGAGAGGTTAAAGATCGCCTTATCTGACTGATACGCGACGACGTCGCGAGTCGTGAACGTACGCCCGTCCCGGATGCGATCCACGACATAGCGGACCGGCTCAGTCCCGCTCCCCGCTCGCACGAAATAGGCGTGGAGCGAATGAATCGCGCCTTCGGCAACCGTCCGATACGCGGCGATCACGGCTTGAGCCGCGACGTGTCCGCCGAAGAGCCGGCTCCAGCTCTCGCCAGGCGCGCCCTCAAATGCATCCGGTTCGACTTGCTTGACGTCCAGCTGCTCGATCAGTTGTTGGAGAGCAGCGGACGCCGTTTCATCGTTATCGTTGGTCACCAGGCAATCGTATCGTATCGCCACGGCTCAGGCCGCGATGCCCTTGCTGCTCGCTGCCGCGAAATCGTAGTAGACTGCATTCCGTTCAGGAGGAATCTATGCCAACAGAGAACGTGCACCCCCTTATCGCCGAAGGCAAGATCGCCGTCACGCCCGGCGTTTACGACGCACTCTCCGCCAAGATCGCGGAGCGCGCTGGCTTCCCTGCTGCCGTCCTTACCGGCTATGCGATGTCCGCCGCCTACCTGGGCGAACCCGACTTTGGTCTCCTCACGCAGTCCGAAGTCCTGGACACCGCGCGCCGCGTGACGGCGGCCGTGGACATGGGCATCATCGTCGATGGCGACACCGGCTTTGGTGGCCCCCTCAACGTCCAGCACATGGTGCGCGAGCTGATCCGCATGGGTGCGCGAGGCGTCATCCTCGAAGACCAGCGTTGGCCGAAACGCTGCGGCCACATGCGGGACAAGCAGGTGATCGACGCGGAAGAGCACGCCGCCAAGATCCGGGCCGCCAAGGACGCCAAGACCGGCGCGCCGTTCGCCATCATCGGACGCACTGACGCTCTCGAGATCCACAGCCTGGACGAGGCCATCCGCCGCGCGCGACTCTACAAGGAATCCGGCGCCGACGTGCTCTTCGTCGAAGGCCCGCGGGACCGAGACGAGCTCAAACGCATCGGCGAGGAGTTGCCTGGCCCGCTCGCCGTCAACCTGATCGAAGGCGGCCGCACGCCGCTCTGCTCGCTGGAAGAACTCGTAGAGCTGGGGTTCTACAGCGTCGGCTTTGTGCTCTCGGGGCTCTTTGCCGTGGCGCGCACGCTGGAGCGCACGTACGGAGAGATTCGGGCCGCCGGCTCGACCACGGCGATTGGCAATGCGCTCATGCCGTTCGACGACTTCAATGCGCTGATCGGGCTGGAAGAACGCTACGCCGCCGACGAACAGTATCGGGCCTGAGCCGCGCCTGCTATGCACTGAGATCGTCGTAGGAGCCCGATCTGAAGGGCGCCCGCCAGAAACCCAACCCCGAGGATGACCCGCAAGTCGTGGTAGCTCGCAGGATTACACCTTTTCGCTAGTCATACCTACGAGATTTCACTCGTCACCTGGTTTAAATCTGCGATGCGTCCTTCTTCATCGGCGGGATATTCTATGGTTGAAGACTGTGAAAGGAATCACAACACTTGGAATGTGTAGCGCAAACGTGAACGAGTTCGAGGTTCGAGCGAACCTGAGAAAGAGTGGGCAGAGATGCAGTTCTTGAGAAGACGAGGTGGCAAGGTCGCCCTGGTAGGCGTGGTCATTCTTTCGGTGCTGGCCTTGGTGCTAGGCACGTTTATCCCTGTGGCGCTGGCGAGCGGCGAGGGGGAAACACGCGAGTTTGTCCTGGAAGCCAGTAGGTTCTCCTATTCACCGAGCCGGCTGCGCGTCAACCTGGGCGACACGGTCACCCTGCGGGTGCGGCCGCAGGACGTATCCCACGGTCTGTACCTTGACGGCTACAACCTGAAGACCCGCGCCATGCCGGCCGCGCCGGGTGTCCCAGGCGGAGAAGGTGTCCTGACGTTCGTAGCGGATACACCGGGACAGTTTCGCTTCCGCTGCGCGGTGACTTGTGGACCGCTTCACCCCTTTATGATCGGCGAGTTGAACGTGGAGTCAGGCACGCCCTACACTAACGCCCCGTTCTTGGGAGTAGCGGCCGCCACGCTGCTGGTGGGCGCCGGGGCGCTGGCCTATGTCTGGCGAGGAAAGGAGACGAACGATGGCAGTGCTAACTAAAACGCCGACTAAAGCGCCGCTGATACTTGCCGAGGCGCCGCCTCCCAGGCGGCCAGAGCGGACCGATTTGCTGCAACTGTCGCCCCTCAAGCAACTGCTGAAGCATCGGGCGTTCCCGTTCGTGTTGATCTTTCCGAACCTATTCGTGTTCACCTTGGTGATCCTCACGGGCCTTTTTGGCACGCCCGTGGGTAACGCCAACTTCGCGATCATCTTCGTCTGGATCGTCTGGTGGGGGGCGCTGGTCATGCTCCTCATCCCGCTGGGCGGCCGCTTCTGGTGTACGATCTGCCCGATCCCCGCTCCCGGCGAGTGGCTGCAGCGCCGGGCGGTGGTGGGCCGCAGCGGCCGTGGCCCGTTCTCGCTCGCCCTTGAGTGGCCGCGGCCTCTGCGGAACATCTGGATCCAGAACTTCGCGTTCCTGGGGGTGGCGCTCTTCAGCGCGGTCATCCTCACCCGGCCGGCGGTGACCGGTTGGCTGATGCTGGGCTTCGTGCTGGTCGCCACGGCGCTGTTCATGGTCTACCGCAGGCGCGCCTTTTGCCGTTACGTCTGCCCCGTCTCGGGCTTCATCGGCCTCTACGCCACGACAGCACCGATCGAGCTGCGGGTCACTGACCCTGACGTCTGCCTGACGCACTGTGGCATCCAGGGGAAGGAGTGCATCAAGGGCTCGGACCAGGGCTACGGGTGTCCCTGGTTTGAGTACCCCGGCACGCTGGACCGCAACTCCTACTGTGGCCTCTGCACCGAGTGTCTGAAGACCTGTCCGCTGGACAACATCGCACTCAACGTGCGCCCGTTCGGCGCCGACTTGCAGGTCCCCACGCGCCATATGGACGAGGCGTTCAAGGGATTCATCATGCTCAGCGCCGCCTTCATCTATTCGACGGTGATGCTGGGTCCGTGGGG
>QIFC01000048.1 GCA_003228685.1 Chloroflexota bacterium
AGATGGCCGCCCTTGACAAGAACTTCCCGACCCTGGACTGCTCCATCTGCATCGAGGCGCCGAAGCTCTCCGAGGTCGCCGAACACGGCAACATCGAGATCCTCGCCAACGCCGAGGTCGAAAGCGTCGAAGGCGAGGCGGGTGACTTCCGCGTTGTGGTGAAGCAACGGAACACCTTCGTCGGCGACGAGTGCACACGCTGCGACCTCTGTGTCCCAACATGTCCCCAGGCTGTTCCCAGCGAATTCGAGGAGGGGATGGCCTGGCGCAAGGGCATCTATACGCCCTTCCCCCAGGCTATTCCGGGGGCCTACACCATTGACATCGACCTTTGCATGAACGAGCCGCCCAACTACCTTCCCTGCAACCGCTGCGTCGAGGCCTGTCTGCCTGACTGCATCGACTTCAGTCAGCCGCTCGTGCGACGCCACGAGCGTGAGGTAGCGTCCGTCATCGTCGCGACCGGATTCGACACGATGGATCCGACGCTCATAAAGCGATACGGCTACGGCCGTTATCCAGACGTGCTCACTGCCATGGAATTCGAGCGTCTGCTGACCTCGGCCGGGCCTACAGGCGGCGAGATCATCAGGCCTTCGGATGGGAAACACCCGGAGAGCGTGCTCTTTGTCCTCTGTGTCGGGTCGCGGGACCGGCACTTCTATGAATACTGCTCCAGGTTCTGCTGTATGTACTCCGTGAAGCACGCCTACCAGGCCCTGGACCACGGAGTGAAGGACGCGACGGTGCTGTACATGGACCTGCGCGCCTACGGCAAGGGATTCGACGCCTTCTGGGAGCGCACCGAGCAGGAAGGCGCGCACTTCGTCCGCGGCCACCCGTCCGAGATTACACAAGGAGAGCAGGGGCTACAAGTTCGCTACGAAGACACTGACACCGGCGTCTTGGAGACTGCGGAGACCGACTTGGTAGTGCTGGCTACAGCCGTTCGACCGCCTGAGAGCCTGGTTGACCTCGCCAGCGTCCTCGGAGTCGAAATCGATGAGGATGGGTTCCTGAAGGCTGTAGAGACACGTGGCGGAATGATCACTACCACGCGGCCGGGCGTCTACGCCGCGGGTTGCGCCACTGGCCCGAAGGACATCCCGGACAGCGTGGCCGAGGCCGGCGCGGCTGCCGCGAGCGCCATCACGCACGTGAGCAACCGGTCGTGGCCGCGTGACGAAATCGTGCCCGGTACGTCGGACGAGAGAGGTGAGCCTCGCATCGGCGTTTTCCTCTGCCACTGTGGCAGCAACATCGCGGGTGTCATCGATATTCCGGAGGCGGTGGACTACGCCCGCACGCTGACGGGGGTAGTATACGCCCAGAGCCAGATGTTCAGTTGTGCGGGCAACACGCAACAGGAGATCGTCCAGGCGATTCGCGATCACAGGCTGAACCGTGTCGTCGTCGCCGCCTGCTCACCCAAGACCCACGAGCCAACGTTCCGGCGTGTCCTCATTAAGGCTGGGCTCAACCCGTTCCTGCTGGAAATGGTGAACCTGCGCAACCAGGACTCCTGGGTACACAAGGAGTCGCGAGATGATGCCAACCTCAAGGGTCTGGACATGGTACGGATGGGCGTCCAGAAGGCGGCGCTTTTGGAGCCCTTGGAGATCACGCAGCAGCCGATGGTGCAGGCAGCACTTGTCGTCGGCGGTGGAGTGGCCGGCATGGCGGCGGCCGCGAACCTTGCGCGTCAGGGTATTGAGACGCATCTGATCGAGAAGGAGAGCCGCCTAGGCGGGGTCCTGAACGATCTGGACGAGCTGGCTCCGGCAGGCGTCAAGGCTCGGCAGGTAATGGAGGCTCGCAGTCAGGATGTCTGGCGTTCGGGCGTCAACGTCTATATCGGTACTCAGATCGAGATAATCAACGGCCACATCGGGAACTTCACGGCGCGGCTCTCGTCGGGCAATGAGATTAGGGCTGGCGTCGTCATCATGGCGACCGGCGCCATACCCTATGAACCCACAGAGTTCGGATACGGCACGATCCCGGGCGTGATCACTAACCTGGAATTGGAGTCGGCGAACGGAAGCCTACCCTTCGACCGCGTGACCTTCGTGGGCTGCGTCGGATCGCGGCGTAACGGCACCGGCTGTTCCCGTTACTGCTGTGAATCGATGATTGGCCAAGCGCTGCGCCTCAGGCAGGCAGACAAACAGGTGCGTGTCCTCTACCGCGAGATCCGCACGTTCAGCCGTCACGCTGAAGAACTCTACGAGGAAGCCGCGCGAGCCGGCGTTCAGTTCATCAAATACGCGCCCGACGTTCCTCCAGAGGAAGCTCTGCGCTTCGAGGACGGCGAGCTGTTTGCGCACGACGCGATGCTCGACGCGGACGTACGCATCCCGACCGACGTGCTCGTACTTGCCGTAGGCTTGCAGCCGACCGAAGACGGCCTCTCTGAACAGCTCAAGCTAGCCCACAGCGAGGACGGCTTCCTCTTGGAGCGCCATCCCAAGCTGGGGCCAGTTGAGGCGGGATCGCCGGGCATCTTCATCTGTGGCACCGCGCAGGGGCCGAAGGATGTGCGCGAGGCCGTCGCGCAGGGGCAGGCGGCGGCCGCGAAAGCGGCGATCCTCCTCGCACGCGACACGATCGAGAAGGAGCCGATTACCGCGGTGCTCGACGACGAAAAGTGCATCTACTGCGCACGATGCGTGCCCGCATGCCCGTACGGCGCCATCGAGATGTTGGGTCCGGTCAAGGAGGGGCCACTACAGATCATTGAGGCTGCCTGCCAGGGCTGCGGGGCCTGCGCCGCCGAGTGTGGCTACGACGCTATCACCATGCCCTACTTCACCAAAGAACAGATCCTTGCCCAGATTGACGCCGCCTTGTCGGAGCGTCCCGAGGAGAAGATCCTCACATTCGCCTGCAACTGGTGTTCCTACGCCGGCGCCGACCAGGCGGGCATTGAGAAGATTCAGTATCCGCCATCAGCACGCATCATTCGCACAATGTGTTCGGCCCGGATCGAGGAGGACTTCGTCGCTCGCGCCTTTGAGCAGAAGGCAGGCGCCGTTCTGATCACGGGCTGCCGGCTGACCGAAAACGGCTCTGACTGCCACTACATCAACGCCAACGAACAGACAAAGAAGCGGTTCGGTTTCTGGCAGCGCAAGTACGGGCGCAAGGGCATCGATCCAGAGCGGCTGCAACTCCAGTGGATATCTGCCTCCGAGGGCAAGCAGTTCGCGGCCAAGATCCGCGAGATGGACGCCATTGTGCGGAAGCATGCCGAGGGCGTCCTGGCAGGAACGTAGGATGGTGGAAGAGAAGGTGGGCGACGTGCTGACGCTGGATGACCGCGCTTGGGAGCAGGTCGTCCAGGCCACGGGTGGAGCTGCGGCGCCTTGCTACCAGTGCGGCGTCTGCACAGCCAGTTGCCCCTGGGGGCTGGTCAAACAAGAACCCATCAGCGTTCGCAAGCTGATCCACAGCGCCCAGCTCGGCGTCGACGGCTGGGGTGACGCCCTCTGGCTGTGCACCACGTGCGGGCTGTGCGAGGAGCGCTGCCCTCGCGGCGTCCCAATCACGGATGTCATTCGCTCCCTTCGGGGTGTCAGTTGGCGCCAGCGCCAGGAGCCGGCCGAGCTACGTACGCTCCTCTGGGGCGTGTACTGGGACAGCAACCCCTGGGGCCGCCCACCGTCGCAGCGGAACCAGTGGGCCAGCGACCTCGATCTCCCTCGATTCTCGGCCGAGGACGAGGTGCTCTACTACGTAGGCTGCACGGCCTCCTACGACCGCCGCATGCAGAAGATCGCGCGCTCACTGGTAACCCTGTTCCGCGAGGCCGGCGTGCGCTTCGGCACCCTAGGCGACGACGAGCCCTGCTGCGGCGAGTCGGTCGCGAGCGTCGGCAACCGCGAGTACGCTCAGGAGATCATCGACCGCAACGCCAAGCTGTTCGAGAACGAGGGCGTCGCGACCGTCGTCACAACGTCGCCTCACTGCTTCGAGATGTTTGCCCGGCGCTATCCCAATCTGTCAGGCCGTTTCAAGCCGCTCCACTACACGCAGTACCTTTCGCAGCTCATCAGTCAAGGACGGCTGTCGTTCGACCACGAGCTGCCTATGCGCGTCACTTACCACGACCCCTGCTACCTGGGAAGACACAGCGGCGTGTACGACGAGCCACGACGCATCCTGGAGGCAATCCCAGGTATCGAGTTAGTAGAGATGGATCACAACCGCGCGGAAGCGCTCTGCTGCGGAGGCGGAGGCGGTCGCATGTGGACCGAGACCGCAGCCGGCGAACGGTTTGCCGACCTGCGAGCGATTGAGGCAGCCGAGACAAAGGCCGAGGCGCTCGTGACGGCCTGCAGCTTCTGCATCTCTTGCCTGGACGACAGCCTGAAGACGTCAGGTATGGAGATGCCAGTGTTCGATGTGTCTGAGGTGGCCGTGATGGCGCTAAGCGCGAAGCCGGCCGAGGCCGAGCCTGTAGGAGCGCCGGTATGAGGCAACCACTGTACGGTCCCGAGCAGGCGCAGGGCATATGGGTCTACCTTGAGCAGCAGGGAGGACAGCTGGAAGGTGTCTCGCTGGAGCTGCTCGCCAAGGCGAGAGAACTCGCAGACGAGACGTCTGCCGAACTCACCGGTGTCCTTCTTGGCGACGGCGTCAAGGCGCTGGCTAAAGATGCGGGCGCCCACGGCGTGAACCGGGTGTTCGTTGCCGAAGATCCCGAACTCGAACAGTACCGTACAGCGCCTTATGCGCGGGTGGTTGCCGGCTTGGTGGCTAAGCACAAACCGGACATCTTCCTGTTGGGCGCGACACCAGACGGTCGCGATCTCGCCGGCCGCCTAGCGGTCCGGCTACGAACAGGCCTCACCGCCGACTGCACTAACTTAGCACTGGAAGACGGCACCGGATTGCTACTAGGGGAAGTAACAGGCTTTGGCGGTGGCATCCTGGCCACGATCAAGTGCGAGCAGCACCGGCCTCAGATGGCTACGGTGCGCCCCGGTGTATTCGCGGCTGGCGCTCCGGACGAATCGAGGAAGGCATCCATCCGACGAGTGAAGGTCGCCCTGGCCCCCGAGGACAGTCGCGTTGAGGTACTTGAGCGCGTAATAGAGGAGGGAGTCGACCTCACCCGATCGAAGGTGATCGTCGCGGGTGGCCGCGGCACCCGCGGTGACTTCTCGCTGCTTGAGGAGCTGGCCGAGCTGCTGGACGGCGACGTAGGCGCGACCAGAGTTGCTGTCGACGAAGGGTGGATCGGACGCGATCGTCAGATCGGCCAGACCGGCTTCGCCACGCGACCCGCCCTGGCCATCGTCTGCGGCATCAGCGGCGCCATGCATTTCACTGTCGGCGTCGAAAAAGCTGAGACGGTGATCGCGATCAACAGTGATCCAGAGGCTGAGATCTTCGAACACGCCGACTACGGCGTGGCGGACGACCTGTTTAAGGTTCTGAAACCCCTCGTCGACGAGATCAAGCAGGCACAAGCGAAATGAGAGGCACGAATCACCGCGACCTGCGCATAATTTGCTGTGTGAAGGTCGTCCCGCGACCGGAGGAGGTCTCAGTAGACCCAGACACAATGACGATCGACCGCGCCAACGCTCGCTCGGTCATCAACCCGCCGGACATGAACCTGCTGGAGATGGCGCTGCAGTTAAAGGATCAGCACGGAGGCGAGGTCTACCT
>QIFC01000045.1 GCA_003228685.1 Chloroflexota bacterium
CTCCGTAAACCTGCTTCTCCGCATCCTGTCCTCCTTCACCTACCCGGAGGACTGTCATTTTACGTGGTACAGTTTTCGGGGGGCAGGTCAGGTGCGCTGACACTCGAAAACTCCGACGCCAACTCCGCAAATGTAAACGAGGGGAGTTGTTGATGCTCGTTTAGCGATGTTGCTCCGTACAGGACAAACGGCGGGCTATAGAGACTCAGGAGCGCAGCGAAGGCCTCCCAAGCAGGATCTGCCATCCAAAAGAAACTGGCTGTTACCTCTGGGATCACTCGGTCTGCCATCCCTGGAATAGTGTCCGCCTGCTCGCGAAGATCGTCAGGGGTCGTCCTGAAAGCATCGCTGAGAAAACGAAGGCCATCTCTGAGCGGCGCGATCACGTGCATGGGTGCGCCATGAGCCTCGTATAGCTTGCTGAACCCTTCCCGAGTCCCGAGGTATCGGAACCCTTCAGCAACCTTGTCGAAATCGATGAGCCTAATCGCGTCTTGCGGCCTGAGGAACAAGGGAACCTTCGCCCATCTTGGCCGGCCAGGCTTGGTGTGCCAAAAGGATTCCGTGGCGATTCCGTTTGACCAAGCAGGTCTACAGCCCCTAACCAGACCATACAGGCCGCAGTAGAAGGCAGCACTCTTACCTTCTGCTAGCAGTCTCGCTGCCGCCTCCTGGTGGTCTGGGTCGCGTATCGAGAAGGCGGGAACGCCCTTCAGCGGACCATTAGTCGAGGGACTCGCAATTCGGGGAGGGGGAGGGAGGGATCAGGCTGGCCTATACATGAGGGGCACCGTTCTTGGCCAATTCTGACCTCAAAAGTGGTGAGAGCCTTCCCACAGATACCACAACTGATATGACGCAATAGGACGCTCCCCCCGCCTAGCACTTCACCGGTGCCAGGATTCTAGCCATTGTAGGATGGCCTGGCAAGCTGAGTTCTGAGGCTAGGACAGACTGGCTGAGAAAGAAGTCGGCGCGCGCCGCATTCCCCGGGTAGTCGCGCGTTAGGCGGGAACCGCCAGCCTAGCTTCGGGAAGTTAGCTGGCGAAGCGCTCTACTGAGACTTAGTACGCCGACGATGGCGAGGATGGCGATTCCGGCGATGTCGGGCGGTATCATGAGCCTGCTCCTTCAGTACGCAGCCGCCTAGGCCGCGCGTCTGAAGGTTATGTCGGCACTGCGAGCGTCTTCTTGAGCGGCTGGGTAGGCGCGCCGCCGGGGCTGGCCAAGCGCGGGGCCGTGCCCCATAATCAGGGAGTGGTAGAGCGGCGTCAGACCTTAGACCACGATCAGCAGGAAGCCCGTGACCATGAACGCCGTCGCGCCGAAGAACATATACGCCTGGATGGGCTTGTCGCTCATGGAAGGACCGGGACCCTGGGAGAACGCCCCCAGATAGAGCCCGAACCCTACGGCCATTAGTACTATTGCTGCGATGAACATCTCAGGAAACCCTTCGCCAGACTACGGCCAAGGCTTGCCACGGGCAAGGGGGCGACGCTTCGCGTCGCCTTGCGTCGCTGCTGCGACGCCCATGATGGGTTCTCACACATGCTGAGCAGAGCAAACGTCACGCTCCTGGTCTCGGCCGTCCTCCTTGGGCTCGGCGCCGCGTCGTCGTTTGCCGCCTACCGGGCCGTCAACGGAGACGGGATGCGCGATTTCGCCGTCAATCTCGGCTGGCCGGGCATTCTGATTCTCGCCGCGGTCGCCGTCATGGTCTGGTTCGGCTGGAAGGCGAACCTGGAATGATCAAGATCATCTACGGCGAAGACGGCTTCCGCGTGCATGAGGCGCTCGAGGAGTTGCGCCGCGAAATAGAGTCCGGCGATGCGCTCGGCGGCAGCTCAACGGAGCTTGATGGCGCCACCGTCAAGCCTGAAGAGCTGCTCAACGCCTCCCAGACGATGCCGCTCTTGGGCGGGCGCCGCCTGATCATCGTCCGCGGCCTGCTCGGGCGCTTCGAGGCGAAGCGTCGCACCAAGCGGCGCACGGAGCGGGGCAAGGCCAAGGCTAAGGCCGATAGCGACGGCGACAGCGACAGCGACAATAACGCCGGCCTGCTCGGCGACTGGCAGGCCGCCGTCGACGCGCTGCCGGACCTGCCCGAGAGCACGGTCCTGGCGCTCGTTGACGGCAAGGCCGGCGCCCGCAACCCTCTGCTGGCCGCACTGAGCCAGGCCGCCGACGTCCAGCAGTTCGCCCCCCTGAAGAAGGGCGAACTGGCGGGCTGGATCCGGGAGCGCGCCGAACTGTACGGCGCCCGGCTCGAGGGCCGCGCGATCGCCGCCATGGCCGACCTCGTCGGCGGCGACCTCTGGGCCGTCGACGGCGAGCTGCGCAAGCTGGCCACCTACGCGGGCGACGACGTCATCAGCGAGGCAAATGTCCGTTCCATGGTCAGCCAGGTCCGCGAAGCCAACGCCTTCGCGCTCGCCGACGCCATCGTCGAAGGCCGCGGCGACCAGGCGATTGCGCTGTTCCAGCGTCTGCTCGCGGACGGCGATGCGCCGCTGCGGCTGCTCGCCCTGATCGCCAGGCAGTACCGGCTCCTGATCCAGGCCCGCGAGCTGTTGGACCAGCGCCTGTCGCCCGCCGAGATCGGCAACCGGCTGGGTGTCCACGGCTTCGTCGCCCAGCGCATTCTGCAGCAGGCGCCGCCATATAGCGCCGGTCAGCTACGCTCAGCCTACGGCCGGCTGCTGGAGGCCGACCTCAGCATCAAGCGAGGGATCTACAACGATGAGACCGCGTTGGAGTTGCTGATCTACGAGCTGGCGAACGCTGTTCCTAGTCGCCGGGGCGGTAGACCGGGTTATAGCAGGCCACCTGCTGGCCGGGGGGCAGCTCCCGCAAGACCGGCGCGGGGCTAGACCGGCACTCGTTCACGGCCTTTCGGCAGCGCGGCACGAACGCGCACTCCTCCGTCAGCTCCGCCAGATCGGGCGGCGACCCCTTGATCGGCTCCAATGGACGCCGTTCGCGGTCGACGCGAGGCAGCGCCCCCAACAACGCCCACGTATACGGATGACGCGGCTCGTTCAGGACATGGCGCACGGTCCCGCGCTCGGCGATGCGGGCCGCGTACATCACGGCGACGTCGTCCGCCATCTGCGCCACCACGCCCAGGTCGTGCGTGATCAGCAAGATCGACGTGCCGCGTTCTGTCCGCAGGCGCTCCAACTCGTTCAGGATGCCCGCCTGCACGGTTACGTCCAGCGATGACGTCGGTTCGTCCGCGATGATCACGTCCGGGTCCATCACCGTGGCGATCGCGATGGCGACTCGTTGGCTCATCCCTCCAGAGAGCTGGTAGGGGTAGCGCTTCGTGAGCTGCTCCGGGTCGCTCAGGCCGACCCGCTCGAGCGCGCCGTACACCATACGGCGCGCCTCGCTCCGCGAGACGTCGCGGTGGGCCGTGACGATCTCCCGCACCTGTTCGCCCACGGACAGCACCGGGTTGAGGCCCGAGGCGGGGTCTTGGAAGATCATCGAGATCGAGTTGCCGCGCAGCTTCCGCAGCTCGCTGCCTCCGAGCGAGAGGAGGTCCCGCCCGGCGAAGCTGATCGCGCCGCCCGTCACCTTCCCTGGGCGCAGCAACAGCCCCATGATGGCCAGCGCCGCCGTGGTCTTGCCGCAGCCGCTTTCGCCGACGAGTGCCAGGATGCCGCCGCGGCGCAGCGAAAAGCTGACACCGTCAACCGCGCGTACGCGTTGCGAGCCTTCGGCGTACTCGACGCACAGGTCGCGGACTTCCAGGATCGGATCGGTCATGGGAACACGAGAGCCAGACTCCTCAGTCTGGCCCTCAGTATACAGAGCGCGTGAGGTCGTTAGTGGTGGTGGCTGATCGTCGTGAGGACGCGGCCCATGATCTCCAGGTTTTCCGGCCTCGTGTAGATCGGCTTCATCGTCTCGTTCGCAGGCTGCAGCCGGATCCGGTCGCCATCCGTGTACAGGCGTTTCAGCGTCGTCTCCTCTTCATCCTTGAGCCAAGCGGCGATCATCTCGCCGTCGTCCGCGCTGTTCGTCCTCTCCATGATCACGATGTCGCCGTCGTTCACCAGCGCGTCGATCATCGAGGTCCCCTTTACGCGAAGCGCGTAGACGTTCTCCTTGCCGCGCGTCATTTCCTCAGTCGCGTCCACCATTTCCCCGTAGCTGGCGCCAGGCTCGAAGACCGGAATCGGGCTCCCTGCCGCGATTGTCCCAACGATAGGCACAGGCACCGTGTGCGGGCGCCGTCCGGTGCCATCCAGCATTTCGATGGCGCGGGAGACTTCTCTATCGCGCCGGATGTAGCCCAGCCGCTCCAGCGCTTTCAGGTTGTAGTCAACGACGGATGTGGAGCTGATCTCGCAGCCCAATTGAATGTCGCGAATGCTCGGCGGATAGTCCTTGTTGCGGATGAACTGACGCAGGAAATCGAGGATCGCCTGTTGTTTGGCTGAGAGACCTTTCATGACACTTCTCCGATCTTCTATTCGGAACGCGTGTTCTGCTAGGAAGATAACACCGTTTCCGAGTGTATGTCAACCCCGGTGTTGGGTTGCAGGTAGAATGTCCTGTCTAGGTTGCGGGAAGAGTGTCCTCTTGTGGCAGGGTGCTTCTGAAAGGAGGCGCCTGTGCA
>QIFC01000099.1 GCA_003228685.1 Chloroflexota bacterium
CTCCTTTCAGAAGCACCCTGCCACAAGAGGACACTCTTCCCGCAACCTAAACAGGACATTCTACCTGCAACCCAACACGGCCCTTGACAACCCAGCGTGTGTGATCTATCCTCGCACCACACAGGGAGTAAGAGGCGGAGCAGAAAAATATGGGCGTGATCTCATCTGGGGTCCTCGCGGGACTGGCCAAAGTGGGCCTCGTTGCCGTTTCGGTCGGCGGCCTGGCCGCTGGCGCCTACTTCGCGTACCAGATCGGCCCGGGCGGGAGCGCGGACGCAGATGTCCCGGCGGGCGCGACCGCACCCGCGAGCCCGACAGTTCCTCAAGCAACGCTGACGCCAACCACGGAGCCGACAGTAGCGCCGCCCACGCCTTCGCCTTCAGCGACCGCTGTGCGTACGCTGCCGCCGACGCCCATGGAGCCAGCGGTCGACACTTCGGACTGGGAGACGTTTGCAAGCCCGCTTGGCTTTGATATCAAATATCCACCCGGCTGGACGATCGTAGAGTCTCCTCTAAACTCAGTGCTAAGCTCAGTTCCATTGGAACGGGTGAAGATCTTCAATCCGATAGCTGAACGTGAGAACCGACGTTTAGCAAAGGGGCCCGCAGTTGGAAGTCTGCCTACGCCCGGCGCGGCGTGGTTAGCGATTTTTGCCAACCCCCTCCCTTCCTTTGACGAGGGCGCGCTGATGAGGATTTGTGGAACAGAGAGCCAGAGGCAGAGCGGATCTGCGTTAGCAAGCGTCACAACCGTAGCAGGGCGGCCAGCCATTTTGTGCATTCAGCGCGGGCTGGCTCTTGGTGGCGAGCTTTCGTTTGAGACGCGCACCCTTTGGATTAACGTGCAGGGAGACAAGGTCATACATATAAGCTCCTATATGGTCGAGGGTAGCGAGCAAGACGTCCCTCTCTTAGAAGCCGCGCTATCCAGCACAGCGTTCCGTTAGTTCCAGTGCACGGTCACAAGAAACCGTAGGCTATGCCGAAATTCATCATGTGGCTAGTTGGCCCGCTGGCCTTAGGGTTGGCGCTACTCACTGTCGGTCTGGTGGCCGGTCACCCAAACCACGATGGAAATGGCAGCGTGCGACGGGAAAGGCTGCCGTGGGTTGATAGCCAGTCACTGATCCTTACTCAGGGCCAGTTCGGCTGCAATCCATCACACTGCGTCGATAATGGTCTTCAATACGCTACTGACTGGGATATTTCAGGGGCACCGACGTTCCCGATCTATGCGGTAGCGGAGGGAGATGCCACATGTACGGAGGATAACGCAGGCGGGTGGGGCTTCCGGGTACTCGTTCAGCGCACGAACAGCATCTTGCACTCGTCGCGTAGAATGGCCGCAGCCCGGATTTCGTCGTCAGGGTCCGGTGTTGCCACAGGTGTGCGGTTGGCCATCTGGTTGAATCCCGTGAAGGACCTTATCGCTTGCACGTCCGATTGGCCCGCAAACCTCACGCAATCTGCTTGCATCCCTCGAGGCCCAGCTATTACCATCTGCCGGATCTGTATGCGAAGCTCGTCCTCGGTGAACGATCCAGTATCGATCTGCAGCTCTGGCGATGTGTTTCCGTTGCTACAGGCGCCAAAAAGCAACAGGGCGCAGAGTGCAAACACTGTGGCGGACCGCCCCATAACCCGCCCAATATAGCCGCGCAGCCAAGGGTTCACAAGAGGAGCTTACTCCTAGATCTGATGAATACTGAGGGCCGAATGGCCCTTACTGAGGACTTTGGTTGTGCTGTAGCGTCAGTCACCCAAGGCAGAGGAACAATTGCAAACAAGCGGAAACGGCAACGGCTCTCGACGAAGAGCAAGCACCACATGAGGCTTCGACTCCCATCAGGCCGTGTTGGCCTCATGCTATTGGGGCTAAGCCTGCTTGCGCTGGCTACTTCTGAGGTGTGCTTTGGCAAAGATCTGACCATGGAATTCCAGCCTGGAATGTACAGCGGTGAGACTAAGGTTGCTGCTGGCACCAACTACTGCGACGTCCAGGATCCTCCAGAACCTGAGTCCCTTACGTGGTGGGCCGGTGAATGCCCGCAGTCCGGCTACGAAGCGCAATACGCCATGGAACTCTGGGAGGTCAACTATGTTCGTGCCTATACCTCCGGTGTGGAAGTCTGTATACCGGGCTGGCCCTTTGCCCACACCGACTGGGAGGCCGAGGATACACAGCCGGTCGGAACCGTGAACTTCGGACATGCGGATCCAGCCGACGATTCACCCGTTTCGGATGGCATAGGAATTGCTCACGCAGTTCCGGACGAGCCCGGCGGATATCCACTAGTTTCTTTCTGTGTCAGCACGCACACCCTCACGTGGTGGTGGGAGTGGGGCGTTTGGAGCTTTGGTGAGCATATCATAGACGATTTTGATTCCTTCTGCTGGAACCTCAACAATCCGTTGGATGAACAATGTGTCGGCGGCTAGCCGCCGCTCTGGTGTTCGGAGCCATGAGCCTGACTGCCTGCGGAGGGGGCTTCACGGCAGAGCCGCCCGATGGCACAGGCATGGCTACCCTGGCGATCGATGGACCCGGCGACTTCACGCCGATAGACATGGAAGTCGAGCCACGGCGAACGCAGGTGGGGGGGATTGTTTCCGTGGAGTCCTCTGGATGGACGCGCGGCGAGCCAGTCACCCTTTACTTGATCACCCGAGAGGAATTGGGAACCGGGGCTGCAGACTACCGTGAGGCGGAAAAGATCGAGCTAGACATAGTTCTGCCGGACGATGGCCGAGTCGATCTGGAATTCGAGATGCTAGAAGGTTACGAAACCGACATGGGAAATTATCTGGAAATGCGGCCAGGTGTCGTTCTTCAGGTCGTTCTGGCGCAAGGATTCGGCCGTGTACGCGGTACTGGGCCCCTGACCGTGGAATAGGAATTACCGCCATGCGAGTTCTGACTGTGGGTTCTATGTCAACGCTGGGGGCGGCGGCCGTCCTAGCAGTGGTTGTTCTGCGTATGGGCCTGATCCAGATCGGAGACACAGCAGCCGCTGTTCGGGACGAAATCAGGCCGAATACGATCCTTTACATCAAGACCGATGGTTACCAGCGCTTAGGAGATAATGAAGCCGCCTTCCGGCAGCTCGAGACATTCCACCCAGAGCACACAACCAGTGAGATTTGGTATGAGTTCGATGGGGAAGGCGCGCTCATCTCACTCCATAGTGAGGTGAGGGGTAGCGCTGATGACGTGGTCTATGGGGGCTCGATCTGATAGAGGGAAGTCTAGTCTTCTATGGTTCTTCTGGAGAAGTGGTCCAGCGGACCCGCATCGATCCTGCAGAGTGGACTGCATCTGCGCAACAGGCGAAGTTCGATGCGCATCGGGCGAAAATTCAGGAGCTAGTGACTGGCAGCCCGAATGTCACGACCGGCTCGTTCGATGGGCGTTCCGTGTACGTAGTTGAAACGCCAGCCGACTATATTCCGGGTCGTGCTTCAGAAGCCGTCCTCGATGAGGGCGACTACCGGGTGTCCATCCCCAAGACCAACGACCTTGACCCTCAGACTAAACTCTTTCGCTACTTCATCGACGAGGCGGCTGGTGACCTCCTCTCGTATGAGACGGCCGTGATTGATTCCAATGGCACTGAGACTGTAGTGGAGCGAGTTACAACTGTGGTGTTCGAGGTGATGGAAACGCGAGGAGGGCCATGAAGCCCGTGCCCGGCCGGTGGCTTGCTGTCGCCGTTCTGATCGGCGTATTGGCGGTGTCAGCACCGGACCAAATAAAGGGCATAGGCCCCAATAATGTGCCTGAGCTTGCGGAGATTTCCCTGGATGTACCGGGAAGCTTCCTATTTCCCCACAACTTCATGCGCTGCATCGTCCGTCTTGATGAGTACGAACGAGAGCCCGGAGGTCCAACTGAAGACGTGCTGTACAGGGCGCTCTGCTATGCCAGTGAAACCGGTCCGCCATCCCCACCTCCATACCACAACGTGCCTAGTCCGCTCTTCCTGAACGGATACGTGGACGCCAATGGCGATCTGATCATGCCTGTGTTTTCCTGCGTTGAGTTCATACCGGGCTTCTACGCACTCGATGTCTCTATTGAAATCGATCTCGCCGCGAACACTGGGGTAGTAGAGGTAACCGAGGACTTGAGCTCTCCTTTTAATTGCAGTGGCTCGCCAGCCACCGGAAGCCTTACTCTGAACCCGCTTCTACTCAACCACGACGAAGACACCGACGGCTGCACAGACTACGACGAACTGGGCGGCACGACCGACCCGTTCAACCCGAACGACTGCGAGAGCAGCGTGTCTGACATTCTAGTGCATTGGCCGTTGGCAGGGTTTGAGAGAATCGGTCTCTTCTCCTGCATCGCGAAGGTGGACTACAACCCCTTGACGAACGCGATCCAGTCCGCCCAGCAGTGCAACAATGACATCCCCAACTGGGGCGTTGCGCCGAACGACGACGTGCCACACACCTGTGACGAGCTGGCCGACAAAGACCCCGCGGAGTGCGTCGCGGGCGACCTGAGCGTGCCGGGCGAGCCGGGCCCGGACTGGAAATCAGGGCCGCCGCCGCCGCCGCCGTACACGCTGCAGGCGCCGAGCATCAGCGCTGGAACGTACTACCCCGGCGGCGCGGGCGCTCCGCCCAGCGCGGATTGTGGGTCGACGAACTGCAGCGTCGTCACGTCGTGTTTCGAGGACGCGGGCGCTCCGGACGGCCCCGGCCCAAACATCATCTGGCGAACGGTCCTGCTGGACCCACTCAACCCTTCCAGCAGGCAGCTCGACCTGGATGGCACGGGGCCAACGACGGTCGACGGTGTGACCAGCGGTGAGGTCGATATCTGGTACAACCAGACCCGCGCTAACTGCCAAGCAGGCACACCGTGGGGCGACCCGACCTTCGACGACCCCCTGTTTGTGCTGTCGATCCAGGCCTATGAGGCGGGCGGCATGAACCCGAACGCGAACCCGCCACCGTGGCGCCCGGCGGCCACGTCAGGCGCGCCAGGCGTGCCGACTGTGTTCGACTTCGACGGCGACGGCTGCACGGACGAGGAGGAACTCGCGGCGGTTCCGGGCTGCGGGGACGATCCCTACAATCCCACGGACTCCTTCGACCCGAACACGGTCGACCTGAGCGGCGCCTACGACATCATGCTGCGTGTATCGCAGGGCGATTGTAACGACGAGGGCAACTGCGCTGGCTCACTGGCGCCCGGCGAGTATCTGAACTGCCGGTCCTACCTCGACCACAACACCGCGACCGACGGCGTGAACGTGCGGCTCTACTGCTATCACGACAAGCCGGGGGCAGTCATTAACCCCCAAGCGTACCCCGGAGAGTCCGGCGACGGCTTCGCGGGCGCTCCGCCGCCCGGGCCGGACGCCAATCCATCTCCCACCAAGGAAGACTACGCCTTCGGCGATATCGACACCGCCCATGCTCAGCTAGACGGCACGTTCAGCCAGAGCACAGGCCAGATCACACTGACCGGCTGTCTCGACGACGAAGACGGCTTCGCATCGCTAGGCGCCGTGTACCTGGTAGCAACGCTGGACGCCCACCAGCGGCCGGGCAGCGTCGACATCTACGCCAACCAGGCGCCCCAGTGCGCAGGCAGCCCAACAGGCGGCCCAACCGCGGCTGAGGCGCTCATCACACAGCAGCCCGGCGGCGCCGGCCGGGACGCCGACCAGGACGGCGTCGGCATCTTGCGGGAGCTTCAGGACGACGACGCTTGCGGGCGCCGCGACCCGTTCAATCCGTACGATTACTATGACGTCTCGATCCCACGCGACGGCGTGATCGACTCCACTTCCAGCCCGGCGGTTATCTACCGGGCGACGAGAACTGGGACCGCCCGCCGGCCATGACAGGCCGCGGCGCCGGGAGCCACTGGAACCGTGGTTCGCCGGACGGGGTGATCGACTTAGCGAACGATCAGCTGGGCGTGATCCTGCAGTTCAACCCCGGCGGCTGCCCGCCGCCGTAGCGAGGATCCTGGGCTGGCCCGCGACACTACTCCTGCCGCCAGGC
>QIFC01000047.1 GCA_003228685.1 Chloroflexota bacterium
CCCGTCGACTACGAACGGCTGTACACCACGACGGTGCATGCGGCATGATCATCAAGAAGCAAGCAGTCCGGAAAACCGGGTCAGGGTCACTTGTCCCACATTCTATGGAGGAAATACCCAAACTGCTGCCACGCTTGTTACACCCGACGCGTAGTCCGAGCTAAGGGGCCAGAAGGAGACTGGCAGGGTCAGGCAATCGTTTGTGATTGCATCTCAACGCTGGCCGAAGCAGAGGAACGCAACGAAGTGATGTCGGCAGAAGAGAAGGAGCAAGCGAACCAAGCCCGCCGAGACTATGCTGACCTCCATTCCCAGAAAGAAGGACCGGAGTACGAACGTCTGGGGCTTCTCGCTCTTGAACAGCGATTCGCCCAGATCTTCAAGAAAGCGACGTTCGCTCTGGGGCTAGAGGCTGTCACTTTCCACCTACTAGAGGAAGTTGGCGAAGTCGTTGAGGCTCTAACCAGTCTCTATACATACGAAGCGGACGACGACACCCCCCTTGAAACTCTTCGCCAGACTTGGGAAGATCGACGCTTTGAACTCGAGGAGGAACTCGCAGACAGCCTCTCTTGGCTCTTTGCCGTCTCCGCCAAATTCAGAGAGGTCTTTGAAGTATTTGACGCCTACACCGACCATACAACAACGTATGCACTGCAAATGAACATCGCCTCTCACCTCGGCAAGCGCCATCGGAGCCAGTCGGACGGCCAGATGCGATGCTTTAAGTGTGGCGGCGACGAGTGTAGCTGCACTATCAAGCTCGTTCTCGACAACGCGTCTGCAAACAGCCTCACGGGAAGGGGACTATAGGAACCAGTCTTCAATTGCGGCTGGCAATCCCCGCCTAAAGAGCAACTGGTATGACCCCAGCATCCCCGCGCGGAGCGGCGCTGCGCCCTATGATGTGCAGTTCGATCGAGGGCTGAGTAGCGGGCCCAATCCCTGGAACATGACGGCTCCTCACGGCGTGATCGACCTGCCGAACGACGTACTAGGGGTCATCCAACAGGTCCAGCACAGCTGCCAGTAGAAAAGGGCCAGATCACCCATGACCGGCCGCCCGTGGGACTGGCGCACCGCGAGCAGTTCCCCTTAGACCGTTGAGATGTACTGCCAGAAGCTAGAGACGGCGGCGTTGCCGTCTCCGGTGGCGGCGGCGACGCCGTGCTTGGTCCCGTTGCGGACGTCGCCGGCGGCGAAGATGCCCGGGACGCTCGTTTCCAGCAGCAGCGGGTCGCGGTCGAGCGGCCAGCCTTCGGGCCGCTTGCCGTCCTTGACGAGATCGAGGCCGGTGAGAATGTGGCCGCTCTCCGTGTGGGCGACGAGGTCGCCTAAGAACTCTGTCTGCGGGTACTGACCGATGAAGACGAACACGGCCCCGCAGGGAAGGTCGCGCTCTTCGCCGCCTTCCCGCGACTTAATCGTCACTTCCTGGATGTGCTGGCCGCCGCGGACGCCGGCTAGTTCTGTTCCCAAGAGAAGCTCGATCTTGGGGTGGGCACGGATCGCGACGTCGAGATAGTGCGACCAGGTTGGTTCGCTGCCGCGGATGAGCACCTTGACGCTCTTGGCGAACTCAGCGACGTGGAGCATGCCCTGGGCGGCGGCATTGCCGGCGCCGATGACGACGACATCGTGGTCCTTACAGTGAGCGGCCTCCGTGTGAGCCGCGCCATAGTATACGCCCGCGCCCGTCCACTTCTTCGCGGCTGGAAGGTCGAGTAGCCGGAACCAGGCGCCGGTGGCGATCAACACGATGCGAGCAGAGACTTCGGCGTTGTCGTCGAGTGTGACGATTTTGACGTCACCCTCCACGCGCACGTTGATCGCCTCCTGCGTCGTCAGGATCTCTGTGCCGAAGCGCTTAGCCTGGATGACGGCGCGTCGCGTCAGCTCGCCGCCGGAGATTCCGCTCGGGAAGCCGAGGAAGTTCTCGATCTTCGGGCTGTCGCCGGCCTGGCCGCCGGGCGCGTGGCGCTCCGCAAGGAGCACACGCAGGCCATCGGCGCTGGCATAGACGGAGGCCGAGAGGCCCGCCGGGCCGCTGCCGATGACGATCACGTCGTAGAAGGGCTGCTCGGCCTGCGTTTGGAGGCCCGTCCGCTCCGCGACCTCCTCCGGCTTGGGATGGATGAGCACGCCGCCGTCTGGCAGGAAGAGAATGGGCACTTGGTCCGCGTCCACCGAGACGGATGCCATGAGCGCCTTCGCCTCGTCGTCGCGTTCGATGTCCAGCCAGCGGTAGGGGAGGGCGTTGCGGGCGAGGAAGTCCTTGATCTCGTGGCACTCCGGTGACCACATGGCGCCGACGACGCGG
Organism: Chloroflexota bacterium; assembly: GCA_003228685.1. GTDB lineage: Bacteria > Chloroflexota > Dehalococcoidia > DSTF01 > RBG-16-68-14 > SZUA-185. Next base: position 2,321 of record QIFC01000047.1, read on the forward strand.
ATGCCTTCAAACGGCAGTTCTACCGTGGTGCGCCACTCGTCGAGTAGCTCGTCGATGATCGGGTAGAGGAACTGCTCCGCTGGGTCCCACGGCTTCGTGAGGTAGTGGTCGACGTCCACCTTGTTGATGGCGTCGATGGCCGAGTCGACGTCGGCATATGCGGTGAGCAGGATCTTGCGCGCTTGCGGGTGGAGCGGCATCGCCTGCTCCAGGAACCGCACGCCCGGCATCTCCGGCATGCGTTGGTCGATCACCAGCAGCGCGACAGGTTCGGCGCGGCGTCGCATCTCCTCGAGCGTCTCGAGCGCTTCGGCGCAGGAGTGCATGAAGATCAGCCGGTACTCGCGGCCGTAGTGTTCGCGCAGGTCGCGGTCGACGGCCGCGAGCACGTCGGTGTCCTCGTCAACTGTGAGGATGGTTGGTTTGGCCAAGAGCCTCCCCTAAGATCTCGTTGTCGACGGTTCATGCTAGCTGCCGCGCTGCTTTCGGCGTCGGCTGCGGCAGCGGCAAACGATCTCGCTCGCGCATCGTTCTACCACGACACGAGGGACAACGTCGAGTCTCGGGCGGTGGAGGACTAGCCAGGAGAATGCTCTGCATCCTCCCAAGCTATAGCCTTCAGCGGTAGCCCCTCACCCGGCGACTGCGAGGCAGTCGCTTGCCACCTGCCGGCGCGGCAGTAGCCAATTGCGGTTCTGAATCTAACCTTCTAGAATTGAGGAACGGTAGGGACGTAGCGGGGAGGCGTATGGCGAGACCAGCTAAGGCGAAGAAACATGAGGAAAGGGTTCTCAAGTGAGTGACATCAAGCTGTTCTCATTGCGAAACGGGAAGGCCGAGGAATTGCCCGGCAGCGCCGTGGCGCTAGAAAAATCCCTTCAGAACACTATCGAGGCTAACCTAGAGCCACTCCTCGGGTTGCGTTTTCTCGCCAGCGAGTACTCGACCGGGGCTAGGCACGGCGGTCGTATTGATTCGCTGGCCGTGGACGAAAATGGCACGCCGGTTATCATCGAGTACAAGAGAGCTATCAACGAGAACGTGATCAATCAGGGGCTCTTCTATCTGGACTGGCTTATGGATCATAAAGCGGAGTTTCAGCTTCTTGTCCAGGAGCAGCTTGACCAGGAAACAGCGAAGAACCTTGATTGGTCGGCGCCGCGCCTGGTCTGCATCGCAGGCGGCTTTACGAAGTACGACGAGCACGCCGTACAGCAAATGAACCGCAACATCGAACTCATCCGCTACAGCCGTTTCGGCGAGGATCTCTTGCTGCTTGACTTGGTCAACGCCGCATCCGCTGACAGTGTGGCCATGGAAGCAGACACGTCAAGACAAGGCGGCCAGGCGACTGGCCCGGCCGACTACAAGACTATCTCACAGGTGCTAGAAGAACTCGACGATCCAATGCGAGACCTCTATGAAGAACTGAGAGCCCATCTGCTGGCGATGGGTGATGATGTCCAAGAAAAACTAACTGGGGTCTATGTGGCGTTCAAGAGACTCAAGAACTTCGCATGTGTTGAGATTCGACCGGTTAAAGGTTCGTTACTCATGTTCCTTAAAATCAATCCGGATACGATCGTGCTCGAAGAAGGCTTCAGTCGGGATGTTCGTGAAATTGGGCACTTTGGGACTGGAGACCTTGAGCTCACGCTACACGAGCGCGTCGATGTTGAGAAGGCGAAAGATCTCATACAGCGGAGCTACGAGGCGAGCTAGGAAAAGAAGGAGGCGCCACGAGGCGCATCTCCAGCGGCTCTGGCGAGGCACAATCCACGAGCTTGAGGTACTCCAGGCACGGCGCCAGGGCAAGCCCACCCCGTTCCACCGCGTCGACATCACCTCTCCTCCCCAATTCCGCAACTCGACCAGGCGCCCCCAGATCTCCGATG
>QIFC01000081.1 GCA_003228685.1 Chloroflexota bacterium
GTACTCGATCACATCTTTGCGACACAGCTAGAGGTCCCGCCACAAGAGCGCTCCGCATACTTCCTGGAGTTCTTCGAGAACTTACGCCCTGGCGTGACGCACTTCCTGATCCACCCCACGCTCCTCAGTGACGAAGTGGCCGCGATGACGGAAAGCGCACCCTCACGCGCTATGGACTACGAGCTGTTCAAGGACAGGTCGATCGCGGAACAGCTAGAGACGCTGGGAATCCATACGATCACCTACCGCGAGATCCGAGACAGGTATCGCGCGGGGTCGTTCGTGAGCGCCTAAGCGTCCGGCCCGCCAATCCAGCGGAGATACTGGCCAAGGTTCGGCAGGACACCACCCGCCGCGAAGAGGAATATCATGCCAACGACGAGGCTGAACACCGCAGCGAGCAGCCCAGCCAGCATGTACACGTACTGGCGCCGCTGAGACGATACGAAACCTGCGGCGGTCGCAACCGTAATGAAGGAATTAGATATCACCAGGCCGATGACAAAGAACAGCAGCGCCATGATGCCCATGTACTTCGTGCCCGCCCCGACCGCGGTCGCAATGATGAGCACCTGCGTTCCAGTCTCAGCACCGATGCCGTGGATCAGCCCAATGCTGTAGGCGGTCTTGGGGCCGTATTGATCCTGACCATGCGAGTGTTCGTGGTCGTGGCGCAATCCTACCTTGACCAACGCCCAGTTCACGGCGTTTCGGACGCCTGCGAAGACGAGCATCCAACGGCTGCGGATCCGAAACTCACCGCCGCCTCTGAGATACTGGTACAGCGAGTAGAAAAGGTACGCGGAAAGCAACAGTAGCGTCACGCCAACAGTGCGCTCCATCACGGGGTCGATCCAGGTTGGCAGAAATGTCGCCGCCAGGATCGCTGTCAGGCCGAGGGCGACGACCATCGTGCCGTGACCGACAGCATAGAGAGTTCCCAAGAACATCCCTCGCCGCTGGCTGGGAGAGACGGCGAAGCGGGCCACTTGTCTCAATCCAACATTCGCGGTCGCTACGGCCGCGGAAGCGGCGCCGGCTATCGGGCGCTGCCTGGCGAGTTCCGCGGCGACGTGATCGCTCTCGTCAGTAAGAAGCACGCCCGGCTCTTCAACGAGCCACTTTTCGTCCGGCTCGTTCGCCGTAGTCGTGCTCGTAATGTCCGTGATCGCGGCGATGTGATCCCAGTCGATACCGTGTCTGAGGCCAAGCGCCAGCGCGCCACCTAGCACGCCAATCGAGCCACCCAGACCAAGAGCTAACAGTCCAACGTCCACAACGATACCCCGCGCAAGCCGGCCTCATCCGGCTTAGTTGCGTTCGGCCTCCAATCGGCACCTGGCACACACGCCAAAGATGGCAAAGTGGTCCAGGTCCGGCTTGAATCCTGATTCCGCCATGATCTCCGCGCCAAGGTCCTCTAAGTACTGATGGTCGAGCGACGTCACCTCATCGCAGTTGCGGCAGATCAGGTGATGGTGACGTCCCTGATGTTGCACCCACTCGTACGTCGTATCGCCCGTCCCCATGTCCGTTTCCGAGACGAGCCGTAGCTCCTTCAGCACGCCGAGCGTCCGGTAGACGGTCGAGATGTCGACGTAGGGATACTCAACCTGCACTTCGCCGAAGATTTCCGTTGCCGTCAGATGTCCAGACCCATGGCGCAAGGCGGCGAGGATCATCAAGCGCTGAGGCGTGGCCTTGTGCCCCGTGGTGCGCAGTACTTTTACGGTGTCTGTCTCACAACTCATGGTACATGCAATTAATTGCAACTACATTCTACGGCAAGTGCGTCCATTTTTCAATACGTGTGGGCTCTACTACAAGTATCGGTCGTTGCATCCAGTGCTGAATGTCACAGCCACGTCGTCGCTATGAAACGGACAGCAGAAGCATGCCGTTGGTATCAGTAGAAGGAGCGACGCTTCTCCACGGCGCAGCTCCCTAGGATGGCTAGTTGGAACCAGGTTTCCGCAGGTCAGTTCCCCAGAGATGACTCTCAGGTGTAGTTGAATCAGAAACGGCCAGTCCCCTACAATGAAGCCTGGCACCACGCCGGGACCAGGGGAGTTGCCGCAGTGAATATAGCTGGGCAGCCCGACGAGGACTGCTCGCCGATGGGGGTACTGCGTTGACTTCTAACCTCTGTGTAATAGGCGTCGGACGATCGGGTGCGGTAACCGCAGCAGGATTGGCAGACATGGGTCATCGTGTCTGCGCAGTTGATATAGATGCGGGCCGTGTTGCTGAGTTGAATGGCGGCAAGGCGCCTTTCTTTGAGCCGGGCCTCGACGAGATGATCGCCCGCAACCTGGATTCACATCGGATCTCATTCACGACCGAGCTGCGTGAAGCTGTTCCAAATGCGGACGCGGTACTCCTGTGCGTGCCGACGCCGGCAGGCACGAACGGCGACGCGGACCTATCGATGCTTTACGCAGCGCTTCGAGACGTAGGCCCGCTGCTCAAGCCTGGTGCGCTCGTGATCACTCGAAGCACGGTACCCGTAGGCACAAATGCCCTGCTTGCAATCCAACTGCGCCAGGAGCACCCGGATGCGGACGTGGCCGTGATCTCCAATCCCGAGTTCCTGCGCGAAGGGCATGCGGTGGACGACTTCATGCGGCCGGAACGCGTGATCATCGGCGCCGCAGACGCGGACGCGGGCTCGCGCGCGGCGAAGCTTTACGACACGCTGGGCTGCCAGATTATCATCACCGACCTGGAGACGGCTGAGATCACGAAGTATGCGGCCAACGCGTACCTGGCGGCGAGCATCAGCTTCATCAACGAGATCGCCAACATCTGCGAGCGGACGGGGGCCGACGTCACAAAAGTGACGGAAGCGCTCCACCTGGACAGGCGCATCGGCGAGCATGCCTACATTGAGCCGGGGATTGGCTTCGGGGGCAGTTGCCTTCCGAAGGACATCAGCGCGCTGGTGAGCACGGCGGAAGGCCATGGATACGATCCGACGCTGCTCAAGGCGATCATGGCTGTCAACGATTCTCAGCCGAAGCGCATCGTCGGCTATCTACGGGAACTTTTCACGGACCTCAGCAGCCTGAAGGTCGCCGTGTTGGGAATCAGCTTTAAGGGCGACACATTCGATGTGCGAAGCTCTCCGGCGATGTCCGTCATTCGCCACCTGGGTGACGCGGGCATTCGAGTTCATGCCTTCGACCCAATGGCGGACCGGACGGTCGAGATGTGCGTGAGCGCTATCGCGGAACTTCACGAGGACGCGTACAGCGCCGCGACTGGCTGTGATGCTGTCATAATCGCGAGCGAGCACAGCGAGTTCCGCATGCTCGACCTGCAACGCCTGGGCAAGGTGATGGCTTCCCGCGTACTCATCGACGGCCGTAACGTGCTCGATCCAGCCACCGTAGCCGAAGCGGGCTTCTCCCACATCGGGATCGGGCGCGCCCGGCGAGGTGACTGAAAACGCACGGATGCGCGAACCTGAATCCCGCCCTCGACAGCTCATCAACACGGCAGGAACGTCCCTAAATCGGCTGTTGCCAACTCGATCATGGCGCAACGCCACGTTCTGGATCATCGTCCTCGTCAATCTGGCACTCATCGTCCTGTATTTCTGGAGCCGCGGTGGTGCGACGACCACGATCCGGATTGAGGCGATCGGCCAGCAGTACCGCGCCTTTGTGGACGGAGAGTTGATCGGGGAGCGCATTTTCCAGAGTGATGGCCAAGGCGGCATCGGCTTCCTGCTCAACCAGCAATACGAGCTGCCAGCATTGCCGAAGCCGAATGGCGTCGACTGGGTGCGCCTGACCGATCCCGACACGGGAGAGGTGATCTTCGAAGACACCTTCGACGGCTCCTACTCAGACCTCTGGGAGAACACCGCGGGCGATTGGTTCGTGGAGGACGGCGTCTTCACGTCGACATCCCGCCGCATGATCACCACCGGCCTCCAACCGTGGCGCAGCTACATCTTCGAGGCGCAGCTCCGCAACGTGACCGAAATGGCGATCCTCGTACATGCGCAGGACGCCCGCACCGGGGTCGTTCTAAAGATAGGCCAATTCCGAGCGTTCGGTGGCAGCACGTTGGCTCGGTCGGTGAACGGCTCCTCGGTCGAGCGCGTGGACAATGTGCGGCTTGAGCTGGACCGTGGCCAGAC
>QIFC01000074.1 GCA_003228685.1 Chloroflexota bacterium
GGTCACGGACGTCGATGGCGCCCGCTTCATCATGTACAAGGCCGCTTGGTCTGTCGCTGAAGGCACCGATGAGGCCGATACGGACGTGCACATGGCCAAGGCCTGGTGCAGCGAGGCGACGCGCCGGGTTGTCGCGCACGGCCAGCAGATCCACGGTGGCATTGGGTTCACGAAGGAGTACAACATCCAGCTGTTCTTCCGGCGCCAGAAGGCCGGAGAGCTTGCCTGGGGCGACGGCGACTACCACCGCGAGAAGGTGGCAGAAGCCCTCAAGATCTAAGCTCGCTACCCAGATAGGGAGGTCCTCCGGCCTCCCTATCTGCCTATCTAGAGCGACTCGTCCAGGTCCTGAAGCGAAACGGCTTGCCCAGTGGTGATGGGAGGGGTAAGCTCGTGATTAATGAACCAGGCCTGAGGCGAAGACTCGTCTCTTCATGGGAGGGAAAGATATGAGAAAGCTTCTTGTCGTTGGCGCTGTCGCGATTCTTGGACTGCTGGTGACCATGTCGGTCGCTCAAGCGCAGGAAGGCGACGACGCCACGCCGGCCGAGATTGAAGCAGCGTTCGGCGACCTCACACGCGCAGAGGTCGAAGCGATGGGATACGTGGTCGATGAAGAGTGCATTTCCGCGGAAGCTGTGGGAGCGCCGGCCGCGCTAGGTGCGATGGGTTTTCACGCCATAAACGAGAGCCTTCTCGACGAAACGCTCGATCCGCTGGCTCCTGAGGCCGTCCTGCTCAATGCGGACGATAACGTAGTCGCCGTAGAGTACGTTAGCCCGTCGGAAGGGGAGGTACTAGGGCAGCAACTGGAGTTCGTGCCGCCGATTGAGATGTACGCCGTCCACATGTGGATTCTGGACAACCCATCCGGCCAGTTCGCGGACTTCAACCCGAACGTAAGTTGCCCCGCAGTGCCTTCCGCCGTGCCGGCTACCGGCACGGGAGGCCCTCTGAACACGGGCGGTAACGCTGTGTCCACTCTCATGGTGGTGCTGGCCATCGCCGGCGCCGCGGTCGCGTTCGGTGGCATCGCGCTGCGTCGAGTGGCCGCGCGCTAAGCTGAAGCAACCGGAAACAGAATCAAGGCGTGGGGAGGCTGACCGTTTGTGTCAGTCTCCCCACCTGCTACTCTAAGAACCGACCCATGACAGACGACTGCCTGTTCTGCAACATGGCCTCCGGCGAGATACCGGTCGACAAGCTGCACGACGACGACCTCTGCTTCGCGATCCGCGACATCAACCCTCGCGCGCCGACACATCTGCTGATCGTCTCCAAGGAGCACATTCCCACCGTTCGCGACCTCACGGAGGACCACGGCGGCCTGCTGGCTCGGATGGTCACCGTAGGGAACAAGCTCGCGGACGAGGAGGGCATCGGCGATCGCGGATACCGCCTCACGTTCAACTGCGGCGATGAGGGCGGCCAGACGATCTACCACATCCACCTCCACGTGCTCGGCGGCCGCCAGCTCGGCGCGGAGGGCTGAACCTGCGGTTCAGCTTGGCAGAAGCTGCGCTTCTGCACGGCCCTAACTCCGGGAGAGCATCTGTTCCCAATATCTCGGGCCAAGCGCTGTGCTTCACTCAAGACAGTGGATGAGATCGCCACGCATCCCAGCACGACGAGCTTTGAGAATCATTGGACGCTGCCATAAGCTGATAGGCGGCTTCATGAAGGAGTATGGAGATGACCGGCCAACCCGCTCGACCACATCTCGAATTCAGCAACGAGTTCAAGCGTGGCAGGCTGGGCGCCTTAGGTGGCACTGTCGAGGACCGGGCCCACCTATTCTCGCACTGGGACGGGGTACTGCCCCAACGCCCGCTACGTGCTGGCGCGCAACCTCACCACTTCGAACGACGCCTTCGTCCCCTCGACGTCGAGTACGAGTTCGATGGCGCGACCAGAACGATCGATTACTACATCGACCGCAACGACGTTGCCGGCCTGCTTGTCATCGCCGACGGTACCGTGGTCCACGAGACGTACCGGCTCGGCATCGATTCGGAGAGCCGCTTCCACACGTGGTCGGCCACGAAGGGATTCACCAGCACGGTGCTCGGACGGGCGCTCCACGAAGGAGTCATCGACAGCCTCGACGATCGCGTCGACCACTTCGTGAAGCTCAGCGGCGCCGGCTACGGCCAGGCGACACTGCGCCAGGTGCTCATGATGTCCTCCGGCGTGAACTTCTTCCACTTCCAGGGGTCCCCCGACCGAGCGGAGATGTACCGCCAGATCTGGGGGCTCGGCCGCGACCTCGACGACTTCGCGGGCGAGCTGGGTGAGCGGGTGCCGCCAGGTACCGGCTTCAACTACCTCGCGACCGACAGCCACGTTCTGTCGATGGTGCTGCGGGCCGCCTATGACCAGCCGTTCCACCAGATCGTACAGGAGGAGCTGTGGGAACCGATCGGCATGGCCGGTGACGCGTTCTGGTCACAGCATGCGCCCGGTGACGACGGCCACGCATTCGGCCACGCCACCCTCTGCCCCCGCCTGCTTGAGTTCGCCCACCTGGGCCAGCTCTACATCCAGGACGGCGTGTGGAACGGCCGGCGACTCCTGCCCGAAGGCTTCGTCGCCGCGAGCGGCACACCACACCTCCCCACCCACGAGCCAAAGGAGGGCGAACGTGGCTACGGCTACCAGTGGTGGATCCCGTGGCGGTCCAACGGCGAATCCATGGCAATGGGCGCGTTCGGACAAATGATCTGGCTCGACACCAAGCGCGGCGTCTCGATCGCGCAGTTCAGCGCCCAAGCCGCTCCACCAGACTCCTTCGAGCACACACACGCAGCGATGCGAGCGATCGTCGACACCGTCACCGAGTGACGCCCTGCGGAATTAGATCGCATCGGCGAAGGAACCAGGAGCCCTCTTGCCGGCCTCCCCTACCCTGATCCGCGACCGCTTGCTTTCTGAGCAGAGCGTTCCGGCATCAGCCATGACTGGCAGATGGAAGTCGCTTCCTCGGCCTGTTATTTCTCGCTTCTGCTCCAAGGCAGTCCGTCGCTAGCCTAGTCGCGACAGCACCGAAGGCCCGGGCAGCCTCCTCTCCCTGGTACACTTTCTCTGGAGAACCATAGTGAGAACAATCGAAATAGAGGTGCGCGGCTTTACGTTTGAGGCTCTGGCCGACGGCCCCGAAGAGGGGCCCTTGTTGATTCTTTTGCATGGCCTTCCTCGAAACAGCTGGGAGTGGCACCATCAGATTCCCGCCATGGCGGCGATGGGGTTCCGTGCCGTCGCGCCTGACCTGCGCGGGTTCTGCCCCGGGGCCCGGCCGGAGGGCGTCGAGGTCTACCACCTGAACGAATACGCTCAGGATATTCTCGAAATTGCAGACACGCTAGGACCGGCAGGGCAACCCTTCCATCTCATGGGCACGAGCATCGGCGCGACGATGGCCTGGTGGATCGCCGCGAAGTACCCGGATCGCGTCGCGACACTGGCCTGTATCAACATTCCCCATCCGGGAGCTCTCGCCGAGGGCCGGTCGAAGACCCGGACGAAGAACGAAGGGCAGACTGAGAAGTTCAATTACATCCGCGAGGCCGCGCGGGAGGGCAACGAGAGGAAGATGTTCGAAGCGATGCTGGCCGCGCAGAACGTAACGCCCGAGGAGAGCGAGCCCTACCGCAAGGCGCTCGACAGCGACGAAGCGCTGCGCGCCGTCTACAACTACTACCTGGCGATCCCGCTCTGGTTCAGCGAGCGTCTCGATCCGGTGCCGATGCCAACGCTGTTCGTCTGGCCCACGGGCTCGCAGAACGTGGCGAGCGCTTCGGTCGAGGCCAACGCGAACTGGGTGACCGGCCCTTACCGCCTCGAGATCGTCGAGGACGTCCATCAGCCCGTCCTGCAGGCGGAGCCGGAACGGATGACCCGCCTGCTGCTCGAGCACCTGTCCGAGCACGCGCGCGCGTCAGATTAATCAGCAGAGCTTGCCCTAGCCCTAATCTGCTTTCTGACAAGTGTGATCCAGTTGCGCATCAATCTGATAGAGCGCCTCCAATAACCTGCTGTTTGCTGAAAACGCTAGTGACCCTGACCCGGTATTCCGGACACCTAGACTGTAGCGAGATGCTCGCTCAGAAAGGAGTCCAGGATGGGCAAACGGTACCCAGGAGA
>QIFC01000072.1 GCA_003228685.1 Chloroflexota bacterium
CTCTCCTGGGTACCGTTTGCCCATCCTGGACTCCTTTCTGAGCGAGCATCTCGCTACAGTCTAGGTGTCCGGAATACCGGGTCAGGGTCACCTCCTACTGGCCAATAGGGGCTTGGATACAGATTCTAGCAGAAGTGATCCCAGGCTGGACGGATGACGCCAACTCTACGTACACAGCGTGAGCTTTCTCTTGCCCCTACTGCCCGCACTTTGGCGGTTATGCATACACAGCGTGACGCAAAGGGAACTAGGTTACCTAGATCAGCCGCACTCCCGCCCGTGCTTCCAACGCCCTCTCTGTCGCCCTCAGCCCGGTTCGTGGAGAAGTCGAGGGCCGGGTTCTCGAAGATGGCGATCAGGTTGGTGAGCCGGTCGACCATCTCCTTGCCGCTGCCGAGCTTGCCAGCGTCGTTGAAGTCCGGGAAATCCGAGAGCTTGTTGGCGTTAGCCAACGGGGCAAGGATCTTCTTGTTGATCTGGTCGCCGATGTCTGGCGTGCCCTTGAGTGCGACCATGTCCGCAAAGCTCGCGCCGGGCGGGATCGTGATCTGCGCGTAAGGCTCACCGGCGTACTTGTCGCTGATGTACTTGATGAACAACAGCACGAGGACATAGTCCTTGTACTGCGAGGCATCCATGCCGCCGCGCAGTTCGTCGCAGCTAGCCCAGAGCGAGGAGTAGAGTTCGGACTTCTTTAGCGCCATAGATTATCGAGTCTTTCCGGCTAGGTTCGGCATCGACACACTATGGCACAACCACCATATAGATGCCCAATATAGATGCCCAATTCTAGAGGGTCGTCATTCGCCTGTGTAACACAGTGTGCACCCCGCCGCCGCCATCAAGTAGGGGCGCCGCTTGAGCCGAAGAATGCGAAGCATTCTTCAAGCTGCTGCCTTTTGGCAGCAGCCATGCGCCCACCCCCCAGGGCCGTCGGCCCGGCCTGGGGCCTCCGGCCCCACCGCCACTGCCGGCCCGGCCAAGTGAATGCGCAAGCTACCGCCGCAGGCGGTAGCCGACTGCCACTGAGACCAGAAGAAGCGTAGCTTCTTCAAAGCTACTGGCCCTGCCAGTAGCCATCCGCCCGCGCCCGGCACGCGTAGGGGCGCACCTGTGTGTGCGCCCTGGCCTGCCTACGACTCGTGCAGCCCGCCGCCGCCATCAAGTAGGGGCGCATGGCCATGCGCCCGCACGGCTGTCACACCCGTCCCCCTTGACTAGCTCGCACATTTGTACTACGTTACCAGTTATGGAGCCGGGTATCGCTAAAAGGAGTATCTGCTTAGGCAATAAAACGCCGTTTCTGCAAAACAAACTTCCGAATCTAAGACTCAGCAAATCGAATCTGGAAGGAGCCCCAAGATCATGGCGAAATCAAAGAGAGGCTCGCGCCGGGAGCTGTTGACGAGAGAGGGCCGAGGGCCTATGATCGGGCTAGCGATCACGTCGCGACGTGGTTAACAACTGAATAGCAACACAGCAGGGGTGCCCCATACTGCCTCAAGCAGGGCCCGCAAGGGTCGGGGGTTCAATGCGAAGCCGGTCAAAGTCCGGCGCTGTCCCGCAACTGTAGTCCGCCGCAAGGCGGAGAGCCAGGTCGCCAGCCCTTGTCCCGTGTTTCGGTTTCGCCTTCGAGGAAGGGCCCCGAGACGGCCTCGCTGTATTGAGGAACTCGCTCCTGGCCATTTCTCAGGCCGGGGGTTTCTTTTTGCCGGCTCCTGGCGGAACCGCGAAGAACGGCAATGATGAAAGGAGCGCAATGAAGATCCACAAGCTCGTACTGGCCATGGCCGTACTCTTCTTGGCAGCCTTCGCGTTTGCCGCCTGCGGCGATGACAGCAGCGGCAACGGCGATGCGACGCCCACGTCGACGCCGGCGGAATCGGCGAGCCTCTATCCAGTCACGATCGAACAGAGCGACGGCGTGGACTTGGTGTTGGACGAAGCGCCACAGCGGATCGTCTCGCTGTCGCCGTATGCCACGGAGGTCTTTTGTGAGATTGGCGCCGGCGATCAGCTCGTCGCTGTTGACCTGTACGCGAACTGTCCGGCAGGCGGCACGGAGAAGCCCGAACTTGACTCGTTTGAACCCAGTCTAGAGGCGATCGTCGGCTTCGAGCCCGACCTCGTGTACGTCGACGGGGCGGGCCTCGTGGATGCGCTGCGCGAGTTGGACGTTCCCGTGCTCTACCTGACGCTGCCCGGTTCGCTAGACGAAGTGCTGGAGAGGATCGCCGAGTTCGGAAGCATTGTCGACCGCGAAGCGGAAGCGGACGCCCTGGTGGACTCGCTGACCGAACGGATCGACGCGGTCGAAGTGGCCGTTGCCGGAATCGAAGAGGGGCCGCGGATTTTTCACGAGTTGGACCCCACGTACTTCACGGTTTCGCCGGATAGTTTCATCGGTGACTTCTACAACACGCTCAAGGCGCAGAACATCGCGGCGGGTGGTGAAGGAGAGTATCTACAGCTCTCGGCTGAAGTGATCATTGAGCGCGACCCGGAGGTGATCGTGCTAGCCGATGAAGATGCGGGAGTGACCGTCGAATCGCTCAGTGATCGTCCGGGTTGGGACACGCTGACGGCGATGCAGACCGGGCAGGTCTGCCTCGTCGACCCGGACATCGTCAGCAGGCCCGGCCCCACGGTGGCCGACGGGTTGGAGGCGCTGGCGCAGTGCATCTACCCAGAGCTGTTCCCGTAAGGAGTGAGGAAGCTCAGCGACGCAGGCATTAGAGATGATTGAGGAAACGGCCGGTACGCGAGCGACGACTGTTCCGCGGGAGGGAAGCCTGCTGCCGGCCGTGCGTCTCTCTCCGTATCCAGTTGCCATCGGACTGCTGCTGGCGAGCTTGCTCCTGGGCGCCGCCATCGGGCCGGTCGGAATTTCGCCCGTCGAAGTCGTTCAGGTGCTCGCCCAGCACATCCTGCGAATCGACGCAGACGTTTCGACGACGGTCGACACAATCGTGTGGGAAATCCGGCTGCCCCGCGTGTTGCTGGCGGCGTTGGTCGGCGGAACGCTCGCGTACAGTGGGGCGGCCTACCAAGGGATCTTTCGCAATCCGCTGGCGGACCCGTATCTGATCGGCGTCGCCTCCGGCGCGGGCTTGGCTGCCACGATCGTGATCGTGTCGCCGCTGCCGCTGCTTGTGGGTGGCGTTAGCCTGATCACGCTCGCCGCGTTCGGTGGCGCGCTGATCGCCGCGACGCTGAGCTATTCGCTGGCCCGCGTGAACGGGACAACGCCGGCGACGACGCTGATCCTTGCCGGCGTTGCGATCTCTGCGATCGCCGTGTCCGCAACGTCCTACCTGATGCTGACGAACCAAGCTGCCTCGCTCTCGATCCTTTCCTGGCTCCTTGGCGGCTTCAACGACAGCGGTTGGCACAAAATGTGGTTCATCGTTCCGTACATCGTTCCGGCCGGCATCGCGATCTACCTGCATGCTCGCCTGCTCAACGTGATGCAGCTTGATGAGCAGCAGGCGCAACAGCTTGGCGTGCACGTGGAACGCACCAAGCTGATCGTGCTGGTGGCCGCCTCGCTCGCGGCGGCGGCGGCTGTCTCCGTGGCCGGGATCGTAGGGTTTGTTGGCCTGATCGTGCCGCACACCGTCCGCCTGTTCGTCGGGCCCGACTACCGCCGGCTGCTTCCGCTCGCCGCGCTCTTGGGCGCGAGCTTCCTGGTGCTGGCCTGGCCGACCTAGGCGCGCGGACTGTGGTGAGCCCGGGCGAACTTCCCGTCGGCGTGATCACGGCGATGATCGGAGCGCCGTTCTTCCTCTTCTTGCTCAGACGTCAGACGAGGGCGTTCTTCTAGTTCGATGATACAGATCAGAGGGCTACGAGTCTCGTATGGGGAGCGCCGTGTGGTGAGAGACCTCGATCTGAGCGTTGACGCGGGTGAGGTCGTTGGCCTCGTGGGCCGCAACGGCTGCGGCAAGACGACGCTGCTGAACGCGATCTCGCAGAGGTCCTGCTCATGGGATCTTTGGCGTCCGGCCTGAGCCGGCGAGAGCTGGCGCAGCGCGTCGCGGTTGTGCCGCAGAGCGCCATGCTGCCGATCGGCTATACGGCGCTCGAGGTCGTTCTCATGGGCCGCACGCCCCACCTTGACTTCCTGCAGCAGGAGGGCGCTAAGGACCGAGAGCGCGCGCTCGATGCGCTGGCGAGAGTCGACTGCGCGGACTTCGCCCATCGCCGCGTCGATGAGCTTTCCGGCGGCGAGCGCCAGAACGTGGTCCTGGCCCGCGCGCTGGCGCAGGAGACGGCGATCCTGCTGCTGGACGAACCGACAGCGCACCTGGACGTAGGACATCAGATGACGCTCTTTCGCCTGGTGCGTGAGCTGGCGAGCGAGTCGAATCTCGCGGTGTTGGCAGCGATCCATGACCTGACGCTCGCGGCCCTGTATTGCGACAAGGTCGCGCTGATGCACGAGGGCAGGATCATCGCCATCGGGCCGCCTGGCGATGTTCTCACGGCTGAGAACATCGCCGAGTCGTATGGCGCGCGCGTACGCGTGTTGCACGAGCCCTCTCTGCCTTCGCCCGTAATCGTGCCGTTCGCATGACTCAAGGGATCGCGGATGTCGTGGAGAGCATCGCGCCGGCCGACTGCGACGCGATGCGGGAGGCCCGCGAACGGCTGGACGCGCTGACCAAGCCCCGTGGCAGCCTCGGCAGGCTGGAGGAGTTGGCAGTGCAGCTGGCCGGCATGACGGGCCGCGTCCGACAGCGAATGCCGAGCAAGGCGGTCATCCTCATGGCCGGCGATCACGGCGTCGTCGAAGAGGACGTGTCCGCGTTTCCTCAGTCGGTGACCGCCCAGATGGTGAAGAATTTCCTAGCAGGTGGAGCGGCGATCAACGTGCTCGCGAAGAATGCGGGCGCCCGCGTAACCGTCGTCGATGTTGGGGTGGCAGCCGATCTTGCGCAACACCGGGACCTCGTCATCAGGAAAGTCGGGTACGGGACGGCGAACCTCGCCGCTGGCCCAGCGATGACGGTCGAGGAGGCCATGCAGGCCATCGAAATCGGGTTCTCATGCGTTGATCAAGAGCTTGCTCGGGGCGTTGACCTGATCGCAACCGGAGAGATGGGGATCGGCAACACGACGGCGAGCAGCGCGATCGCGTCCGTGCTCCTCGGCCGCCCGCCGAGCGAGGTCGTCGGCCGCGGCACGGGCCTCGACGAAGCCCAGCTCTCCGAAAAAGCTAACGTGATTGAGCGAGCCATATCGCTCAACAGCCCTGACCTTTGCGATCCGATGGAGGTTCTGGCCAAGCTGGGCGGCTACGAGATCGCCGGGCTGGCTGGCGTGATCCTCAGGGCCGCGTCGGAACAGCTGCCCATCCTCCTAGATGGATTCATCACAGGCGCTGCGGCCCTGGTAGCCGCCCGGCTCTGCCCAACCGCTATCGAGTACATGATTGCGTCGCACTGTTCGGCTGAGCCGGGCCATCGCCTGGTGCTAGAGGAGTTACGCCTCAAGCCGCTCTTGGACCTCGATCTGAGGCTGGGCGAGGGCACAGGCGCTGCGCTGGCTATGCATTTGGTGGACGGTGCGCTGGCGATCCTGAATGAGATGGCCACGTTCGAGGAGGCCGGCGTTGCGAATCGGGCTGACTACGCTTAACCAAGTGCTTTCGCCGGTTGCGCTGCTGACGGCGTTGCCGGTGACGCGCGAACGGCAAGAACTCAATAGCGCGGGCATTGGATTCTTTCCGGTCGTGGGCTTGCTGATCGGAGCCGGTCTCGTGGCCATCGATCTTGTGGCGCGCACCATCCTACCGCTATCTGCCAGCAGCGCCGTCGTCGTGGCCGCCTTGATCGTGTTCACCGGCGCGCTGCACCTCGATGGCCTCGCGGACACCGCGGACGGCGTCTTCGGCGGCCGAGATCGGGAGCAGCGGCTCGCCATCATGAGCGACCCAAGGACGGGCGCGTTCGGGTTCGTCGCCATCGCTGCTGTCCTGCTGCTGAAGTGGGCGGCCCTAATCGAGGTGGAGGGCTGGCTTCGCATGGGCGCGTTGCTGCTCGTACCGATGCTCGCTCGCTGGGCGTTGCTGCCGGCGCTGCTGCTCTGGCCCGCCGCGAAGCCCGATGGCATGGCAGCGAGCTTG
>QIFC01000108.1 GCA_003228685.1 Chloroflexota bacterium
CATGGGGCTGCTCGGCGGTGAGCCCGAGGAGCACCTTCGTGGGGTAGAAGGTTGGCAGGAAGGCGAAGACCTCAGATGTTGAGCCGAAGAGCGGGCTGCCGATGAATGCGTCCATGACGAAGAAGAAGAGCAGGGCGAAGGAGCCTTCCAACTCTCCGCTGATGAGAGAACCGATGAGGATGCCGATGGCCCCGTAGATCAGGGCAGCCAGATAGATCACCAGGAATGTCTGCACGTAGTCGGTGGGTGTCAGACGGGTAAGCAGGATCCCATAGCTGACCAGAGTAGCCAGGGCGCCTAGCAGCCCGACCGAGGCGAACCGCAGGAGCACCACCTCGCTCGGCGCATAGCCGGCTCGAACCAGGCGGCGGTCAGCGGCGCGGGCTCCCACCATCATGAAGAACCCGGTAAGTCCCGTGAGGAAGCCGGCGGACCAAAGGGCACCCATAGACTGGCCCATGGCCGTGGTGAGCGTCACGTCGGGAAAGATGCTCGCTAGGCGGCTGAGGGCGTCACCGAGCGAGAGGATGAGCAGGACGGGGATGATCCCCAGTAGCACCAGGTTCATCGCGTTTCGGTAGTACTCACGCATGAACATGGCGAGCGGAGTGGACAGCCGGCGGGCCGCGCTAGCGTTCGCGCTCACAGCGGCCGTCCGTTACCCGGTAGATGTGGTGGAAGCGCTCCTGCTGCTCCACGAAGTGGGAGATCACCAGGATGCTGCGCCCGCGGGCGGCGAACTCCTCCGACATCTCCCAGAAGCGCAGGTACGTCTCGTAGTCGAAGCCGGCGTACGGCTCGTCCAGCAGCAGCACGTCAGGGTCATGCAGTAAGGCGAGGGCGAGATTGAGTTTCCCACGAGTGCCACCGCTGAGGTGCTCGATGCGGTAGTCGTGATAGACTTCGAAGTCCAGAGCAGCCATCAGCTCGCCCTTGCTCGTCTCGATGGCGCCGTCGTCCATGTCGTAGGCGACCCCGAACAAGCGGAACGTCTCGTCTACAGTGAGCTTCTCGTAGAGAACGGGGGTCTGCGGGCAGTAGCCGAGGCTGCCGTTCACAGCCACCAGCCCGGCGTCGCGTTCCAGGATGCCGGCGATGATCATCATCAGCGTGGACTTTCCGGATCCGTTCGCGCCCACGATAGCGACGATTTCGCCCGCGGCAACCTCTAACGAAGCGTCTGTCAGAGCGCGATTGCGGCGCACCAGCGGCCAGAGGCTATGGGCGACATACGTCTTCGCCACATGCTCCGCACGGACCCGCGGGGTTGCAGTCGTAGCAAGGGCCTGGAAGCGCGCCGCAAGAGCCTGAAAGCGTGCCGTCTGCACCGCAAAGGTGCCACCGTCCCCGTTCGTCTGCTCAGTCGCCAACGTAAGCCCTCCGTCCCGACTGGTTCACGTCCGCATGGTGCGACGGACGACGCCGATCAACTCAGGGATCATCTTCCCACCGTGGTTATGCTTGATCTCATCGGTGACGCACCCCTCGATGTGATCCTGGAGGAGGAGCAGCGATACCTCCTTGCCAGCTCTGACCATGGCGGTGAGCTGCTGGATGATCTCGGGGCAGTAACGATCCTCCTCGATCATCTTCTGGATGCCGCGGGCCTGGCCTTCGATGCGGCGCATGCGCTTCAGCAAGACTTCCTTGTCCTTGCCGTAGAGGTGTTCGTGTACGTGCTGGGCTGACTGTGTCATCGCGTTGGCGCTCCTCAGTATACTCCCTACTAGTATCTCTGCTGGTCCCGCCTTCAGGATACAGCAATGCGCGATTCAGCGTATCCCAATTCCATCTTGGCTGATGGTAATACTCTATAGGAGTATAGAGTATGTCCGTCCAGCCTATGAAAAGAGGGCCACTCGGCCCTGCTTCAAGCAAGAGGAGGTGGCATATGGTGGATGTGAGGCGCATGGTGTCTCGCGATGCGCATGTCCAGGCGCCGGCAGTGTAGCCGGCGGGGATCGAGGAAGAGGAGATCGATAATGCTAACGCTCACAGAGCCGGCACAGAACAAGCTGAACAAGGCACTGGCCGACGGTGAACTGGCATCAGGAAAGCTGCGAGTGTTCATCGACCACCGCTGCCACTGCGGCAAGGCGCACTTCAGCCTATCAAACGAGGCTAAGCCTTCTCAGGACGACACCGTGTTCGATGTAGGTGGCATCCCGTTCGTGGCGGATGCCGATACCGCGCCTGAATTGCCCTCCGTCGAGATCGACTTCGTCGAGACGTTCTGGACCAAGGGCTTCACCATTCGCAACGTCGACCACCAGTGCGGCGCCCACATGATGGACTAGTGAGAGTGCTTCGCAGGTTTGCCCTGAGGAGGTGAGTGAAGTGAACGGGAGACAGTCCACGGATCCCCTGGTGCCCCGTGCCGTCGAGAGGCCAGGCGAAGAGCCAGACTCCCGCCGGCTGCATACCACGTTGTCCCTCTCCGGCCTAGCGTGTGGAGGAGGAGGCTCCCTCACCGTAGAGCGGGCGCTCCAGGCGGCCCCTGGAGTAATCCGCGCTTACGCCAATCCAGCTACGGAGATGGCATACGTAGAGTACGACCCCCGAGAGACAGACGTGGACAGGTTGGAAATAGTCGTCAGGTCGCTGGGATACGGCACTGAGGAAGGCGCGGCATGATCGTCAACCACGGAGTTCATGATGGCGGCGGGGGCTCTCGGCCTTCGGTAGATGCCGTCCCAGACCAGCTGGGCGAGCGACAAGGGCGAGGGAACGAGCGAATTATGCGAACGAAAAACATTGGGAACATCGAGCGGGCCGCACGGATCGTTGGTGGATTGTTGTTGGCGGTGCTCGGCTTGACCCTGCTGATCGCTACAGGCGGGCCGCCGTGGCTATTCGCCATCGACGCAGTGCTCATCGCCCTGGGACTGGACTTCGCGGTGACAGGCGTCACCGGTCACTGCCTGATCTACCAGTGGCTGGGCTGGAGCACAGCTCCAGAGGCCAAGGCAAGTGTTGACGGGAGGTGAGAACGATGGCGAATGACGAGAGTACGAAGCACGACCAGAGTCCGGCGCCCGCTCACAAGCCGTGTGCCCTCCCGGCCGGCCCATCGACGGCTATTGTGGTACCGCGGCGTCCGCCCGGTCAGCCCGTGGTTTCTCGACGCAAAATTCTCCAGTTGGGCTTCTGGAGCGGCCTGGGAGCGATAGTAGCCGGTACCGTCGCCAGCGGTGTGGATTTCCTCTTCCCGCGAGGAGTGAGTGGGTTCGGGGACAAGGTCTCTGTAAGCGAGAGCGCGGTGCCTCCGCCGGGCCGGAAGGTGGTTGTTGCCAGCGGCCGCTTCTGGCTCTCCAACTTGACGGAAGAGCAAGGTGGGCCGGGCCTGCTGGCCCTCTGGTGGAAGTGCCCTCATCTTGGATGCACGGTTCCCTGGAAGGAAACGTTCGTCTGGCCTGATCCGGCCACTGGTGCTGACACGCAAGGCTGGTTCCGCTGTCCTTGCCATGGCTCCACCTACA
>QIFC01000111.1 GCA_003228685.1 Chloroflexota bacterium
AGTCGATCACGCCGTCGCGTGGGATCGAGACGTCATAGTAATCGTACGGATTGAACGGGTCGCGGCGCCCGCAAGCGTCGTCGTCCTGAAGTTCCGCCGCGTCAGGGACGCCGTCACCGTCGCTGTCGTAGGTCTTGCCCTTGTTTGGGTTTGCCCGCACCAGCCTCAGCTCGGCGTCGTCTAACGCCGGTGCGCCATGGAGCGCCTGATAACCACCGAACTGCGCGCCGGTGGTGCAGTCCGTCTCGTCTTGGAAGGCCCAGATGTCCGCCGTGCCGGGCAGTTGGTGGCCGCTGACCGTCAGCTCAAGGTAGACGTTGCCGAGGATGCCCACCCCGTCCAGCGACTCGATGCACCCGGAGATCTCGAAGTTGCCGGTCGTCTTGTTGAGGATGCCGTTCAGTACAGCGTGCGCTGTGTCCACGTCGCCGAAGGCGAAGTTGCCGTCGCCCTGGTCGTCCGGCCCAGGTGGCGGCGCGCCGGCCATGCCGTCGCCCCTGATGCCGGGGTACGCCTCAGGGTTGATATCGACCACAACAGCGTCCCAGTAGCAGTACGGGCGGACGGCAACGCTGTTGTCGCCGGTGTCGTGCTGCAGGTCGGCGCGGCAGAAGAAGTAGACGCCGGGCACTTCAGCCGTGCACTGGTCATCCACGCAGTCGCCGCGGGTGACTCGCACGGAGAGATCGTTGCCGCTCAGGTCCGCGCCCGGAGCGAACGAGTCCGACGGGTTCTGCGGGTCGTCACCACACGTGGGGGTGCTGTCGTATCTGTCCAGCTCCTGCTCGTCCGTGCAGCCGTCACCGTCGAAGTCGGTGACGGAAGCGCCGGGGTTCGGGCCCGGTCGCCACGGCGCCGGGTTCGCGTTCACGTCCGACCCGCCCTTGCCGTAGGCGTGGATGGACTGTAGCGCCAGGTTATCGAAGCCCGGGTCGCCCTTGGGCGCGAGGGCATTGCAACTGGCGTTGCTCTGGTTATACCAGATGTCGACGCTGCCGCTTGAGACCCGGTCCACCTGGGTGTCCTTGACCGTGTCGCCGTCCGTGTCCGCCTGGACAGTTGTGCCGCCTTCCGGGTTCAGGATCGTGGCCGTCCAGATGATGTTCGGGCCCGTGCCCGCGACCGGGCCGGTGTCCTCGAAGCAGGTCGTCACGACCGAGCAGTCCGTCGATCCACACACACCACCGGGCGAGCCCGCCCCACCTGGGTAGAAGAAGCCTGCGCCCTCGCTCGGAGCGGCCATCGTGTACCGCGGCGGCGGCGGCGGGCCGGGCAGCCCGTCGGGGCCCGGCTCCGCCGGGTTCTGGAGCGAGCCTTCTGGGCAATCGCCGGGGTTCGCGGCCTCCAGCGATACGCACGTATCCTCCCACGTCGGCGGCACGTCCGGGTCCGGCGTAATGCCGCCGTTCTCGATATCGACGTTGCACTGCTGGAACGTCTGGACCCGGTTGTCGCTGGCCTGGTGGTCTGTCTTAACGATGCAGTAGAACAGTCCAACGCCGCTGTTGAGGTCGCCCAGCAGCAGGTCCGACACGCCTGCCAGGTTGCCGTCGTTGTCCAGCTCTCCGCAGTCGAACGGGTTGAACGGGTCCGTGCTCCCGCCTAGCTCGTCATAGTCTGTGCAGGTGTCACCGTCCGTATCGTAGGTCGTGCTGCGCGGCGTCCAGGACCCCGAGGAGTTAACCGCGATCGGAGTCCCGGAGCAGGTAAACGGATCGGTCGTGTCGACGACGACCTCGACCGTCACGCTGGCAGTAGCGCCCGGCTTCGTAACCTTCGCCACGATCTGCTGGGCCCGCACCCCAGGAATTGGCTCGTGACAGTCTTGAAGGCTTAGAGTGGCAGTCTGACCATTCTGTGCTGTGAACAGAGGAATGTGAACTGGCGGAACGTCGTACTGACCACCCGGCAGCGCCCCGGAGGCGAAACTGGCATAGCACATAGCCGTCCACGTGGTGACGGGGCTGCCACCCTCGTTTCTCATTAGACATCTAAACTGCAGATCTAAAGGCATTGCGGAAAACGCCGGTACCGTCCCAGACAGCTCGGCCACCGGGGGTAGCGTACTGTTCGCTGCGGAACTCGGATCCAGGGGCGCTGACATGCTAGCGGCCAATACGACGCCTAGCAGAACGAGAGGCCGAAGTGCGAACAGGGCAGCACGCCGGAGCGGTGTGGGAGGGTAACGGTCTAATTCAGAGTCAGACATGTAGTGTCTACTACGAAACGCAGCTAGCCTGCTCATACGCAGTGATGACTGCGTTTCCGCCGAAAACTCGCGCCTCAAGATATCCGTGTTGGAAGAACTGATAGTAGACGCCTACAAAGGTGAGCACGTTCGATCTGGGGTATCCTAACCACGCATTATTCAGCCACGTTAAGTAAAACCTATCCGGCACCCAGTAGGCGTAAGTGCAAGGCTCCGGCCAACTGAAGTTGTGGAGAACCCCGCCCTCGCTCTTGAACTGCTGGCTCCAACCGCAATCTTCCGGCGCGCAAGGTGAGTTTGCTAGGGCCAGGCGTCCTTCGCCGAAGACATCGATGCTGGAGCCAAAGCAGTCCCAGGCTTCCCCGCAGAGATAGTGTCCGAGGTTCGTGTACACGGTGCGGATTGCGTTCCACGCAGGGAGGTCCCCAGCGTCGTTCACGCCAGGCCCCGCGTTGTCAGATTCGTACCACAAGAAGTCGCCATTGCCGTAAAAGTCACATCTGGTGGAAAGGCAGTGGCTGCCGCCGCGGACGTAGTGCAGGTGGATCCCCGTGCTAAACCCTGTGTTGCCCGCCGGGCCGATCTTCTCGCCTTGCTCAACGTGTTTCGCAGAGAAGTCACAGGATGCTAAATGGAAGTAACTCTCCGTTGCACCGTCGATTGCCGCGATGTCAACTCGTGTTCCGGTGCTAGATATGCCGTCCCACTCAGTGCATACCGCGTCTCCCTCTGTCGCAGCCACAACATCGAAACCGGCCCCGTCGTTGCCCCAATCGGTTGCGAATTGGCCGCTATGGGAGAATGACCCGTTCCACCCCTGCGTAAACTTTCGCGACTCGCCGTCGCGCCAAGGGTATCTGTTCTCAGTCACGTCCCCGAGTCCGGCCTGTACTGCCTGCAAGGAGATCAAGAATATCACCAACCCGAAAACCGCCCCTACGCTCAGAAGCCCCCGCATTACTCTGAAGAAAAGCTGAACGTGCCGAATATGGCTTCAATCGTCGCTTCATCCGCCCTCGCAGTCGCATCGAAGCCACCGCCGGTACGGCGCACCACGGCGCCAGCGACTAGCATCGTATGCCCAGCAGGGAACTCTACCCAGTAAGTCCAGCCGAGCGTTTCCAGAGTCGGGTCGATCAGGCTGCTCCCCTGGCAGAGAACCGCTGCCCTGCCGAGCAACGTTGTTGCTTCAACCGCGCGATCGCAGGAACTAGCTAGGCGCTCAGGGTCAAACCCTGGCGTAATGTCCGGTATGACGCTGAACCAGGCCATTCCAGCCTCAGGAGGAAACTCGGTGTCCTCCTGGCCGTCCGCATTCGCCTCATCAAGTATTGCCTGGTAGGTGGGGTTGAGGAGCCGCGTGTGTCGGCCGCTAGCGTTTAACTGAAGGGTCCATGCCGGGGGGCGCTTCAGTTCGAATCCATCGAGACTCTCGTGCCTCTCCCAGGTCGAAGTGTCAAGTGCTAGCGGCGTTGGCTGGCGTATTGCCGGCTCCACTGTCGCGGTTGGGGTTGTCCCTGCTGCGGTGGGACTGGCAATCGCCAGTGTAGGCTCTATCTGAACGGACGTACCGCCGTCTCCGCCCGGGCCCACCTGGTACGCGAAGTACGCGCCAGCGCTGAGCCCGCCGACTGCTACGACAACGAGACCAACCTTCGCCAGCCCCGCGAGGACTCCAGATGAAATCACGCCCATACTAACTTGCTCCGCCTATCGCTCCTTGTGTGGTGCGAGGATAGATCACACACGCTGGGTTGTCAACCGCGGTGTTGGGTTGCAGGTAGAATGTCCTGTTTAGGTTGCGGGAAGAGTGTCCTCTTGTGGCAGGGTGCTTCTGAAAGGAGGCGCCTGTGCAGA
>QIFC01000039.1 GCA_003228685.1 Chloroflexota bacterium
GATCTATCCTCGCACCACACACGGAGTAAGAGGCGGAGCGAGTAAGTATGGGCGTGATCTCATCTGGAGTCCTCGCGGGACTGGCCAAAGTGGGCCTTGTTGTCGTGTCCATCGGCGGCTTCAGCGTCGGCGCGTGCTTCGCGTACCAGGTCGGTTCGAGCGGCGGGAATGGAGGCGTGGTGTGCGAACGCTACTACTAGGCTCTCTGCTCGTCTTCGGGGCATTGGCTGTTACTGTGGTCCGTGCCCAGGATGTCGACCAAGCCTTCACTATCAGCATCGGGTCTTCTACGACGGATGTGGGAAGTCAGTCGTCAGTTGAGCTACTGATTGATGACATCGATGCAGGTCCCGTTGGGGCCTGGACTATCGACGTTGCCTATGTAGACGACATCATTTCGCCGGTAGAATGTGAGCCCTTTGGGAA
Source organism: Chloroflexota bacterium (assembly GCA_003228685.1). Taxonomy (GTDB): domain Bacteria; phylum Chloroflexota; class Dehalococcoidia; order DSTF01; family RBG-16-68-14; genus SZUA-185. Next base: position 427 of record QIFC01000039.1, read on the forward strand.
CTCAGTCTGCGATTTGGAACACGGGCCGAACACGCTCAGAGTCAGCGGGGCGAGCGTTATCGGGTTGACGGAGGAAACCGTGTTGGCGGTCATCACGTTCCGGTGCAGTCAGGAAGGCAGCAGTCAGCTTTCCGTGACCGTAAATCTGTTTGGCGTCCCTGAGACCGTGTATGACGTGCAGGCTGAGGACGGCATGCTGGGTTGTGAAGCGCCAGAGCCGACCGAGATACCTGACATTTCGCTGCCGCCGACGGGAACTGGAAGCGGAGCAGCGGCCTCGAATTGGCCAACGGTTCTCTTATTGGGCGCCGGAGGCGGGCTCCTGCTGATAGCGAGTGCTGCGGCGCTTCGGCGCCACAGAGTTGAGGCACGGACAGACTAGGATCGGGCCGTCGAACGGGACTGGTGACACTAGCTGGGCGGAACGGAGGCTCAGATGGTAATCAGAATTAATGCGCTTGCCGCAATTGTCTTGATTGGCATGGCATTGGCGATCAACCGCGACCCAGCCGCCAAGAGTCAAGAACTGGACGGATGCGGCAAAGTGAGGCCAGAGGTTTATGTCGAGCTTGATTCCAGCGCTGAAGCGGCAGTTATCATCTCCTTAGCCGCGGCCTCACCGTCCATGGAAGAAGTAGCCGCTCGCGCTGGGGACGAACCTGAGCACATCATCTCAAAATTGCAGGAAGCAACTGGGCTGCAGCAGGAACGCGTCTTAGCTGATCTAGCAGCGTCCGACTTTATCCTCGCGTTGCGACCTACCACAGTGCCCGCGCTTGTGGGAACGATTACAAGCGAAGGCCTGACGAAGATTGGATGCCACGTCGATGTCGCTGCCGTAGGCGCCATCTTCGAAGGGCAAGCAGCCCTTCCTGAGAGCGTGCCGCTAATCAATTCAAACGCTGTTAATCTCGGGGGCGTGGATGGCTCGTCCGTGGATGTGGCCGTGTTCGATAGCGGGATCGACACAGACCATCCCGACCTAGACAGTAGTCTCGCGGGAGAAGAGTGCTTCACCGACAGTTTCCCGCCGTCAGGTGGAGTTCCTTGTCCTCCCCAACCCCATCCTGCTGAGGACGGATCCGGCCACGGGACTCATGTGAGCGGAATCATCGCCTCGGACGGACGCACGCTAGGAATACCTCAGGGTGTAGCCCCAGGTGTGAACCTCTACGCTTACAGGATGACTCTTGATAATGGAGATTGGCTCACGCCGTGGCTACTCAATGCGCTTGACGATGTCATGGACAATCACGGGCCGGGCGACCCCGTGCCGTTCGAGTTCCTAAACATCAGCCTTGCCTTAGCACAATTCCCGCCCAACCCGATTGCAACTGAGCAGGAATGCCGTGATCTCATCCCAGCAATATCCCTAGCTATCGAGGACTTGAGAGATGTGGGCACTCTTACGATCGCGGCTTCGGGCAACCAAGGCTTCAAGGACTCCATTTCGTGGCCAGCGTGTATTCCTGACGTAGTCTCAGTTGGTGCCGTCTATGACGCGGACGTGGGAACGTCAGGGCCATATCCTGTAAGAACACCGGAGCCCGATAGCACTTGCACGGATCAAACAACGGCCGCTGACAAAGTAGTCTGTTTTTCGGAATCGGCTGACTGGCTAGACCTGCTTGCACCCGGTTGTCGAACCCTATCCACTTGGCACACTGGATTCGGTGCGAACGAACTGTGCGGGACGTCTCAAGCTGCCCCCCACGTGGTGGGCGTCGCGGCATTGCTGAAGCAGATGCTGCCCGGGATCACTGCGGATGAGCTTGTACAGGTGCTGAAAGACACAGGCGTTCCTATCACGGACGCCGCAAACGGAATAACCACGCCGCGCGTGGACGCCAGGGCGGCGGTGCTAGACGACGATTTCGACGGGGACGGCTGCACCAACTACTATGAATTCGTCAGCGTCACGGACCCGGAAATAGTCGACTGCGATAGCAGCGTGTCCGACATCCTGGTCGGCAGCGTGAACACCGGCGCTGGTTCGTTCTACTGCATCACCAAGACAGACCACAACACGATCACCAACGCGGTGCAGACATTCCAGCAGTGCAACATCGACCTCGCGGACTCGGGCGGCGCGCCTGATCCGTCGACGCGGCTCGAGCCGCCGACCTGGGGCGACACATGCGAAGCGCTGGCCGCCAGAGTGCCGCCGGAGTGCGTATCCGGTCCTGGCGATACGGAGAACCAGCTCAACAACCCGTCTGAGACGGGCGCGGACACGCTGGCCGGTCCGCCGCCGCCACCGCCGTACACGAACATGGCGCCGGGCATCGGCACCGGCCTCTACTTCGATTCGAGCGGTTTCTGTGCACCGGTTGAATGTACGGTCGTCACCACCTGCTTCGAGGACGTCGGCGGTATCGGCGAAACCGGAGTGGGCCCGAACATCATCTGGACGTCCATCATCCTGGACCCGAAGGGTGGCGTGACGGTGCAGGCGGACACGAATGGTGACACCGTCAAGGACACCCAGGTGGACCGGGTCTCTAGTGGTGGTTCAGTTAACATCTGGTACAACCAGGACAACGACAGCTGCGACGCCTTAACGCCCAAGGGCGCCCCGGACTTCGAAGGCCTGCCTCTGCAGTCCATCCAGGTGAACGACGAGGGTGGCACGAACGTGAACCCCAACCCGGCGCCTTGGCGCCCGGGCCCGAAGCCCGGCTCCAGCGTCCTGGACTTTGACGGCGACGGCTGCACGGACGAGGACGAACTAGCGGCGGTTCCTGATTGCGGCGACGACCCGCAAAACCCGTCGGACTCGTTCGCTCCGGGCGCGGGCCTGAGCGGCATCTACGATCTCTCCGTGCGAGTCACCCGCGGCGACTGCGTGGATGACCAGTGCACGGCTGAAGTGCCCGGCGTCTACTTC
>QIFC01000033.1 GCA_003228685.1 Chloroflexota bacterium
CTGGGCCGTTCGGCGGCATGCTCCTGGCGCAGATGGGCGCGGAGGTCATCAAGGTCGAACCGCCGGCGGGAGAGCCGTGGCGTCTGATCGCCCAGTTCATCCCGACGGAGAGCCGGAGCTTCATCTCGCTCAACCACGGCAAGAAGGGGATCACGCTGGACCTGACGACGCCTGAGGGGCAGGAGGTCGTTGGCAAGCTCCTGCCGGACACGGACGTCGTGCTCGTCAACTACCGGCCGGACGTCGCTAAGAATCTTCACATCGACTACGAAACGCTCTCTAAACTGAACCCCAACCTGATCTACTGCGATAACACCGCGTTTGGACGAAAGGGCCCGCAGTCGCATCGCCCCGGTTACGACCTGATCGTACAGGGGCTGACCGGGCTGATGGCGCTGGAGGGCAAGAGCTACAACGGCGTGCCGCTGATGAACGCGCTGCCCGCCGCAGACCTCTCGACCGGCATGATGATGGCCTGGTCCGTGAGCGCGGCGCTCTTTCACCGCGAGCGTACCGGCAAAGGCCAGCGCATCGAGACGACGTTGCTAGGAAGCGCCCTCACGATCCAGACATCCGGCTTCCAACTGATCGAGTCCGCCGACCTGGAATGGAAGCGGGCCGTGCTGGACCGCCTGGTAGAGGCGCGCGCTAACGGCGAAGACTACGACGACCAAAAGAAGGCGCGGCTGGAGATCCGGCCCCTGCGGGCCGTCGCGATGTACTATCGGGCCTACAAGACGAAAGACCACTACATCGTCGTTGGCTGTTTGAGCGTGGCGCTCCGGCAGAAGCTCTGCGACGCGCTCGGCATCGAGGACAAGCGCATCGATGACCCGATGTACGATCCGACGCAGCCCGACGCCCTCGAGTACGCGCGAGGGCTCGTAAAGAAGGTAGAGGGGCTCTTCATCGAGAAAACGACGGCCGAATGGCTCGAGCTGTTCGATGAGAAGGGCGTCCCTGCGGGGCCGTTCAACTTCATCGAGGAGCTGATGGACAACGAGCAGGTCCTCGCCAACGACCTGCAGGTCACGCTCGAACACTCGATGGCCGGCACGGTCCACACGGCCGGGCCTCCGTTCCAGATGAGCGAGACGCCGCTTGCGGTCCAAGGGCCGTCGCCGGCGCTCGGCGAGCACAACGAAGACGTGCTCTCGGCGCTTGGCTACTCAAGCGACGAGATCGACGCGCTACGCGAATCCGGCGTGATCTGCTAGCCGATGCTCCAGCAGTTCTCGATCGAGGGCGCGTTCGCGCAGGGCGAACTGGACCCACCGTTCCACTACCTCCCGTTCCAGATGCCCGCGGGCGCGACGCGGCTGGAGGTGACCTACCACTTCGACAAGCTCGACGCGGAGGAGGCGCAGCGGATCGAGGAGGAGATACGCAAGGAGGTCCCGTTCGGGCCCGGCGGCCAGAACGTCGTCGACGCCGGCATTTTCGACGTGCGCGGGCACGACGAGTTGACGGGCGGTTTTCGCGGCTGGAGCGGCGGCTCGCGCACGGGCTTCTACATCACGCCCAAGGACGCCACGCCCGGCTACATCCGGGGCGCACTCATGCCGGGCGAGTGGAGCGTCGTGCTGGGCTGCCCAACACTGCGAGGAGAGCGGGCCCGCTACTGGGTGGACGTCAGCATCAAGGTCGACGCGAACGCTGAACCCCAGACGGAGCTGTTCGAGCCAGCGCAGGCGCAGTCGCACCCCCGCAGCGGTGAGCGCCGCTGGTACAAAGGAGACTTTCACTCCCACACGTTCCACAGCGATGGCTACAACTCGATCGATGAGTACGTCGTAGAGGCGAGCCGCGTCGGGCTGGATTTCCTGGCGATCACCGACCACAACACAACGTCGCACTTCGAGGAGATCGCGACGCGCAAGGATGATCTGCTCCTCGTCCCGGGCGAGGAGGTCACGACCTCGTGGGGCCACGCCAACGTGTGGGGCCTTGGCGGATGGGTGGACTTCCGCTGCACGGACGACGCCGGCATGCAGCGGATCGTCGACTTCGTGCACGAGCGGGGCGGGCTCTTCTCGCCCAACCACCCCAAGGTGGGCTACCCGTGGGAGTTCGGCGGGGTGCGGGGCTATCGCGTGACGGAAGCATGGCAGGGGCCATGGAGGCTGGGCAACGAGGAATCGCGCGAATTTTGGGAGCGGCGCCTGCGAGCCGGCGAGCGCGTGACGGCCGTCGGCGGGAGCGACTGCCACTCGATCGCTCCGGCAAGGATCGTCCACCCATGGACGCTCGGCACGCCGTGCACGTGGGTCAACGTGCAGGGCGCATTGGACGAGGCCGGCGTGCTGGACGCGGTGCGGGCAGGGCACGCCTTCGTCTCGGAAGACCCGACTGGCCCGTTTCTGGAGTTCACGGCGGAGTGCGAAGGCAAGACGTACATGATGGGGGACGCGATCGAAGGCAACCCCGGCGCGGGCATCAGGTTCAAGCTGCGCTATCATGGCCCCGCTGAGAAGAAGCTGCGCCTGATCCGCGATGGCGACGTGTGGCAGGAAGTCGTCGCGGAGAGTGAAGAACAGACGCTGGAGTTCGAGATGACGCTGGAGGGGCCGGGCTACGTTCGCGCGGAAGCGGCCGGCTTTCGCGGCAGGCCGGAGCGCGGCGAGGTGGTCCACGCGCTCACGAACCCCTTCTACCTGCGGCCGGAGGGCTCATGACACAGACAACCGACGAGAAATACAGACTGATCCTCGTGCCGCACACCCACTGGGACCGAGAGTGGTACTTCCCGTATCAGCGCTACCGCACGCGGCTCGTCGGCTTCTTCGACCTGCTGTTGGAGATTTTCGAACGCGACCCAGAGTACAAGCACTTCCTGCTCGACGGCCACACGATCCTGATCGAGGACTACTTGGAGGTGCGCCCGGACCGCCGCGACGACATCGAACGCGTTGTTCAGGACGGGCGGCTGGCCGTCGGGCCGTGGTACGAGATCCCCGACATGTCGCTGCCCAGCGGCGAGGCCCTGGTGCGCAACTTGCTGCGCGGGCATCGCGTGGCCGAGCAGTTCGGCCCGGTGATGAAGGTCGGCTACATCCCGGACCCGTTCGGCCAGATCGCGCACATGCCCGCCATCCTGCGCGGGTTCGGCATCGACCGATGCGTGTTCTGGCGTGGCGCGGATGACACGCTCAACACAACGGAGTTCATGTGGGAGTCGCCGGACGGCAGCGACGTGCTGGTCGTGCATATGCCGGGCGGCT
>QIFC01000105.1 GCA_003228685.1 Chloroflexota bacterium
TGTGTCTTTGGCCTGAGACTTTGTCACCCGCTAACTGGTCTGTGATTCTGTCACCCCATGAAGGGAAGAATCACGTTGAACACGAGGGAACAGACAAGAGCAAGAGTTCTGACGATGGTCATTGAAGGGAGGTGGACCGCCAGAGAGGCGGCCCAGCTTGTTCAGTTGTCCGAACGCCAGGTGCTCCGCCTCAAGAAGGGGCTCCGTGAACACGGTCCCGCCGCACTCGCGCACGGCAACCGCGGCCGCTGCCCCAGCCATGCGATCGCTGACGAGTTGCGAAAGGAGGTGATCGAGCTGGCGACGTCGCTGTACCGCGACTACAACCACACCCACTTGCAGGAAGAGCTGGAGGAGAGGCACAGCATCAGTTTGAGCCGCCGCTCGGTGACGCGCATCCTTACCGCTGCCGGCCTGCGCAGCCCGCGGAAACGGCGGGCCCGCAAGCACCGTTCACGCAGGCCGCGGATGCCGGAGGAAGGGATGCTCCTGCAGGTAGACGGCAGCAATCACGACTGGCTGGAAGGCCGCGGCCCCAGACTGGTCCTGATCGGCGCTGTCGACGACGCGACCGGCGAACCGGTCCATGCCGTCTTCAGGGAACATGAGGACGCCGAGGGCTACTTTCTCCTCCTGCGCGACTCCATCCGCAGGAAAGGCGTACCCCTCGCCTGGTACAGCGACCGCCACGGCATCTTCCAACGCAACGGCAAGGAGCCCTGGACCCTTGCTGAAGAGTTGGCTGGGCGTCGCGAGCCGACCCAGGTGGCCCGCGCCCTTGAGGAGCTCGGCATTAACCTCATCCTCGCCCACTCACCGCAGGCCAAGGGCAGGGTCGAGCGTCTCTGGGGAACCTTCCAGGACCGCCTGGTCAAGGATCTCCGCCGGGCTAACGCCCGCTCTCTCGCCGACGCTAACCGGGTGCTCAAGACTTTCCTCCCCCGCTTCCGCAAGCGCTTCGCCCGCAAGCCTGCTGAGCCAGAGTCCGCCTACCGGCCGCTGCCTCCGAGCGCAGACCTCGCAGCCGTCTGCAGCTTCCACTACTTCCGCCGCGTCGCCAACGACAACACTGTCCACCTGGAGGAGCGCCTCGTTCAGATCCCGCCCGGCCCTGGCGGCCGCAGCTATGCCGGCTGCCGCGTGCAGTTGCAGGAACGCCTCGACGGCTCACTCGTCGTCGTCTACCAGGGCCGCGTCCTCGCACGTTCCGCCCGCAGGCGGACTGCCTCAGCGTCTCCCCTGCGAGCCCGCCGCAAGCGGAATGGCCGCAACTCCGCAGACTACGCAGCACCGGCCAGGAAGACCACTCCGGCCAAGAAGACTCCTGCGAATCGTGCCAAACAAAAACCCCCAGCCACGCATCCCTGGCGTACCTTGATGCTGACTGGAACCACCAAGCGCGATGACAAATTCACTGGCCAGTTAACGTGACAGAATCACAGGCCAACGACAAGCAGAAGCGCGCCGCGCCAGCGTGGACATGACGCGGCCGGGAAGGGCAGAATGCGTGCGATATGGGGGACGCACAGGCGTAAGTGTACGTTGTACACTAAGCGCGGGAGCATGAGTACACTCCGTGTTGGCCTCGCCCAGCTCAACACCACTGTCGGCGACCTCGACGGTAACGTCAGGCTGGTTGCCGATTTCGCCGCCCGCGCCCGGAACTCCGGCGTCGACGTCGTTGCTTTCCCGGAGTTGGTGATCACCGGTTACCCGCCGGAAGACCTGCTCCTGCGCCCGCGCTTCATCGAGGACGGCCGGCGTGCTCTAGACGCCGCCATCGCTGCCTGCAAAGGTTTGAGTGCCGTCATCGGCTTCGTCGACACCGACGAGGCCGGCATCTACAACGCAGCGGCGATCGTGCACGACGGTCGTCTCGTCGCCACGTACCGTAAACAGCGGCTGCCCAACTACGGCGTCTTCGACGAGATGCGCTACTTCGTCGTCGACGACGAGTGCCCCGTCTTCACGATCGGCGGCGTCGCCGTCGGCGTGAACATCTGCGAGGACATCTGGTTCCCGGGCGACCCGACCGAAGAGCAGGCCGCCGCCGGTGCGAAGGTCATCCTCAACATCAACGGCTCGCCCTACCATGCTGGTAAGTACGCCGAACGCCATGAGATGCTGGCCCAGCGCGCCCGCGACTACGGCGTCTGGGTGTGCTACACGAACCAGGTGGGCGGCCAGGACGAACTCGTCTTCGACGGCGGATCGATGGTCCTCGACCCGTCCGGGGAGCTGGCGGCGCGCGCCGTCATGTTCGGCGAGGACCTGCTCATCCATGACATCGAGGTTCCCGATACGCCACCTGCGGCGCGGCACACCTTCGTTAGCGGCTCCACAACCGCCGACAGGCCGCCTGTGAAGCCTCGAGTGGAGTCTCCGCCTTTCTACGAGGCGGAGGCCTACCAGGCGCTCGTCACGGGCACTCGGGACTACCTGCGCAAGACGGGCTTCAGCAAGGTGCTTGTTGCCCTCTCCGGCGGCATCGACTCCAGCCTCGTCGCCGTCGTCGCCGCCGACGCGATCGGCGCTGAAAACGTGATCGGTATCGGCATGCCCTCACGCTACTCGTCCGAAGGCAGCATCAAGGATGCACAGGACCTGGCGGACAACCTCGGCGTGCGTTTCCTCGTCGTGCCGATCGAACAGGCGCACGCCGCCTACCTCTCGATGCTCGAACGTCCCTTCGCCGAGCTGGACGGCGGACCGGAAGGCACAGCCGAGGAGAACATCCAGTCGCGCATCCGCGGCAACGTCATCATGGCGCTCTCCAACAAGTTCGGCTGGATCGTACTGACGACCGGCAACAAGAGCGAGTTCGCCACCGGCTACGCAACCCTCTACGGCGACATGTCCGGCGGATACGCGGTGATCAAAGACGTGCCCAAGACCCTGGTCTATCGCCTCGCCCGCTATCGCAACTCGGGCGGCGAGCGTCCGGCCATTCCTGAGTCCGTGATCACCAAGCCGCCCAGCGCCGAACTCAAGCCGGGCCAGCTGGACCAGGACACGCTGCCGCCGTACGAAGTGCTCGACGCCATCATCGAGGAGTACGTCGAGAAGGACCGCAGCGTCGCGGAGATCGTCGCCACGGGCCAGGATGAGGCGATCGTCGAGCGCGTCGTTCGCATGATTAACGTCAACGAATACAAGCGGCGCCAGTCCCC
>QIFC01000028.1 GCA_003228685.1 Chloroflexota bacterium
GGAAGGAAACGTTCGTCTGGCCTGATCCGGCCACTGGTGCTGACACGCAAGGCTGGTTCCGCTGTCCTTGCCATGGCTCCACCTACACGGATGCTGGTGTCCGGGTGTTTGGCCCGGCACCGCGATCGCTGGACACCATGGAACTCGTGGTGGAGGACGGCCGCATCACCGTTGACACTGGCAAGATCACGCCAGGCGCGCCGGACAATCCGCAGCGGGCGGTACGCATCTGAATAGGTAAGCAGGAAAGGCAGGGAGACTATGGCCAAGGATCCGGTCTGTGGCATGAAAGTTGCCGTGGCGACTGCGGCTGGCTCATCGAGCCATCAAGGGAAGACCTACTACTTCTGCTCTGAGATGAGAGCTGCCAGAAGTCGTTCGACGAGAATCCGGAGAAGCACGCGGGGGGCGCTTAGATCTGCGTGTGATCCGTTCTGGACGACGCTGAGAGACAAGCCCCGCGGGGTCCGTCTCGCATGCGGATCTGATTCTGCAGGCGAAGGAGAGCAATCATGGAGGCACTCGCGTATTACATGTTCTGGGCCGGTGTGCTTACCACCGGCGCGGCCACGACGATGGGGCTGACGTACGCCCTCGTCCCGGGTGTGGCCGTTCGCAGTGCCGCGACCAACGCAGGCACAATTCAAGTTCCCGTTCTCGTTCCAGCAACCCCTTGGTTGAGGGATGGGAGCAGGGCTATGGCGTGGGCGGCGGCCGCGTTCCTCGTAGCCTATTTAGCGTTTCGTTGGAAAGCAACGGGGCTGGCGCCCGCCTCCAATATGTGGGAGTACACGGTCGCCTTTGGATGGACCGTCGTGCTGTTCGGCCGCTTCGTCGATTGGCGCTTTCGAGCGTGGGGCCTCAACCTGGCTCTGCTCGTCGGTGCCCTGGTTCTCTTCGGCATTGCGGAGGCGGCGTTCTCTTCAAACACCGGTTCGCCGCACATACACTTGCAGGCTAACCGGCACCTGCTGGCATTGCATGTCAGCACCATGTTGGTGGCCTTCGGAGGATTCGCCGTCGCCTTCGCTGGAGCTGCCGGCTATTTGGTCCAACGGTTTGCCGGAAAGCCAAACTGGCTACCTGAGAAGAACGTCCTGGAAGAGGCGAGCAATTGGTCCGTTCGGATCGGGTTTCCATTCTTTACGCTCGGACTGATTATCGGCTCCTACTGGATGTACTCCCTCTGGGGAAAGTACTGGGACTGGGACGCCAAGGCCTCCTCGTCCTTTGTCGCCTGGCTGCTATACGCCGCATACTTCCACGCCAACGTGCGGCGCGGCTGGCGCGGTCCGGCGGCGCCGCTTCTCCTGATTGCGGGCTTTGCGGCAGTAATGTTCTCGTACTTCGCGGTTAACCTGTGGTCGTACTTCGGTTTCTTCCGCGGGTTAGTGTGAGGCCCGTGCGTTGGGAAAGCGTTCAATGCTGACACAATCATGCCCGCAGCCACACGGAAGCACTGGACGTAGCCTGCGGCGAAGCATAGGGATTTTCGCTCTGATTCTGGTGGCGCTCGCCGTGTTGGCCGTGGCCTGTAGTGGCAAAAGCGAACCACCGGATGGCGCGCGGCTGGCGCTGGACGGCGACACGTTCGACCTCGGGTTGATCGGCCTGGACGAGACGGTGGAGCGAGCCGTCGAGTTTCGCAACGAGGGGAACGAACCGCTCACAGTATCCATCGTCAAGATTAGGCCCTCGCCGAACGCCGACTGCGGCTGCGGCGTCGAGGGGTCCGAAGTGCAGCCGGAGGTAGTGGAGCCCGGGGCGAGCGGACAGCTTGTCTTCAGGCTATTCGTGCCGCCGGGCATGGAAGGGTATCGGGATGAAATGTTCGTAGAGCTTGCTTCCAACGATCCGGCCAACTCAGAGCGCACCATCACGATCATCTTCCAGATGGAAGCCAAGCCAGATTCGGAGGGTTAATCGCCATGCCCCGCAAGAAACGACAGAAATCGCGGCGCTGGTGGCGCAAGCAAGGAGTAGTAGGCCGAGCCGCGCGCCGTGTCACGATTGCTGGCTCGCTGGTGGCGGCTGCCGGACTGGTTGTCTGGATCATCGCCTCCTTCGGGGGAGGTGGAGGAGACAAGACCGCGTCGCTGGATATGGCGTTACCAGCACCCCCCTTCACGCTGCCCACGGTCGCCGGCGACGAAGCCTCCTTAGACGACTACCTGGGCCAGGGAGCGGTTCTCCTCTACTTCAACGAAGGTGTCGGCTGAGCGCCTTGCTTGGACCAGATCGTTGATCTGGATCAGAACTGGGACCGCTTTCAGGCTCTGGGCGTGTCGCTGGTGAGCATCATGGTCGACCCGCTAGACCAGGTGGCCGCGGAGGCGCGCCGCCTCGGGATGACCTCCACCGTCGTGGTGGACGAGGACAGGAGCGTATCCAGCGCCTACAACGCCCTGGAGGCCAGCATGCACCCAGGGATCAAGCCCGGCCACACCTTCATCCTTGTGGACAAAGGCGGGCAGATGATCTGGCGCTGGGAATGGCCCGGCCACGGCTCGCCCATGTACGTGGATGTCGACGAGATCTACGCGGACGTCGCGAGGCGGCTAGAGCCATCCGGCACGGGATGACGTGCTCCTTCGCTTAGGCAAGAATCTTATGGTAATGCGCGGCCTTAGGTACGACCGGATGACCTGGCCCACAACAGCGGCGCCGAACGTCGCTGCCGGAACGACTGTTAGGGAGCTGCAAGATGCAACATGAGGTCTCACGAAGCGTTCTCTGGAACAGACTGTCCGCCGTCATAATGGCAGCGGGCGTGGCGGCCCTGGTCGCGGCGGCAATTCTTTTCGCCCTCACCACGACGGGCGTACTGGGTGGGTCCACGTACAACGGACCCGGCACCGCCACGGGGTTTGGCGATCTCGACCTCAGCAGCTTACAGGCTGCGCAGCCGACGCCTACCGTGGCCCCCGTGCCTCCAAGCGACGCGCCGCTTGAGAGATTCCTCATTCCGGCGATAGGGGTCGACGCACCGATTTCCGTGAAAGGCGTGGACCCGGACGGTGTGATGGAAGCGCCCAACGGGGCGTGGGACATATCCTGGTACGACTTCACCGCTCAGCCGGGCTTCACCAGCAACGCGGTCTTCTCCGGCCATGTGGACTACTACGACATCGGCCCCGCGGTCCTGTGGGACCTAAAAGATGTCGTACAGGGCGACCTCGTGGAAGTCCGGCTCACCGATGGCACGGTCTACCAGTATCAGGTCGTCGCCATGGAGA
>QIFC01000102.1 GCA_003228685.1 Chloroflexota bacterium
ACGTCAGCGCTTCGAACTTCTCGGTGACGGCGTGGGAATTCACTGGCCTGACGTGGACGAGGACCTGAGCGTCTCTGGCTTGCTGCGCGGAACTCCCTCAGCCTCGCCAGAGGAAGCAAGCGGCCCAACAAGGCGATGAAGCTGACCGGCCACCCCTTGCCGTAACCGACCTGTGGTAGCCTCAGACCTCCTGACATAGCCCGTGGCTGAAATGTCCGGTCTACGGCGGCTCGGGAGGCAGATCGGAGGCTACAGCACCCTTGGCAGGGGAGCCGGGGAAGGCGAGACCGACCCGGGGCGGTGGATGAACAGCGAAGCGAATGCGGAGGCAGCAACCCGGAAATACCGTCGCCGTCTTATTGAGCGACTCGCACAGCGCTTGCGCGGCTCGGCTGCGATGCGGCGAGCTCAGCGGAGCCAAGGTTACGTGTAGCTCGTCGCCGGAGACCTCGATATCTCCGGCCGCGGCGAAGATGTCGTGTAGGAGCGTCCTGCCCTCATGGTCGACACGCGCATAGTGTGGGCGCAGCAGAGCCAACAGGTCGCTCTCTGCCTGGTAGGCGACCATCTTGACGATGTCGGTGAGGTGTTTGCGCTCGGTGCCGAGCTTGACGACGGCGCCCTCATTGAGATCCCTTACCTCGAGGCGCTTGGGAGCGCCGCGACGCTTCTCGACCAGCTTCCCGACGCGCGCCCGTGCGGCGCGGAGCTTCTTGCCGAGTGTGCCGTGGGCGATCTTGAAACCTCGCATCGTGGGCCGGCGTCGCTCGGAGTTGTCGGCAGCGGCAGCGCCGTACTCCCGCTCCAGCTTGGCGACGTCGGTGCGAGCCGCGTGAATCTCTTTGTCGAGAGCACGTCGTTTGGGGTTGGGGATGGTACGCGTCGGATCCTCTGGCTCGACCTGGTAGTCCACCAAGGCGTCGAGAAGGAACTCCTCTCGCATGTACTTGAAGAAGTTCTCCTGGCGCCAGCGATCGAACATTCGGTAGGCCACTTCGATGTCGCGCAGATCCCATCGACTCGTAACCACCCGCACCTGATGGCCGTCATCGCAAAGCCGGGTGACCTGCCGCAACCGCAACTTCCCTTTCAGGAAACGGACCGCTTGGTCATGCAGGTGATAGGTCACCCAACGTCCGTCGAGCTTGGCTCGCCGCCGGACGAATCGCCTTTCGTTGATACGCCGGCACTTGCCTTTGCGGTAGGTCAGGATGTCGAAGCTGTCCTTGATCATTGTCTGGAACAACTTCGGGCTCCAGCCACCGCGGTCGAACACGATCGTCACTCGTCGATCCCCGACCACGCAACGGAGCTCGCGAAGCAGGCCCGGAAACGCCTTGGTCAACGCAGAGTTGACGTCGCCGGTAACCACAAACAGCGGATCGCCGGACTGGTCATTGACCCAGTAGTCGCAGGTGGCGGGCATCGCAAGATGCCGCCGTGCCACGTACGCCTTGGGTACCGCCCGTTTTCCGTGATACGCGCGTACGTGGCCGTCCACGTACAGAAACCCCATCAGCTGCCCTCGCTGTTCGACGCGAAGGCGCGCGAGCTCAGCACCCAGTTGCTCCGCACGGTGGTAGGCCGCGAGACGCGTGAGCTTGCGCCTGACGGTCTTTACCTCCGGTGCTCGATCGAGTCCCAGGAGCTGTCCCAGCGCAGCGGGGTCCCGTTGTTTGAGATGCTCGGGGCGCTTGATCCGCAAGAGCGCCATAAACAAGAGCGTGAGCAACGTGGTGCGCAGCCCGTAGAACGCGGGACCGATCTCGCCATAGAGCTTTCGGCTGACCCGCAAGATGCCGCTTTCCACGAGCAGCGGGGTCGCGAGCAACACACCCGCGCCGGGAACCAGCACCCCCTCGCGGAACATCGGCGCGGCGTCGTCGAGCAGTCCCATGCATGCGAGCAGCCGATCGAACATCCGATCACTCGGGTCCCTGTCGAGGCTCATCGGGACCGGCTCGCATTCGTCGGCTGCGTCGTCAGTGTTCCGCTCCAAGTCAGCCTTGCCCTCGCAACGTTCGTCGGCTGCGTTCTCCGCACTCGGTTGCGGTTGTTCAGACGTCTCGTCATTCGCTGTTGCGGGAAACACGAGTTGCTCGGCCGGCTTCGATGGGCCGACGTGCTTTCGGATCGCTTTCTCGTTCACTCCAAGACGCTGGGCGATCTGCCGGTTACTCAGCCCTTGGCTCTTGAGCTTCTCGATTGTGCGCAGGCGCTTGCCGGGGATCCGCCGACGACCACGACGCCAGCCCCGTTCTCTTCCCAGGGCCGCCATCCCTCCGTTCGCATAGCGCTGTTGATACCGGCGGACGGTTCGCTCTGAACGCGCGAACGCACGCGCTACTTCGTTCTGTTGGGCGAACCCCGACTCGACCAAGAACACCATCGCGTAGGCCTCCGCGACCGGATCGTCCGCATGATAGTGGTGCGTCGGTAGCCCGCCGATCACCACCACGCGTTGCTCGTCCTCGACTTGCAATCTGCAACGCGCGTTGATGACCACCGTGTCCGACGTCGCCGGCGCAGGGAACTCCAGGGCTTGCTGGGCACTCATGGCCCTGAGCTAAACCGGACAGAATTGCGTCCGCACCTCCGTCGGGAAATCGCCTGTTCTTCCGCGACCTTATGGATCGCTCGGCGAAAAGACCGGACAGTTATTGGTCCGCACCCCGGCGCGGGCGCAGCCAATGATTCCGAGGGGATAGACCTCCTATGTCAGGAGGTCTGAGTCTAGTCCGGGGACAGCCTCTGACAAGAAAGATGAGCCCGCGAGGAAAGAAGGGCGGCGGCATGGGCGACATGATGTAGCGACCGTCGGCGCAGCGGCGTCGTCTGGAACCGCGCCCCAAGATCCGGCCCCGGGGGCTTCGGCTTCGGGGCCGGATTCGTCTGCGCACCTTTCTCCGGGCCGCTCCACAAGACAG
>QIFC01000104.1 GCA_003228685.1 Chloroflexota bacterium
CGATGGCTGGCTTGCGTCCCAGGCGATCGCTGAGCGTGCCAGTGGCCAACTGAACCAAGCCCCATGTGGCAGGATATATGGCGCCCACGACGGCGATCTGCGCCTTGCCCAGACCGTTTGCGCTCAGCAGAAGTGGTATCAATCCCCAGACCAGGGCGTCGTTCATCTTGGTGACCAGGCCGGCCAGACTAGCGGAACGCAGAGAAGGCTGCCGCCAGCTCGTCAGTGAGAAGACCTTAGCGGCGGGCAGCGTTTCGTTGGCGCTGCTGCCGCGAAGCGCGGCCTCATGGCGAACATGTCTGTGTGTGTCGCGGACGAGAATGAGGGCGGTGAGGAGACCTAGAATAGCGAGGGCCATGGGAATGAGAAAGGGCACCGGCCGGTTGCCGAACGTGGCCGCCAACCACCCGGCTAGGAGCGTGGTGACAGCAATGGCAGTGTAACCGGCGAACTCGTTGACGCTGACAGCGGCTCCTCGCTGGTTGGAGCGCACCAGGTCCATCTTCATAGCGATGGTGGCGGACCAAGCCAGCCCTTGATTGAGTCCTAAGAGGATATTGGCGCCCACGATCCACCACCAGTTGGGGGCGAACATCAACAGCACGGGCACGGGAAGAGCGACCAGCCAGCCGACGACTAAGACTCGCCTGCGGCCCAGGTGATCGGCCAGACCGCCCGCAAACAGGTTGGCCAGCGCCTTGACTATCCCGAACGTGATGATGAAGGAGAGAGCGACTGTGGCCGTGCCGACGCCGAAATCGTTCTTGGCGATGTCCGCGATGATCGTGCGCTCAGAGCCAAGCATGCCCCCGACAAAACCGGTGATGAGGACCAGGAGGAGGAATTGGGTAAGGTTCGCCCTCAGCCCCAGAGTGACATGAGCGGCGGGAGCAGGAGCATCCACATCTGCTCCTAAAGGATCCTGTTAAAGAACTGAACGTAGACGACTGTTCTGAAAACCAACCCACTAAATACTAGCAGGCCCATGATGATACCATCACTTGGCCGCCTCCGGTGGGTGGTCTAACAAGGGCCACAGGCTCAGGGCAATACCGCCAATCGAAATGACGGCCGCGAACCGTCACAGGTCGAGAAGTGGCCGCCTCCCTGCCGGTTCTTGCGGCTCCAGGCCAGTCTTGGGTGCCACCAGCTCCTGTCGCTCCTCCTGTACACGCGGCTGCCTCCGCCGCCTACGTATGTGTCGCACCAGGCGGCGTCACCTGAGCCGGCCTAACCCTGAGCATCCTCTTGTGTAGTCACTTCTCCGATAGGACCGATGTCGTCCCCGATATCATCTATCGTTCCTATCGCCAGCAGCGCCATCTGGTCGAACGCCTTCTTCGTGAGTTCTCCATTGATCACATCCACAATGACGCCGTCTTTGTCGATTGCCAAGGTCACGGGCAGCCCACGAACGCGGTACTCATCTCCGATGTTGCCTGTAGGATCCATGAGGTTCAGGTACGTGGCTCCCAGGCCGTCCATATAATCGCGGGCGGCGCCGACCTTCGTCTCGCCCCAGTCGACCCCGATTACCTCCAGCCCCTCGCTCTTTCGCTCCTCAAACACGCGTTGGAGCGCCGGGATCTCAGCGCGGCAGGCTAAGCACCACGTCGCCCAGAAGTTGAGGATCACGGGCTTGCCCTGAAAGTCGGAGAGGCGAACGATGTTGCCGTCGAGGTCTTGCGCCTCGAAGTTCGGCGCAACCTGGAACGCACCGGCGCTGACGCCTAGACTTTGCGTCCGCTCGTTGAGCACCGGATCGATGACCCTGCCCGGCGTCGCGCTTCCGCTCAATAACTGCACGAGGAAGACCGCCCCGGCCACTGTCGCCGCAGCAACGCCCAGGAGGGCCAGCCTCCGCACACTGAGCAAGCGGCGCGTGATCCCGCCAACGCGCTCCGCGAATGACATCTCGTCGCGCCTGCGCTCCTGGCGCTTTCGCTTGCGGGCCGCTTTGCTGCTCATCTGAGCTACTCTCTTCAAGCAGTCTAGCGGGCTGGTGAACAACTACGGTGACCGTGATCACCAGCGGTTGTCTCTTTCGCCGCCGCCTGAACCGCGACGCCTGGATCGGGACGCGGCGTTGGCCTCAGCCAATCGCCGCCGGCCCCAAGAGACGGCGGGCCATGCGAGAGCGGCCACGAAGAGACCGGCGATAGCGATGACCACGTAGGGTGTGTAGTCCGTTCCACCGCCTCCGCCGACGCCCGCCGTTGACACAAGCGTCGCCTGGAACTCCGTTCCCTGCTGAACCGCATCGACCAACTCTTCTGCGGACACTTGCTCGGAGTCGAACGTGACCGTCAAGGTGGACTGAGCCGTGTCCAGCGAGACGTCCCGGATCGCGGGCTCCGTTCCGGGAAGCAGAACCGGCGGCCCCACACCGCCCACCGCCTGAGTAACGAGGCTCGCCGTTCGGTCGTCAGTCATCCCCTCCACTTTGATGACGGCGGTGGACCCTGCCACCGCGATGCTTCCGTCTTCGCTGAGTTCCCCGCCGGCAACTGGTTCGCCCACGGTGAAATAGGTCCCGGTGACGATCACGCCGGCGATCTCAGCGGGCGTAACCACTGCCGGATCGTAACGGACGACGACACTGCGTTTTGGGTAACTCGCCCTCGCCTCGATGATGCCTGGAAGCCCGCTCACGGCGGACTCGACGATTCCTTCGCACCCCACTCAGGTCATACCAGTGACGGGAACCGTCACGACCGCCGGGCCAGCCT
>QIFC01000043.1 GCA_003228685.1 Chloroflexota bacterium
CCTAGGGGTCCTCGCTGGACCGCTTCTTGTTTTCTGGGGGTACCGACGTCCTACCACCCGCGGCGAGAGCTCAGCCTCAGAACTCCAATGGTAGCGCGTCAATGGCTCCCGCTTTTGGCTAAGTGCTGAGGGCGAAGGAGAGCCGGGGGCCGTCCCCGAGCAGGCGAGGCTGCTCGGGGTTGATCTCGGCGAGGAGAGCTTCAAGGGCAGCGGCGACCTTTGCGGAATCGGGGCGATCGAGGACGACCTGGATGCGCTGGCGGTCCAAGCAACGGACCTGACCGGGGAGATGCAGCAGGGCGCGAAACACGCTGAAGGCGTCCTGCGGGCGCCGATAGTGTTTCAGGAAGCGCAAGGCGAGCATCCGTTCGGAGTTGTAGGCAGCCAGCTTGAGGCTGTTGACCACGAGGCGGCGTTCTTCGCGTAGGAGCCACCTGGTCTTGTCCACCTTACCGGCCTCGATTCGGCTGGGTGTGTGTCGCAGGCGGCTCTCGAGGCGAGTGAGGATCTGGCGTTGCCGAGCGATCTGGCGACGTAGCTTGCCGTGAGCGATCTTGAAGCCGCGCGTCGTAGGACGCGTGGCTTCCTGGTTGTTGTTCATGGCCCGACCGAGCTGTGCCTCCAGGGCCTCGATCTGCTGGCTGACGTTTTGAGCCCGCTGCTTCAGCGCCTTGCGCTTGGGGTTTGGCACCAGCCGAACAGCCTGTTCCTCGTCGGCTCCGTACTGGATGATCTGATCGATCGCGTAATTCTCGCCCAGATACTTGAAGCTGTTCTCCTGCCTCCAGCGCAGCCGCAGGCAGTGAACGACCTTCGCCGGCTTGCTTGCGGCAGTGAGGTTGGTCAACACAGGGATCTGTTGGCCGTCCTCGCCCAGGAACAGGATGGTTCGAATGGCTCCCGCACGATTGATCCTGGTTCGCTTCTGGAAAAGCTGGTAGGTGTGGCGCTGGCCTTCGAACTCGAACCAGCCACGGCGGAAGCGCTTTTCAGGGTAGCGTCGTCGTGCCTTCCTTCCCTTGAGGTAGGTGATAAACCCGATCCCCTGCTGGTTGAGAAAGCGGAACGCGTCGCCGCTATATCCCCCGCGGTCGAAGACCAGGGTGAACGTGCCGTCTCCGTGGGCACGCCTGATCTCAGCGGCCAGAGCCGGGATGGCCCGGGCCAGTGAATCGTTGAGGGGCCGGGATAGAAAGAACAGTGCTCGGCCCCGCGCGTCGTGCACGTAAGTGTCCGTGTGCCCTGTGACTGCGAGACGGCGCTTGGAATCCCAGCCCTTGGGCGTGGGATGCTTGCCGTAGTAGGGGCAAAAGTGACCGTCCACGTAGTAAAGCCCCTCCCAGACCGGCTCGAGGGCCAAGTAGCGCTGGAACAGCTCCCGCGACAACTGGAGTGGATCCACGCTCTCAGCCAAGGCCGCGATCTTGGCGCGTATCGTCAGCAGCCCCGGTGAGCGCTTCTGAGCGAGTAGCACTCCCAGATCCTCGCGCAGCGCGTTCTTCGAGTCTTCGATCGAGCGGAAGCGCAGGGCGAAACACAGCACCACCACGGCCACGGCCTCCGCCCAGCCCCAGCGCCGCGACGGACCCACCGAGGCGTTTAGTGTGCGGAGCACCTTCCATAGCTCTAGGCGTGCCAACCCGGCGAACAGCATCAACGCTCCCGCGTAACGGCTGCGTCGGTTCTCGCCAGGAGCCAGCCCGGCTCGCGGCGGCTCGCAGTTCTCCTCGGTGGGCTCAGGGAAAGGCAGCTCTTGCGCTTCAGGCTCCGCCCTGTGGCGCTTCAGTGCCAAGGCCACCGTCCCATACGAGATATCCCGGCCCGGACGCGACACGCGTTGCGCAATCGCGCGATACGACAGTTCCTGCTGCCGCAACTGCCGGAAGCGAGCCAGCATTCGCGGCGTCAGCTTCGTCGGCCCCTTCGGTCCGCGCTGCTTCGGCATCAACCCCTGTGCGCCCGAGGCTCGAAACTGCCCGCGCAGGCGGCTCAGAGTTACGGGGTGCATGCCGAAGGCGGCCGCGACCTCGCAGGCATGGATGCGCGTTGTCTCGGCCAACTGAGTGGCGATCATGCGCTCGCTAGCGAGGTCGTCACGCCGGTAGCAGGCGACGAGATGTCCGCCCACGTGGACGACACGCTGGTCAGCCACTTCACTGACCTCGAATCGTGGCGGTGTTTCGGGTGAGAGAGCAGCAAGCGAAGCGGGCATGGACAAGCATGCCACGCAGCACACTTATTAGCAACTATTATTTCACTTTTCTCTGACACCTAACTCCCCATCAAACAAGGACACGGCTGGATTCGTCTACCCTACTGATGGAGTTCTAAGTACTCATCAGCGTAAATACGAACACGTATATTGACGGGCTTCTGGCCTTCGGGTAGGGTGCCTTCGAGGTTACCGAGAAGGAGCAGTCATGCCCAGGCAAAGCCCGTTCGTAATCAAGCTCACTGATGAAGAAACGCTGGTCCTACGACAGCGAGCCAGAAAGTATACGTTGCCGTATTTCAAGGTACTGCGGGCGCAGATGATCCTCCTGGCAGCCGAAGGGCTTCAGAATGATGAGATCGCGGCGCGACTCGACACCCGCCGGGAGGTCGTCAGCCAGTGGCGCAAGCGGTTTTTCGATGAACGCCTGAAAGGACTGGAGGAACGCCCTCGGCCGGGACG
>QIFC01000110.1 GCA_003228685.1 Chloroflexota bacterium
CCCTGGCGAATTCCACAAGAACGTCAATCAGCTCACCCTTCGTGCGCCTGGCCAACGCCTTGCGCAGTCGTGGCACGGGATCCGCTGTCTTAGGGGGTTTGATCGCTTTGCTCTTGGAGTTGCGTTTGAAAGTGCGTTTAGACATATCCCACCGCCATTGTCATTGCCGTATTCACGTTTCAAGTCCTCCGTTCTACCGGATAGTTCCAGGGCATCCAGTTCTCGGGTTGGGCGGCAAGATCCGCGGCGCGGCGTTGCAGTGTAGTCAAGTAATCAAAGGAATCCACACCGCCGAGCTGGCACGTATAGATCAGACTCATGAACAGATCCCCGACGCGGGCTCCGTTCTCGGTCTTGTAGAACAGAGCGTTCTTGCGGTGCAGGATGGCCTTTTTCAAAGCGCGTTCACACACGTTGTTGTCCAGAGGGGCGCCCGCCTGACGCAGGAACAGCGTGAGCTTCTCCCAGTGGTTCAACATATAGAGAATAGCCTCACCCAATGCCGAGTTGGGCTCCACCAGCCGCTCCTCGAACTGTCGAACGAGCCATGCCTTCAGGTCCGCCATCAACGGACCGCTCTGCGTCTGGTGTAATTGCAGACGTTCTTGCGGTGACAGGTCCCGCTCCTTGGCGACCGCATCGTTCTTGTAGACATCCCGAAGCGTTTTCAGTAGGTGGCCACATTCCTCGGGAAAGCGCTCCGCCACGTCGACGAACTGCCGCCGACCGTGAGCCAGGCAGTTGCCGAGAATGGTCTTCAGTTCCCTGGGAACATTGCGCGACAAGGCGTCGCACATCTGGATGGGCGGCCCCAACGCCGCCGCGCGATGGGCCAGCA
Organism: Chloroflexota bacterium; assembly: GCA_003228685.1. Taxonomy (GTDB): domain Bacteria; phylum Chloroflexota; class Dehalococcoidia; order DSTF01; family RBG-16-68-14; genus SZUA-185. The sequence goes on from QIFC01000110.1 coordinate 839, forward strand.
CCGCCGAGAGGTTCTCTCCGGCATGCCTACGCCCGGTGAAGAACAACGCGATCGTTCGCCCCGCGTTCGTCGAGATGATGCCGGACGTAAAGACCCCCTTGCGGGGGGGCGGTTCTCCCTTGCGTTTAGAGGCGTCCTTCGCGCGCTCGGGCGCGTCGTCACCCTTGCCTTCGGCAAGGGCTTTCGCTTTGGCGCGCTTGCCCATCAACTCCAGGATCTTCATGGTGGTGTCGTCGTTGTGCACGACCTCTCCCTGAGCCGCCTGGCGAATCAGCTCCTCATAGACCGGTTCGATCTTCTTGGCGGTGTCGCTCACGATGTCCCACTGGGTCGAGGCCGGCAGAGGAATACCCAGACTCCCCTGCAGCCCTTCCAATCGATTGAAGGGTAACCCACTTCCGTACTTCAGCAGAGCGATCATGCTCGCCGCGGTCGCGTCGTACTTCTGGGTACCGATGCCTTCCGGCGATTGGGCGGCGAAGACCTTCCCGCACAGGTTGCAACGCAGCTTCTGCAGTTCGTAGACCTTGGCCTGTACCGGCGCCTGACCCACGATTCGGATCAGCACACCGGGCACCTTCATCTCATAGACTTTGCCCTTCTTGCACTCCGGGCAGCGATCCTGGGGCTTGAGCAACTCGTGGGACACCACGATCTTCTCGGCACCGTCGTAGGCATCGGCGCCGTTGCGGCCGTGACCCGGGCGCTGCCGGTTCGATTCTGAATCCTCTTGGTCCGTGGCCTGCGGCGATTCGGGTTTGTCTTCCGCCTCCGTCTTCTTGATCACGTCGCGGGTCTTCTCGGTGCTTGCGCCAAAGAGCATCTGCCGCACGTTGGATCGTCGTCTGCTTGTCTTCGATCAGAGCCATCAGATTGATGTGGGAGTCCACAAGCTTCTTGAGCAACCGATAGTCCGGATCGCCTTGCGTCGTTCGCACACGCTCCAGCAGCGCTTCCAGTTCTTTCATGACGATTTGCTCGATCGTCGCAGGCTTGTTCATGCTACGCTGCATAGTCGTTCGCGAAAACGCTTCGAAAGCGGATAGCCCAACACCTCTTTGATGGACCGGTTGGCCTGGTGGGTCAGGTCGTCCTTGCCCCGCCCGGTTGTGCGCCCCAGACAGATCCAGTTGGCGGCGCGGTAACAGGTGCCCCGGAAACGCTCAGGATCGACGAAGGTCTCCAGGAAGTAGACCGGATGACCGTAGAGCCGCTCCCAGTCCTGCGCCAGCAGCCGGGCCATGCGCCCCAGAAGATGCGACGCCAGATGAGGAACCCGCGCCCACGGCAGAATCAAGTAACGAAGGTTGTACGCAATGAACCGAATGTTCTTCCGGCGGGTCTCGGCCGACCAGCCAATGAAGCGGTCCCGGCAGCCGAGGTGCCGCGGCGCCGAGGACCACGCCATACACGCCACCGGAACACTGTCTGCCGAGATCAAATACTTCAGGTGTTCGCCGACGGGTTGCGTGTAGCCCAAGTAGTGATGCGTTTCGACCAGACTGTCGAACAGCGATTCATCGCTGCTGCGCCGCACCTGGCGGATGTCCAACGGAAGCATGTCGCCAAGTTGCCCCTCGATGGGATCCCAGTGGAGCATGGTGCGCGAAGGTATCCGGCGTTTCGGTCCCAGGGGATTGGACCGTCTGGCCGGTGGCAACTCGATGTGGCCCGCGCGATGCAACGCCAGCAACAATCCGCGACAGACCATGTCCCGCAGCACGCCGTTGGGCTGGACCCAGTTCCAAGCCTCGCAGAGTCTGAGTGACAGTGCCCGTCGGGTGGCACTCGGATGCGCCGCAATCAACCCCTGGATGAAAGCGACGTCGGTGTCGGTGACAACTCGCCCTCGGTACCGCAGCACGTCCATGGCCGCAGCATAGCAAAGTTAAAAGTAGAACGCAAGCACCCATGCCGTTTTTTTCATTCACGCTCAAGAGACGGTGTTGACGCGCCGCCAAGCCGGCGGCACCCGCGCCGCGTCGGGATCGCCGGCCGACAGGAGCACGTGAAGCTGATGGGCCTCCAGCGTTTTCGCCGCCGGAGCAGTCCGACTTGTCGGCGTCTTACCGGCCGGCCACCAGCGAAACCGGCCCCGCGATAATCGCTTATGGCATAGCCAGAATCCCTGGCCATCGTACACCAATACCTTCACCGCCGTGGCCCGCCGGTTGCGGAACACGAACACCGCTCCGCCGAACGGGTCCTGCTTCAATGCTTCCTTGCAGATCCGGGCCAAGCCGTCGATTCCCTTGCGGAAGTCCGCAGCCTCCACCGCCACCAGGATGCGCATCTGGGGCGTGATCTGAATCATGACTTAACGCCGAGGAAGACCCGGATCAGCGTCACCACGACCTCCGGGCTCTGGCTGCCGGTGAGGCGGACCCGCATCTTCGCCCCGCGCGGATGCTCCAGTTCGACGATGCACCCCGGCACCACGGACCGGTCCAGAGGGGGCAACTCGATGAACGTCGTACCCGGTTCCTGGTGACGTGGCTTCGAGACGCGCGGAGTCGACCTCAGATTCCCCGCCGCAGGCGAGCCTTTGGTGCGTATCTTCCGTCTGGGCCTCGGTCCCGCCGGCGGCGTGTTCAGGCCCGCGGACGCGACGCGTTTCTTCAGCGCGTTGTAGTCCAGCCCGAGCGTCCGCGCCGTCCGGCACAATCCGTACGCGGAAGCCAGCTTGACCGCTGACATCCACAGCCGATCCGGGATCCGCCCACGCCCCCGGCGCGTGGCGCGCCACCGCTCAAAACGCTGCCGAGCCGCCGCAAACCGTGCGGAACCCGCGCCTCCGTCTTCGGATCGCATCAGCCGTCCTCCAGACCACCATCGGTCTGCGGACGACGATACCCGGCCGCTCAAAGCGGGTCATGCACCCTTGCCGGAAGGACACAACGCATCGAACCGAGTGGACACGGCGCTCGCTGAGGAGCCGGTCGTTGCCGCGTCCGTTCATTTCGTCATCGGCCAGTGTTATCTCAGTCTGGGAAAGTACTCAGACGCCGAACAGCATTTTCGGACTACTATCGCGATGCGCGCCCACCTTCTCGGAAGAGAATCGCGAGAGACGTTAGCAGCACAAGTGGCGCTCATTTCCGCATTGCGTAAGCAAGACAAGCTGGACGAGGCCGAGGATCTGTGCCTAACGACATTCGCCGCGAGCCGCGACGAGCTTGGCATGGCCGACGAGATTTCTTTGCAGGCCGCGAGCCATCGAGCATGGTTCTACTGGCTTCGACGAGAAG
>QIFC01000066.1 GCA_003228685.1 Chloroflexota bacterium
GTGGACAAGCTTCGGAGCCCGGACTTCGTGCGTCGCGTTTATCCAGAGGGACTTCCGGAGCTCCGCGAGGCCATCGCCGAGTTCTACAGCCAAAGACACAACGCAAACGTCTCGGTTGACCAGGTCATCGTGAACACCGGCACCTCGCCCATCTTCCGCAACATCTTCCAGCTCGTATCAGGGCCCCAGTACGAGATCATGATCCCGCGCCCCTACTACGCCCTCTACATGTACTGCGCGACGCTCGCTGGCGCCACAGTCAAGTTCTACGACATCGACATCGACACCAAGCGCGTCGATATGGACTCGTTCCGCCAGAACTTCTCGCCGGAACGGACTTCGCTGGTGGTTATCAACTCGCCTGGCAACCCGATTGGCAACATCGTCACGCCCGACGAAATGCGGCAGATCTACGACATCGTTGATGGCAACGCGTACATCCTGAACGACGAGATTTACAACAATACGATGTTCTACGACGAGTTCCGCTCGCCGCTGGCGCTGTTCCCGGAGCGCCGGGACATGACAATCGTGACGAATGGCTTCTCCAAGGGCTATCGGATGTACACGAAGCGCGTCGGCTTCGCCATCCTCCCCGAGGAGCTGCAAACCAACCTGAGAGTCATCCAGCAACACACGCTGCTCTGCACGGACCCCTGCTACCAGCACGGGATGATCACTGCGCTCGCGGACGAGGAGAGTCCGGCCCATCTCACGAGCGTCTACCGGTCGCGAGCGGAGTACACGACGGAGCGGCTCCAAGGCACCGGGTGCGAGCCGATTGCCGCTGAAGGCGGTTTCTACGCCCTCCTGCGCTGCGAAGCGTGGAACGCGGACAACGGCTTCCCCTCTTCGAAGGAACTGGCAAGGGATATCCTCCAGAAGGTCCACGTGGCTGTCGTTCCGGGGACGGACTTCGGCGTCCCTCACGATCTGCGACTAGCGTTCTGCAACGACCGCTACAACGACGGCATCGACCGCCTGCGTGAGTACTTCACCTCGTCGAACCCAGACGGACGCTTGATGTCTGCCGCCGCAGCGGAGGCATAGGTAGTGAGCCTCATGGCGAGGCGGTCGTAGTGGGGCGAAACAGCGCCAGGCCGGATTCGGACCCGGACAAACGCCGGGCGGTTCGCCGCGCGGTCATTCTGGCCGCGGGCAGGGGTAGCCGCCTCGAACCGCCAATTTCGGACATGCCGAAGTGCTTGGTCGAGGTGGGTGGCGTATCGCTGCTGGAGCGCGCACTCCGAGGCCTCGCGACGAAAGGCGTTGCCGAGGCCGTCATCGTGGTCGGGTACAAGGGCCAAGCCGTCCGCGACCATATCGGCTCACGATTCGCCGACATTGATATCCGATACGTCGACGCGCCGGACTTCGACACCACGAACAACATCCGCTCGCTATGGGACGCCCGAAAGTACCTCGACGAGGACGTTCTGCTACTCGAAGCTGACGTTGCATTCGACCCAGACCTTATTGCGGCGTTGGTTTCAGTTCCGGGTAGTAGCGCCGCCGTCGCGCCCTTTCACCCGCCCCTCTCCGGCACGGTTGTTCGCCGGACCGAAGGGCACATGATTGCGAACTTCGTGCTCGGATCCGAGCAGGGACCCACGTTTGACCCGACCGGCGCGTTCAAGACGGTCAACATCTACTTGCTGCGCGAGCAGGCGCTCAAGGAGCACATCGTCCCGCGCCTTTGCGCTGCCATAGAGGCTGGTGATGTCCACAGCTACTACGAGAACATCTTCCGCGATGCCGTAGCTGAAGGCGCATGGAAGGATTTTGCTGCCGTCGATGTATCCGAGAGTCGCTGGTACGAGGTCGATGACCACCGCGACCTCGACGCCGCGGAGTTCCTCTTTCTCGACCGCGACGCCCAGTTCGACCGCATCCAAGAGCTGCACGGCTCGTACTGGCGCTACGGCTTCACTGACCATTCCTACCTCTACAACTTGCTCTTCCCGCCACAGCGCATGCTCGATGTCTTCCACGATGACCTGAACGAAGTCGTCAAAAACTACCCGGTGGGGCAGAAGGAACTGGCCCGGCTTGTCGCCGATTGGACTGGCGTCAATCCGGACCATCTTGCCGTCGCCAACGGCGGTTCCGAACTCATCAAAGTGCTGGGCAACCAGTTCATGGAACACCTCACGATTCCGACGCCCTCGTTCAACGAGTACGAAGAAGTCGTCCGCCCGGAACGTCTCAATCGGTTCCCGCTTGAGACGGCCACGTTCGAGCTCGATGTCGACGCGTTCGCGGACTCAGCGATTCGCTGGGGCTCAGATACCGCCGTAGTCGTGACGCCGAACAACCCGAC
>QIFC01000031.1 GCA_003228685.1 Chloroflexota bacterium
TCTCCATGGCGACGACCTGATACTGGTAGACCGTGCCATCGGTGAGCCGGACTTCCACGAGGTCGCCCTGTACGACATCTTTTAGGTCCCAGAGGACCGCGGGGCCGATGTCGTAGTAGTCCACATGGCCTGAGAAGACCGCGTTGCTGGTGAAGCCCGGCCGAGCGGTAAAGTCGTACCAGGATATGTCCCACGCCCCGTTGGGCGCTTCCATCACACCGTCTGGGTCCACGCCTTTCACGGAAATTGGTGCGTCGACATCTATCGCCGGAATGAGGAATCTCTCAAGCGGCGCATCGCTTGGAGGCGCAGAGGCCTCGGTAGTAGGCGTCGGCTGCGCAGCCTGAAGGCTGCTAAGGTCGAGAGCGCCAAAACCCGTGGCGGTGCCAGGTCCGCTGTACGTGGACCCACCCAATACGCCCGTTGTGGTGAGCACGAAGAGAATTGCTGCCGCTACCAGGGCCGCCACGCCAGCTGCCAGTACGACGGCGGACAGTCTGTTCCAGAGAACGCTTCGTGAGACCTCATGTTGCATCTTGCATCTCCCTAACAGTCGTTCCGGCGCCGACATTCGGCGCCGAAGTTGTCGGCCAGGTCATCCGGTCGTACCTGGGGCCTCGCATTGCCATCAGAATCTTGCCTAAGCAAAGGAGCAAGTCATCCCGTGCCGGATGGTTCCAGCCGCTTCGCGACGTCGCTGTAGACCTCGTCGACGTCCACATACATAGGCGCGCCGTGGCCGGGCCATTCCCAGCGCCAGATCATTTGCCCGCCTTTGTCCACAAGGATGAAAGTGTGGCCGGGCTTGATCCCTGGGTGCATGCTGGCCTCCAGGGCGTTGTAGGCGTTAGACACGCTCCTGTCTTCGTCCACTGCGACGGTGGAGGTTATCCCGAGGCGGCGCGCCTCCGCAGCCACCTCGTTTAGTGGGTCGACCACGATGCTCACCAGCGACACGTCCAGAGCCTGAAAGCGGTCCCAGTCCTCATCCAGATCAACGATCTGGTCAAAGCAAGGCGCTCAGCCTACACCTTCGTTGAAGTAGAGGAGAACCGCGTTCTGGCCCAGGTGGTCGGTCAGGGAGACCTCGCCGCCGGCGGCGGTGGGCAGCGTGAAGGCGGGCGCCTCCGCCCCCGTCGCGGGATTATCGGACATAGCGCCTCCTCCGCCTTCACCACTTCCCCCGAAGGGGACGAATATCCAAATAACCAGCACGACGGCCGCCACCAGCGAGCCAGAAAACGCGGCACGGCGCACCACTCCTTGTTTGCGCCACCAGGACCGATCTGTCCGTCGTTTCTTGCGTGACATGGCTCCTAACCCTCCGTATCTGCCTTCGCTTCCATCTCGAAGATGATCGTGATGGTGCGCTCTAGGCTGGACGGATCGTTGGAAGTAAGATCTACGTACATCTCATCCCGATACCCTTCCATGCCCGGCGGCGTGAATAGCCCGAAGACGAGCTGTCCGCTCGCCCCGGGCTCCACTACCTCCGGCTGCACTTCGAACCCTTCGACGCCGCAGCCGCAGTCGGCGTTCGGCGACGGCCTAACCTTGACGATGGATACTGTGAGCGATTCGTTCCCCTCGTTGCGAAACTCGACGGCTCGCTCCACCGTCTCGTCCAGGCCGATCAACCCGAGGTCGAACGTGTCGCCGTCCAACGCCAGCCACGCGCCATCCGGTGGTTCGCTTTTGCCACTACAGGCGGCGGCCAGCAGAACGAGCGCTACCAGGACCAGAGTGACAAACATTGCGTCTGGCCGCACGCTACGCCGATGGTTCCTCATGGCTGCGGGTGGGCCTCCTGTCAGCACTTAACACGTTCTCCAACTCACACCAATTCGTCAAACGACTTCTGGCAGCTCTCAGAGCAGAAGTAGTAGGTCTTCCCTTGATGGCTCGATGAGCCAGCCGCAGTCGCCACGGCAACTTTCATGCCGGATCCTTAGCCATAGTCTCCCTTCCTTTCTTGCCTATCAGATGCGCACTGCCCGCTGCGGATTGTCCGGCGCGCCCTGCGTGATCCTGGCGGTGTCAACTGTGATACGGCCGTTCTCGACCACGAGTTCCATCGTGTCCATGGATCGCGGCGACGGGCCATACACCCGGATACCAGCGTCCGTGTAGGTGGAGCCATGGCAAGGACAGCGGAACCAGCCTTGCGTGTCAGCACCAGTGGCCGGATCAGGCCAGACGAACGTTTCCTTCC
>QIFC01000089.1 GCA_003228685.1 Chloroflexota bacterium
AGCTGACGCTCTGCGCGAAGACCAACGTCCTCACGTTCGTGCATGACACCTGGTGGCGCGCGTTCAACGAGGTCGGCGAGGCCGACTACCCTGACATCGAGCGCGATTACGCCCACGTCGACGCTACGTCGATGTGGATGATCAAGAACCCGGAGTGGTTCGACGTCATCGTCACCGAGAACATGTTTGGCGACATCATCACCGACATGGGCGCCATGATTCAGGGTGGCCTCGGCGTTGCTGCCGGCGGTAACATCAACCCGGACGGGGTCTCCATGTTCGAGCCCATCGGCGGTTCCGCGCCGAAGTACACCGGCCAGAATATCGCTTGCCCCATCGCGGCCATCTCCGCCGGCCAGATGATGATGGAGACCCTGGGCGAGGACGCGACCGCGACGCGCATCGAGAGCGCCGTCGAGCGCGCGCTGGCCTCCGGCGACATCAAGTCGCTCGCCGCCGGCAAAATGGGCATGTCCACCTCAGACGTGGGTGACCTCATCGCAGGCTACGCGGGGGAATAGCGTCGATTAGCCCGCCCCCGTGGGACAGGCTTTAGCCTGTCGCGAACATCGTGTGCAGTTCGCCAGCAGAACCGTAGATTCTGCATAGCTGACCCGCAGGTCAGCCCTACGCCGGCGATTAGGAGCGGCTAAGACCCGAATTGGCCTGTAGGGGCCGACCTTCAGGTCGGCCCGCGTCGGTCATCAGGCAAGACAGGTCGGCGAACGGCGAGACTCTTCGAGTTGTTCGGAATGACAGTGCTTACTCGGACGAACCGCACGAGTAGGGGCGGCCATCTGGCCGCCCAACGATTCAGTCCACGACCGGCGACTCGCCGTCCAGCAGCCTGCGGCTCAGCTCGCGCGCCTGCTCGCGTCGCGCTGCGTCCTGGTCCCGCCACGTCAGCGCGATCAGCGAACGCACGAGCGTGTAGTACTCCAGCGGCTCGCCGCGCTGGATCTCAGCGTCCGACTCGCGCTCGTAGCCCTCGCGAAACGCCGGCCAGACGCGGCCCAGCCCGCCGACGTACAGCATCACAAACACGTCGACGATCTCCCAGAGCGTGTCGCCCGGGCTGACCAGCTCCCAGTCGAGCAGCGCCGACACGTGGGGCTCTGGCTCCAGTAAGCCCAGGGCGTCGCGAGGCCCCTGGTCGCGTTTTACGAGGCCGGGCGCGGCGGGCTCATCGAAGGAACCGTCGCGCTCCAGTAGGTAGGCTCGCACGGCCGATACCTCATCCGGCGGCCAGCCCAGCGTGTCCAACAGCCCAATCGTGTCTCGTATCTTCATTCGCTGCCAGTCAAGGTAGCCCGCATGCGCGACGGCCAGGGCGGGCCAGCCGCCGCAGTCGTCCGGCTCGATGCTCGCGCCGTGGAACCGCGCGATGCAGCGCCCCCAATCGCGCGCGAGCGCATCCGACTGTGCAGCCGTCGCCGACTGGAAGAGCAGCCTGAGCTGCTCGCCCGGCATGTGCTCCATCACAACCAGTGGCAGCTCGTCGTCCTCGTCGGAGTGGCAGAGGTGCAGCGGGATCGGCAACCCCGTGCGCTCCCGCAGCGCGTTCGCCACGCAGCGCTGCCGCGCCATCGTGTCGAGATTCCGGACGCGGACCTTGATCGCGTATCGTTCGTTGCCCGCGAACCCGACCAGGTTCACGTTCGCGGTGTCCTGGTCGGCTGCCAGCTCGATCGACTCGCACTCCGCAAGCCCCTTCGCGGCCAGCAGCCGGTTCGTCTCCCGCAACACCGTCATGAGGTCTGGCATCGGCCCGCGTTCGTCAGGTCGCATGACGATACTGTAGCGTTGACGCTACGGCCAGCGCCCCTCCCGTCATTCTGAGCGAAGCGAAGAATCGGGGGTTATATACCACACACGGAACTCCTGCTAAACTTAGCAGGGCCAGTGACCCCCGAAGGCGC
>QIFC01000013.1 GCA_003228685.1 Chloroflexota bacterium
CCCAGCGGCGCCGCGTGGGCATCGCAAAGTCACGAATGCTGCCGAGCATCGACGCATCTGCGTACTACGGCGGCGCCACCGGGAACAGCGGAACCACCACGGACGACGCCAAGATCTTCATCTTTTTTCGCTATCCGCTGTATTCCGGCGGCGAGCTGCCGGCCGCGAAACGCCGCGAGTCGGCCAAGCTGATGCAAATCATGGCACGGCTCGATGCCGCGGAGCGCAATGCCCTGGCGGAAGTCGACCAGTCCCTGGTTGAGCTTTCGTCCACCCGCGCCCGGCTGGCTGCCGGGCGGCGCGCCATCACCCAGGCGGATGAAGCGCTGCGCGTGGAACGTCAGAAATTCAGCGGCGGACGAGGCACCAGCAACGACCTGCTGCTGGCGGAGGAAGCTCTGCTACGCGCCAAAACCGAAGTCGCGGCCATCAAGGCGGACAGCCAGATCGCCGTCGCGGCTCTGCGGCTGGCAACGGGCCAGTTGCAAGCCCCTGTTGAATGAGCCGTCAGCGCGTGCGAGCGGAGGCGACGAGCGCATGAGCCCTGGACCGTGGATCCGGTTCAGGAAGTAGATTCGAGTAGGTCCGTAGCGATGCGATGGCGGCGTCCGGTTCGCCCAGCCATAGCTGTGTGACACCTCGCAGGTATAGGGGAAGCGGCCTTGTAATGCGGATATAGATGGCCTGCCGAAGGTCCTCCCAACCGTCGGCGGAAACGCCTGGCGGGGCGGTGCGGCTCCAGGCGAGAAGCGAATCGATCACGTTTTGGCAACCATCGCTTTCGAGACAGCGGCGAAGGCCGTCCAGCCGAGCCTCGAGCTCGCGACGTGCCGACAATGCGAGGACCGTTTCTCCCCGATCTGTGTTCAGCACGGCCCGTACGAAGGGTGCCAGGATCGCGGCTACAGAATCGGCTTTGGTGCGAACCGTATCCAAGACTGCAAGAGCTTGCCGAGCCCGATCTGTCCCGGCAAGCGCCAGCGCGAACATAACGCCGTCATCCCCGGTTCGCTCGCCCGCGGAAATTTGCCCGAAGAGACGAGCAGCCTCGCCAGGCCGCCGGAGCTCGAAGGCGAGCTTGGCGCGCCGAAGCCGGAACGCGCTTGTATCGTACCTGCGCCAAAGCGCGTCCGCCTCGGCCCATTTTCCTTCCGCCGCGGCCGCGTCTCCCGAAAGCAGGGCGGCGTCCGCCCGGTACCCGCGGGTGAGGATTGAGTCGGCAAACATGCGCACCAAGGCGGTTCGTCCTTTGGCGAGGTGACGAGCCGCAACGGCCTTCAGCAAGGCCGCTCCTGCGTTGCCCGGTAGCGATGCCTCGGCCAGGCGTTCCGGAACGCTTGACAGAACAGCCGCCCGTTCGACGATCGAACGGTTAGCGCCCGTCGTGTCGCTCAAAAGGTACCAGGGGCTTCCGAACTCCAGGATTCCGTTGTCGTCCGTGTTCAGCGGGCCTCCGTCCAGGATAGGCTCGAGTCCTTGTTGGTCGGCGATCCAGCGGGCCAACAGGTCCGCAGGCTCACGTATACCAACCCGCTCCAAAGTGGCGCGGGGCGCGCCTTCGAAAAATTGGCCCAAGGCAGCGATGGACACCGGCACGGGCTCCATGCTAGCGACCGCCACCAGATCTCCCTCGGCGACCTGAAACAAGGATACGCTGGGAAACACGTCCATCAGCGTCCGCAGCAAAGTCTGGAACTGAGATGTGCTCAGGCCGTATAGAGGAACCCATTGGACGAGCACTCCACGCGGCGACAATCGATTTCGGACCAGATCGAAGAACTCGCGCGTGAAAAGCCGAGCGGACATGGAAAGCCATGGGTTCGAGG
>QIFC01000044.1 GCA_003228685.1 Chloroflexota bacterium
GTTGGCTGGGGCACCAGTTGGCCGCCTTGACGACTGGCCGTCAACTGCTCCAGCAGCACAACCCGCGTTCTACCTGCCATCGTTTCGTGGGGGCTGTCACGCCGCACAAGTTCCGCAGCCCGCAGCGTGAACAGCTCCTTCGCCAATCGCGTCAGCTGCTCCATCTGATGGCCGAGTGGGAAGGACAGTTCTCGGAAAAGTTCTTCCCCCGTTTCGCCACAAGGTCGGGCTTTGGCTGACGTATGTTGAGACTCCGACACAGGGCCTGTTCTTGGTGCGGAGTCAAACACGATGGGTCGTAACGATGAAGACTGGGCCGTCTTCTGGTGCTCACTGCTCAGCCCCGTGCTCCTGGGAGAGATCCCCGAAGCGCAGCGGGAGCGGTACTTCCAGCAGCTCAGCCAAGAGGAACGGCGGCTGCCTAACGGACAGCGGCGATGCATTTCGGCGCGCACCCTACGTCGCCAGTGGCGTCGGTTGAAGGACGAAGGGGTGCCGGGCCTCTATCGCCGGCGTCGTTCGGATCGCGGGAAACCGCGGAAGAAACACGCCAGGCTACTGGCCCGCGCCGTCGAGCTCAAGAAGGAGCAGCCCTTTCGTTCGGACAAGGTCATCAATCGGATCCTGAAGCGAGAGTTCGGTCGCTCCGTACCACGCAGCACCCTCTATCACCATCTGCGACGCGAAGGAGCCACGCGGCGAAAACTGGGCGTTTCCACAAAAAAAGTCCGTTGCCGCTGGACCCGGGAGCAGCCCGGCGCGCTGTGGGTCGGCGATTTCGAACATGGGCCGCTGGTGGTCCACCAGGGGCAGGCGATCAAGACGCACCTTTCCGCCTGGATCGATTGTCACAGCCGCCACATTGTCGAGGCCCGTTACTACGTCCGCGAGAACCTGGACATCCTGGTCGATTCGCTGCTCCGCGCCTGGGGAAACCACGGAGCCAGCCGCGAGTTGTATGTCGACAACGCCAAAATCTACCATGCCAAGACGCTGCAACTGGCATGCACCGCGCTGAATATCAAGCTCCTCCACCGTCCACCCCGGGATCCGGCGCCTGGCGGACTGATTGAGCGCTTCTTTCAGACTTGTCAGACACAATTCGAAGCAGAAGTCCGCGCCAGCCAGATCGTGACGTTGGAGGAATTAAACCGCCTGCTGGCCGCGTGGCTCGAGACGGCGTACCACCAGCAGTTGCATCGTGAAACCGGCCAGACTCCACACGAGCGTTATCACCAGCCGCCACGCTTGATCCGACACGTCGACCTGGGCGCCGTGCTCACCTTCTTCCATCAGCGGGTCCCCCGCACGGTCGATGACGACTTCTCCGACGTCCGCATCGGCAACCTGTTCTTCGCGGTCGACCCGAAGCTGCGCGGCGATGACGTGATCGTCGAGTACGATTCCTTCTCGCCGCTTGAGGAAGTGCAGTTGTACTCGCCCGCGGACGTCTATCTGGGCCGCGGCAAACGCTATCAGCGTCAGCGGGGGAGTCACCAGCAACCAGCACCGGCGACACCTACCGATCCCATTACGCCCCATTATCTTGATGCCTTACGGGCCGACCACCAGGCCGTACAGCAGCAGCGACGCCGCCAAGGCATCGACTTCCATTCGGCGCGGCAGCGAAACGTGTGGCCCCTGACCAGCTTCGCCCGCCTCTTCGCCCGTCTCTTGGGACGCAAGGGGGGCATCTCCGGTCTGAGCGCCCATGAGATGGACATCCTGGTCGCCTTTCACAGCCGCCATCTCTGTCTCACCGAAAGCCTGCTGCGCACCGCCTTCGATCAGGCCCACTCCCCGACGAT
>QIFC01000127.1 GCA_003228685.1 Chloroflexota bacterium
TCAGCCTCGGCGTCCAAGAGCAATTGATCTTCCCTGAGATCGACTACGACAAGATCGACCGGGTGCGAGGAATGCAGATCAACATCGTGTCCACAGCCCGCACGGACGAAGAGGGAATGCGGCTGCTGGAGCTGTTGGGCATGCCCTTCAGCAAAGGAACGTAGGAGGCAACATGGCGAGAAAGGCGCTCGTAGAAAAGGCCAACAGGCCACCAAAGTTCTCGACACGCAAGGTCCGGCGCTGTCAGCAATGCGGCAGGCCACGCGCGGTCATGCGCTACTTTGCGCTCTGTCGCATTTGCTTCCGCACACTCGCCCTCCAGGGCAAGCTGCCCGGCGTGAAGAAGTCGAGTTGGTAAGGGGGTTAGCGCGATGACGATGACGGACCCGATCGCTGACATGCTCACCCGCATCCGCAACGCCGTTGCGGTGCGACACGACCACGTCACGATCCCCGCTTCCAAGATGAAGCTGGCTATCGCCAAGGTCCTCAAGGACGAAGGCTTCATCCGCGACTATGATTCGTTCGAGGAGGGTCCCCGGCGATTCTTCCGCGTACAATTGAACTACACGGGGAACAACGAGCCACTGCTGACGGGCCTCAAGCGGGTTAGCCGCCCCGGCCTGCGCGTTTACGTACAGAAACGAGAGATACCTCGCGTATTTAACGGGCTGGGCATCGCCATCCTTTCGACGCCCAAGGGCATCATGGCCGGACAGCAGGCCTGGCGTCAGAAGACGGGTGGCGAGGTGCTCTGCTACGTCTGGTAGGTCGAAATGTCGCGAGTAGGAAAACAGCCGATTCCCATACCGTCCAGCGTCGACGTGAAGATCGACGGCCAGTCGGTCACGATCAAAGGCAAGAACGGCGAACTGCACCGAGAGGTGCACCCCGATATGCGCGTCGTGCTGGACAATAGCGAAATCATCGTGACCCGGCCGAGCGATCGGCCCAACCATCGAGCGCTGCACGGGCTGACACGCTCCCTGCTGGCCAACATGGTGCTCGGCGTAGAAACGGGCTTCAAGAAGACGCTGGAGATGCATGGCGTGGGCTACCGGGTACAGCGGATGGGCAAGAACATCCAGCTCGCCGTCGGCTTCTCGCACACCGTTGACGTTGCGGCGCCGAACGGCATCACGTTCGAGATCGAAGGAAACGACAGGATCATCATCAGCGGCAGCGACAAAGAGCAGGTTGGCCAGATAGCCGCTGAGATCCGCCACGTGAGGCCACCGGAGCCCTACAAGGGCAAAGGCATCCGCTATGAAGGCGAGCACGTTCGCCGCAAGGCCGGCAAGGCCGGCAAGACGATGATGCAATAATGAAACGGTCCAAGACTGCCCACGCCGCCCGCATCCGACGCCACCTCCGAGTACGCAAGCGCGTGCACGGAACAGACGAGAAGCCGCGACTGTGCGTGTATCGCAGCCTCACGCACATCTACGCGCAGGTCATCGACGACGATCGCGGCCATACGATTGCCGCCGCATCCGATGTCGAAGCCGATGCGCGTGGCGAGGCCAAAGGCAAGCAGAAGAGCGACGTTGCCAAGCTCGTTGGTGAGCTGATTGGCAAGCGCGCGAAAGAGCAAGGCGTCAGCACCGTCGTCTTCGACCGTGGTGGCTATCAGTTCCACGGCCGCGTGAAGGCGCTCGCGACGGGCGCCCGCGAAGCCGGCCTGAAGTTCTAAGGAGCACTATGGTGACACAACGCCAACCTCAGGGAGAGAAATTCGGCGGGGACCAGGAACCGGAACTCACCGAGAA
>QIFC01000086.1 GCA_003228685.1 Chloroflexota bacterium
GGACGCTCGCCCTCCCAAAAGATCGGTCCACGGCTCGCGGGGACGCTCGCCCTCCCTAGCAGCCTGTCGGTCTTGAAGTGATTGATTGTCTCGCAGGTCGCCGAGCGGGAGGAATTCTGGCGATCAGGCGGAACATGTCAGAAACGCGCCGCCAACGGCCGCATATTGGGGCCTGGAGCGGAAACTGCGGCGCTGAGGCCCGTAGAAACATCATCAATCGCCTCGATTCGGCCGTCAGGCGGCCATGTGTAGCCGGTGCATTCGCTTTAGGTTCCAACCGATGCACACCAAGGTCCATTCGTGCTCGACTGCCTGCAGACCGCGGAGCAGAAACTGGCGGAACCCGAGGACGGATTTGATAATGCCGAAAGTCGGCTCCACCGTGCACTTGCGCTTTGCGTAGATCGCCCGCCCGTCGGGGGTTCGCAGTCGATGCTTCATTCGCTCGACCGGGCTGGCATCAGGCGCAAGCGGCGCGGGGCCGTTCATCCGTTGTGCAAGCGGTGGGTAATGAGCGTCGCGGCCGGCCGCGATGTAGGGCTCCACTTCGTGCGCGTGGCACTGATCGACGTTGTCTGCGCTGAAGTAGCCCGTGTCGGCCAGCAGCGCCTCGGCCTTACCGATCACCGGGGCGACAGCGTCGAGATTGGCAAGCGTCGGATTCACTTCCAGCTTGTCGTTCGGGCTCTGGCTGACGTGTTGCTCGACCACCAGCATCGTGTCCACATCGACGGTCGCTTGCGCGTTGTACGCCTGCTCGAACCCGCCGCCCGATCCCGGCATGATGCGCGAGTCGGCGTCGGTGAGGTTCACCTGGTCCTTCGGTCGGGGCCCTGCCTGCGGTTGGGTCGGCGGCTTACCCCTTGGCTTGCGGCCCTCGCTCTTTTCCTTCGCCTTGCGCGCCGCCATCTTCTCTTCGTAGGCGGCCTGCTCGCGCGCGTAGCGCTCGGCTGCCCGTGCCTCGATCGCAGCCTTCGCTTCTGCGATCGCCGCCAGGCGCTCTTCGCGCCGCTGCAACTCTTCGGGCACGCTCATGCCGTCGGGAATATCTGCTGCGTCGGCTTCCTCGGCCAGACGCATCAACTGCTCCACCTCGGCCTTCAATTGTGCTTCGATCTTGCACGCATGCTCCCAGCTCAGGGCGCTGTGCTTGGACGCGTTGGCATGCACCTTCGTCCCGTCCAAGCTCACCTTCCCCAGCTTCAACAGACCCATCTGATGCGCCACGTTCAGTATCTCCACAAACAGACCGCTCAACTCCCCAAGGAACCGCTTGCGGAAGACTGCAATCGTATCGTGGTCCGGGTGAGCGTTGGCCGCCACATATCGAAACGCCACCGAGTCGTACGTCGCCCGCTCCAGCTTCCGGCTCGAAAATACACCCGTCGCATACCCGTAGAACAACAGCGCCACCATCATCGCCGGGTGATACGCGTCCGACCCGCGGCCTCGGTACGCCTCAGTCAGCTCGCCGAGATTCATCCCCTCCACGATCTCAACAACGAACCGCGCCAGGTGATCCTCCGGCAGCCACTCCTGTACCGACGGCGGCAACAGGTACGCCGTGTCGCGGTCCATGCTCACAAAACGTCCGCTCATCCTCTCCTCCACATCCACCCAACCGCTTCAACCCTCACATATCACATTCTCTTTGCCCTGTCGTGGAAAGTCCGACAGGCTGCTAGG
>QIFC01000075.1 GCA_003228685.1 Chloroflexota bacterium
CTACGAGATGGCCGAGCGAGCGCAGGCGATCTCCAGCGGCGGCATCGGCGCGATTCATAAGCTCGCGAAGAGCATCGGGCTGGTGGAGGCGCTCGACAGGCGGTTGTCGATCTTGAAGCTGCGTCTCCCGTACAGCGAGGCCGACCACGTCCTGAACATCTCGTACAACACGCTCTGCGGCGGACGCACTCTGGACGACATCGAGATCCGTCGCAACGACGCTGCGTACCTCGACGCTCTCGGCGCGCGGACGATCCCCGACCCCACGACTGCCGGCGACTTCTGTCGCCGTTTCGACAGCGGGCTCATCGTGCAGCTCATGGACATCCTGAACGACGTGCGCGTCGGGGTCTGGCACAAGCAACCTTCCTCGTTCTTCGAGGAGACGGCACGGATCGACGGTGACGGATCGGTCGTGACGACGGACGGCGAGTGCAAGCAGGGAATGGACATTTCCTACAAGGGCACCTGGGGTTACCACCCGCTCGTCATCTCGTTGGCGAACACCGGGGAGGTGCTCTTCCTCGTCAACCGCAGCGGCAACCGCCCATCGCACGAAGGCGCGGCCGACTACTTCGACCGTGCGATCGTGCTGTGCCGGCGTGGCGGCTGGAGCGACATCCTCTTGCGCGGCGATACCGACTTCTCCCAGACCGCCCACATCGACCGCTGGGACGATGACGGTGTCCGCTTCGTATTCGGTTACGGCGCGTACAAACCCCTGGTCGCACGGGCCGAAGACCTCGACGACGACGACTACGGCGAGCTCGTGCGCAAGGCCGGCGTGTTGTTCGAGCAGCGCGAGCAGCGGGCCAAGCAACCTCGGGTGAAGGAGGAGATCGTCCGCGTGCGCGGCTATCTCAACCAGCGACTCGAGCGCGAAGACCTCGCGGAGTTCGAGCACAAGCCCACCAAGGCAAAGCGCGCGTACCGCTTCGTCGTGCTTCGCAAGACAATCGTGGAGGAGAGGGGGCAGCGCTGCATGGGGCACAAGTGCCGCTACTTCTTCTACATCACGAACGACCGCTCCATGTCCCCCGAGGACGTGGTCCGCGAGGCCAACGGGCGATGCAACCAAGAGAACCTCATCGCGCAACTCAAGGGCGGGATGCGGTCGTTGCACGCGCCGCTCAACACCTTGGAAGCGAACTGGGCGTACATGGTCATCGTCTCGCTCGCCTGGTCGCTCAAAACTTGGTTTGCGTTGCTCATACCCGTCGTACCGCGCTGGCGCCACAAGCATGAAGCCGAGCGCAAACGTGTCCTTCGCATGGAGTTCCGGACGTTCATCCAGCGCTTCATGCTCGTGCCGGCGCAGGTCCTCCGTTCCGGTCGGCGCTTAGTCTTCCGCATTCTCGGCTGGCGCCCAGACATGCACATCCTCTTCCGACTCCTCGCCGCCTTGTGAACCGAGGCCTGCCCGACGCAATGAGGCCCGGGCAGGTCGGCGCTACGAACCACGACATCGAGCGAAGAACGGAGCCGCGAACGAACCTGCACAACTTAGATCCCCATCGGGCTTCGCCCGATGGGGATCCATGCCCTCCACGACCCCCGCTCGCCTACGCCGCCGGCAGATCCAACGAGGCCTCAAGGGTCGCTTGTTTTAGGACTAGAGGCTCGCCTGAAGCTGGACGCGCAGGCGCGTGTCTCCCGTGTCGAAC
>QIFC01000091.1 GCA_003228685.1 Chloroflexota bacterium
GCTGTGCAAAGCCCTGCCGGGCCTTTGTAAGGCACCTGTAAGGGGCCTCCCGCGGGCGAGTCAGCGTGAAATGCTCGACGGCTTCCACCCCCGGCGCGCTTCGGCCTCGATGAAGACGCGCTTGACTTTGGGGAAGCTGGTCTTGATCTGGTGGTCCATATGCGCTGCGGTATCCTCTATCTCGCCGGCTCGTATGTTGTCCGCGAAGTCGACGCTGATATTGACGAGAATGAACTCCGGACCCATGTGCATGGTGAGAACCTCGTTGACGTGCCGTACCACCGGCTGGGCCCTGACGATGCGCCGGATGCCATCCACTACTTCACGGTTGGCGCGTTCGCCGATGAGAAGTCCCTTGGTCTCGTAGGCGAGCCACGCGGCGGTGCCTGCGAGTATCAGGCCGATGATGATCGAGGCGATGCCATCGAAGATGGTGAGTCCGGTCACGTCTCCCAGCCACACGCCCAGAAAGGCGACCGTCAGTCCCAGCATTGCCGCGGAGTCCTCGAACAGGACGACGAAAAACGTCGGATCCTTGCCCTGCTGCACGGCATCGATGTAGCCGCGACTGCCTTTGACGCGGCCGAACTCCTTGAAGGCGATATACCAGGCTCCACCTTCGAAGACCATCGCGAACCCGAGCACGATGTAGTTGATGAAGACATTCTCGACCGGACGCGGAGTCATCACTCGCACGACACCCTCGTAGAGCGACACGCCGGCGCCCCCGGCGAACAGCAATATCGCAACCACGAAGCTCCAGAAGTAGACTTCCTTGCCATAGCCGAAGGGAAACTCCTCGTCCGGCGGTTTGCGCGATTGCTTGAGGCCGAACAGCAGCAGCGCCTGATTGCCCGTGTCCACCACCGAGTGCACGCCCTCCGAGAGCATGGCGGAGCTGCCCGTGTAGGCGGCGGCGACGAACTTGGTGACGGCAATCAGGGCGTTGCCAATGAGCGCGGCGATGATGACCCTGGTCGAGCCGGACGCCACGTCTTATCTGCCCTTGCGGGCGGCGATACGCATTCGCAGAGCATTCAGGCGGATGAAGCCGGCGGCGTCTCTTTGATCGTAGGCGCCGCGGTCGTCTTCGAAGGTCACGGTGGCCGGGTCGTAGAGGCTGTCGCTCATCGATCGCCGTCCCGTCACCATGACGTTGCCCTTGAAGAGCTTGAGGCGCACTTCGCCGTTGACCGGTTGCTGCGATGCGTCGATGAGAGTCTGCAACGAGCGACGTTCCGGGCTCCACCAGTAGCCCTGGTAGATGAGCTTCGCGTAGCGGGGCATGAGCTCATCTTTCAGGTGTGCAATTTCACGGTCGAGGGTTATGGACTCGATAGCTCGGTGGGCCCTGAGCATGATAGTGCCGCCCGGCGTCTCGTAGCAGCCCCGTGCCTTCATGCCCACGTAGCGATTCTCGACGATGTCCAGACGGCCGACACCGTGCCTACTCCCCAGACGGTTGAGCTCGGCGATGATCTTGCCGGGCGTCGAGGCCTGATCGTCGATGGCGACGATGTCACCACGCTCGAAGGTCAGTCGCAGGCTGTGCGGCTCGTCGGGAGCATCCTCGGGCGAGCGGGTCCAGCGCCACATGCCTTCCGCGGGTTCGGTCCAGGGATCCTCCAGCTCGTTGCCCTCGAAGGAGATGTGCATCA
>QIFC01000106.1 GCA_003228685.1 Chloroflexota bacterium
CAGGACGGGCGTTTGTTAAGGAACGCCGTCGAAATAACTTCCCGATTTACGCGACGGCGGGGATGGCCCGGTAGTTCCATTTGGGCAGGAAGCTATCGAAGACTATCTTCATGTTCTTCTTGAATCCCTTGGCGCATTTGCGGCCAATCTCGTAGGTCTTGTCCAGGATATCCACGGTCACCTTCAGCCCGGTGCGAGTCTTGGTTTTCTCCATTAACTCTTTGACTACCCAAACCGTATGGAACACCACACCCTGGCAGGCGCGAGTCACGTGCGGGAACAGGCGGTGCTCGATCGGGTTGTACTTGGAACAGTATGGCGGGTAGTGCGCCACGCGGATCTCCAACCCCAGCCGATCCGCCAGTTTTTGCAACTCCTCCTTGAACACGTACCGGTTGGCGCTGTTGCTGCCCCCGCCATCGCACAGTAGCAACAATCGCGTCGCCTGCGGGTACTGATGGCGTCCGTGCTGCTGCCACCAATGCTCGATGCTGTCGCAGGCGAACTGGCTGGTTTCGTGACTGGTGCCCAGGTTGATGTGCCCGCGGTTGAGACCCATGTCGTACAGACCGTGCGGGAACACTGCCCCGCTGGCGGCACTGGGGAAGTCGTGGTCAAACACCTCGATAGCCTCCTGGGTGTACAACTTACCGTTGCGGTAGAAGTTGCCCAGCAATTCCTTCTTTTTCGCGTCCATGCTCACGACCGGCTGGTCCGCCTCCAGGTACTCCTGCTTGAGTCGGGCGATGTTCTCAAATTGAGCGTTGCGATCAGGATGTCGAGGCCCCATCGCCTTGACCTTCTGAGCCTTGCGTTTCACGTACCCGTGCCGCTTGAGCAACTGCTTGACCACGCCCTGCCCGACGGGCGTCCCGCGCTCCGACAGCCGCTGGGAAATCTCACGCCGCGTCAGGTCGGTCCACTTGACGTCGTCCCGCATCGGGTCGCCGGCTGTGTGGTCCCGCAGCACGTCCAGGAAGTTATGCTCCAGTCGCGGACAGATGTCGATCAGCCGCCGGCGTCCACCCCTTTTTTTCGAACTCGGCCTGCGGCTGGATCCTCCGACTGCTCCAGTTCTTCCCGCCCCCGCTGGATGGTCTTGGGGTCGCAGCCCAAGACCTGTGCTATGTATTCGACGCCGCCATGCCCGAGTTTGGCTGCCTCGACCGCCGCGTACCGCCTGCGATCCTTCTCCGACAGCGAATCGAAGAACCGCCTCATCGTCCGCTCAATCACCACATCGTAGCGTTCCATACAGTCATCCTTGACTGAAACCTAGCGCTCCTCCAAGCCACGACGGGATCGTAACACATCTCCGGAGAAATCGGGAAGTTATTTCGGATCCATTCCTAAGTGATCGGCGGATAAACTCTGCGCTTGCCCTTGGGGTTCGCATACATGGCGCTGAATCGCGCAAGGTGGTTTAGATCGAGCGCGTGCCGGCAGAAAGTCCCGGGGCGGAGGCGAAGATGAGCTTGGCTGGCCGGCGCGGCCGAAGTGACGCCCGATAAGGCGGTTGAAACTGCAGAAT
>QIFC01000027.1 GCA_003228685.1 Chloroflexota bacterium
TTCGGCGGCCGGACCGCTGAGCAGGGAGCCGTTAGCCGGACAGGAGACTCGGAAGCCGAATGAGTGAAAAGCCGGAGGCTCAGGAGGACCGACGTTCGAACTACCTGGCAGCTGGTGTCGCAATGGGTACCGCCCTCGGCACAGCTTTGGGAGCAGCGTTGGGCAACGTCGGCGTAGGGCTGGCGCTTGGAGTTGCGCTAGGTGCTGCGATTGGTGCAGCTATTTCGCAATCGAGAAAGGACGATGCCGGCTAACACGCCGTTGCAGCAGACCGGGCTTTGCCCGGCAGCTGAACGGCAGGTCCGTTAGGCCGCCTCGGGATCAACGCGCGCGAAATGTAACTTCACCTCGCACGACTCCTCGAGAAGGTCTTGGGCCTCTGCTTCGAGAATCGTTGCTCGCGATTGCGAGCCCATTTGAACTACGATGTCTGGCAAATGAGCCTTCACGCGCCACCCAACGTGATGCCAACCAGGACGCGAACCATGAGTGACCCCCTTGTCCCGCGCGTCGGCGGAATACTCAGCGCCGACATCGCCGTTCCCGAGCACGAACGTGAAGTGCGCTTCTACTCACGCGTACTCACCACGGGCGAGAACCCGCTTTGGCGCGAGGACCTGATGAACAACCTGGGCATGCCGATCATCGGCTTGGGCGCGCGCAGCGCGGAATATGCTCACCTTCCGCTCCAATGGATGCCGCACATTCAGGTCGCTGAAGTCGCAGCCAGTGTGAAGCGTGCGCTCGATCTGGGCGGGAGCGAGCTCATGCATGCCAAAGACGGCGATGGGAATAGTCAATGGGCGGTGCTACTCGATCCGAATGGGGCGGCATTCGGGATCATCCCAGTCGTTCCTGCGGAGGCGGTCCCCCCGGCTGACGGCGCCGCGGCGCGTGTGGGTCTCATCTCCTGGCTCGACCTGACGGTCTCCGACGCCTCGGCAACCCGTGACTTCTATAGACAGGTCGTTGACTGGTCAGTGCAGGACGTCGAGATGGAGGACGGGAGCGAGCGTTACGCCGACTACAAAATGTTCGGCGATGATGGGAACCCAGCGGCGGGAGTCTGCCATGCGCGCGGCGTGAACCTGGGTCTGCCGCCTATGTGGATGATCTACCTCCCCGTTGGCGACCTCGCCGAAAGTGTCCGTCGCGTACGGGAGGAAGGGGGAAAGATCATCAAGGCGACACGAGGGAACGATGAGGAGTACGCATGTGCGGTGGTTCAGGATCTGGTGGGGGCGTGCCTGGCGTTGGTGCCGGGATAGAGAAGGTGCAGCGGCCTAACGACAGCGCGCTTCGCGCGCCGCAGGTGAACACCAGGGCGTTAGGCAGACGAAACGTGCGAATGAACATCGTCTTCAAGGAGTGGCCAAGGGTGTCGCAGCCGGGAACGGCGGCTACCCTCTGGCGATACATGTCCATCGACAGATTCCAGAGCCTCTTGGAAACGAAGTCGCTGTACCTATGTCGGGTGGACCGCTTCGACGATTCATTCGAAGGAGCTCTACCCACCAGTGTGGCGGACCACCAAGCGGAGATTATCCGTCAGATGCAGGTTCCGGACCTCCTCGGACGCGTGCCAGACTCCACCTATATGCGCGCGCAGCTGAGTGCTCGGGAGA